>JBGUHQ010000014.1:0-12932 GCA_045112195.1 Christensenellales bacterium | reverse complement strand
GTCGCTCTTGCCCTTGGGGTCGAAGTCGCTGCCGCCCTTGCCGCCGCCGATGGGCAGACCGGTCAGGGAGTTCTTGAAGATCTGTTCGAAGCCCAGGAACTTGATGATACCCAGGTTAACGGACGGATGCAGCCGGATGCCTCCCTTGTAGGGGCCGATGGCGCTGGAGTACTGTACGCGGTAGCCGGTGTTCACCTGAACCTGTCCCTTGTCGTCCACCCACGGCACGCGGAACTTCAGCTGCCGTTCCGGGTTGACCAGGCGCTCAAGCAGCGCGTCCTTGCGGAACTTTTCCTCATTGGCGTCCACCACGGGGCGCAGGGAGTTCAGCACTTCCTTCACAGCCTGATGGAACTCGGGCTCGTTCGGGTTTTCCCGGATGACTCTTTCAAGGACCTCATCGACGTAAGACATGAAACGTAACCTCCTTTGGTTTTTAACATGCGTTTTAAAGAATAAAACGCCTTTAACGCATAGCAGTTAAAGACGCCCTTGCCTTTACGGGTGAAAGTGTATGCCCGCCCGGCGCCTTTGTCAATGCGCCGGGCGGGCATTTTCCGTACTAATAATGTTTTTTGTCGCTTTACTCTGTTTCGGCCGGAAAACGCCGTGCGCACGTCATTCACCTTCCGTTCCGTACTCTCCGTCCATCCAGGCCGTCCGTTCACGGATCCATTTGTCCAGGTATTTCACCGCGTTGTCAAAACTCACGCCGGCATCCCGGCCGCTGGCGTCGCTGCTGATGCCCCACCGCCGGGTATTCAGCTGTACGGACGCGCTGATCCGTTCCCGGTATTCCGCCAGGGAGCAGACGATGCCGTCCGGTGCTTTTTCCGTTTCCCCCAGCAGCACTGCCGCGGCGGGCCGGAAAGCCTCTTTCCAGAGCGCCTCAACTTCTGCGCGGAAGCTTTCATGGCCGGACAGCAGCCAGTAGATGTTATAGTTCCGGCGGTAAACAGTCAGGTACGCGCCGTCTGAACGGTGTCCTCTGTCGGCCATATTGCCGAAGCTCAGGTCGTAGTCCCAGGACGGGCCGGCGTAGATCAGCGGGTCAACCTTGTCCGAATCCTTGTAGAGGAACTGGCTCCCGCCAAAAAAGTCGTAATTCTTGCACCATTCCTCAATCAGGTATTTCTGAGCGAAGGACCGCGTGTCCAGGTAGGCGTCAAACGCCATCCCGGTTTCCGGATTAATCCCGTCCCTGGCGATCAGGGCCTGCTGCAGCTCGGTAAAGCGCCTGAACAGGTATTCCGTCTGCCCCCGGCTGGGACAGGTCGGCTCCTTGATGCGGATGCTCAGATCGTTTGCCGTCCGGAACCCGACCAGCGCGTAATTGTTCATCCGGGCCTTCTTTTCAATGGTCAGGATATAGCCGCCCGTGATATCCTCCGGATCCTGCACGTTTTGATAGCTCCGCAGCAGCGGAATTTCCTTCGATTCGATTTTTATCATATTCCCGGGAGAAAAGGGGACGGGATTCACCTTCTCCGTTTCTTCCTCCAGGTCCGTGATGTTCACCCGGTTCTTTCCGATCTGGATCTTTTCCGCCAGCAAATACAGGCCGTTGTAAACCCCATTGATCCACACGTCTGTCTGAACGCAGCTGACGGCATACCGGAGGCCGATTTCCCGGCTCATATCCAGCACGATCTGGTTTCTCAGCAGGCTTACGTCGACCCAGTTAGCCAGCAGTACCCAGGTCCTGGCTTTCGCCATGCCGCCGAGGGAAGCCTTTTCCCGCAGCTTGATCTGGTACGGCTTCTTGGAATACCGGAAGGTATTGTTCCCCCGGCCCTTCATCTGGTCCAGCGCGCCGCTGTAGTCCACGGTGCCGTCCGCTTCATAGCAGGCAGCCCGGCCGTCAGTAATCACGTTTTCCTTGCTCCGGTTGACCTTCTTCAGTTTGTTCCCGTCCACTTCCAGGAACAGCGCGGGGATTTTCGATCCCTGCAGGATCGTTACGTATCCGCACCCTCTCCCGTTTCCGTCCTCCAGCCGGATCCGCCTTCCGGCCAGCCCGGTCAGGTCTGTTTCCTGCCCGGACGGCGCTTCCGCCGCGCCGTTATCCAGCAGCAGCATCGGCGTTTTATCCATCTCCAGCGTAATCTTCGACAGGTCCCAGAAGCCCGGCAGGCTGAGGATCAGGCCGTCCTTTCCCTCCCGGGCGATCACTTTCTCCCCGCACATGGAAGGGCATCCCGCCGTCAGCGTCCTTCCGTCCGCCGCGGCGCAGCCGGCCAGAAGCAGCAAAAACAGGATCCCCGTTACGGCGATCCTGATCAGCCACTTTCCCGCTTTATGCATATCCTGAATCTTCCTTATCGCTTGTCATTTCGAATACCGTTGATTCAGTATATCACAAACCATTATGAATTCTGAATTATGAATTCTGAATTTTTCTGATGAACTCCCTCGCCCGGGGTTCGGCAGGCTGTTCAAAGAATTGTTTCGACGGCGCGGTCTCGATCACCTTCCCGCCTTCCATAAACATCACCTTGCTGGATACGTTCCGGGCAAAGTCCATCTCGTGCGTCACCACGAGCATCGTCATCCCGTCCTCCGCCAGCTTCCGCATGACGGCCAGCACCTCGCCGATCAGCTCCGGGTCCAGCGCGCTGGTCGGTTCGTCAAAATAGATGATCTCCGGCTTCGTCGCCATCGCCCGGGCGATCGCGACGCGCTGCTGCTGCCCGCCGGACAGCTGCGACGGATAATTCTTCAGCTTGTCCGCCATGCCGACCTTTTCCAGCATCTCCACCGCGACGGCTTCCGCCTGTTTTTTCTCCATGCCCATGCCGGAGGTCAGGCCGAGCGTCACGTTCTGCAGCACGGTTTTGTTCAGGAACAGGTTGTAGCTCTGGAAAACAAACCCCGTCTTTCTCCGCATCCGGGCGATGTCCGCCCTGCCTGCGGCATGCAGGTCAAAAGGTTCCCCGTCAAAAACCAGGGTGCCGGCGTCCGCCTTCTCCAGGAAATTCAGGCAACGCAGGAAAGTCGTTTTTCCGGACCCGCTGGGTCCCAGGATCGCGACCACATCGCCCTTTTCCACGTCCAGATTGATACCATCCAGCACCTTCAGGTCGCCGAAGCTTTTTTTGACGTCCCGTATTTCCAGCATCATGAGCGGACACCTCCGTAACTGGCCAGCCGCTTTTCACCCTTGTGCTGGATCCAGGTCAGGATCGTGCAGAAGAGCAGGTAAATCAGCGCCACTTCCACATACAGACCCAGTGATTCGTATACCCGGCCGTTGATCACCTGCGCCTGGCGGAACATCTCCACCACGGTAATCGTGGCGGCCATACTGGTTCCCTTCAGCATGGAAATCAGGGAGTTGGAAAGCGCCGGGAAAGCCATGCGCAGCGCCTGGGGCAGCACCACATGCCACATGATCTTCCCGTAGTTCATGCCCACGCAGTATCCCGCTTCCATCTGGCCCACGTTCACGCCTTCCAGCGTGCCGCGGATCGTCTCCGCCATATAGGCGCCTTCATTGAAGCCGAAAACCAGGATGGCCGCGGGGAACGCGTCCAGTGAGATGCCTACACTGGGCAGCCCGTAAAACACAATATACAGCTGCACCAGCAGGGGGGTCCCCCGAATGATCCATACATAGAAACGGCAGATCTGCCGCAGCACCTTCACCTTTGCGTACTGGATCAGCGCGACGATTACCGCGATCACCAGGGCCAGGATGAAAGAGATCACGGTCAGCGGGATCGTGATCTCTATCCCGGCTTTCAGAAGCTTGGGGAACGAATCCGTCAGGATTCCCCAGAGCCGCTCATTCATGTCAATCTTCCTTCCGGATGTTCAGCGGTTATTCTGCCTTGGTCATATCCACGTTGAAGTATTTCATGCTGATCTCCGCCAGCCGGCCGTCCTTCCGCGCGGCTTCCAGGATCTCATTGATGGCGTCCACCAGCGTCCGGTACTCTTCACCGATATGCAGCGGGTAGGCCACCGGATCGCCGGCCAGAACCTGCACGATCTTGATCTTCGCTTCAGGATGCTCTTTCAGGTAATCCGCAATGGATACCTGGGCATTGATCGTCGCGTCCACCCGCCCCTGCACCAGCATATCCATCGTTTCGCCAAGCGTATCCACCGGCACCAGTGTGGCGCCGTACTGTTCCGCCAGGGCAGCATAGGTGCTGGAAGCGCTGTTGGCGGTTTTCTTTCCCTTCAGGTCATCCACGGTTTTGATGTCCTCGTTGTTTTCCGCCACTACCAGCACCTTGTTGGAATAGACGTAGGGGACCGTAAAGTTGTAGCTCTTCGCCCGCTCCTCTGTATAGCCCACGCCGTTGCAGATAATGTCGAACCGTCCGGAGTCCACGCCGGCCAGCAGCGCATCCCACGGTGCTTCCTGGAATTCCGCCTTGACGCCCAGGCCTTCCGCGATCAGGTTCGCGATATCGACCTCCAGGCCGGTCAGCTTTCCGTCGTCGCCATGATAAGTCCAGGGGCTCCAGTTTCCTTCCATTCCGACCACCAGGGTGCCCTTTTCCCGGATCGCCTCCAGGCCAACTTTTTTCTCCGCCGGCCTGGTCAGCAGCACAACAGCCGTAACGGCCGCGGCGACAAGCACTACGCAAAGCACGATGATCAACAGCTTATTCTTCTTCATCCTTTTCTCCCTCACTTTTTTAATCTTCCATTAAATCCAGCAGTTTATACAGAAGCCGGTACAGCTCAAACGCTTCCTCCTGCGGCAGGGTAATGCAGCTCCCCACCTTCATCGGGATGTCCTTGACTTCCTCCCGCAGAGCGCGGCCCTTTTCGGTCAAGGCCACATAAACCACCCGCTCGTCCACCTTGCAGCGGCAGCGCGTCAGCCAGCCGCTTTCCTCCATCTTCTTGAGCATGGGGGTCAGCGTACCGCAGTCCAGGTACAGCCGGTGGCCAAGCTCGCCGACCTTGACCTTCTCCTTTTCCCACAGTTCCAGCATCACGATGTACTGGGTATAGGTCAGGCCCAGGGGCTTGAGCAGCGGCGTATAGGCGCCGATCACCTTCCGGGCGCAGGCGTACAGCGGAAAACAAAGCTGGCTGTCCAGCTGCAGCTGGGGATATTCTGTCCGATTTGCTTCACTCATGGTTTTTCTCTCTCTGTTTCTTTCCTTCTCAGGCTGTCACCCTGAGCATAGCGAAGGATCCTTTTCTCATTTCAGGTTTCCGTCAATCCAGGCGGTCAGCTGGGGTTCCGGCCGGAAACCGACGCTCTGGTCAGCGAACCCGCCGTTCTTCAGCAACACCAGGCAGGGCACGGAGCTCACGCGGAACTGCATCGCCAGTTCCGGGCTTTCGTCCACGTCCACGCTGTAGAAGCTGACCTTGTCCGCGTACTTTTCGGAGATGTCCTCCAGCACCGGTTCCAGCATGCGGCACGGGCCGCACCAGGTCGCGTTGAAATCCACCACGGCCACGGGCGCCTTCATCGCCTCCGCCGCAAATTCCTGACTGTTGACCTTCTTAACCATTTTTATTGTCCTCCTTTTTCTTTATCTTTTCTCTCTATATATGCCGCCGCGCTGAGCGCAGCCACATTGCCTTCCCCGGCCGCCTTCACATACTGGTACGGCGTTCCGGCCAGGTCCCCGCAGGCGAACACGCCCGGCAGGTTGGTCTCCATTTTCCGGTTCACCTTCACATGGGCGCCGTCCGTTTCCAGTCCGGGCACCAGCTGCGCCGGCGCCACTGCCTCCCGCAGGACGAACACCCCGTCGGCGGCGTATTCCCCCTCTTCGGTCTTTACCTTCAGTCCGTTCTCCGCCTTCAGGATCTCCGCGGGTTTTTCCCGGATCACTTCCACCTTATCGGGCAGGTCCGGTTCTTCGGGATACATCGGGAAATAGATCACCCGGCTGCAAACCTCGCTCAGGAAGGCGGCTTCGCTTTCCTCCCGGGGGCTGTAACCGATCACCGCTGCGGCCCGGCCGCGGTACAGCGGCGCGTCGCAGGTGGCGCAGTAGCTGACGCCCCGGCCCAGCAGTGCTTCCTCTCCCGGCAGCGGCTTCGCAGATACCACCCCGGTGGCGAGGATTACCGTCTTTGCCTCCAGCATTTCTTCCCCCGCCTGCAGGGCGAAATAATCCCCCATGGCGTATACGGCGCCGATCCGCTGCTCCGTGATCGGGATCTCCATCCGGTCCAGCTGATTCCGGAAGGCTTCAGCCAGCTCCTCTCCCTTCACAAAGGGAAGGCCGGGATAGTTCCGGATCTCGTGCGCCTTGGCCACCTTCTCGCTCATCTGCCGGCTGCCCAGCAGGAGGATGGTTTTGTTCCGGTTCTTCGCCGTCAGCGCGGCGGACACCCCCGCAGGGCCCGTACCGATAATGGCGATATCATAGCGTTCCACCGGTCCGCCTCCTTTAAATCCTTTTTGCAAATAATATTTTATCAAAGATAATTTAAAAGTCAATACCTTTGACAAAACATTTTTTGAGTCAGTCTCCCTTCCTCCGGTGTCATCTCGACCAAGGCAGCTTCAGCTGCCGCGTGGAGAGATCTTATCTTTTCGCATAAACTTGTGCTGACCTGTATTCTCCGATATAATCACTGTATCTTCCCCACCGGAGGTATGTTTATGAAGGACACCCTGCTCCTTTTCGATCTGGACGGAACCCTGTGGGACTCCGCCCCGGCCGTTGCCGAGGCCTGGAACGAAATCTTCCAGCGGGAATGCCCCGGCCTGAAGCCCCTCACCGTGGACGATATCCACGGCGTCATGGGCATGACGATGAAAGAAATCAGCCTCGCCCTCTATCCCGAAGCCGATATGCCCCGCCGGGATGAAATCTTCGATATCTGCTGCCGGCATGAAGTGGAGTATCTTTACAGCCACTGCGGCACCCTGTATCCGAATTTTCGTAACGTCATGGAAACCCTGAAAGCAGAAGGCTACGACCTGGCCGTGGTCAGTAACTGCCAGACGGGCTATGTCAAGGCGTTCCTCGTCTCCTCCGGCGCTGCGGATCTCTTTATCGATTATGAGGAATGGGAGCGCACCGGTCTCACCAAGGGCGAGAACATCCGCCTGGTCATGGACCGCAACCACTACGCCAAGGGCGTCTATATCGGCGACACAAAAAAAGACCGGGAGGCTGCCCTCCAGGCCCGTATTCCCTTTATCCACGCCGCCTACGGCTTCGGTACCGTCGACGCCGCGGACGGGGTCATCCATTCTCTTTCAGAGCTCCCTGCGCTGGTCTCCAAAATGATTGGATAATCCAGTGCTTCCACGTTGCCTTCGTTCTTTGGCGGGGCATGGGGGCGAAGCCCCATATCTAAAATCTTCCCCGTCCCCGCTTACTCATGCTCCAATGATCTTCAACTTACAGAGCGGGGAAGGGGGCAGGGGGAAAGGGCATCATTATACACAATGCAGGATGTGCAGGTTCCTGACCTGCCCATCTTTGATCCCGTCATTCACGGAATACGCGTGTTTTTCAAGATCCCCGCAGGTGGCCTCCGTCAGCCCCTGCTCCTGCAGCAGATCAATGACCTGCGACGCGATCCCTTCCATGCAGAAATACTTGTCCTCGGCAGCGCTTTCCCCGTTGTCCGTCGTCAGCAGCCACTCCAGGCTCCGGTCCAGGTCTTCCCCGCCGGGCAGCGCCCGCAGTGCCCGGAAACTCCACTTGTAATACGGCATATACGCCCTGTTCAGCAGGAACACCGCTGACAGGGTGTTTTTCACAAACTCCCCCACCGCCAGCTGCGCCGCGCCCGCTTCCCCGTGCTGCAGGCACCGCCGGTAGTTATACTGCCCGCTCTGGGCCATCAGCAGCAGCCGTCCGGCCAGCCGCTTCCGCCGGGCGTCTTCCGGCATCTCCGAAAGCAGTTTTCGGCAGTCCGTCAGCAGTCCGGCCTCATCCCGGAACACTTCGCCGTTCACCGCTTCCGCCAGCGCGTATTCCGGCAGGCGCAGCCACTGTTCCATGTCCACCTGATCCGCTGGGCAGCCAATCTTTTCCGTGAAGTACTCGTCAATCCGGAATACGCCGTGCCGCTGCCCGCCCACCGGCTGCAGCTTCTGGCGCCGGAAGCCCTCGAACTCCGCCGGCAGCTTCGCGTAGGCGCGTTCCAGCAGGAACGCTGTACGGCGGTCGACAACCTCCTCCCCCGGAATAAACAGGCAGAAGCCCGGTTCAAAGTCATGATCCCGGGAGGTCTCGTCGTCAAACCCGTAGCATTCCGATCCGCTGCCGGTCAGCGCCGCGGCAACGATCCCTTCATATTCCGGGAACTGTTCCCGGATCATCGGGACGCCGAAGGCTTCCCAGTACGCCCGCGCCAGTTCAAGCCCTTTCATTGATCTCTTTCGCTCTCCTCTTCAGTTCCGCTTCCGCCATGAACCAGCCATAGTGACCGAACACCGGCGCGCATTTCTCGCAGACAAAGGCATAGTATCCGTTGCGTGGCAGGCTCTCCGTGTTCAGCAGCGTCTCTGCGGTTTCCAGGTATTCCTCCACGGCATCCTCCGCCGCTTCAGCTCCCAGCGCCGCCTCCGCGGCGTCCGCCATGTTCAGCCAGGTGATCGCCTGTTCCAGTTCGCCGTTCTCCTGCTTCTTCATGACCTCAATGGCCCGGAGGAACATCTCCTCCGCTTCCTCATACCGGCCGCATACCGCCAGCGAGAGCGCCATGTTGTTGTACAGTCCGCCCAGCCTGCCGTCGCCTTCCGGCAGGTTCTTTTCGTAGTTTACCCGGGCATTCTCAAAGAAAGCCAGTCCGCCCACCGGGTCCCCGAAAGCTTCCCGCACCGTTCCGGCGTTCACCCAGGTGGTTCCGGCGGTTACGGTATCTTCCATGCCGAGCTTTTCCACCAGCTCCGCGGCCTGTTCCGCGTGCGCGAAGGCTTCGTCTTTTTTGCCCTGCTTCCGGTAATAGCCCATGAGTTCGTTGTGCAGCATCAGCTGCCCGCGCTCATCCCGGTTGGCCTCAGCCTCTGCCAGCCAGTATTTCAGGTGGCGTTCCACCGCCGGCCAGTCGTTCCGGTCCTCATATTCCCGGAGCTTGTCCATGATCCGTCCCACCGGCACCGGCTGCGCCGTTTCCGTTTCACCGGGTTTCCCGCACAGCACGCACGTCGGATCGATATAGTCTTCTTTCTCCAGTTTCATACAGGTCCTCCCTGCCGGTTTATGATTCCTCCGGTTCCATTTTCAGAAGCATGGATCCGAAAAAGTCCATTTCCAGCGCGCCCTCCGCAAGGGTACACTGAAGTGTTTTCCCGTAGTATTCCACCGCGACGCTGTTCCCGTCTGCCGTCCAGGGAAGACCCGGAACCGGCGCGCCGGACATCACGAAGTCCGCTGTCCCGTCCGCGTGGAAGGTGATGGAGTATTCCGGATATTCATCCGCGCTTTTCACCGCGCCGGAAGCAGCGACAGTCAGGGAGACCATCCTGTATTTCACATCCATCTTCAGTCCGTCCGCTCCGTTGTTGTCCGGTTCCTGAGGCTGCGCCTGTTCCGGTTCCCCGCCCGGCGCGGGCTCCGGCACGGGTTCCGGTGTGGGTTCCGGCGTTGGTTCCGGCGTTGGTTCCGGCGTGGGTGTGGGTTCGGGCGTCGGCGTGGGCGTAGGTTCCGCGCCGGCGGCAATCTCCGCGTCCGGCACCAGTTCGCCGAGCCGGGCGGTCAGCGCCGCAGCGTCCTCGCCGGAAATGCCCCAGGGCAGCTCCACCCGTTCCATACTGTAGGAATCAAACGCGCTGTCCCCGATTTCAGGCACCGAGTGCAGGATCAGCGTTTTGACCGTTGACGACAGGAAGGCTTCCGCTCCGATCTGTCTGACCGATCCGGGCAGTTCCAGCGTACCGTACAGCGACGTATAGTAAAACGCGTCCTCGCCGATATCCGTCAGGTTCCGGGGCCAGTCAAAGGTTTCGCACACCAGCGCGTACATGAACGCCTTTTCCCCGATCGTCGTCAGCGTTTCCGGGCAGGCAACGCGGGCCAGCCTTTTGGCGCCACGGAACGCTTCTTTTCCGATTTCCGTTACGCCTTTCGGCAGCCTGACTTCCGTCAGATACTGTTCATAACGAAACGCTTTTTCCCCGATGGTCTTCACCGGGACGCCGCCGATACTCGCGGGAATCTCAATCCGCGGCGCGCTGCCGGAATAGCCGTATAGCGTTCCCTGCTCTGGATCAAAATCAAATTCCTCATCAGCCGGTATCACAACGGTCGGCTCCGCCGCCGGCACTCCGCCGGATTCCACGGTCAGTCCCTCCGGCAGCGCGGCGCGGTAGTCTTCCACCAGATCATCCGGCACCCGGATGACGGCGTCAGCGGGCAGACGGTCAAAGCACTCCCGGCCGAAAACAGGCACCGGCCCGGTGAATACCACCTCCCGCAAGCTGCTGCAATAGCGGAAAGAGTGTGATCCGATAAAATGCAGGTTCGCCGGGAAAACGATCTTTTCCAGCGACTCGGCGCTATAAAAACCGGACTCCTGGATCTCGCACAGGCTTTCCGGCAGCGAGACCTCTTTCAGCCCCTTCATTCCGGACGTCGCCCCGAGATCGATGCTGATCACGCCTTCCGGAATCGTCAGCGAGACGATCTCTTCATGGCCGTAGAAAAGTGCGTCGCCCAGCGCCCGCACCGGTTCGCCGTTCACTTCCGAGGGCACCGTGACATCAGCGGCGCTCCCGCTGTAAGACGTCAGCGTTCCCTTGTCTTCCAGTTCATACAGATCCTCGGCGGCCGCTCCGGCCAGGCAGAGGATCATCAGGCACAACACCAGCGTCAGGATTCCCAGCGTCCGCTTTCTCATCTTCTTCTCCCTCTTTCCTGTTTATCAGATCTGGGTCAGCAATCCCCGGCATCCTTCCTCAATCTGCCGCAGCACGCCGGCAAAGTCCCGGGTATACCATGGGTCGTCAATCTCCTGCCCGGGTGTTCCGGCCCAATCCAGCAACATCGACAGTTTCTTCTCCGGATCGCCGCCGTAGATGTGCCTCATATCCCACATATTCTCTTCGTCCATCCCGATGATATAATCCCACTCACCGTAGTCCGCCCGCGTCGTCTGCCGGGCGGCATGAGGTTCGCAAACATAGCCTGCCGCCAGCAGGGCCTTCTTCATCGGGGGATATATATCGTTTCCGATCTCCTCCCGCGTCGCCGCGGCAGAAGCGATTCTGAGGTCCTTCCGGCCCGCTTCCCGCGCCATCTGCTTCAGCACCATCTCCGCCGCGGCGCTCCGGCAGATATTGCCGTGGCAGATAAATAAGATTCTGATCACCTGAACCAGATGCCCCCTTATGCCGCAGGATGCCGCGTTTTGCGCAGTTCTCTGCGGGTCAATTCTGTCCCGCGTTTCCCAAAATGAAATTCATCACTCGGCAAAACGCGGCAAAATGCGGCAAATCGAGGCCGCCAAAAGTAGTAGAAAAGTAGTAAAACGGGATTTTTCTACTACCGGGATTTCTGCTTCAAGAATACCATATGCGGCGCTCCCCGGGCAACAAAAAAACCGGCCACTTTTCGCAGCCGGAGTCAAATTCGTTGTCCAGTTAACCTGCCCGGAACATCCTCTTGCTCACCTTGGTTTCTTCCTTCTTGCCCGCCAGCTTTTCCTGCTCTTTCCTGGCGTTTTCCAGTTCCTGCATCCGCCCCACTTCCTCAAGCGCATCTTCCAGACCTAAATGCGTGTACGTATTCATCGTCACTCCGATGTCGCTGTGGCCCATCAGGTACTGCAGCGTCTTCGGGTACATGCCTGCCCGCGCCTGAATGCTGCAGTAGGTATGGCGGCATACATGGGGTGTGATGTTCGGCATCTGCTCCCGGAAAATCTCGTTGTAGCGTTTCACCATGTGATTGAACCGATGCTCCCAGTGCATCGCCACCAACGGCATCCCGTCATCGTCCAGGAAAAGGAATCCGCTGTAGCCATCCACCATCTTCTCGATCTGCGGGGCTTCCCGTTGTTCCAGGATCGTCCGAAAGCAATCACAAACGTCGTCACCCATGGGAAGCTTGCGTGTACCAGCATTTGTCTTGGTCTTTTCGATCACGTACTTCATGCTGCTCGTCCGCTGGAGCTGATGATCGATGTTCAGGATCTTGTTCTCCAGGTCAACGTCCTTCAGGGTCAAGCCGCAGAATTCAGAAATACGTAACCCGGTGTGGAACAGGATATACACCACCTCGTAGTATTTGCAGTAACAGTTGTCGTCATAGATGAACTTCAGGAATTTGTTCATCTGTTTTTTCGTAATCGCTTCCCTAGTCACGGAATCATTCACCACCACTCCTACTAAAGTAAATCCGAATGGATTTTTGGTCAGTGCATCGTCGTCAACAGCCATCTGGAAAGCAGGCCTCAGCACCCCACGCACTGTTTTTATGGTGCTGTGACCCTTTCCATCTTTCTGAAGCTTGATTAGAAACAGTTTTGCGTCCGAAGTTTTCACATCTCCGATTCTCCGTCCGCTGAACTCTTCTTTCCATTCAAGTTTGCTTACGGGTCTACATCCATCAACGGCAGCAGCGCCACATCGGTGGACTATTCATCCGCAGGCTTCACTTCGGTTCCTGTGGTACTGGTGACCTATTCCACCACAGGCTCAAACTGGTCGGGTGATAACGGCGCGATCAAGGTACACAGCAAGACAACCAGCGGATGCAGTATCGTGGTCGGCGGCAACTTCTCGACAAGCCGTGCTGTTGACTGGTTTGCATTTGGGGTCTGATCGCTCTTTTCTGGAAACTACCACCTTGTCCACCCAGGGTGGTTTTTTCATATCAAAATACAAGGAGGAACAACCAATGCGTGATTTTTCGATTGACCTGATATGGGCAAAGATTCAGGTAGCCATCACCGCGATTGGCGGATGGATTGGCTGGTTCTTGGGAGGTGTGGACGGTATGCTGATTGCCCTGATTGTGCTCATGGCGCTGGATTATCTCTCTGGC
>JBGUHQ010000013.1:0-22259 GCA_045112195.1 Christensenellales bacterium | reverse complement strand
CTGGATTTGGCGACCGCTCGTTGCTTTCTTAGGAGGCGGCCGCTCTATCCTACTGAGCTACAGGTGCAAGCCGTTGATTTTCAACGGTTAGCGCCGTTTCGTCTTTCGACGACGACTTCCAGAATTTGAGAATTTCTTCTCCGGATCTTCTGGCAAATCCGCCGAGTTCTGAAATACCATTTTCTACAAATCCGACTCGTTTTCAAGATGGAATTTGCAGCCACCCGAATCAGATCGAACTCAGAACCTGATTTTTCCTTCGCTCAAAGGTGTCAGGTCACCATCCACTTAGGAGGCGGCCGCTCTATCCTACTGAGCTACGGGTGCATGCCTTGATTTATAACGCTTCCGGCATTTTGAAGCTTCACGAAATTGGCGGGTTTTATTAGAAAAACCGGGTCAATTTCTAACGAAAATCGGGGGTTTTTGGTGCTTGCACACCCGGTTGGTTCCGAACTCTGCTCCGTGCGCTTCTGTTAGAATTTTCAGCGCCCTCGGCTGGGCTCGAACTCCGCACCCTTTTCGGATTATAGCTCTTTTGCGAGCGTTCGTCTATTTCTTAGGAGGCGGCCGCTCTATCCTACTGAGCTACGGGTGCATTGGCTGGAAACACTGACTGCGTTACAATCTGGCTTCCGAACAAAAATCTTACCTTTTCAATCCCAAAATGTCAATCTTAAAGTTGCTTGCAGAACAGTATCATGGCAAGCCCATTTCAGGAGCTTCAGGCCGCCATTGAGCAAACGAAATCGAATTCTGCATAAAGTCTGTCTGACAACTTCCAAAGGGAAGAATAATTATGTGTAGGGCGTCATTATTAGAGAACAAATGTGATCTATTCCTTTTGAGCAGATGGCAGGAGACGGACGTTATGGTTGCTTTTATCAGAAGAATGGTGTGCGTTATATTGGTTATTTGTCTGTCTTTCTTTTCTCTCCCGGTGAGCGCGGAGAAGGCAGATATCAGAAGATTACAGGAACGCTTGCTTTTTCTGGGATATGAGATCGGAAAAGCGGACGGGGTTTTAGGAGAGAAGACCTCATCCGCGATTCTGCTGGCGCAGACGTTATTGGCTGAAAACGGATATGATGTGAAATTAACCGGATCCCCGGACGAAAAATCGGTTAACCTGATTATGCAGGAGGAAAACAGCAGACTGTTGCAAACATTGCTGAGAGGAAGCTGGGGCACCCGGGTAAAGGAAGCGCAGCGAAAACTGATAGAGCTGAATCTGCTTCAGGACAGTGCTGACGGAAAGTTTGGCGCAAATACGGAAACTGCGGTCATGGCTTTTGAAGAGTGGCTGGCCGGACAGGTCCCTGATCAGGTTCATAAGGATGGAAAGCTCACCGTTTCCGAATATTCATTGTTGATGAGTGATCTGAGCGTATATGGATATGAAGCACCTGTCTATTTTGACGATACGCATCCGGAAGAGCTGAGAGACGTCTGGCTTTATGCGAAAAACGTCTGCCTGATCAATGCGGTAACCGGAGAAGTCCTGCTGGAAAAAGCGGCGGATGAGCCGGCTGAGCCAGCCAGCACCACAAAAATCATAACGTTTCTGACAGCTCTTTCTTTATGCGACCCGGATGAAACAGTCGTCATTCCCGATGCTGCTGCCGATGTGCCGAAAGACAGTACCCTTGTTCCGGTTTTCCCGGGCGAAACAATGACGATGCGGGATCTGCTTTACGCGATGATCATCCGCTCGGGCAATGACGCAGCCAATGCCGTCGCGGTTCTTTGCTCGGGGAGTACAGATGCATTTGCGGAAAAAATGAACCAGACAGCGGCGGAACTGGGAATGGATCATTCACACTTTGTCAATGCACATGGTTATTCGGCGGATGAACACTATACAACTGCCAGGGATCTTGTAACAGCCGCGCGGTATGGGCTGACGCTGCCCCTCTTCCGCGAGATTGTTACCTGCCTGAAATACACCCTGCCGGCAACAGAGAAACGTGATCCTTTGGTCCTGAACCTGAAATGGGAAATCTTTGATCCCGAATCAGAGTATTATATACCCCATGCGGCCGGGGTGAAAAGCGGGTATACGTCCTCCGCCGGTTTTTGCTATGTCGGTGCGTATCAGGAAAACGGCATTACCCTGCTTGCCGCTGTGATGGGATGCCGGACCCGGAATATGGCCTGGACGGATCTGAAAAGACTGTTTGCATATGGTATGACTGAATTCAAGTAGACAGACGAAAAAACGCAGCCAGATCTCTCTGGATCTGGCTGTGTTTTTTTGTATGTTGCGCGTTTTCCGGAGAAAAAGAGCGTCCCTGTTTCCACGACCTCTCTGCCCACCGGCTTATTATCCCCTTATCTCCTTCAGACTCAGAATACCCATGCCCACATACCGTAGCTTTCCGGATCCAGTTCGAATTTGATACCCATGATGGCCGGATCGGTGGATTCCGTGCAGACCAGATACCCTTCCTCATCGAAGGCGAAAACGGCATTGACCTCTTCGTCCAGCTGATCCGCGTCCAGATCCAGCTCGCCGTCGGCTTTGTAGGTGTACAGCAGCCTGAAACCGTTCATTACGAGCGTATTGGCTGCTGGGTCATAATTCCCGCCCATGGACCAGTGCCAGGCCTGGGAGTCGTTTTCCGGCTTGTCCAGCCACATGTCGTAGATCAGGTCCTCACCGGCCCAGTTGACCTTCAGCTTGGCCTGGTCGCAGTTGTAGACGCCGGGGAACCGGCCGATCCGGTGGAAGGTGGTTGCTTCAAAAGTGGGTTCCTTCTCATCCGCCCAGCAAAGCTGATCCTGGTCGTTGATGAAGAACCGGGCGCTGCCGTCCTCATATTCATACTCGGAATCGGTAATCGTCCCTGTTTCATCGAAGACGTTAGCGGACTTCATGCCGTTTCCATCCGCAACCAGGGATTTCGTCTCCTCGTCATAGGAAAGGAGGTACTCCCAGGAATTGAACGTGTTTTCACCGGTCATTTCAACAACCACGATCTCATATCCGTCGTCCGTATGGCCGGCGTCAATGCGGATGTTTGCGTCGCCGGACACCCAGTAGGAATCGAACGCAAGTACGCCGGGATGCTCATCAGCATAGGTTTTTTCAACGGTTCCCTCTGCGAACGCGGTGATTGCAGCAGCAGAGATGCACAGAACCAGCAGCAGTGCAATCAGCTTCTTCATATCAGTATCTTCCTTCTTTCTGAATTCATTATCGGTTTTGGCTGCAACCCGGCAGCCACAGATTTATACGGGACGCTTTCGCGGATGGCAGCTGCTGTTTTATGCTTTCATGTTTCAGTGACCCTGAAAGCACGACTCCAATTCTTCTTTACGTTTCCCTGTCTCGGTTGTCAGAGTTTCAAGCATATGATATATTTACAGCAATCACGTACCTGTCCGGGGAAAAAGGAAAAGAACACTTATCCTTTTCGTTATAATCACGAACCGTTGAGCAAGGAACCACAGAAATGAAAGGATTCATCGAAACAGAAAGGCTGTTCCTCCGGGAAATGGATTCGGCAGACTTTGACGCGCTGTATCAGGTGCTGGCTGATCCTGAAATCATGCGGCATTATCCGTATGCCTTCGATGATTCGCGTGTCAGGGAATGGATCGAGCGGAACATGAACCGCTACAGGGAAAACGGGTTCGGTCTCTGGGCTGTTTGCCTGAAGGAAACGGGAGAAATGATCGGCGACTGCGGACTGACGCTGCAGAATATCAATAGAGAGATGCTGCCTGAAATCGGTTACCACATCCGCAGGGATTGTCAGCATAAGGGTTATGCCAAAGAAGCCGCGAAAGCCGTCCGCGACTGGGCATTCCGGAACACGGAATACCCTGCGCTGTACTCTTACTGCAAATATACCAATGAACCTTCCATCAGGACCGCGGAATCCATCGGCATGCGTTTTGACTGCGAATACCCGGATAAGGCAAACGGAATCACACACGTCTCGGTCATTTCCAGGAAGGATTGGCTGAGTAAACTCACAAAGGGGTAAGATAATGAATAACTATCGGGTTATTGACAGGGAAACCTATTACCGCAAAGGCGTTTTCCGCCATTTCTCGGAAGACTGCAAGTGTTCCACATCCATGACGGCACGGGTGGATGTAACGGATCTCGCGGCCTGGTCTAAACAGACAGGAACGAAGTTTTATATCAACTTCCTGTATCTCCTAACAAAGGTCCTCAATTCCCGGGACGATTACCGGATGGGATATCTGTGGCAGACGGATGAACTGATCTGTTATGATCAGATTAACCCGACGCAATATGTGTTCCATGAGGACACGGAGACCTGCACGCCGGTTTACACAACCTACACGGAAGACTATCAGCTGTTTTACCGCAACGCCCTTGAGGATGTGGAAAGAGCGAAGCAGACACGGGAATACGGCCTGGATATGACCGGTCACCCGAACTGGTTTGACGCGTCCTTCATATCATGGCTGTCCTATGATTCCCTGAACATAGAGCTTCCCGACGGATATCTGTTTTTCGCCCCGATTGTTAACTGGGGAAAGTACAGGGAGGAAAACGGCCGGCTGATGATGCCTGTGAGCGTCCGGCTGAATCACGCGATCGCGGACGGATACCTGGTAGCCAAAGTGTTCGCTTTGCTGGAAGAAGAAATGGCTGATTTCTGTAAGCATTGACACTGAACGATGATTTGGGGATGAGCATATGGATACTTTTGTTGATGAAAGAGATTTCTCACTGCTGGAGCACGACAGGTATACATTCTTTGTACTTCACCGAATCATCGGAGGCAGCTGCCGCCTGCTCCTGTCGGATCATGAAAACCTGATTGTCTGTTATACAGGCGAGCCTTATCCGGTATGGATCTGGACTGCCGATGGCGCGCCGGCTGAGATCATGGAGAAAGCATACAGATTGGTTTCGGAGAACGGCTTTGTAAATAGCGGCCAGCGCTTTAACATAAAGTATGATCTTGCTGAATACATGATTCGCAGAGCTACGGAAGATGGCAAAGAATTATCTGTATCTACGAACATGTTTGCCTATGACTGTCCGAAACCCGTTACTCCTTCCGTGAAAGCAGACGGTGATATCCACCGCTGTACCGCGGAAGATCTGGACGAACTGGTAGAGTTCCTGGATGTGTTCCATCAGGAGATTGAGATTGACCGGAAAGACGCAGCCGGTTACCGTGCGGATGCGCAAACTTTTATTGACAGCGGAAACATGTTCCTGTGGAAGAATGCTCAGGGAATCAGTGTCGCAAGCTGCAAATATGCTCCCAGCGGTACAATGGCCTCGATTAACCTGGTGTTTACAAAGAAGGCCTACCGGAGAAAGCATTATGCAGAAAACCTGGTATACCAGGTAACCACGATCGCAAAAGAAGCCGGCTTCACCCCTATGCTTTATACAGATGCAGACTACACGGCATCAAACGCCTGCTATGAAAAGATCGGTTATGTCCTGCGCGGGAGACTGTGTACGGTAACAGTAAAAGGATAAGAATTGGGTAATATGATGCGATGGATCGATCAAATAACTGATAAAGGATTAATCCAACCCGGGAGGTTGTGTAACGAAACATGAATCAGACTGAAAAAGCATTGGCTCTGGCTGAAGAGGTCGGCGGAAAGAACGGTCTGAACTGTATCGCGGAGCTTGATCAGACGGCTGCCGAACAGGCAAAAGCAATGGATGAAAGCAGCAGCCGTAATCTGCCGCTTCGGGGCGTACCGGTCCTTGTGAAAGACAACATCGATGTAAAGGGCCTGCATACCACCGCGGGCAGCCTGGCGCTGGAGGATAATATCGCTCTCTCTGATGCGCCGGTGATCCGCAATCTACGGCGGAATGGCGCGGTAATCCTCGGCAAAACCAACATGACGGAGTTCGCCAATTATGTTACACAGGACATGCCGGGCGGATACAGTTCCCGCGGAGGCCAGGTCCTTCACGCGGTGAGTCCGGAACTGGACGTTTCCGGGTCTTCCTCCGGTTCCGCTGCAGCCGTTGCCGCCGGAGTCGTTCCGATGGCGGTCGGGACGGATACCTGTCATTCCATTACTGCCTGTGCAATGTTTAACGGAATCTGCGGACTGAAGCCCCCGGCCGGCGTACTGAGTTCTGAAGGAATCATTCCCATCGCGAAAACGCTGGACAGCGCAGGCCCGATGGCCCGAAATGTTTCAGATGCGCTGAAATTGTATTCCGCGATGCGGGATGAGCCGTTACCGGAACTGAAACCAAAGGAAACCAATCGGCTTCGGATCGCGGTAAACCTGGCCAATCAATCCGCCTTTCCCGCTGATCAGAGGCGTTTCATCCGTTCGCTCCCGGAACGGCTGAAAAAAACAGGCGCGGCTATTGATAACGTCACCCAGATGCCCCCGCCGGAACTGGTAACGATCATGCGGTGGGAATTCAAGCCCATGCTGGAAACCTACCTGGCACATGCTTCCGCGTCACGGAAAACCCTGGCCGAGATTGTGGAGTATTATGAAACTCATCCGGATACCATGATGAAATATGGAGATTCCTATTTACGGGCCGCGCTGGACGAGACGCCCGGCGGGCTCCGGGGAGAACCCTACCTGGAGGCCCTGAAGATCCGCGAAGAAACCATTGCCCGCGTTACGGAGGAGATCGGAGAATATGACGCTGTCCTCATGGCAGGGCCGACAAGCATCATGCATTTCTGCGGACTGCCTTCAGTCACCGTAGCCGCGCCGGACAAAACAGACGCCGGTGTAAATCAGGCTGTGATCCTGTACGGCTGTGATGAATACCGGCTGTATGAAGCCGCGCTGGCAATCGAGCAGGAAATGCGCTGCTGACTTGAAACAGCAAGCATCAGGAGGAGCATATGGTTAACGAGAAATACATGAAGCGATGTTACGAGTTGGCAATTCAGGCAGGAAAGAAAGGCTTTGACACCTTCGGCGCCTTAATAGTCCATGACGGGAAAATCCTGGAGGAAGCCGAAAACACAGCCGACTGGGAAAAGGGTATCTTCGGTCATGCCGAATTTAACCTGGTTCATAAATGCGCGAACCGGTATTCGGATCCCGTTCTGAAGGAATCCACGCTCTATACCAGCTGTGCTCCCTGTGAACGCTGTCTTTGCGCAATCGCGTCCCTGGGTGTTGAAAACATCGTCTTCGGCGTTTCTTATGAAGAGTTTTCAAAGCTGACGCCAAACGATGCGATCCCTGTGGACAGGGAGGGCTTGCTTGGAAAACTTGGTGTCCGAATGAAACTGACCGGTCCCGTCATGGAAGACGAAGGCATGCATGTCTTTGAATGGTGGGGCGGCGAATATCGCCCATTAGACGAACTGATTGCGGAAATGGCTGAGGTCAGAAAGAACAATAGATAGACTGTGATAATACAGGAATAGAAATACTCGAATCAGAAGTAAAGAAAAACTGAAAGAACAGGGGGAAATCGTATAATGCGACTGGATGGATTTGGACTGCTGGTGAATGACATGGGGAAAATGATCCGGTTTTACCGGGATGTTCTGGGCTTTGAGATCAAAGAAACGGAAGAAGCCGGAAATGTATATCTTGTGAAGGACGGAACCCTGTTCCTGCTGTACGGCAGGAAAGACTTTGAAGATCTGACACATCACCGGTATGAGTATGTAAAGGGACTCAACGGTCATTCCGAAATCGCTCTTTATGTGGATACATTTGATGAAGTGGATGAGGCTTTCAGGCATGCCGTTGCAAACGGCGCGGCACCTGTTTTGCCTCCTGAAACGGAACCATGGGGGCAAAGGACCTGCTATATCGCCGATCCCGAAGGCCACCTGATCGAGATCGGGTCCTGGAATAAACCATATGAAGAAAAAGACAAGTAAACAAATAACTTTTAAAGAAAAGAAATAAAGCAGGAGGCAACCATGGCGTCGAATAAGGAATACCTGGATTTCATCCTGGAACAGCTTTCCGGGCTGGAAGGGATCACGTTTAAACCCATGATGGGAGAATATATCCTGTACCTGCGCGGGAAAATCGTCGGCGGCATTTATGACGACCGGTTCCTGGTCAAGCCGACAAAAACCGCCCTGGCCATGATGCCGGACGCGGAACGGGAGCTCCCCTATGAAGGCGCAAAAGAAATGCTGCTGGTTGATAATGTCGATAACCGGGAGTTTCTCAATGAACTGCTGACAGCCATGTTTGACGAGCTTCCGGCGCCAAAGCAAAAGAAACATTAACTTCAGAAGAGAAAGGTGTTTTCAATGATAACCGATTCCTTTGATAACAGCTCCCCTGCCAAGATCAACGTACAGAAGAATGAGCATGCCGTTCAGGTGGACGCGGCCGTCTTTACCTTCTCCCAGGAGATCGAAAAGTTTGTGGTTGCTCACTATGACTGCGAAAAAGTCGGGGACTTCTTTATGGGCTGCGGCCCGACTTCAGTATACCTGCTGAAGCACCATGGAAAGCGGTTCGGCTTTTACCGGACCTGGGTGGGCGCTCCCGCCTGCATTGCGCCCATCGAGGAATTGTCCACCGTCCTGGACACCCGAAAAATCATTCATTTCGGCGGAGCGGGCTGCCTGGATAAGGAAATCGCCAGGGGAAAGATTATGATCCCGACGGAAGCCTACCGGGATGAAGGGACGTCCTATCACTACGCGCCCGCGTCGGACTATATCCGGATCAAAAACCACGATGTCGTCAAAGCGTTTATGGAGCAGAACCGGATTCCTTACGTTCTGGGAAAAACCTGGACCACGGACGCGTTCTACAGGGAAACGGTCAACAGCTTCGAACGGCACAAAGCGGACGGCTGCATTTCCGTGGAAATGGAAGGTTCTGCCGTGCAGGCTGTCTGTGATTTCCGCGGGCTGGAAGTATATATGTTCTTTACGGGAGGAGACCTGCTGGACGCGCCTGAATGGACCAACAGAAAGGAAAAGGGGCAGATCGAACACACGCAGCATGATCCGGGGCATTTCAGCATCGCGCTTGCGCTCGCGGAGTATGTGGTCAATCTGTAAATGCTTGACATTCCTTGTTTTCCATAGTATATTGAGCAAAACTTTCGGAAAGGAGCTCTTCCCATGAACTGGTTCGGATTTGAAACCGTACTGCCTGCGAACACTATGAAGCATGTCCGCACTGTTGTTGTATCCGAATTCCGGAAGTTCAGGGAAGAGTAGTTGGTATACCCGTATCAGTCAACCAGCCGCTTATCTCTGACAGATAAGCGGTTTTTTGATAAACGCAGTTGGACAAAGGAGGTGTTTCCGCTTATGCCGGTGAATTCCGGAAAAGAATGGACGTTCAATACCGTAGCAGACGCATATGAAAAGATTCGGCCCGGTTATCCGGACGAACTGTATCAGGCGCTGTTTGCTTATGCTCCTCTGGATGGTTCCCGCAGCGCTCTGGAAATCGGCATCGGCGGCGGCCAGGCAACACTGCCCATCCTGAAAACAGGATGCGCGCTGACCGCGGTGGAATACGGCGATCAGCTGGCGCAGCTGTGCCGGGAAAAGTTCGGCGACTATCCCCGCTTTTCCGTGATCACCGGCAAATTCGAAGACGCCGCCCTTCCGGATGGTGCTTTCGATCTGGTTTACTCAGCGTCCGCGTTTCACTGGGTGCCCGAGGAAATCGGATACCCGAAGGTTCTCCGGATCCTGAAGTCAGGAGGCGCCTTCGCCCGTTTTGCCAATCATCCGTACCGGGCCGGGGACAATCCGGAACTCTTTGATGCAATCAACCGCGTCTACGCGGAACACTACTACACCTACTACACCGGCAAGAAGCAACCGGATCAGTACCCGGTATATTCGGAGGAACAGGCCGCTGAACGGGCTCGGATCGCGGACAGGTACGGTTTCCGAGAAACACGGTATGAGCTGTTCCGCAGGGTTCGGGTCCTGACCGCCGCCGAATACAGGATGCTGATCGGAACCTATTCAGATCATATCGCCATGGAGGATCATACCCGGGAACGCTTTTTCGACGCGGTCGAGGATACGATCGTCCGGTATGGCGGAACCATCTCCGTATATGATACGATCGATATGCAGCTTGCAAGGAAACCGTAAAAATACAGAATGATTCGAAATGGCATCATGCCCGGAATAAAGAAGGAGGCCCGGAAGGATGGATAAGAACTGGTCTGAAATGAACAAAGAAATGCAGGCGCTGCTCTCAAAAGAGGCAACCTTCAGGGACGCGGTTGGGAAACTGATTCAGCTGAGGGACAGCCTGTTTGAACAGATTACCCACATTGTGAACGCTTATCCGAAAGAGGCCTTCCGGCAAATGCCCTTTAAAGGCGCAGAAGGCTATCATTCCAAGACGCTGGCCTATTCCATCTGGCATATTTTCCGGATTGAAGACATTGTGGCGCATGAGATGATCACGGAAGATCAGCAAGTCCTGTTTGCGCAGGGATTTGACCGTTCCGTTGGTTCCCCGATCATCACGACGGGCAACGAACTGGCCGGGGATGAGATCGCGGCGTTCTCCGGGAAGCTGGACGTCCGGGAACTGTACCGGTACGCGCAGGAAGTAAAGCAATCCACCGAACAGATCCTGCTGCGCCTTTCCTGGTCCGATCTGAAACGGAAGTTCGGGGAAGAAATGATCGGAAAGCTGAAGCGCTCCGGCTGCGTCAGCGAGGATGATAACGCCGCCTGGCTGATTGATTACTGGTGCGGAAAGGATGTCCGGGGCCTGATTAAAATGCCCTTCAGCAGGCACTGGATCATGCATATCGAAGCCATGCAGCGGATCAAAAACCGGCTGTGCAAACTGGCGAGAAAGGGCGTGGATCCCGTCGCTTACTGCGGCCTCTCCTGCAACCATTGTTTCCTGGGAGAGTGGTGCGGATCCTGCAGGACGGCATATAACACCTGCTCGTTCGCGACTGTTTCACCGGACGGAATCTGCCCCAACGTAAAGTGCTGTATGGAAAAAGGAATTGACGGCTGCTATGACTGCGAAGGCCTGGAGGCCTGTGAAAAGGGCTTCTATATCCCGTCGAACGACGGCGCGAACGCGGCAAAGGCCCAATCGCTTTATATCCGGAATCACGGAAAAAAGGAACTCCTGAAGGTGCATGACCGGCTTCATGAGAAGTTTGATTTTTCAAAGGCCCAGGAAATCCTGGGACAGGATTACAGGGAAGGATTAAGGATTCTGGAAGAAAACTGACGCAATGGCAGGAGGACAGCATGATTGATCTGTTAAAGGATAAGAAAGTAATTTTCTTTGACGTGGGATATACACTGGACGCCCCCGCGTCAGGAAACTGGATGTTCACCAATCAGTTCCTGGAACTGGCCGGTGAAAAGCTGAAAAAGAAAAGCAAGGAAGAAATCAGCAAGGCCTTCGACGTGGGGCTGCGGTATCTCACCGATAATCATCTGGTTACCACGGTTGATGCTGAGATCCGGCAGTTCCATGAGTTCTATTCCATCATTTCCGATCATCTGAATCTCGGCCTGTCTGATGAAAACCTGAATCAGATTGCCCGGGACCGGGCCTGCAATATGAAAAACTATATTCCCTACCCCGGAATCGAGGATGTGCTGGGCACGCTCAGCAAAACGCATAAGCTCGGAATTATCTCCGATACCTGGCCGAGCATTGAACAGCAGCTGGAGTATATCGGCGCCGCGCCTTATCTGTCCTTTACCACCTTCAGCTGCTTTCTCGGCACGTTCAAGCCGGACAGGCGCATGTATCTTGACGCGCTGAACAAATGCGGCGTGCCGGCTCATGAAACCGTGTTCATTGACGACAGCAGCCGCAATCTGGACGGCGCGGCCGCAATGGGGATTACACCGATCCTGATTGCCGCCAATCCGGCGTCGGACGTGGAAACGGACTATCTGAAGATTAAAGACTTGAGGGAACTGATCCGGTGAAACAGTACGGAACGGAGGCGGTATCTTTGGAGATCTGGGATCTGTATGATGAACAGGGAAATAAAACCGGGGAGACCTGGGAACGCTCCCGGGCTCAGGAGATTCCCAAAGGAAGATACCACATCGTCTGTGATGTGCTCATCCGCCACCGGAACGGGGATTTCCTCCTGACCCTGCGGGATTCCCAGAAGGAATCGTATCCCGGCTGCTGGGAAGCCAGCGCCGTCGGCTCCGCTCTGGCCGGTGAAGCGCCGGAAGAAGGCGCACGGCGGGAGATGCTGGAAGAGACCGGCCTGAGGCCGGAAAAGCTGGAACTTATCAGCGTAACCCGGAAACCGGAAACCCGGTCGACGGTTTATGCTTTCGTTGCGGTGGTGGACTGCTCAAAGGATTCGGTACGGCTTCAGGAGGGAGAAACCGTTGATTATCAGTGGATGGAACCTGCTGTTTTCCTTCGCCTGATCCGGGAGGAACCGGTGCTGGCAATCCAGTATCCACGGTATAAGCCGTATCTGGATCGGTTGGATACCATCTGAAGGCAGCAAATGGTTGAAGAACGGTTGCACGCAAGCCCGGCCATGGAGAATAAGTCAGAATGGGAAACGGTTTTTGATGTTGCTGAAAGGAGAGGAAGAATAATGGCGGAGCAGTTTTTAACGCTGATGGCGGATCTGGACGATGAAGCGCAGGAGCGGATGTCCGGATGGTATCATTCCCTGCGGGAGGCAGGTTTCATCGGTGTCCAGACGCCGGGCCTTCCCTACCATATCAGCCTGTCAACCTTTCCCCTGGAGCAGGAGAAAGAAGCCGCTGAGATCGCCCGGAAAGCCGCTGCGGAATTCGCGCCTGTGCCGGTGCATCTCAGCCATATCGGCATGTTTGCCGGAGGCAAGGTCCTGTTTGCCGGCCCGGAAAAGAACGCGGAACTGGCCGCGCTCCAGGAGGCCTGCCGGTCGGACGCGCCGCAGCAGTATCCGTGGACGCCGCATGCCACCGTTCTGATTGATGAACCGGAGACCGTCCATGCGGCATTGCCGGTTTTCGTAAAATCCTTTACTCCGTTTATGGCCCGGATCGTCCGGCTGCATTTATGCGCATTCTGGCCGACGCGGGAAATCGGATCATATACCCTGGAAGGAGAAAGATGAGCATATGAGATACAGCAAAAAAGTGATCCTGAAAGGCGGCAGGACCTGTATCATACGGAACGGAACAGAGCAAGACGCTCAGGGCGCATGGGACAATTTCGTTCTCACCCACGGAGAAACAGAGTTCCTGACGACCTATCCCGAAGAAGTCACTTTTACCCTGGAACAGGAAGGAGCATTCCTGAAACAGAAGGAAGAAAGCGACCGGAACGCGGAGCTGCTGGCGGAGGTCGATGGAAAGATCATCGGCATGGCAGGAATAAATTGTATCAACACGGCGGAAAAGACGAGACACAGGGCCTCCTTCGGCATCAGCATCGCGAAAGCCTGGTGGGGGCTCGGGATTGGACGCGCCCTGACGGAGGCCTGTGTTGAATGCGCAAAGACAGCAGGATATCTTCAGCTGGAGCTGGAAGTCGTCGCGGACAACCGCAGGGCAGCGGAACTGTACAAAAGCGTCGGGTTCGTTGAGTATGGCAGGAATCCCAAAGGATTCCGTTCACGGAACAGCGGCTGGCAGGAAAACGTGCTCATGCGGCTGGAATTGTAAGCAGGAGGACATGATGGATGATCAGAGAAGTAAAGCGTGAGGAGCTTTCAGCCTGTGCGGATCTGATCAGGAAGAGTTTTCAGACCGTCGCGGACGAGTTTGGCTTCACCAGGGAGAACGCGCCGCGGTTCACGGCCTTTGCCACCACGGAAGAGAGACTGGCCTGGCACATGGACGGCGAGCACCGGCTTATGTATCTGGATGAGGAGGATGGCAGGCTCCGCGGTTATTATTCCCTGCTGCTTCGGGATAAAAGCGAATGCGAACTGGGAAGCCTTTCCGTGCTCCCCGAATACAGGCACCATGGAATCGGCGGCAGGTTGCTTCGGCACGCGATGAAAACAGCCGCGGAACGCGGCTGCGCCGTGATGAACCTGAGCATTGTGGAGGAAAACACTGTGCTCCGAAAGTGGTATGAACGCTTCGGAGCGGTTCATACAGGCGCTGAAAAGTTTGATTTCTTTCCGTTTACCTGCGGCTATATGAAGATGAACCTGCAGGAAGCCGGAAAACCGGATTACAGGATCGTTGAAGGAGCAGACCGGATTGATCTTGATGAGGTTGTCAGGCTCCTGAAAACAACGTATTGGGCAAACAAGCGCTCAAAAGAACAAATCCGGAAATCCATGGACAATTCGTCCTGCTATGGTATTTACCTTGAGGACTGGCCAAAACTGGTCGGATTCGCCCGGGTCATCAGCGACTACGCGACAACCTGGTATTTATGCGACGTGATTATCGATCCGGAATACCGGCATCGGGGTCTGGGAAAAGCATTGGTATCCCATATCGCGTCTTTGCCGGAATATGCCGGACTGCGTGGTCTCCTGCTTACCAGGGACGCGCATGGCCTGTATGAGCAATACGGTTTCGAGACGGTTAACGGCAGGGCGATGTCCAGATCGCCCAATCGGTCATGAGGATGGAGGATCAGGAAGATGAGTATCACATACAGAAAGCTGACAGAGAAGGATCTTGAAACGTTCATCAGCATGCGGATCACCCAGCTGCGTGAAGAAGGCGCAACCGAAGACCTTGATCTGCGTCCCTCGCTGGTGGATTATTATCGCAGGCACATGGCTGACGGAACCTTTGTTTCCTGGCTTGCGCTGGACGGAGACAAAATTGTCGGAACCAGCGGAATGTCTTTTGTGGAAAAGCCGCCGTATTTCAGCTGCCCTTCAGGAAGGATCGGCCTGCTGTCCAGTATGTATACCGATCCCGCCTACCGCCGTCGGGGAATCGCGAAGGAACTGCTGTCCCGTGTTGTAAACGAAGCCCGGGATTATGGCTGCGGATCGGTACAGATTACCGCTTCCGATATGGGCGTGCTGCTGTATACTGATTTCGGATTTGTGAAAAACGGGAATTTTATGCAGTACAAGTGTTAGAGCATCGGTTGAAAAGGAGTCCGGATAAATGATCTACGAACTGGAAAACACAGCACTCGCCGCCGGGCTTTTTGACGGATGGCAGGAAACGCTGATTTGGTCATGCCTGCAAAAAGTGATGGGACGGGTCCTGGTGACAGATCCGGAGAACCCCGCTTCCGCCATGGCCTCCGTCGGGTGCTTCGCCTTCGTCGCGGGGAAACCGGACCGCGAGCTTGTCCTCGGCAAGCCGGATGGTTTTGTTATCATGGTGCCGCAGGATGGCTCCTGGGCCGCGCTGATCGAGGAATGCTGGCCGGACGCCAGGCGGTTTACCCGCTACGCGATCCAAAAGGATACGCGGTTTGACACCTCCGCCCTGCAGAAGATTGTTGACGGCCTGCCCGCGGAATATGAACTGAGGCCCATCGACGCCGAACTGTATGATCTGTGCCTGCAGGATCCGGTCACCGCCGATTTCGTTGCGCCTTTCGGAAGCAAAGACAGGTATCTGGAACTGGGGCGGGGTATGGTGGTCCTGAAAGACGGCCGGATCGTTTCGGGTGCGTCCTCCTATACGAGATATAAGGAAGGCATCGAGATCGAGGTGGATACCGTTCCGGAAGAACGACGCAAAGGGCTTGCCGTGGTCTCTTGTGCCGCCCTGATCCTGCGTTGTCTGGAGGAAGGTCTGTATCCCAGCTGGGACGCCCATAACATGGATTCCGTCCGGCTGTCGGAAAAGTTCGGATACGAATTCGATCACGAATACACCGCATATGAACTGTCAAATCATGAAAGAACGCATTAACCGGCATAAATATTCCTTGATAAGCATGTTGAGATCAAGTAAAATAAGAAAACCTTCTCCTTCGGCGGCAGGCCGGAAGCAATGAATCACTTATGATCAGATACAGCAGAGGTATGATATGCGCAACAGCGGTTTCCCCTGGGCTTCATTTCTGAAAAAAATCGCGGTAATCGCGGTTCCGGTTGCGCTGCAGAATCTGCTGACCACCACCGGATCCATGGTGGATACCATGATGATCGCCTCCCTCGGCACGACGGAAGTCGGCGCCGTGGGTTTGTGCGCTCAGTTTTCTTCCCTCATGTTCTCCGGTTACTGGGGCTTTGTGGGCGGCGGTATGCTGTTTATCGCCCAGTATTTCGGCGCGAAGGACGATGACGGCATCAACCGTTCCTACGGCCTGACGCTCACCTGTATGATGACCGTCGGCCTTCTTTTCGGCATGATGGCGCTCTGTTTTCCCGAGGCCGTCATGCGCATGTACACAGACAAGCCGCATATCCAGGCCATCGGAATCGAATACCTGCGGATCGCCGGGTTCGCTTATCCCCTGATGGTGTTTTCCATGGCTATGGCCGCCCTGCTGCGCTGCACCGGAAAGGTACGGCTCCCGCTGTGGGGTTCCATTGCCGGCGTGTTGACCAACATCTTCCTGAACTGGGTTCTGATCTTCGGCAACCTCGGCGCGCCGAAGATGGGCGTGCGCGGCGCGGCGCTGGCCACCGTACTGGCGCAGTGTGTTTCCTGCCTGGTGGTTGTGTTTGCCGCTTTCCGCAGCAGGCACCCCTACCTGCTGGCATTCCGGCGCCATTTCCGCTGGAGCAGGCGCTTTATCCGGATCTATCTGAAAAAGTGTTTCCCCATTCTCTGCAACGAGGTGCTGATCGGCGTCGGCAACATGGTGATCAACATCGTGCTGGGCCGTCAGCCGGAGGAAGCGATTGCCGCCCTGGCGGTATTCCGCACGCTGGAGGGCCTGGTCATCGGATTCTTCGCGGGCTTTTCCAATGCCGCTTCCGTGCTTGTCGGTACCGAGGTCGGCGCCGGGCACCCGGACAGGGCTTTCGGCCGGGCCTGGCGGCTGGTCTATCTTTGCCAGGGCATCATCGCCCTGCTGGGTGTTACCCTTGTCGCGCTGCACACGCCGATCCTGACAGTCATGGGCATGCACGGGGAAAGCTTCCGCCTGGCCTTCGGCATGATGCTGATCTATCTTTCCTTCGGCGTCATCCGTATGGGCAACTGGACGCAGAACGATACCTTCCGTTCTGCCGGGGACGCCACCACCGGTACGGTCCTGGAGATCGTCTTTATGTACCTGATGGTCCTGCCCTGCGTATGCGTATCCGGCCTGGTGCTGAAATGGCCTACGCTGGTTGTTTTCGCCCTGTGCTACGCGGATGAACCGATCCGGTATGTGCTGATGCAGATTCACCTGCACAAAGGCAAATGGATCCGGCCCGTCACCCCGGAAGGCGAGAAAGCGCTGTGGGGCTGGAAACCGGACCATAAACTGGTGGATGAAACAGACTGATTCTTTATATAAGCGGCCGGGGCTTCTGCCCCGGCCGTTCTTGACACAATTCCGGAAAATGATATGATTGCTTCAGGCCATGGAAAAGGAAGTGATGATTATGGCCAGGTTTATCCCCAAATCCAAGCTGAGCAAGAAGGCTCAGAAGGAACTCAACCGTCAGCGGCGCGTCACCTGGGATTTCAGCCCGGTCACAAAAACCATTGACAGCAGGAAGATTTATTCCCGCAAACGAAAAACCCGGAACCGTGATGATTACGGCCCGGGTTTTTATTATGCCATTCCCAGCACTTTATAATCCTGGGCTTCCACCGCGGCCTTCAGCGTTTCGTCCGCTACGTCCGCGTTCAGGGTGACTACCGCCGTTCCCGCGGTATGGTCCGCCACAGCGCTCTCCACGCCGGGAATCGCTTCAAGCGCCTTTTTGACCCGCGCCTCGCAGTGCCCGCACATCATGCCTTCCACTTTCAGTGTCTTTGTCATGGTTTTGTCCTCCTTCATTTTTACCGCGGAAACTGCTGCCTCCAGCGCTTCCGCGGGGATTTGCTTTTCTTTCCGGTCACGGCCTGCGTCATGGGGTTTGACCAGGTTCAGCCGCAGTGCGTTCATGCACACGCAAAAACTGGACAGCGCCATCGCTGCCGCGCCGTACATGGGTTTCATCTCAATGCCGTACAGGCCCATTGCCAGCGGGATGCAGACGGCGTTATAGAAGAACGCCCAGAACAGGTTCTGATGGATATTCCGGATGGTTGCCCGGCTCAGCCGGATCGCCGCCGTCACGTCCGTCAGCCGGCTCTTCATCACCACAATGTCCGCCGCGTCGATGGCGACGTCCGTTCCGGCTCCGACTGCGATTCCGTTGTCCGCCACCGTCAGCGCCGGCGCGTCATTGATGCCGTCCCCGACCATGGAAACTTTCCCCAGCGGCTTCAGGCTGCGGATCACCTCCGCTTTGCCGTCCGGCAGGACGCCCGCGATGACCTGGTCGGTTCCCGCCTGCCGGCTGATCGCTTTAGCTGTCCGTTCGTTGTCCCCGGTCAGCATCACGGTCTGGATACCCATATTCCGCAGTTCCCGGATCGCCTGCGAGGAATCCTGTTTAATCGGATCCGCCACCGCGATCAGTCCTGCCAGTTCGCCGTCCAGCGCAAACAGCAGGGGCGTTTTCCCCTCTTCAGCCAGGTCGTTTGCCTGGCGGGCAACGGATTCCGTCACCAGTCCCTTTGAAGCCAGATACTTCAGGCTGCCGCCCAGCAGTTCCTTTCCGTCCATCGCAGCGCGCAGGCCGTTTCCGGGCAGTGCTTCGAAACCTGTGACCTCGGAAAGCCGCATCCCTTCCGCGGCTTCCGCCACTGCTTTTGCCAGCGGATGTTCACTGTTCTTTTCCAGGGAAGCGGCCAGTTTCAGCAGCTCATCCCGGTCCCTCCCGAAGGGAATCACGTCCGTAACCTTCGGCTGTCCCTCCGTCACGGTTCCGGTCTTGTCCAGCGCGATCATCTGCGTTCGGCCGGCGCCTTCCAGCGCGGCGGCTGTTTTGTACAGGATTCCGTTCTTCGCGCCGACGCCGCTGCCGACCATGATGGCCACCGGCGTGGCAAGGCCCAGCGCGCAGGGACAGCTGATCACCAGCACGGAAATCCCGCGGGCGATCGCGAAGGAGAACGGTTTCCCGGCAATCAGCCAGCCGATCAGCGTCAGCGCCGCCAGTCCCATCACCGCCGGTACAAAGACGCTTGACACCTTGTCTGCGATTCTCGCCAGCGGCGCTTTGGTCGCGGCCGCGTCGGACACCGTCCGGATAATCTGCGCCAGCGTGGTATCCTCCCCGACCCGTGTCGCCCGGCATTCAATATAGCCCTGCTGGTTCATTGTTGCAGCGGAAACCTGGTCACCCTCCGATTTGTCCACGGGGATGCTTTCTCCGGTCAGGGCAGATTCGTTGACCGCTGTCATGCCTTTCAGGATGACGCCGTCCACCGGGATTTGCTCGCCGGGACGGACAACAAACACATCGCCTGTCTGGACTTCTTCGATGCCGACTTCCGTCTCCACACCGTCCTTCAGCAGGAGGGCAGTTTTCGGAGCCAGCTTCATCAGACCCTTCAGTGCATCCGTCGTGCGTCCTTTGGACATGGCTTCCAGCATTTTTCCGATGGTGATCAGGGTCGGGATCATCGCCGCGGACTCGAAATACAGGTTCATCCCGTACTTCATCACCGTTTCGTGATTGCCCTCTCCCTGAGCCAGGATCATCAGGAACAGTTCCGCCAGCGAATAAAGGAAGGAGGCGCCGGAACCCAGCGCCACAAGCGTATCCATGTTGGGCGCGCCCCGGAACAGGGATGAAAAGCCGGACGTGAAGAACTTCCCGTTGATGATCATCACGATCACAGCCAGCAGCAGTTCAAACAGCCCCAGGAACACATGGTTGTCAAACACCGCAGGGGCCGGCCAGTGCCACATCATATGCCCCATGGAAAAGTACATCAGGATCAGCAGGATCGGCACGGAAAGCAGCAGCCGTTTTTTCAGTTTGGGCGTCTCGTGGTCTTTCAGCGCTTCCGCGTCCGCCCAGGAGGGCGCCTCTCCGCCCTTCGTCTGCCCGGAGCCGCCTTTCCGTGACGCCCCGTATCCGGCCGCTTCCACGGCGCGGATAATCTCCGCCGCGGACGCGCTGCCCTCCACACCCATGGAGTTTGTCAGCAGGCTCACAGAGCAGGAGGTCACGCCCGGCACCGCGGAAACCGCTTTTTCAACGCGGGCGGAGCACGCCGCGCAGCTCATGCCGGTCACCTGGTATTGTTCCATATGGATTCTCCTTCAGGATTACTTCATCAGTTTCTGCAGCACGTCCATCAGCTCGTCCACCGTATCTTCACGGCCGGCGCGGATGTCCTCCGACACGCAGGTGCGGAGGTGATTGGTCAGCAATGCCCTGCAGAAACTGTTCAGCGCGGAATTCACCGCGGATGCCTGCGTCAGGATTTCCGGACAGTAAGCGTCCTCCTCCAGCATCCGCTGAAGGCCCCTCACCTGTCCTTCAATCCGTTTCAGGCGGTTCATCAGGTCGCGGCGCTCTGTTTCCCCGCGTACCTTTTTACGGTCACAGGCACATCCTGTTTCTTCTGTATGCGGCATCGTCGTTTACTCCCTTCAATACCCCTCCGGGGTATCTTTGCCCAAAAGCATTATAATACCCCTATGGGGTATTTGTCAACAATCATGAATATAAAAATCCAGCGCTGAGCGCTGGATAAGGTTTACCGGTTTTCTGTCCGGAGCCTTACGGTTCGGGCTGTTTGCCGATCCGCTGTTCAACGGCCGCGCAAAACTCCGGCATCACGCGCCGCATCCGGACAAACTTCCCGTCGCGGTCCAGGAATACGTGTTCCGACGTACCGCTGAAAACCGGTTCCCCGTTCACGCGCATGTCGTAGGTGATGGTGATCACCACGCCGTTGAAATCCTGCACGCCCACCGTAACGTCCACTTCATCGCCGAAGGTGCACGGCTTCAGGTAATTCACCCGGATGCTTTTCACCGGGGAAAAAACGCCTTCCGTCTCCATTCGCTTGTAGGGAAACCCGATCTGATCCATGAAATCGATCCGGGCTTCCTCCATCCAGTGGATATAGTTGGCATGGTGCGTCACGCCCATCATGTCCGTTTCGTAATACTGTACCTTGTGCTTCATATCCGTATGCCTCCGGCCTTTCCTGATTCTGACGGTATCATACCATGAAACCCGGAGAGAAGCGAGCCGGATCCGCTTTTCAGAACAGATAGCTCCCCTTCTCCACCGTCCGGCTTCTTCCTCCTACCACGATCTCCGCCGGAACGGGTGTATCCTGTTTTCTTTCTTCTGCTGATGATTCTATAAGCTATAGTCCACTCTAAGTCAATAGGTTTTCGTCCAAAAAGCACTTGACGGGATGGCATGGGAATGTTTTATCATGGAAAGAGAAAAAGCTGACAGGCAGGTGTCTTCCATGCGCGTCCTGAACTTCGGTTCCCTGAACCTGGATTATGTGTACAATGTGGATCGTTTTGTCCGTCCCGGGGAGACGCTGGCCGCTTCCTCCCGCGCTGTCAAGGCCGGCGGAAAAGGCCTCAACCAGTCCGTCGCGCTGGCGCGGGCGGGCGTTCCGGTCTGCCATGCCGGCTGCCTCGGCGCAGGCGGTGAAATGCTGAAAATCATGCTGGAGGAGAACGGTGTGGACACGGAATCCCTGCTCCCGGTTCCGGAAGCCCAGGGGCATACCGTCATCCAGGTCGACCGGGACGGCGCCAACTGCATCCTGCTCTTCGGCGGATCAAACCGCTGCGTGACAGAGGACCAGGTCCGCCGGGTCATCGGCCGGTTCAGCCGGGGCGACTGGCTGCTCCTGCAGAACGAGATCAACTGCCTGCCGCTGATCGTGAAACTCGCTTCCGAACAGGGAATGCATATCGTTCTCAATCCATCCCCCTTCAACGCCTCACTGAAGGAGGTCGACTTCTCCCTGCTGGACTGGCTGCTGGTCAACGAAGTCGAAGCGGAACAGCTTTGCGGTGAAACCGAGCCGGACCTGGCCTGGGAAAAACTGCATGAACGGTATCCGCGGCTTTCCCTGCTCGTCACCCTGGGCAGCAGCGGCAGCGCCGCTTACCGTGTTCAGGGCGGCAGCGTTGAAGTGTACCGGGCGGATGCCGTCCGGGTAAAGGCGGTGGACACCACCGCCGCCGGAGATACCTACACGGGCTATTTTATCGCCGGCCTCATGGAAGGAGAGCCGCTGCAAACCTGTATGGAGCTTGCCTCCCGCGCAGCGGGCGCCGCCGTCACCCGGTCGGGCGCCGCGGAGTCGATTCCCTGGAAAAAAGAGCTGGTTCACTGACCAGCTCTCAGACTGTCGACAAAGTCCGAGGTTAAGGCCTCGGATTTTGTCATATAAAAGTGCTGAGAAGTCAATAAAATCAACACATAGAGG
>JBGUHQ010000012.1:0-32991 GCA_045112195.1 Christensenellales bacterium | reverse complement strand
AATGGATGTTCTGAGGCATCACAACGCTGTTCAGGCTTCGCAGAAGCTTGCCGCCGGCTCACTGTGGGACGAAGGGGATTTTACTGGATTGGTCTTTACTCACCCTAATGGATATCACTACATTCAGCCGACCATCTGGAAGGAATTCCAGAAGATCCTGAAGAAAGCCAGCCTGAATCATTACCGTGTCCATGATCTCCGGCCTACCTTTGCCGTAACCAGCAAGATTATAGTCAGAATATGCCGAAATAATCTGTGAGCCAAAACGAAAAAAAGGTTCCCCGGGCGGGAGCCAAAAATCTGGTAGCGGTACGGTAGCGGTACGGTAGCGGTACAAAAGGACAGAGCCCTTGAAAATCAAGGGCTCTGAGTGCGGGAAACAGGACTTGAACCTGCAAGTACGTACGTACACATGAACCTGAATCATGCGCGTCTGCCAATTCCGCCATTCCCGCAAGGTGTGGGCAGGGGTGGATTCGAACCACCGAAGCTAATAGCGGCAGATTTACAGTCTGCTCCCTTTGGCCACTCGGGAACCTACCCATATTAAGTTCCCTCTTGACCCAAAGGGTGGAGCTGGCGATGGGACTCGAACCCGCAACCTGCTGATTACAAATCAGCTGCTCTGCCAATTGAGCTACGCCAGCACGAAGCTCGTTGCTGCGGATCCAACCTGAAAAGTGGCGACCCGGAAGGGGCTCGAACCCTCGACCTCCAGCGTGACAGGCTGGCGCTCTAACCAACTGAGTTACCGGGCCAAACTGTGGGCCTTCAGGGACTTGAACCCCGGACCAACCGGTTATGAGCCGGCCGCTCTGACCAACTGAGCTAAAGGCCCATATCGGAAAGGAAAAAGTGACTCCGCCGGGATTCGAACCCGGGTAGCCGCCGTGAAAGGGCGGTGTCTTAGGCCTCTTGACCACGGAGCCACGTACGAGGCGATTTTGAGTCGGGGTGAAGGGATTCGAACCCCCGGCCCCATGCTCCCAAAGCACGTGCGCTAGCCAGACTGCGCTACACCCCGGTGCATCCTTCCCACGGTCTATCCCGCAGGCGACTTTGTAAATATACACGATTTTGGGAAGGATGTCAAATACTTTTTTGGAGAAATCCTTTTCTTTATGCAGGATTATTCCGTGGAATTCAGGCCGCGATTTTCCCCTCTGCCGGTTCAGGATCCCCGCCCAGCTTGGAGGCGATCAGGACGCCGAGTCCCAGCGCCACGACAGACACCACGCAGATGATCCAGCTGAATCCCTCGTAGATGGAACCGTCCATCAGGATCACCACGGGAGACGCCACGACCATGCCCAGAATGCCGCAGTAGGTCCGGCCTTTCCATTTTTTCATCAGCACTTCGATCAGCTTCGCGATGCCGAAAATGCCGGCCACGATGCCGATGGCGAAGGGCAGCAGGATGCCCAGGTTCTGCAGGGCCATGGACCAGTCGCCGTGGGTAACGCCCTTGATCAGGTTCGGAATCGCTTCCGTCACGACAGGCTCATAGTATCCGAGCGTCTTCAGAATCATGCTGCCGCTGACGCCCGGGATCACCATGGCGGCGGAGCAGATCGCGCCGAGGAGCAGCATCAGCAGGACGGTGCCGATGTTCAGGGAAATCTTCGTCACGTTGTTGGCCTCGATGGCCTTCAGGAACACGACCAGCGCGAAAAGCAGCACGAAAGCGGCGACGCCCTGCCAGCCGATCTTCTCCCCCTTCATCTCCTTCAGGATGAACGGCAGGCTGCCCAGGATCAGGCCGATGAACAGCGCGTTGGTCGGCAGCGGATAGTTCTTGAACGCGGCTTTCAGCGCGAAAGCGCCCAGCACGATCGCCAGCAGCATACCCACCAGGTAAGGCAGGAGGATCTTGAAGCATTCCTTGAACTTTTTGAACAGGTTGTTGATACTGTAGATCAGCTTGTCATAGATGCCCATGGAGACCATCATCGTTCCGCCGGAAACGCCCGGAATCACGTTGGCCAGGCCGATCACCATGCCGCGCAGCACATCCAGAAACCACTTCATTGTTCATATCCTCCATCGTCGTACCATTCTTCATCTTCTGTATCCTCAAAGGAGGCGGCCAGGTTCTCCGGATTGAACCGGGGATCAAAGGCCAGCTCTTTTAGCCGGTCGCGGCTGACCACCGTGTCCGTGCCCAGGCAGTCGTTGCAGCGGTATCCGCACTCCGGGCAGACGCAGCCGAGATGGTCGCTTTCCGCCTGGATCATGTAGGTTCCGCATTCCTTGCAGCTGCACCGCATGCCCGTGCCTCCTCCCTCATACGCAACAGGAGAATTATAACAGATCCCTTGAAACGCTTCAAGATAAAAAAGTGGGGCCGCACCGCGCGGCCCCGGGGCAGGTTGTTCGTCCGGATCTCAGGGGTTACTGTCTCGGCTCGCTGCTTTGTTTCGCTAATCGCGTCAGATGTGCACGGGTCCGGTTTCCGGGCCGCTCGTGCTGTGTTCGCTCGCTGCCGTTTCCTGATTTGCCTATCCGAACGTTGAAGTCTGTTTATGCTTCCGGCTCCAGCAGACCCAGGTCGCCGTCCTTTCTCAGGTACAGGACGTTGGTCCGGTCTGTGTCTATATTCACAAAGACGAAGAAGCTGTGGCCCAGCAGTTCCATCTCGATGGCGGCGTCCTCCACGCTCATGGGCCGCACGGGGAAGGTCTTCTGTTTGACGACCTTTCTTTCCTTCTCTTCTCCTTCTGATACTTCCTCAATGTATTCCGGCACATCCGGGATTTCTTCTCTCAGGTTCTTGCCCAGTTTGGTCCGGTGCTTGCGGATCTGGCGTTCCATCTTCGCCAGGGCTTTGTCGATGGCGAGGAACAGGTTGTCGTCCGCGGAGGACTCGCTGCGCAGGATCACGTTCTTTCCCATGGGGACGGTGATCTCCACCACCCGGCGGTCATCCTTCTCCTTTCTCATCTTGACCAGCATCTCTGTTTCCGGCCAGAGATACTTTCCCATGGTTTCCGTCTTCTTCTCAATCCTCTGGGTGATTGCCGGGCTGACCGACATGTTGCGTGCCTGAATTGAAAGTTTCATATATCCGATGGACTCCTTTCAAATTTGTGGATCCTGAATTCTCACAGAACCGCTTTCATTTCTGTCCGCCGTTCTGTGAAAGATCGTGTGCCATCGGCACCACACCCTTTCATCTTTTATTGTCTTTCTGATATATAGATTTCGCCGTTTTTTCCCGGATTCCTGCTTTTCTTTTGTGATTTTTGGAATTTTTTTGACCATTTTTTATATAACAAAGGCACAAAAAGCCCGGGAGAGCTTTTTCTCCCGGGCTGAAAGGTGTCTGATTATCCGAGAATAACTTCCGCCTTGTGGGTCTTTCCGTCGCCGAAGGCCGGCAGCACGTTGCCGCTGATCTCCTGGCCGTCGACAATCACTTTCTTCACGCCGCGGCAGACATGGTCCGGATTCTTGATCTCGATGTCGTACATCGCTCCGCGGAACCGGCGGCTGACCTTGTAGCCGTCCCAGGTATGCGGGATGCAGGGATCGATCTTCAGGCCGTCCCAGTCGGGCTTGATGCCCAGGATGTAATTGCTGATGACGTAGAAGTTCCACGCCGCGGTACCGGTCAGCCAGCTGTTCTTGGCCTGGCCGAAGTTCTTCGCGTCCTTGCCGGCGATCATCTGGCTGTAGACGTAGGGCTCCATCTTGTGCAGATCGGAGATCTCTTCCCGCCAGGCCGGAGCGATCCGGCTGTACAGATCGAAGGCGCGGTCGCCGTGGCCCACCACGGTTTCCGCCGCGATGATCCAGGGATTGTTGTGGCAGAAGATGCCGGCATTTTCTTTGTATCCCGGCGGGTAGGAGCTGACTTCGCCCAGTTCGATGTGGTACTCGCTGTAGGCGGGCTGCAGCAGCACGATGCCGTGTTCGGTCTCGAGCATCTTGTGAACGCTTTCCAGCGCCTTCTCAGCCTTGCCGTTCTCCACGCCCACGCCGGCCATCACGCAGTAGCCCTGGGATTCGATGAAGATCTTGCCGTCCTCGCATTCCTTGCTGCCGACCTTGTTGCCCATGGCGTCATAGGCGCGAACGAACCATTCGCCGTCCCAGCCGTCCTTTTCGATGGCGGCAGTCATGGCGTCGATATCTTTCTGATAGGCGTCCGCCTTGGCGTCGTTGCCCCGGCGGCGCTCGATCGCGATCAGTTCCGGTCCGATGGACACGAACATGCCGGCGATCAGCACGGATTCGGCCACGCGTTCATCCGGCGCGTTGGGGTTGGAGAACGTCTGGAAGCTCTCGTCCGGCGTGTCGGAATAGCAGTTCAGGTTCAGGCAGTCGTTCCAGTCAGCCCGGCCGATCAGGGGCAGGCCGTGCGGTCCGCGGTTGTTGACCACGTGCATGAAGCTCGCTTCAAGATGCTCCAGCAGGGTGCCGCAGTCATCCGGATTGCAGTCGTAGGGCGTCGCCTCATCCAGGATGCCGAAATCGCCGGTCTCCTTGATGTAGGCGGCCGTGCCGGCAATCAGCCAAAGCGGGTCGTCGTTGAAGCCGCCGCCGATGTCGTTGTTGCCCTTCTTGGTCAGGGGCTGATACTGATGGTAGCAGCCGCCGTCACGGAACTGGGTCGCGGCGATGTCCAGGATGCGTTCCCTCGCCCGTTCCGGAATCTGGTGCACAAAGCCCAGCAGGTCCTGGCTGGAGTCGCGGAAGCCCATGCCCCGGCCGACGCCGCTCTCAAACATGGAGGTGGACCGGCTCATGTTGAAGGTGACCATGCACTGGTAGGGATTCCAGATGTTGACCATCCGGTTCAGCTTCTCTTCGGAAGAGCTCAGCGTGTAAGCGCTCAGCAGGTTATCCCAGTGGGCCTTCAGCTGGTTGAAAGCCTTGTCCACGTTCTCGTCGGAGGACAGGTCAGCCAGCATAGCCTTCGCGGGCTTCTTGTTGATGACGCCCTTCTTTTCCCATTTCTCCGCGACAGGCAGCTCCACATAGCCCAGTACGAAGTTGAATTTCTTTTCCTCGCCCTTCTCCAGATGTACCTTGATCTGATGGGCGGCCATGGGCTGCCATCCGGAGGCGACAGAGTTGCCCATCTTGCCGGTCATGACGGCCTGGGGCGCATCGAAACCGTTGTACATGCCCAGGAAGGTTTCCATGTCGGTGTCAAAGCCGTCGATGGGCTTATTCACGGCATAGAAGGAATAATGATTCCGGCGCTCCCGGTATTCGGTCTTGTGGTAAACCACGCCGTCTTCCACTTCCACTTCGCCGGTGGAGAAGTTGCGCTGGAAGTTCAGCATGTCGTCCTGCGCGTTCCACAGGCAGAACTCAATGAAGCTGGTCAGGATGACGTCCTTCGCTGCGCCGGATTCATTCGTCAGGGTGATCTGGTGCACCTCGGCGTCGTAACCCATGGGCACAAAGCTCTTCTGGGAGGCTTTCAGGCCGTCCTTTTTGCCGGTGATGATCGTGTAGCCCATGCCGTGGCGGCAGGAATACTCATCCAGCTCCGTCTTGACGGGCTTCCATCCGGGATTCCAGACGGTGCCGTTGTCGTTGATATAGAAATACCGGCCTCCGTTGTCCACCGGCATGTTGTTGTACCGGTAGCGGGTGATGCGGCGAAGACGCGCGTCCCGATAGAAGCAGTAACCGCCGGCAGTATTGCTGATGATACCGAAAAACTTCTCGCAGCCAAGATAGTTGATCCAGGGATACGGAGTCCGCGGCGTATCGATGACATACTCCCGCGCCTTGTCGTCAAAGTGGCCGAATTTCATGGAGCATTCTCCTCCTGTATAATTTGTCCGTACTAAAACGGTCATTTTTTAGTATAACATACATTTTTTTACTGTGCAAACGTTTCCTTCAGTTTCTCGAGGTATTCTTCATAATTGCACAGATAGTCGGCGATGGTGCCGTCCGGTCGGATTTCAATGATCCGGTCCGCGATGGTGGTGATGAACTGGTGGTCCTGGCTGGTAAAGATCACGTTGCCGGGGAAATTGATCAGGCCGTTGTTCACCGCCGTGATGGATTCCAGGTCCAGGTGGTTCGTCGGCTGGTCCAGCATCAGGAAATTCGCGCCGGAAAGCATCATCCGGCTCAGCATACAGCGGACCTTCTCACCGCCGGAGAGGACGCTTACGGGCTTGTAGACGTCGTCCCCGCTGAAGAGCATCCGGCCCAGGAAACCGCGCATGTAGGTCTCCAGCTGTTCCGGGGAATACTGGGCGAACCACTTCATCATGTTCAGGTCGCAGCCGTCAAAGAACTTGCTGTTGTCCTTGGGGAAATAGCTCGTGGAGATCGTAACGCCCCACTTCACCGTGCCGCTGTCCGGCTGGATCTCCTCCGCGAGGATGCGGAACAATGCGGTCTGGGCCTGCTCGTTGCCCACCAGGGCGATTTTCTGGCCCTTGGTCACCAGGAAGGAGACGTTCTTCAGCAGCTGCACCCCGTCCTGGGTGTAATTCAGGTCCGTCACCTGCAGGATGTCCTTGCCGGCCTCCCGGTCGGGCGTGAACGCGACCCAGGGATAGCGGCGGCTGGACGCCGGCATCTGCTCGATGGTCAGCTGGTCCAGGAGCTTGCGGCGGCTGGTAGCCTGTTTCGCTTTAGACTTGTTGGAGGAGAACCGCTGGATGAACGCCTGCAGTTCCCGGATCTTGTCTTCCCGGCGCTTCTTCTGGTCGTTCATCAGGGCCTGCATGATCTTGCTGGACTCGTACCAGAAGTCATAGTTGCCCACGTACAGCTTCACCTGGTTATAGTCGATATCCACGATATGCGTGCAGACGTTGTTCAGGAACCAACGGTCGTGGCTGACCACGATCAGGGTGCCGGGAAAATCCATCAGGAAATCCTCCAGCCAGGCCACCGAGCGGTTGTCCAGGTTGTTGGTCGGCTCGTCCAGCAGCAGGATATCCGGGTTGCCGAACAGCGCCTGGGCCAGCAGCACCTTGAACTTGTCTCCCGCCTGTAGTTCCGACATGAGCATGGTGTGCTCGTCCGCCGGGATGCCCAGGCCGGTCAGCAGCGTCGCGGCGTCGCTCTCCGCGTTCCAGCCGTCCATTTCGGCAAACTCGCCTTCCAGCTCGGCTGCCTTCTCGCCATCCGTCTCGCTGAAGTCCGGTTTGGCGTACAGCGCGTCCTTTTCCTTCATGATGTCATACAGCCGCTGGTTGCCCATAATCACGGTGTCCATTACCGGATAGGCGTCGTACATAAACTGGTCCTGCTTCAGGGTGCTCATGCGCTCGGTGGGCGGGATGGTCACAGACCCGGTCGTGGGTTCCAGTTCTCCGCTCAGGATTTTCAGGAACGTGGATTTGCCCGCGCCGTTCGCGCCGATGATGCCGTAGCAGTTACCGGGCAGGAACTTCAGGTCCGCGCCGGAAAACAGCTTCTGTCCGCCGAATGTCAGGGAAACGTTGCTTACTGTAATCATGGCTTTTCTCTCCTATTGGTAATCAGGATCCTTCACTTTGTTCAGAACGACGCGGTTCGTTGTGCGTTATTCAGCTGCCAGTCTGATGATCGCGTTCGCGTAGATTTTCATTGCCAGCATCAGCCGGTCAATTCTCTCGTATTCGTCCGCCTGGTGCGCCAGGTCTTCCTCGTCCGGGAACTGCGCCCCGAAGGCCACGCCCTGCTTCAGCACTTTGGCATAGGTGCCGCCGCCCGTAGACTGCGGCTTCCCTTCCAGGCCGGTTTCCTCTTCATAGGCAGCCAGCAGATTCCTGACCAGTTCGCTGTCCGCCGGCACATGGTGCGGCGCCTTCGTGGAATATTCAACCTCAAAGCCCGGCAGATGCGCGATCGCCGCTTCCCGGAGCTGTTCCAGGTCCGCGGTCACCGGAACGCGCATATCCAGCGTGCCGTACCATGCGCCGTTCTCCAGCCGCAGGATGCCCATGTTGCAGGTCAGTCCTCCGGAAACCTCGTCCCGGCAGGCACAGCCCAGGCTCTGTCCGTCGCTTTCCAGGCCCACCGTCTCGGCTAAGGTCGCGACCGGGCCTTCCGCGCCCAGTTCCCGCAGCAGCAGGAGCATCATGCCGATGGCGTTCCGCTTTCCTTCCGGATAGGCGCTGTGGCCAGATATGCCGGTCGCCGTGATCAGCACGCCCCGGTCCGTGACTTCCGCAGTATAGGGCAGCCCGGTTTTCTCCGCATACGCTTTCACCTTCGCGGCGGTTTCCGCACCGCCCTCAACCAGGGTTTTGCATTCGCCGGGAATCACGTTGACCCGGTCACCGGTGGCGAACTCCAGGATCTTCAGGCCATCCTTTGCCTCCGGCGCACGCAGCTCCAGCTCCAGCATTCCCTTCTCCGTGTTGATCAGCGGGAAGCTCGCGTCCGGGCTGAAGCCCACTTCCGGGATCTGTTCATGGGCGCCGTAATAAGCCATATCCTCCCATCCGCTCTCCTCGTCACAGCCGAGAATCAGACGGACGCTTTTCTTCAGGGGAATCCCGGCCTCTCTGACCGCCTTCATGGCAAAAAGGGATGCCAGCGCCGGCCCCTTGTCGTCGTTGGTGCCCCGGCCGTAAATCCGGCCGTTTTCAATCAGGGCATCAAAGGGCTGTTTCGTCCAGCCGTCTCCGACCGGTACCACGTCCAGATGGCCCAGCACGGCAATCTTTTCCTCCGCGCCGCCCAGCGTCACGTCGCAGGCGTAGCCGTCAAAGTCCCGGACCTCAAAGCCCAGTCTCCGCGCGTCGAGTATTGCCTGGTCAAGCATCTTCCGGATCTCCCGGCCGAAGGGCGCGCCCTCTTCCGCGTCGCTTTTCACGGATGGGATCCGGATCCAGCGCTGCAGTGTTTCGACATAATCCTCCCGGTATGAATCAATCAGCTCGTAAACTCTCTGTTCCATTCTCTTCTTTATCCCTTTTCCTTGCTCATAAATAGTCTTTCAAAAAATGATGAATTCTGAATTATGAACTATGAATTATCAAAATGCGTTCCGCGGATCCTTGCTCTTTTTCTTCGGGGCGTCCGGGTCGATGTACTCAATCTCCAGCCGTTCAAAGGGCACCGTCTCAAAAAAGGCGTCCGGGAAGAACCGGGTCATGCCGAATTCCGCCCATTCCCGTTCGTTTTTGTCCAGCCACAGCGGTTCGGGAAGATCCATCTCATGGCAGGCCTGCTGCAGCGCCTCATGGGCGTCCGCCCGGGCGCAGGGCACCGTGGCCTGCCGGTCTGTCCGGTGGTTCCGGATGGTCTTGACCCATAAAGAAGTCATGCGGAAAACTCCCTTCCCGTTTGCCCGGAAGGATTTCAGGGCAACAATATATTATTGCATGAAATGCGCTGTACTGACAACCTTTATTTTTTATTCTCCGCCCACGCGCAGACAGCCTCCGCCGCGGCGCGATTCATACCGGGAACAGCGGCCAGCGTGTCTGCATCGGCGGCCCGGATCGCCTTCAGGCTGCCGAAGGCTTTCTGCAGGGCCCTGCGCCTTGCCGGTCCGATGCCGGGAATATCCTCCAGCTGTGAATGGATGGAGGCTTTGCCGCGCAGCGTGCGGTGGTGGATGATGCCGAAGCGGTGCGCTTCGTTCCGCACCCGCTGCACCAGCTGCAGTTCCGGCGTGCGGTGATCCAGCAGAATCGGTTCCTCCGCGTCCGGCAGCCAAATCTCTTCCAGCCGTTCCGCCAGGCCGAACATGGCCGGCGGTTCCATCCCCAGATCCAGGATCGCCTGCCGGGCAAAGCGCAGCTGCTGCGGCCCGCCGTCGATCAGGATCAGGTCGGGCAGGTCGGTGAACTTTCCTTCCGCCGCGCCTTCTTCCTTCTCCCGCGCGGCGTGGGCGTACCGCCTGCCCAGCGTTTCATACAGGGAGGCGAAGTCGTTGGCGCCTTCCACGGTTTTGATCCGGAAATGCCGGTATTCCTTCTTCGCCGGTTCCCCGTCAATGAACACAACCATCGCGGCCACACTCTGTTCACCCTGGGTATTCGAGATGTCATACCCTTCGATCCGCCGGGGATAGCGGTCCATCCCCAGGATTTTCCCGAGGTTCTTTGCCGCTTCCACCGTGCGTTCCTCATGTACCGTCCGCCGGGCATTCCGCTTCAGCAGAGCGTCCTCCGCGTTCTTGGCAGCCAGTTGCACCAGCTCGTGTTTTTCCCCGCGCCGGGGCGTCGCCACCGTCACTGCCGAGCCCTTTTTCTCCCGCAGCCAGGCTTCCAGCTGTTCCGCAGCGCCTTCCGGCAGCGTCTGGCACAGCACGTTCCGCGGAATCAGGCCGGCCTGCTCATAATACTGGGTCATAAAAGAGGCGATGACCTCTCCCGGATCCTCCCCGCCTTCCCGCGGCAGGGCAAAATGGTCTCCGCCTACCATGCGGCCTCCCCGGACATAGAGGATCTGGACCATCGCGTCCAGTCCGTCCTGGGCCAGGGCGATCAGGTCCTGCTCGCTCCGGTCGGTCCGCAGGGCGATCTGCCGCTCCATCAGGCCTTCCACGTCCCGGATTTTATCGCGGATCTTCGCCGCTTTTTCATACCGCATGGCCGCGGCGGCCTCTTCCATATCCTTTTTCAGTTTTTTCAGCACGCTCTCGTAATCGCCGCTCAGGAAGCTCAGCACGCCTTCCATCATAACGCAGTATTCTTCCTCCGTGCACTTTCCCGCGCACGGCGCCAGGCACCGGCCGATGTCGTAGTTCATGCATGGGCGCCGGGGGGACTTGGCCGGCAGGGCCTGGCGGCAGGAACGGATCGGAAACACGTCCCGTACCGCCTCGATCACCTGGCGCACGGCGTTCGCGCCGATATACGGACCGAAATACTTCGCCCCGTCCTTTTCCATGCGGCGGCACAGTTCCAGCCGGGGAAACGGCTGGCGCATATCCGCTTTCAGGTACGGGTAGTGTTTGTCATCCTTCAGCAGGATGTTGTAGTAGGGTTTATGGCGTTTGATCAGGTTGCATTCAAGGATCAGCGCTTCCAGGTTCGTTTCGCACAGCAGCACGTCGAAATCATCGATGTGCGCGATCATCGCCGCCACCTTCGGGGTATGGGCGGTGTCCCGGAAATAGCTCCTGACCCGGTTTTTCAGGTTGACGGCCTTGCCGACGTAGATGATTTCGCCGCCGGCGTCCTTCATCAGGTAACAGCCCGGGGAATCCGGCAGCATCCGGATTTTCTCTTCCAGCTTTTCCCCCCAGTCAGTCACTGCCTCTTCCTCCCTGTTTATGAATGAAAAGAAGCGGGTGCGCCGCACCCGTTATATCAGTCCAGATTGGCCAGTTTCTCCTGCAGTTCCAGCAGCCCGGTCTGCAGCGTGGTCGTGTACTCGCCTGTGTTCGTTCCGCCCTCCAGAAGCCCCTGCTGGTACCGGTCCACCAGGTTCAGCAGCGTCACCAGCGCGTTATCGTCCTCCAGCAGCCTGCTGCCCATGGACGCGCTCAGGGAATTGATCATCCGGATGGAATGGATATTGCAGCGGATTTTGGAAAGGTCCGCCGCCGAACTCGCTCCGCCGGTCCGGCTGAGCGTGGTGGTCGCGTCGACCGCCTCTTTGCATTCCCGCTGCATCTGCAGGATATAAATGGAACGCGCCTCATCCTGGGTCCTCATCTTCGGCAGGCTGATCACCAGCAGCGCGGCCAGCGCGATCAGCAGGATGATGATCACGATGTTCTTGATCCGGTTCCGGTTGACCTGTGAGATAGACATATTGCCGTTACCCACCTGGGAATAACGTCTGTACACAGCTCTCCCTCCTTTATACCGGCACATTGTAACACAATCGCAATATTTTGTAAATATTTTTATCTGAAACCACAAGATACTGAAAACAGAGCGCCCGCGCAGGCGTTAACCCGCGCGGGCTTCAGGCTCCTGGCCTATCTGCCGATATTGCGTTTTTTCTTATCTTCATACAGCTTTTCGTCCGCCCGGACCAGGCACGCTTCCAGTTTGTCATTCCGGTCTTTCAGCGAATCGGATCCGACGCTGATCTTCAGGTCGTAAGGCAGTTTGTTCTGCGCCTGTTTCTCCGTGAGGATCTGCCTGACTTCATCAACAAACTGTTCCGGAACAGGCTCGTCTTCCGCGCACTGGATAAATACCGTGAATTCATCTCCGCCGTAACGCCCGATAAAAACCGACGACCCGGTCCGGTCCGCGGCCTGTTTCAGCGCCTCCGAAACCAGGACCAGTGCCCGGTCGCCTTCCGCGTGCCCGTAGGTGTCGTTGATTTCCTTGAACCGGTCGATATCGATCATCATCACGGCCGTCCGGAAGTTTTCCCGGTATGGCGTCCGTTCCATGTACCGGTTGATCTGTCCCCGGTTGTTCAGCCGGGTCAGCGAATCCACGGACACCAGGCTCTGCATGTTCTCTATATAGAAGAACAGCATCATGATCGTGCAGCCGAAACAGAACAGCGGCGCGTCCAGGGCAAAGGTCTGGACCAGTCCGAACGCCACAACGCCCAGCGGATAGATACCGATCAGGCGGTACAGTTTCCGGTCTTCCCGGGATTCCGTTTTCCGGGCGTTCCGCATGGAGATAACGAAGGCTGCCGCCAGATAGAGAACAGGCGTAAAGATAAACAGCGGATAATACCATTCGTTCAGTTCGCAGTTCTCATTGATCCAGAACGTGGGCGCCGCTATATACGCGATCACCATCACCGCGATGGAAACCGTCATCGGAATGCGCCACATGCTTCTTCGCCGTATGCTTTTGCGGAACGGCATGTTTTCCGCCGCGGCCATATACATGAACCACTCGAACGCCAGCAGGTTCAGCATGATAAAGTTGGTGAAATTGAACAGGCCGACCAGCAGGCGGGTTCGCGGCAGCTGACCGCTGAGCACGCCCGCCCAGCAGATATCCGACACGAAATAAATGATATGCATGATGATCGTATTGTTGAACCATATCTGTTTTTCCTGTTTTGTGCTGTGGAGACGGTCGTTGATCAGCAGGATCGCGAGGATCACAATGCAGACGATATTCGCTTCTGTATAGAAGAAGAAATAATCTACCTTCATGACGTCTCCTCCCGCGATATGGAAAATTCGATTGTCTGTTCCTGTTTATTTTATCTCATACAGCCGTTCTGTGGCAAGCCGTTTCTCCAAAAAAAGGAAAACCCGCGCAGGCGATTGCCTGTGCGGGTTTCGGTTGCTCAGCCCTGCTTCTGCTTATGCTTGGGATTCTCGCAGATGACCATGACCCGGCCCTTGCGCTTGATGATCTTGCACTTTTCGCAGATCGGCTTCACAGACGGACGAACTTTCATCGTTGTACCCTCCTCTTTCAGGATCAGTTCTTGCTGCGCCAGGTGATCCGGCCTCTGGTCAGATCATAGGGCGATAGTTCAATCGTTACTTTGTCGCCGGGGTAGATCCGGATGAAGTTCATCCTCATCTTTCCGGAGATATGCGCCAGGATCTGGTGGCCGTTCTGAAGTTCCACCTGGAACATGGCGTTCGGCAAAGCTTCAACAACCTTGCCTTCCATTTCGATCACGTCGCTCTTGGACAAGAATCAGTCCCCCTTCCGCAGCGAGCGTTCTTCGGCAAAACCGTTTGCTTCCAGCGCCCTTCTCAGGTCGCTGTCCTGCAGCGCTCCGCCTTCAGGCCTCAGGGCCTTCAGGTCCAGCAGCACCGGTTTCGCGCGCAGATGTTTCGTCTTCTTTTTCTTCGGGTTTTCCAGCCTGCGGTGCCGGCCGTCGGCAATCGTCACGATGTCTCCGGCTGCTTCCAGCACCAGGAAAAAGATGCCCTTGTCCCGGCCCTGGATGCTTTCCACCACTCTGCCCGGTTCAAAGGTGAAAGGTTCCTTCATCACTGCGCCTCCCAGTCGAACCCGGGAAGGGTCAGGATTTCCGGAAATCCTTCTTCCGTAATGGCGATGGTGTGCTCATAATGGGCCGTCAGGCTGTGATCCACGGTGCGGGCGCACCAGCCGTCTTCGTCGATGGACAGGTGCCATCCGCCGGCTGAGATCATCGGCTCCACCGCCAGGGTCATCCCTTTGCGGAGCCTCATGCCCCGGCCGGGTTCTCCGAAGTTGTATACGGCGGGATCTTCATGCATTTCCCTGCCGATACCGTGGCCGGTAAACTCGCGGATCGGAGTAAATCCGTTCGCTTCGGCATGAGCCTGGACCGCGTGGCCCACATCGCCCAGCCGGTTTCCGACCACACACTGGCGTACAGCCTTCCAGAAGCATTCCTCGGTAACCCGGATCAGCTTCTCTGCCTCTTTGCTGATGGTTCCGACACCCGCGGTAAACGCGGAGTCAGCCTGCCAGCCGTCGAGGAGCAGCGTGCAGTCCACGGAAAGGATATCTCCTTCCTTCAGGACCCTGCGGTCGCTGGGGATGCCATGCACCACCTCGTCGTTGAGGCTCGCGCAGATGCTGCAGGGATAGCCCTCATAATGCAGGGAGGAAGGGATGGCGCGGTGTTTCCGGATCAGCCTCTCGGCCAGTACGTCCAGTTCCGCGGTGGTCACGCCGGGCCTGATAGCCAGCCGGACCTCGTCCTCCACTTCCCGCAGGATCTTCCCTGCTTCACGCATCTTTGCGATCTGCGCTGTGTTCTTCAGGCTGATCATGCCTTTGCTCCCAGCGCGTTCATAATCGCCGCGAAAGTGCCGTCGATGCCCTGATCTCCGGCAATCTTCTTCAGCAGGCCTTTCTTCTCATAGTAGCCGGTCAGCGGAGCCGTCTGGGCGTGATACACTTCCAGCCGGTTCAGCACGGTTTCCGCCTTGTCATCAGCCCGCTGCACCAGTTCCTCTCCGCACTTGTCGCAGGAGGTCTTGCCGTTCAGCATGCTCACATGATAGGTCGCGCCGCACTTCAGGCATACGCGCCGTCCGCTCAGCCTGTCCACCAACACCTGATCGTCCACCGCCAGTTCAATGACGCTGTCGATCTTCGCGAAGGTGTCCAGGGCTTCCGCCTGGGGCACAGTCCGGGGAAAGCCGTCCAGGATGTATCCGCCTTTGCAGTCATCCATGGCGAGGCGTTCCTTCACGATGTCAATGATGACTTCGTCCGGCACCAGCTTTCCGGCGTCGATGAAGCTCTTCGCCTTCAGGCCGGTTTCCGTCCCGTCCTTGATCGCCCGGCGGAGAATGTCTCCGGTGGAGATCTGCGGAATATTCAGCGCGTCGCAGATGCGCTGCGCCTGTGTTCCCTTGCCGGCCCCGGGAGGCCCTAAGAAGATGATGTTCATGCTATACCTCTTCTTACATAAATCCATCCATGTCCATATCGATGCCGCGGACGCTCATCTCGCCCTGGATTGTCCGGACGGTTTCGAGCGATACGCTCACAGCGATCAGGATGGAACTGGCGGCGAAAGGCACCTGCACGCCGGCCAGCCGCAGCAGCAGCGTAGGCACAGCGGCCAGGATGGCCAGGAAGAATGCCGCGAACAGGTTCAGGCGGTTCATGATGTTCTGCAGGTACTGCCGGATGTTCTTGCCCCGCTGTCCGGGGATCACGGCGCCCTGCTGCTGCAGCTGTTCCGCCTGCTGCTTGGGATCAAAGCTGATAGAGGAGTAGAAGAACGTGAAGGCGATGATCAGCAGAGCGGAGATGACCATGTACCAGACGCTGCCGGTATACATGTTCGTCATCCACCACCGGGTGAACCAGCCGTTCGCGTTCGGGTCGATCAGCTGAGCGATCGTTCCGGGGAACGCCAGGAAGGAGTAGGCGAAGATCAGGGGAAGCACGCCGACAGAGACCACTTTCAGGCTCATGTGGGTGTTCTGTCCGCCGTAGACGCGGCGGCCCTTCACCTGCTTGGCGATCTGCAGGGGAATCCTGCGTTCGCCCAGTTCCACGAAGGTCACGATCACGGTCATCAGGATACAGGTCACGATGATCACCAGCAGGTTGATCCAGCCGGAGGTGGTGCCTGTGGTCGTCGCGGTGTTGAAACCGGACACGATGCCGTTGAACAGGTTGGAGATGATACCGACGAAGATCAGCAGGGAAACGCCGTTGCCGACGCCCTTTTCAGTGATCCGCTCGCCGATCCACATGGCCAGGGCGGTACCGCCTGCCATGGTCACGCCAACCAGGACGTAGTTCAGCCAGCCGGCCTTGATGTAGCCCAGGCCGCGAACCAGTCCGATCGCCTGCAGCGCCGCGAGGCCGACCGTCACATACCGGGTAATCCGGTTGATCTTTTCACGGCCGTCTTCTTCCTTGCTCATCCGCTCCAGGGCGGGAATGGCAATGGTCAGCAGCTGCATAATAATGCTCGCGTTGATGTAGGGTGTAATACCCATTGCCATGATCGTCATCTGGCTGAAGGCGTTACCGGTCATCATGTTGACCAGCTCCAGCAGCGGCAGGGTGGAGGTGTTGTTCTGGCTCATCACCTTCGCAACATCGACGCCGGGCGCCGGGATCACGCCGACCAGACGGAAGATTACCAGCATGAAGAAGGTGTAGAGGATCTTCTTGCGGAGTTCCTCGATCTTCCACATTTTACGGATGTTTTCGATCATGTCAGATCACCTCGGCCTTTCCGCCGACGGCTTCGATCTTTTCCTTGGCGGTGCCGGAGAATTTGGCCGCTTTCACGGTCAGCTTCTTCGTCAGTTCGCCGACGCCGAGAACCTTCACGCCATCCAGTTCCTTGCGGATAATCTTCTTCTCGAGCAGCGCGGCGGCGTCCACCACAGCACCGTCCTCGAAGACTTCGAGGCGTTCCACGTTCACGACAGCATATTCGGTGCCGAACACGTTATTGAATCCGCGCTTAGGCACACGGCGGTACAGGGGCATCTGGCCGCCTTCGAATCCGGGCCGCTTGCCGCCGCCGCTGCGGGCTTTGGCACCCTTGTGACCTTTACCGGAGGTCTTGCCCAGGCCGGATCCGGCGCCGCGGCCCAGCCGCTTCTGAGCGGAAGTGGACCCTTCGGCGGGATGCAGTTCATGCAGTTTCATAGGGGTTCAACCTCCTTTATTCGTCAACTTCCTCAACCTTCACCATGTGCTTCACGGCGAAGATCTGGCCCCGGATAGCGGGGTTGTCGGGCTGGGTTACCGAATGGCCGACTTTACGCAGGCCCAGGGCGGCAACCGTCGCCTTATGCTTGGGCAGGCTGGCGATCGGAGACTTCACCAGGGTAATCTTCAGTTTCATCTCTTTGCCCTCCTTATCCCAGGATCTCTTCCACGGTCTTGCCGCGCATCTTGGCGACCTGCTCGGCGCTGCGCACCTGCTTCAGGGCTTCGATGGTGGCTTTCACCATGTTGATCGGATTGTTGGTTCCGAAACTCTTGGTCCGGATATCCTTGATGCCGGCCATTTCCAGCACGGCACGGGCAGCGCCGCCCGCGATCACGCCGGTACCTTCCGGAGCGGGGATCAGCACGGACTTCGCAGTGGAATAATACCCGGTCATTTCATGGGGAATGGTGGTGCCTTCGAGGGGCACGTTCACCATATGCTTTTTCGCGTCTTCGTTGGCCTTGCGGATGGCTTCCGGAATTTCGGCAGCCTTGCCCATGCCGGCGCCTACGCGGCCGTTTTCATCACCGACGACGACCAGAGCGCTGAACCGCATGTTGCGGCCGCCCTTAACGGTCTTGCTGACACGGTTGACGGCGACCAGACGCTCTTTGAATTCGCTGACCTGTTCTGTGCGTTGCATTTTCGTCGTCCTCCTTCTCAGAATTCAAGTCCGGCTTCCCGTGCGCCTTCAGCCACAGAGGCGACGCGCCCGGTATACATATACCCTCCGCGGTCAAAGACCACGGTCTTGATGCCGGCTTCGACGGCGCGCTCCGCAATGAGCTTGCCCACGAGTTTGGCGGCACCCTTCTTGTCCACTTCCTCCAGCTGGCCCTTCAGGGACGGATCCATCGTGCTGGCGTTCACCAGGGTCACACCCTTGGTATCGTCAATGATCTGAGCCTGAATGTGCTTGTTGGAGCGATATACGGAAAGACGCGGGGCTTCGGGTGTGCCGCTGATCTTTTTCCGTACCCGAGCGTGACGGATCACGCGGATCTCGTTCCGGTCACGTTTTTTAAACATCTGCAGTCACTCCCTCTCTTACTTACCGGTCTTGCCTTCCTTACGGCGGATGTGCTCATTCTGGTACTTGATGCCCTTGCCCAGGTAGGGTTCAGGCTTCCGAATGGCGCGGATGTCCGCCGCGAGGTTACCGACCTGCTGTTTGTTGCTTCCCTTCACCACGATGGTGGTCTGGTTGGGCGTCTCGTAGGTGATGCCTTCGGGCGCTTCGAGAACCACCGGATGGCTGAAGCCGATGTTGATGGTCAGGGTCTTGCCTTCCGCGCTGGCGCGGTAGCCGGTGCCGACCATTTCCAGGGTCTTGGTGAAACCGTCGGTCACGCCGACGACCATGTTGTGTACCAGCGCCCGGTACAGGCCGTGCATGGCCTTGTGGGGCTTGGAATCAGTGGGGCGCTCAAGGGTCAGGATATTGCCTTCCTGCTTGAGGGTGATGGCGGGATCTACCTGCTGGGTCAGGGTGCCCTTGGGGCCCTTAACCGTCACGAAGTTGTTCTCGTCCACTGTCACCGTCACGCCCGCGGGAACTGTGATCGGAAGTTTTCCGATTCGGGACATTTTGTCATTCCTCCTCTGCGGTCTGTAACACGAATGTTTTTTGCCTTTCCGGCAAATTTCTACCCGTTACGACTCTTTGCGTGAACGGTGATTACCAGATGTACGCCAGCACTTCGCCGCCGATGGCAGCCTTCCGTGCTTCCTTGTCGGTCATCAGTCCCTTGCTGGTGCTGATGATGGCGATGCCCAGGCCGCCGAGAACCTTCGGCAGTTCCTCGCTGCGGGCGTACACCCGCAGGCCGGGCTTGGAGATGCGCTTCAGACCCGCGATAACGGGGGTCTGCTTGCCGTTCAGATATTTCAGGGTGATTTTGATCTCGCCCTGGAGTCCGTCATCAATAAAGTCAACCGCCTTGATGTATCCTTCGTTCAGCAGGATCTTCGCGATCGCCTTCTTGGTATTGCTGGCGGGCATGGTCACGGCGTCGTGCCGGGCCACCTGTCCGTTGCGGATGCGGGTGAGCATATCGGCGATGGGATCGTTAACTACCATTTCCTGTCTCCTCCTTTCGCTTACCAGCTGGCCTTGCGGACACCGGGGATCTGTCCCTTATAGGCCAGTTCCCGGAAGCAGATGCGGCATACGCCGTACTTGCGCAGCACGCTGTGGGGTCTCCCGCAGATGCGGCAACGGGTGTAGGCGCGGGTTGAGAATTTGGCCGGCCTCTGCTGCTTGAGTTTCATGCTCAGTTTTGCCATTTGTCTGTCCTCCTCCTCTTACGCCTCGAAGGGCATGCCCAGAAGCTTCAGCAGCTCCTTGCACTCTTCGTCCGTCTTCGCGGTCGTCACGAATACGATTTCCATGCCGCGGATCTTCTCGACCTTGTCGTACTCGATTTCGGGGAACAGCAGCTGTTCACGGATGCCCAGGCTGTAGTTGCCGCGGCCGTCGAAGGCCTTGGCGCTCACGCCGCGGAAGTCGCGGACGCGGGGCAGTGCCACGCTGACGAGCTTGTCCATGAACTCTTCCATCCGGGTGCCCCGCAGGGTCACCTTCGCGCCCACGTTCATGCCTTCACGGACCTTGAAGTTCGCGATGGACTTCTTGGCCTTGGTGACCATGGGCTTCTGGCCGGCAATCGCGGTCAGTTCGTTAACAGCCATTTCCATGGCCTTCGCGTTGTCCTTGCAGTCGCCCAGACCCATGTTGATAACGATCTTGGCGAGCTTCGGGACCTGCATGGCGTTCTTGTAGCCGAACTTTTCCTCCAGGGCAGGAATCGCCTCGGCCAGATATTTTTCCTTGATTCTGGTTGCCATTTGGCTCTTCCTCCTTATCAGTCGATTTCGGCGCCGCACTTCTTGCAGACGCGGATCAGCTTGCGATGGGCCTTGCCGTTGTCATCCGTGACCTTTTCGGCCTTGTTGTTGACGCGGGTCGCCTTGCCGCACTTCGGGCACACCAGCATCACGTTGCTGGCGTCGACGGGCATTTCCTTGTGGATGATGCCGCCGGGAGTCATGGCGTTGCGGGCCTTCTGATGCTTGGTAACAACGTTCACGCCTTCAACCGTCACACGGTTCAGCTTCGGGAAAGCGGCTGTAATCTTGCCCTTCTTGCCCTTGTCCTTGCCGCTGATGACGATCACGGTATCTTTAGTCTTTACATGCATTACCGTTCTGCCTCCTTACAGTACTTCGGGAGCCAGAGAGACGATCTTCATGAAATCCTTCTCACGCAGCTCGCGAGCCACGGGCCCGAAGATACGGGTGCCGCGGGGCATATTCTGGTCGTTGATGATGACGGCGGCGTTGTCGTCAAACTTGATGTAGCTGCCGTCGGGGCGGCGCTTGTTCTTGCGCATCCGGACGATTACGGCCTTCACGACCTCGCCCTTTTTCACGGTGCCGCCGGGGGTCGCCGTCTTGACGCTGGCCACGATGATATCACCGATGCTGCCGTCACGACGGAAAGAACCGCCCAGAACACGGATGCACATGATTTCCTTGGCGCCGGAATTGTCGGCTACCTTAAGCCGGGTTTGCGGCTGAATCATAGCGGTTTCCTCCTTAAATTACTTAGCTTTCTCGATGATCTCAACGAGACGCCAACGCTTGTCCTTGCTCAGCGGGCGGGTCTCCATCACCTTGATGGTGTCCCCGATGCCGCATTCATTATTTTCGTCATGGACCTTCAGCTTGCTGGTCCGGTTCATGATCTTTCCGTACAGGGGATGACGCACGCGGGTCTTGATCTGGATGACACAGGTCTTGTCCATTTTGTCGCTGACCACGACGCCGATCCTGGTTTTACGAAGTCCTCTTTCTTCCATTGTTCCAGCTGCCTCCTTTCTCAGGCTTCATCCTTCTGCCGAAGGATCGTCTTGCACCGTGCGATGTCGCGCTTCAGTTGGCTGATCTGCATGGTGTTCTGCAGCTGGCCGGTAGCGAGCTGGAAGCGAAGGCCAAACAGTTCGCTCTTCAGTTCCTTAACCTTTTCCTCGAGCTGTTCCTTGCTCATGGCTGTCAGTTCGTTCGCTTTCATGCTTCTTCACCACCCGCTTCTTTGGCTGTCACTTCTTCGGCGGCTTCGGGAGCTTCCTTGGCTTCAACTGCTTCGGGGGCCGCGGGAGCGGTCTCTTCGGCGGGGGCAGCCTTGGTGGCTCCGGCCTTCGCGGCCTCGCTCGCCTTGGTAATCAGCTTGGTCTTCAGGGGGAGCTTGTGGCTGGCCAGACGGAGCGCTTCGCGGGCGATCTCTTCGGAGACGCCGGCGATCTCGAACAGCACTCTGCCGGGTTTGACCACGGCTACCCAGTATTCCGGAGCGCCTTTACCGGAACCCATGCGGGTCTCGGCGGGCTTGGCCGTCACCGGTTTGTCGGGGAAAATCTTGATCCATACCTGACCGCCGCGCTTGGTGTAGCGGGTCAGGGCGATACGGGCCGCCTCAATCTGCTGGCTGGTAACCCAGTGCGGTTCGGTGGCCTGCAGTCCGAATTCGCCGTAAGCCAGGGTGTTGCCCCTCTGGGCCTTACCCTTCATGCGGCCGCGGAACTGCTTGCGGTGCTTTACTCTCTTGGGCATTAACATGGATTACTTTCCCTCCTTCCCGGCGGGGGCTTTCTTGGCCCGGGGCAGGATCTGTCCCTTGTAGATCCAGACCTTGATGCCCAGGCGTCCGTAGGTTGTCTTCGCTTCCGCGAAGCCGTAGTCAATGTTCGCGCGCAGGGTCTGCAGCGGGATGGAACCGTCATGGTAATGCTCGCTGCGGGCGATGTCGGCGCCGCCCAGACGGCCGCTCACCGCAGTCTTGATTCCCTTGACTCCCGGAATCTTCATGCTGCGGCCCATGGCCTGCTTCAGGGCGCGGCGGAAGCTGATGCGCTTCTCCAGCTGCTGGGCGATGTTCTCGGCCACCAGCTGCGCGTCCGCGTCGGGCTGCTTGATTTCCATCACGTTGATGTGGCAGGGGCGGCCCAGGAACTCAGTGATATTCTTCTTCAGTTCCTCGATGCCCGCGCCGCCGCGGCCGATGATCATGCCGGGCTTGGCGGTGAAGATGTTCACCGTCATGGTCTGCGCAGTGCGCTCGATATCAATGTGGCTGATACCGGTGGTGAAGTACTTTTCCTTCAGCATCTTGCGAAGTTTGAAGTCTTCCACCAGATTGTTTGCAAAATCCTTCTTGCCGGCATACCAGCGGGTGCTCCAGTCATAGATCACACCAACCCGTGCGCCGTGGGGATTTACTTTCTGACCCATGTTTCTTCCTCCTTCGCCTTACTTCTGGTCCAGCACCACGCTGATGTGGCTGGTGCGCTTGAGCATCGGTGACGCGCTGCCGCGGCTGCGGGCAACGTAGCGCTTCAGAGTAGGACCGGGGTTGGCGTACACTTCAGCGACATAGAGGTTTTCACGGTTCAGTTCCTGGTTGTTCACCGCGTTGGCGATAGCGCTGTTCAGAACCTTCAGGACCACGGGGCTCGCGGCCTTGGGGGTGTACTGCAGGATCGCTGCGGCTTCATCCACGCTCTTCCCGCGGATCAGATCGATCACGATCTTCACCTTCCGAGGAGAGATGCGAATGTACTTGGCATGGGCCTGGGGACGCTTGTCGGCGTTCGCCTTACGGGCCGCTGCCTTTTCTTTCGAACGGGTAGCCATTTCGTTTTTCCTCCTCTTTCAATTACTTCCGCGCGCTGTTCTTGTCCCCGGCGTGGCCGCGGAAGGTGCGGGTGGGGGCGAACTCGCCCAGCTTGTGGCCGACCATGTCTTCCGTCACATAAACCGGAACATGCTTCCGGCCGTCATGCACGGCGACGGTATGGCCCACAAAGTCCGGGAAGATCGTGCTGGAACGGCTCCAGGTCTTGACGACCGCTTTTTTGCCGCTCGCATTCATCTCGTTGATGCGCTTCATCAGCGCGGGCTCTACATAAGGGCCCTTCTTTACGGAACGACTCATATCTTACAGGTGCCTCCTTTACTTCGAGCTTGCGCGCTTGACGATCATCTTGTTGGAATACTTCTTGTGCTTCCTGGTCTTCAGACCCAGCGCGGGCTTGCCCCACGGAGTCACAGGAGCCGGCATACCGACGGGGCTCTTGCCCTCGCCACCGCCGTGCGGGTGATCGCAGGGGTTCATCACGACGCCGCGGACGGTGGGCCGGATGCCCATGTGGCGGACGCGGCCGGCTTTGCCCAGGCGGACATTCTCATGATCGGTGTTGCCGACGGTGCCGATGGTCGCCTTGGCGTTCAGCGGGAGTTTCCGCATTTCGCCGCTGGGCAGACGCACCTGCGCGAATCCGTTTTCCTTCGCCATCAGCTGAGCGCTCATACCGGCGCTGCGGACCAGCTGGCCGCCGCGGCCGGGCTTCAGCTCCAGGTTGTGGATCAGGGTGCCGACCGGGATGTTGCTGATGGGCAGCGCGTTGCCGGGCTTGATGTCGGCGCTGTCGCTGCTGATCACGGTGTCCCCGACCTTCAGTCCCAGCGGAGCCAGGATGTAGCGCTTCTCGCCGTCCGCGTAATTCAGCAGGGCGATGAACGCGCTCCGGTTCGGGTCATACTCGATGGCGCTGACCTTGGCGGGAATGTCCACCTTGTCGCGCTTGAAGTCGATGATGCGGTACTTCCGCTTGTTGCCGCCGCCCTGGTGACGGACGGTGATCTTGCCCTGCTTGTTCCGGCCGCTGTTCTTCTTCAGAACCTCGGTCAGGCTCTTCTCGGGCGTCTTCTTGGTGACCTCTTCAAAGGTCAGAACCGACATATGCCGCCGGGCGGGCGAAGTCGGCTTGTAAACTCGGATAGCCATTTCTTTCGTTCCTCCCTTGCGTTACTGTGCCATGCCTTCGAAGAACTTGATGGGCTTGGAGTCCTTCTTCAGAATCACATAGGCCTTCTTGGTTTCGGGGGTCATGCCCTGGGTGCGGCCCTGGCGCTTCATCTTGCCGATGGTGCGCAGGGTGTTGACCTTGGCGACTTTCACACCGTCGTCCGCGAACACGGTTTCGATGGCGCTCTTGATCTCGGCCTTATTGGCCCGGATGTCGACTTCGAAAACATACCGCTTCTCGTCGATGCCTTCGTACGCCTTTTCCGTCAGGATCGGCCGCTTGATGATGTCATGGGGGTTCTTCATGCGTACACCTCCTCGACGCTTTCCTTGGCCGCAACGGTCATGACCAGCTTGCCGGCGTTCAGGATGTCGTATACGTTCAGGGTGTTCACGTAGCTGACCTTGGCCTGGGGCAGGTTCGCGGCCGCGCGGATGATGTTCTCTTCACGCTCGGGCAGGACCACCAGGGCCTTCTTTTCGGCCTGCAGCTTCTTCAGCGTTTCGGCCATCAGCTTCGTCTTGGCTTCTTTCAGCTCCAGCTTGTCGACCACAATGATCTCGCCGGCGTTCAGCTTGGAGGTCATCGCGCTCTTGAAGGCCAGGCGGCGAACCTTCTTGTTCACGGCCAGGTCGTAATCACGGGGCTTGGGGGCGAACACCACGCCGCCGTGCTTGAACTGCGGTGCGCGGTTGCCATGGTGCCGTGCGTTACCGGTGCCCTTCTGGCGGTAGATCTTCCGGCCGCCTCCGCGGACTTCGCCGCGGGTCAGGGCGCTCTGCGTTCCCTGGCGCTGTGCCGCCAGGTAGGAACGGACCATCAGGTGCATCGCTGCTTCGTTGATCGGGGCGGCAAAGATTTCGTCGCTCAGCTCAACTTCGCCGATGGCCTTTCCTTCCATATTATAAAGTGCGGTTTTTGCCATTGTCTTTTCCTCCTCGCTCAGCTTCAGGCCTTGCAGGTGTCACGGATGATCAGCAGACCTTCGTTGGGGCCGGGCACAGCGCCCTTGACCAGCAGCAGGTTGCGTTCCGCGTCCACCTGGACGACTTCCAGGTTCTGCACCGTGACCCTGTCCACACCGTAGTGGCCGGCCATGTGCTTGTTCTTGAACACCCGGCTGGGGTCAGAGTTCGCGCTCAGGGAACCCACGCCGCGGTGATACTTGGAGCCGTGAGCCATGGGGCCGGTGTGCTGATTCCAGCGCTGGATGGCGCCGGTGTAGCCGTGGCCCTTGCTGGTTCCGGTGATGTCGATCTTGTCGCCCTGGGCGAACTGGTCGCACTTCAGAACGTCGCCGACTTTGTAACCGCTGCAGTCATCAAACCGGAACTCCCGCAGCACGCGCTTGGCGTCCACGCCGGCCTTCTTGAAGTGGCCGAGCTCGGGTTTGTTCAGCAGTTTCTTGGCGCGGTCTTCGGTCATGTCGCCGAAACCGACCTGTACGGCGTTGTAGCCGTCGCTCTCAGTGTTCTTGGTCTGCACCACAGTGCAGGGGCCCGCTTCAATCACGGTGACCGGTACCAGGCGGCCGTCTTCAGTGAAGACCTGCGTCATACCGATCTTTTTGCCCACGATCGCTTTCTTCATTTTATCTGTTCCTCCTGCCTCACAGTTTCATTTCGATTTCGACACCAGCAGGAAGATCGAGCTTCATCATGGCGTCCACCGTTTTGGGATTCGGATTGTTGATGTCGATCAACCGCTTATGGGTGCGGCGCTCGAACTGTTCGCGGCTGTCCTTGTACTTATGCACAGCGCGAAGGATGGTGACGATCTCCCTTTCCGTGGGGAGCGGGATGGGGCCGGAGACACGAGCGCCGGTACGCTTAGCGGTTTCAACGATCCGCTCCGCGCTCTGATCGATCAGTTTGTGCTCGTAGCTCTTCAGCTTGATACGGATTTTCTGGTTGGCCATTCCTGTTAACCTCCTCAATTCGTTCTCGTTTGCGTTCTCCGGGACCCACTGCAGGTGCAGGTCCTCTCTGACGCTTTCGAGTCCGTCGCCCGATTGTCGGGCTGGTCCGTGATAATTACCCGTCTGGCCGGACGGCAACTTACCACTTCATCCCTAAACAGACAACAGGTGAATTATACATGACCCGTTTTTCTTTTTCAAGAGGTAAAACAGGTTTTTTTGAAAAAAATTTTGACATTTTTCGGTTTTGATCCCGGCGGGGAACGCCCATTTTTCTTGCTTTTCGCAGGTTATTATTATACACTGTATCAGGTGTGTCTATACTTTCAGCATTCCCGGCTCTTTTCGCGCTTCTGAAAAATATTTTTGCATTTTTTCTATAGATTATAGCTATATATTTCAATGATCATACGCTGATTTTATATACACGCTTTCATGTGTATCTATTTAGATGTCGCTGAAACGGGCAAAAAGCGGCCCGGAACCGGCAGGTTCCGGGCCGCAACCACTATATCTTGTACCGTCAGGATTGCTCCAGCTCATCATATTGTTCGTACAACTTGTCAATTTCAGCTTTCAGGGCGTTATACCGCCGCGTCGTTTCCGCCGCCGCGTCCGGGTCTTTCCAGGTCTCCGGATCCGCCAGTTCCTTTTCCATCCGGCCGGCTTTCTCTTCCGCCCGGGCAATCTCCAGTTCCAGTGCCTTCAGCCGATCCCGCTGCTCCCGGATCCGCTTTTCCTCCTCGCGGCTCTTCCGTTTTTCCTTCTCCAGGGCAGTACGGGTCTGCTGGGGGCCGTTTCCGTCCGGTTCCTGGTCGCGGCTGACCTTGGCGAAATAGCTGTCATAGTTGCCCAGGTATTCCTTGATTTCCTGTCCGTCAAGCACCCACACCCGGTCCGCGAAGCGGTTGATGAAGTACCGGTCGTGGCTGACCGCGATAATCGTCCCCGGAAAACCGCTCAACGTGTCTTCCAATACCTCGCGGCTGTCCATATCCAGGTGATTCGTCGGTTCATCCAGCAGCAGTACGTTGTCCTTGCGCAGCATCAGCTCCGTCAGCGCCACGCGGCCTTTTTCGCCGCCGCTCAGCGTATTGACCGGGGCAAAGACGTCGTCCCCGGTAAACAGGAACAGCCCCAGCGCGCCGCGCACCTCATACTGTTCCATGCGCGGAAACCGGTCCCATACCTCATCCAGCACTGTCTTGCTTTCATTCAGTCCGGCCTGGTGCTGGTCGTAATAACCCAAATCCACACCCGTGCCCCAGCGGATGGAACCCGCGTCCGGTTTCTCATCTCCGGTCAGGCACTTCAGCAAGGTGCTCTTGCCCGTGCCGTTGTCGCCGATCAGGGCGACCCGGTCGCCGGCGCGCACATGCATCTTCAGATCCCGGAACAGCGTACGTTCCCCATATCCTTTGCTCAGTCCTTCTGTGATCAGTACGTCATCCCCGGTCCGCCGCCTGGTCTCAAAGCGGAAGCGGACTGTCCCCTCCTCCTGGGGTTTCTCCAGCCGTTCGATCTTCTCCAGCCGTTTCTCCCGGCTTTCCGCCGCCTTGATGCTCTTTTCCCGATTGAACCGCTTGTATGTGGCGATAATCGCCTGTTCCCGGGCGATCTCCTTCTGCTGCAGCTGCCAGGCCTTCATCCGGATCTCATACACCGCCGTGCGCTTCTCCAGGTATTCCGTATAGTTGCCGTCATAGGTTTCGATATTCCCCATCAGCAGTTCCGCCATGCGGCCGCAGACCCGGTCCAGGAAGTACCGGTCGTGGCTGATGACCAGAACCGCGCCCCGGAAAGCCGTCAGGTATTCCTCCAGCCAGGCGATGCTCTTCAGATCCAGGTGGTTGGTCGGCTCGTCCAGCAGCAGCAGGTCCGGCTCCGTCAGCAGCATCCGGCCCAGGCACAGCCTCGTCCGCTCCCCGCCGGAGAGCAGGCTCGTCTTCATATCCCGGAATTCCCGGAGTTTCAGGCCGGCCAGCACACCCTGCACGGCGGACTTCCAGCCGTATCCGTTGCTGCGCTCGAATTCCCTGGTCAGGGCGTCATATTTCCCGCCGAGGATACGCAGTGCGTCCGGATCCGTACCGGACACGGCCATTTCCTGCTCCAGCGCCCGCAGTTCCGCTTCCATGCGCCGCTGCGGCTCAAAAACGCTCTCCAGCGTCTCCAGCACCGTCTCTTCCCCGGTCAGCGCGCCCTGCTGCGCCAGGTAGCCGATCCGCAGTCCCTTCTGCATATTCACGCTGCCGCTGTCCGCGCTCTCCAGGCCGGCGATGATTTTCATCAGGGTACTCTTGCCGCTCCCGTTCACCCCGACCATGCCCATGCGTTCCCCTTCCTGCAGGGTAAACGAAACAGACTTCAGCACCTCATGGGTGCCGAAGCTCTTTTTCACGTCCTGCAGGGCCAGTATGATCATGGGTTTATGTTCTCTCTTTCAGTGTATATACCTGGCCGACCTCGTCCCGCAGCGCGATCTGCAGGCGGACGTCCTCGCCGGTCCGGATGCCTTCCCGCTCCAGCGTGTCTGTGGAAACCCGCCGGGCCAGCGTAGGCGTATTGTTTTCCCCGCTCAGGTGGCCCAGGATCACGTCCCGGGTGCCGGCGCTGATCAGCCGCAGCAGCGCCGCGGAGCACGCTTCGTTGCTCAGGTGGCCGTGGTCTCCCAGGATCCGCGCCTTCAGCGCCGTGGAGTATTTCGGGTTGGTCCGGAGCATATCCGGGTCATGGTTGCTTTCCAGCAGCACCAGCGTGCTGCCCGCCACGTTCGCGTACACATCCTCGGAAAACACGCCCAGGTCCGTCGCCGTGGAAACGCTCACGCTCCCGCCGTACAGGCGGTAGCCCACCGGATCCGCCGCGTCGTGGGGAATGGAAAAAGGTACCACGCCCAGATCCCCCAGCCAGAAATCCTTCCCGGCTTCGATCTCCCGCATCGTGTCCGGCGGAATCTTCCCGATCTTGTCCTTCATCGCCCACCAGGTTTCCCGGGTTGCGTAGATCGGCAGATGGTATTTCCGCGCCATCACGCCGGCGCCCAGGATATGGTCGCTGTGCTCATGGGTGATCAGCACGCCGCTGAGTGTCCGGATGTCCGCGCCGATGGACGCCAGCGCGTCCTCGATGCATTTTCCGCTTTTCCCGGCGTCGATCAGCAGCCGCGTCTCCCCGTACTGGCAGTACAGCGCGTTTCCGCTCGATCCGGAATAAAGGGGGCAAAAATACATATCCATAACTGTATGTCTCCCCCTTTCTTATCTTACAAATCCAGATGTTTCGCAACCCGCTCATTTTCCGGCGGCGGCGTCATATAGTCCGGCCCGAAAAGAATCGTCAGGACTTCGTCCCATTTTTTCGGGATCAGGCACTCCACGTCCTCGAACGGCGCGCGGATCTTCTCCGCAAACTGTTCCGGATGCCACACATGCGTCATCAGTTCAAAGGCGCCGTTGGACATATGCAGGTCGTTTCCGGTTTTGATCCGGGTGGATACCTTCTCATACCGCTTCGCTTTCCAGGCATAGGAAAACGGCATCCCGATCAGTTTCGTCGCCCGCAGCAGGATCCGGTTTTTCAGTCCGAACCGGCTGTAGTCTACGTTTTTCTTCATCATGCCCTGCAGCAGATGCAGGTGCAGCAGGTGCATTTTTCGCTGCAGTCCTTCCGGCGGAAGCGGATCCAGGATAAAAAAATCGGTGAAGGCGGCCGCCTTCTCCGGATCCCGGTTCATCACCCGGGGTGTCCAGGTGTCCAGATAGGTCAGTTCAAAACGTTTGTCGCATTCCTCGGGATATACCTTGCGGAATTTGGTAAACTCCTCCCGGGTCATCAGCAGGTCCACGTCGTCGTCCCAGGGGATAAAGCCCTTGTGCCGAACCGCGCCCAGCAGCGTGCCGCACATCAGGTTGTACTCAATCCCGTGGGCGTCGCAGATCCTGGTGATATCCCGCAGCTGGCAGAGCAGCTCCTCATGGATCTCCTCCAGCGTCAGTTCCCTTGCCATGCCGCCTCACTCCTTTAAGAACGCCTCCGCCTTTTCGGCGATCGCCTTCCCGTCCATTCCGTATACTTCCCGCAGATACTGCCGGTCGCCGACCACCGCGGTAAAGCAGTCCTCCAGGCCGATCCGCCTGATCCGGCAGCCGCTGCCGGCCTCCGCGGCCATTTCGCAGATCGCGCTGCCGAAGCCGCCGATCACCGTGTGCTCCTCCACCGTAACGATCTTCCGGAAGGAGGACAGCAGTTCGTTCACCGTATCCGTATCCAGGGGCTTCAGGCAGGGAAAACTCACCACCTGGGCGCTGATTCCCTTCAGGGCCAGCCGCTCCGCCGCGTCCACCGCCTGCGTCAGGATGCCGCCGCAGCTTAGGATCGCGATGTCCTTTCCGCCCCGCAGCCTGATGGCTTTGGGAAACGTCCAGCCCTTGACCGGACCGTCGTGCACCTCCGGCTCCCCGCCCCGGCCCAGGCGCAGATAGCAGGTGCCCTTCCGCCAGAGCATGTCGCGGGTCATAGCCTCGGTTTCCGCCGGATCGCCGGGAGTATAGCAGGTGATTCCGGGGATCGCGCGCATGATCGCCATATCCTCTGTCGCGTGGTGGCTCATGCCCAGGCTGCCGTAAACAAAGCCGCCGCCCACACAGACAATCTTCACGTCCGCGTTGTGGTATACGCAGTCGTTCCGGATCTGTTCCAGCGGGCGCAGCACCGGAAAATTGCCGATGGAGTAAACCAGCACGGTGCGGCCTGTGGTCGCCAGGCCCGCGGCCAGGCTGACCATGCTCTGCTCCGCGATGCCGGCGTTGATCAGCCGGTTCGGGAAGCGTTCGTGAATCCGCCGGAGCACGCCGAAACCCAGGTCGCCCGTAATCAGGACGATCCGTTCATTCTGCTCCATTTCCTTCTCAAGGACCCGGGCGAACGCGTCTCTCACGGTCTCTGTGCCTCCAGTTCCTTCAGCGCTGCGTCATATTCCTCTCCCTGCGGCGTCCGGTAATGCCACAGGATGTTGTTCTCCATAAAGGATACGCCTTTGCCCTTCACCGTATGGGCAAGGATTACATAGGGCTTCCGGCTGCCGGCGTTGTCTTTTGCCCGGGCAAAGGCAGCCAGCAGCGCGTCGGTGTCGTGGCCGTCCACGCTCTCCGCGTTCCAGCCGAAATCCTTCCATTTCTGTTCAAACGGCTCCAGCCGCAGCGTGTCCTCCACCGTGGTGAGGCTCTGCATATGGTTGTAGTCCACCACGGCAATCAGCCGGTCCAGTTTGTACTGGGCTGCCTGCAGCGCGCTTTCCCAGACGGAGCCTTCGTCGCATTCTCCGTCGCCCAGCACCACATAAGTCCGCCAGCGGGCGCCGTCCATCTTCGCGCCCAGCGCCATTCCCGCGCCGATGCCCAGGCCGTGGCCCAGCGCGCCGGTGGAAACCTCCACTCCGGGCACACCCTTGTGGCTCACGTGGCCGGAAAGAATGGATCCGTTGGCGTAGTGCGTCTTCAGCTGTTCCACCGGGAAAAAGCCGGTTTCCGCCAGGGCGGCGTACACGGCGCTGCCCGCGTGGCCCTTACTCAGGATCAGGCGGTCCCGGTCCGGTTTTTTCGGTTCCTTCGGGTCCACGTTGAGCACAGAGGAATAGAGCACGGCGATAATCTCCGCCACGCTGAACACGCTGCCGATATGGCTGCCGCGGCTGATATGGGTCATCTCCAACCCGTTCCGGCGGATCAGCCAAGCCAGCGTTTTCGGGTCCCGGACATCCGGTTTTCCCTCAAATCCGCTGTGTACCAGCGCCTCGTAGCTTTCCATGAAACCTCCAGTTACCAACTCATTTGCTTTCTTTTCTCATATCGTCTGCTTTTTTGAAAACGCCTTTGATCGTTTCGAAGAACAGCCCTGCGTCCAGCTTGAAGCTCTGGCTCTTCGCGTATTCCACCCGCAGGCGGTTTTTCTCCGGCAGGATCAGACGTTCAAAATTCGCCACCGGATCCTCCTCGCCGACGATCTCGTCCTGGGCGATATACACGATGCTGCTGCGGTCCGTGATACCCGGCCTCACCCACATGATGCACTGCTGTTCCTCCGTATACTGTTCCGTATACAGGAGCAGCTCCGGCCGCGGGCCCACAAAGCTCATGTCACCCTTGATAATGTTGAACAGCTGGGGCAGCTCATCCATTTTCAGCCGCCGCATAATCCGTCCGGCCCGGGTCACCCGGTCGTCGTTCTTCGCGGTGCAGCCGCCGGTCTTGTCGGCGTCCACTACCATACTGCGGAACTTAAAGATCCGGAAAGGCTGGTTATGGTATCCGCCCCGCACCGCCCGGTAAAACACCGGACCCGGTGAATCCAGCTTTACCCAGACCGCCAGCGGAATCATCAGGATCAGTCCCGGAATCAGCAGGATCAGCGCTAACAGCAGGTCCAGAATCCGCTTGACCACTTTGCTGTAAAACGGATGGGAAAGCGGCCCGTCCCAGTACGGCTCCTTCGGCAGTTCATTCCGGCTCATCAGACTTCTCCCAGCGTATCCAGAATCTCGTTCAGCCGCTCCAGCTCGTCCCGGCTGCTGTACTGCAGCACAATCCGGCCTTTGGAAGTGCTTCCCGTCAGGGTGCTCTTCAGGCCGGTCCGGCGGCGGATCTTCTCCTGCAACTCATCCAGCTCAGCCGGCAGCCGCTTCGGAGCAGCTTTCTTCTTCGGTTTCGCCACCGTAGTCTTCACCAGCTGCTCCATCTGGCGCACGTTCAGCCCTTCCTCCACGGCTTTGTGGGCCAGGCGCAGCTGTTCCGCGCTGCCGTTCACACCGGCAAGCACCCGGGCGTGTCCCGCAGTCAGCAGGCCGTCCTTTACCATCTCGGTAACCTCGTCCGGCAGTTGCAGCAGGCGGAGCATATTGGCCACCGCCGGGCGGCTCTTGCCCAGCCGGGCGCTGACCTTTTCCTGGGTATATCCGCACTGATCCATCAATGCGCGGATGCCCTTTGCCGCTTCAATGGGGTTCAGGTCTTCCCGCTGCAGGTTCTCAATCAGCGCGATCTCACGCTGACGGATCACGTCAATATCTTTCACGATGCAGGGCAGCGTTTCCAGCCCGGCTTCCCGGCCGGCGCGGTACCGCCGTTCCCCTGCGATGATCATATACCGGCCGCCGCTCGCGGGGGCAACCAGCAGCGGCTGCAGCACGCCCTGCTCCCGGATGCTGTC
>JBGUHQ010000011.1:0-6483 GCA_045112195.1 Christensenellales bacterium | reverse complement strand
GACCGATGAGTATGACCACGCGGACTATACCGTCGAGCTGCTCCAGCCCAAATACAGCAGCATCCAGGCCGACATCCGGCTTGATATTACCCAGGACAAGTACACCGCGACCATCGCGGGCACGAACACCGCGGAAAGCACCGTCAGCGACGTTCAGTACGAAGCCTGGTTCCTGGACGAGAACGGGAACGTCATCGGCAGGGACTGGAACTACCTGAACGGGGAAGGCAGCACCAGCGGCTCGATCCGGCCCGGGGAAACGGCGACGCAAAAAGCTTATTCCGATCCGTACGCGACGGTGGACGTATACATCACGGGATACCGCAAGTGATCCCGCGCCGGGAAAGGGGAAACGCGCATGCCCATTGACAGCGGAAAGAAGCTCACCATTCTGCGCATCCTGTCCATCCTGAAGAAGTATACGGACGAGGACCACCCCATGACCCAGCAGCAGATCCAGGAGAAGCTGCGGAGCGAATTCGGCATGGCGGTGGACCGGGGAACGGTCAAGAACAACGTCATGGACCTGATCGACGCCGGCTACCTGACCGGCTACCGGGTCATCACCCGTTCCTTTACGGACAAGGCCACCGGGGAAAAGGAAGAAAGCGAGATCTATACGGACCTGTACTATGAGCATGAGTTTACCGAATCGGAACTGCACATGCTCATCGACGGCCTGCTGTTCTCCCGCTCCGTGCCTTATTCCGCCCTGAAGGAGATGATCCGGAAACTGGGCGAACTGTCCAGTTCGTATTTCAGCCAGCGGATGCAGTACGGCCGCAGCATGAACATCGACTCCCCGCAGAACAAGGACCTGTTCTGGAACATCGAGGTGCTGGATGAGGCCATCGCGGAAGGGAAACAGGTGGAGATCGTTTACGGGCATTACGGAACGGACCTGATGCTCCACGCGACCCTGAACGAGGACGGCACCGAAAAGAAGCAGGTGCTCAACCCCTACCAGATGGTGGCCAGCGAGGGCCGGTATTACCTGATCTGCAACAAGGACAACAAGGACGCGGCGGCCAACTACCGGATCGACCGGATCATGGATATCGCGAAGCTGGACACGCCGGTGAAGCCGAAGGACCGGGTGAAGGGCCTGGAGGACGGCCTGAAGCTGCAGGACTATGTTTACCAGCATGTGAACATGTTCTCCGGCGAGCTGGAGAACATCGAGTTCACGGTCCCGGCCAAAAGTGTGAGCCTGGTGGTGGATTTCTTCGGGGAGAATGTCCGGTTCTTTGATAAAGGGGACGGGACCGTTTCCTGCCGCGTCACAGCCAGCAGGGAAGGCATGAAGAAATGGGCGGCGCAGTTCGCCGCCACGGTCCGGGTGGAAGCCCCCGCCGGCCTGGTGGAGGAGATCCGGGAGGAAATCCGGAAAGCCGCTGCCAATTACGGCATGTGAAAAAGCCTTGAAACCCCGAACAAATGAGTATATAATCCAGGTATCCGGAAAAAATTGGAAAAGGAGCATATCATCCATGAAAAAACTGTTTGCGTTTCTTCTCGTACTGAGCCTGGTCTGCTGTGCCTGCGCGGCGCTGGCGGACACGGACAAAGAGATCCAGTTCGCCGACCATACCTTCGGCGAGACGCTGGATCAGGGGCTGGCCACGGGAGTGGTCAGATCCATTGATCTGAACAGAGTCCCCAATACGCCCCGTATACTTGTTGACCCGATAGCAAACTGGAACAGCTATGCGATCTATGGATTTGGCAATACGGTTACGTTCCAGATCGGATGGGAAGTGCGGGAAAGCAAGTCTGTGGGAGGCCATGAATCGTATTCCTACACGTACTACTATTATCCCACGAAGGAAGACGCCGCGGCGCTGAATCTGAGGAGCGGTATCTTTTACGCGGGATACTACGGTTTTTATGACAACGGCAATGCCAAAGACACCTATAACGACCTGAGGACCAAGCTGGCGACCGTATACGGCGAACCCTTCGCGGAAGGCGACGGAGACGCGATCTTCGGCGGACCGATTACGTACGTAAACAGAAGCGAAGAAGACATCAACAACATGACGGAAGAAGCAAAACGGCAGATTCAGGAGGTCAGCATAGCTGCCTGGAAATCCAGCGTGAACAATGCGATGGTGGCCCTGGTTTATTTCAACCAGAACGGCTGGGAGCAGACCGGAATCTATTATATCGACCTGGACGCGGAAGCGAAGATGCTTGAAGCCTTCCAGACTGAAGAGGGGAGCAGCGACGGCGCCAGTCCTGACGACCTGGGCGGTCTGTAATCTGTAAGGAGACAGAAGGAGACAGAAGGAGACAGGGGATGGTTCTCTGTCTCCTTTTTTGAACCGCGCTGAGATGCGCGGTTTTTTCATCATCCTGTTTGGTAGCATGAGTATGCCGGAGGAACAGATAACGGGATGATGAAAGGAGACGCAGAGAAATGGGTGTGCTGATCTGGGGGCTGTTTATTCTGATCGTGACCGTCGCGCTGGAGCGGGAGAGCTTTTTCCCCTGATAACAGGACCGGGTGAACCGGTCTTTTTCTTTTTCCGCGGGGCCGGGAAACGGGTTGAATTCTGCCGGCCGGTTCTGTACAATAGGGGCATGGAAACCCTCCAGCCGAACATTGTCGCCACCGCGCAGATTACGGTGGAAGAAAAAAGGAGGAATCATCATGCAGGAAAACAATGACAACAGACTGATCACCCCGTGGGGATACATCGGCTACGGCCTGCTGTTTGCCATTCCGCTGGTCGGGCTGATCTGCGCGATCGTGTTTGCCTTCAGCCACGAATATCCCTGCCGCCGGAATTACGCCCGGGCGGTGCTCATCGGCTATGTATTCGCCCTGATCGCCGCGCTGATCATGTTCTCCGTCTACGGCTTCAACCTTGACCGGATGCTCAAGGCATACGGTTACTACTACCGCTGGTAACCAGAGCGGGACGGTCAGGGGGAACGGAGGGACGGTCCTTGCGTTCCGCCCGTGGAGACAGGGGAATAGAAGTTCGCGTACAGGATGGGACCGTCTGGCTGAACCAGGCTGGGATGGCTGAATTGTTTCAAATTGACCGAAGTGTTGTTACAAAGCATATCCGGCTGATATACGAGACAAAAGAACAGGATAAAGATTCAACTTGTGCCAAATTTGCACAAGTTGCCGATAATGGGAAAACCTATCAGTATTTGTTTTACTCTCTTGATATGATCATCGCTGTTCGGACAATATGAAAAACGGGCAGTTCAGAATTCACAATTCATAATTATATATACTGAAGGGTAGGGGGATTATCCTGCTGGGCTGATCAGGCAGGAGTCCGGAGGGTATTCAGGTTTTTCTTTTTCCAGTGCAGGTAGCGGAGCACGCAGGAGATGCCGGCCAGCATCCAGGTGACGCCGGCGGTGATCCAGATGGACCAGACCCCCGCGGCAGTGAAGGTCAAAAGCAGCAGGGGCAGGCCCACGCGGCCGGCGATCTCCACGATGCCATTGATGAAGGAGAACACCGCGTCGCCCACGCCGTTAAGCACGCCGCGGCAGACGTAGATGATCCCGAGGAAGACATAGAAGAGGCTGGTGATCTTCAGGGCCCTGCCGCCCAGGGAGATCACGTCCGTTTCCTTCACGAAGAGGCTCACCAGGGAGCCGCCGGCGAGCTGCATGACCAGCAGCATCAGGCCGGCCAGGGCCGCCATGGCCAGCAGGCTGTCCCGGAAACCGGCGCGGATCCGCCCTGTTTTGCCGGCGCCCATGTTCTGGCTGGTGTAGGTGGACAGGGCCATGCTCATGGAGCCGAAGGGCATCTGCACCAGCTGCTCCAGCCGGTTGCAGGCGGTATAGGCGGCCATGGCGGTGGCGCCGAAAGTGTTGACCACGGACTGCAGGGCGGTGGTGGAAATGGCGATGAGGCTCCACTGCAGCGCCAGGGGCAGGCCCAGGCGGATGGACTTTTTCGCGATGGGTTTGTCAAAGGCCAGGGAGGCCTTGTTCAGGCGGAAATAGGGGTTGCGTTTGAAGGCCCAGAGCAGGGAACCGGCGCCGGCCAGCAGCTGGGCCAGCATGGTGGCCAGGGCCGCGCCGAACACGCCCAGGCCGAAGGCGCCGACGAACAGCAGGTCCAGGCCTACGTTCAGCAGGCAGGAAACGACGAGGAAATACAGCGGCGTACGGGAATCGCCCAGGGCGCGCTGCATGGAGGAAGCGTAGTTGTACACGGCGATGAGGGGCACGGAGGCCGAGGTCATGCGCATGTAAGTGATGGCGTCCGGCAGGATCTCCGCCGGGGTGCCCATCCAGGACAGGACCATGGGGACCATGACGAAGGCGAGGGTGCCGGTCAGCAGAGAGGAGCCCAGCATGATATACGCCGAGTTGGCGATGGACTTGCAGACCATGTCGTCCTTTTTCGCCCCGAAATACTGGGCCGTGACGATGCCGCAGCCGCCGCTGATGCCGTTGAAAATCGAGAAGAAGAGGAAGGAGATGGACCCGGTGGCGCCCACGGCGGCCAGGGCGTTGGCGCCCAGCAGCTGGCCCACGATCATGGAATCGGCCAGGTTATAGGCCTGCTGGAACAGGTTGCCGATTAAAAGCGGCAGCGCGAATACGGAAAGCAGTGCCAGCGGCTTGCCTTCCGTCATGTCCATGGTGGTTCCGCGCCTTCCGCGGCCGCGCCGTTTTCCGAAGCGGAGCACAGGGAGTTTCAACACTTTATCCATCCTGCCGGAATCCTCTTTATCTCAGTTGCGTTGTCCCGCGCGGGGACAAGCACATTGTAGGGAAGGAGCCCGGCGGAGACTTCCCATTTTTTGATGTGCCGCTTGCCAGTTTTTGTTGACATAAAGTTTACTCTAAGCTTTACAATAGACTGCGGAGAAAAGGGAACGGAGAGAGCGTATGGATTACAGCCAATACGAGAATTACGGCTTTGACCGGGTCAGCGCCTTCAACCTCTCCACGGGGTACGAGGAGCGGAGCTACCAGGCGCACTGGCATTCCTACGGGGAGATCCTGCTGGTGGGCCCCGGGAAGACCAATATCTTCACCGTCAACCAGAAGACCTACGAGCTGGTGGAAGGCGATTTCCTGCTCATCTGGCCCATGGAGATGCACGCCATCACCGACGCGGACCGGAAGGAATCCCTGGTGATCCAGTTCAGCAACGGGTTCATGAACTCCCTGTTCGACCTGCAGCGGATCATGCATTTCTACCGGGACCTGCACCTGATCTGCGTCATGGCCCATCCGGACTTGGCGGCGAAGCTGCGGGCCATCGCGGAGAAGATGAAGGAGATCTGGTTCTCCTCCGGTCCGGACCGGGAACTCCGCTGCTGCATGCTGCTGATGGAGTTCATGCTGACCCTGGATGAATACCGGGACGAGCTTTCGCCGGAAATCCGCAGCGGGGACGCCGGCAGCTACACCGACTCCGCCATGCGCCGGATCATCATGGTGACGGACTACATCAAGAACAACCTGACGGCGGACGACCTGTCCCAGAGCGCCATGGCGGAGATGGCGGGCATCAGCAAGGATTACTTCTCCCGGATCTTCCGCAGCGTTACGGGGTTCAACTACAGCAAGTGGCTGAACATGATCCGCCTGGAGAAGGCGACGGAACTGCTGGCGGACAAGGACAGGACCCTGACCGAGACCGCCATGCTGTCCGGGTTCCAGAGCATCTCCAGTTTCAACCGGGTCTTCCACGCGGAAAAGGGCATGTCCCCCGGGGAATACCGGGCGCTGGTTTCGCTGTAAAAAATGCGGGCGGTTTGCTTCCACGCAAACCGCCTGTTTTTCATTTCTCCTGAAAAAACTCCAGTTCCTCGCCCAGGGGGCCGTAGCAGAATGCCATCCGCGCCGGGAAGGGCGGATCCGAGCGGATCACGATGTCGTTGGGCTCGATAAAGACCTCGTATCCCGCGGCCTTCACCTTTTCAATGACGCCGTCCACGTCGTCCGTCCCGAAGGCAATATGGCGGACGGCGCCCTTGCTTTTCACCCCGGGGCCGTTGCTGAAGATCTCCAGCAGGCCGTTTCCGGAGTCGATCATGATCCCCTCCGGCCATTCCCGGACCGGGGCGAAACCCAGGACGTCCAGGTAGAAGTCCTTTGCCTTTTTAAACTCTTCGGTTGTCCCGCATTTCAGGGAAACATGGTGGATCCCGGTGATCATCTTTCCGCCTCCAGTCTGATTACAGGCTTTCGTAGAACGAGACCGCGGCGGCGATCTCCTCTTCCGTCGGATGGCCCTTGGCGATGCCGCCCACCAGTTTGAAGGGCCCGAAGGTGTCGAAGCCGGTGCAGTGGTAGGAACCGATCTCCCTGCATTTCCTCTCTTCCGCGATTTCCCGGATTGCTTTGAGGAAGTTTCCCTTCGGCGCACCGTGGGTGTAGACGTAGAAGACGTCCTTTCCCTCCGGCAGGTTTTTCCGCGCGAACTCCAGCAGCTGCTTGGCGAAACTGGTGTAATAGATGCCGGAGGCCAGGCCGATCCGGTCATAG
>JBGUHQ010000010.1:0-34533 GCA_045112195.1 Christensenellales bacterium | reverse complement strand
CGAAATATCTTTCCAAAAGGGAGCCATCAAACCGGAAAGGTGCGTAAATCTTAGGGAACAATATCGCGTCATTTTGTTTCTTCCACGGTATTTGTCAGCCTGTGCAGTCGATGATAACAGACCATGATCAGAAAAGCTCCCGCACCAATCCATGCTGCAATCTCTGCCAGATAAACTCCCCAATATCCCAGAATCGCAGGAAGAAGCAGCGCTGCTCCAACACGCAGCGCCAATTCCAAAAAGCCGGAAATCATCGGCATCACTGTATCGCCCAAGCCTTGCAGGGTAGTTCTGTAAACAAAAAGCAGATACAGCATGGGCAACCCGGCTGCCATCACCCGAAGAAAATCATATCCAATCGCCAGCACCTGATCTGCCAGTTCCGCCTCATCCCGGATAAACAGGGAAAGAATGGACTTTCCGAATACTGTCATCAGCCCTCCGACGGTAAGCGCGAGCAGAAAACCGATCTGTGCTGAACGCCGCAGCCCCAGCCTTACACGATCCATTCTTCCGGCGCCATAATTCTGCCCGGTAAAGGTACCCGCCGCGCTCCCCAGGGAAGATCCTGCGATTTCCACCAGTCCCTGCAGCCTGGAGGCCGCGTTGTACCCGGCCATAAAGACGAATCCGAAGGCGTTGACCACGCCTTGCAGTATGAGCCCTCCAAGTGAAATGATGAGGTTCTGAAAGGCAATCGGGAATCCGAGCCGAACAAGTTTTCGAATCACTATCCGGTCAGGACGGTAATCGACCCGCTGAGGGCGAAGTTCCGGAATCTTCAATACCGCAGCCAGACAGATTCCGGCGGAAACCGCCTGTGCTATCACGGTCGCATACGCGCCGCCGTTAGTGCCAAGGCCCAGGGAACCGACAAACCACCAGTCCAGAGCGATGTTTACCGCCGTGGCGCAGGCCAGAGCCAGCAGAGGCGTTCTGCTGTTTCCCAGAGCGTACAGAAAGCCGCTGAACACATTCAGGCACATCACCACCGGCAGGCCTGCATAGATAATTCGCAGATAGTTCTCTGTCAGATGAATGGTTTCCTCCGGCGAATTCATCCATGTCAGCACAGGACGCAGCAGCGTCTGGCTGATTGCCTCCAGTGCGACTGTCACTGCTGCGGAGATCAGATAGCTTTGTGCAACGGTTCTTTTCAGTTCCGCATACTGTTTTCCACCGTAGCACTGGGAGGCATGGATGGAATATCCCTGCGCCAGCCCCATGGGGATTGACAGCACGGCCCAGTCCAGCCACCCGGAGGCCGAAACCGCTGTCAGTGCTGTAACTCCCAGCAGCTGCCCGATAATCAGAGAGTCAACCAAATTATAAAACTGCTGCAGCATATTCCCCGTAAGAACCGGTAGCGCAAAAACCAGTATCAGCCTCACGGGATTCCCTGATGTCAAATCCTTGATCCGTATCACTTTTTCTCCTGTTTCTGATGCTGAAGAAAATCAAAAGATATTTAGGCAAGCCCATACTGGCTACCGATCCCAATTTTAACATATCCTCTGGATTTTTGGCAGAAAACTTTCGCCGCTGGCATTCATCAAGTAAGCGTCAAAGCTAAGACATCTGTGCATTGCCCGTTTGATCTGGTAGTCTAATCGTAACCATAGCTTACCACTTCACAGGAGTACGCACTTTTTTGTCAGAGGGGTACGCAAAAAGGGTACGCAGATCACCTGAAAACTGCGTACCCTTGTAGGCGACTCGTTCACATCAACCAATGACCGTTAGCCGTATAACTTCCGAGTTTCATTGCAAGAAAATGATTAATCTATCTCCTGAAATCGGCCACGGAAGCAATCTGTCCATTCTGGTGCAGCGCGGCGAAATGCACAGCATCTCCTGTCATTTTGCTGCGAACCGAGATTGCTTCTCCTTCCTTACACTGGGACATAAAGCAGATCTCCATTTCCTTCGGGGAAAAATCCCGCCAGAAACTGCTGTCATATGCATCCTGGAACATAGCGATATAGTGCAGATTGTTCATATGCCGGTTGACATCCAGGTCGGATGTCCGGACTGTACGGATATACCTCTCTTCCATTCCGTCCGCTGTCTTCTCAATTCCGAGGAAATCCGGAATATCATTGGGAATATCCTCAGCAAAATGCTCCGGAAAATCGATTGCGGTCAGGCGCAGGGGACGCTGCCTGGCCAGACTGAACACACAGCACTCCAGCTTCCCGCAGGCGGCTATTTTCCCGTGCTGCAGAATTTCTATATTCTCATTTACCAGCACAGGCTGCCGGTAAGGCTCCATCCAGGCGCGGAGCGTCAGTTCCCCCTGATAATCCATTTTCTGTTTCAAAACCACATGATACCGGGTATAGATCCAGCCTGCTTCATATTTCTGTGGCAGGACATCATTCCCTTTGTCGATGGAATGCAGATGCCAGGTATGAATGTTCTGAAAATAATACATTGCGCCGCGCAAGCCAATCAGGGCATCATCATCCGCGTAATGATACTGTGGCAGATCTTTCTGAATAAAAGGCATCGATGGTCTCCTTACTGCTGATTCAATATAATGGACAGAAAACTGAAATGATTAACCTCTGATCAGGAATCCGTCACAGCTGTTTTTCCGGCGGCTTCAATGATAGCAGGAATCTTGTCTCGTACAAGCTTGTCGTAGTGGATCATTGCCTTTACTCCTCCGTGCCTGCTGAAATTGTAATGGTGACATCCCCATGGGCCAGCAGTTCTGTCATTTCTTCCCGTGTCAGATCCACATGCCCGAGCCGGGTATAAGCCCAGGAATTGCTTCCGTAGAAGATGACAATCTGATCACCGGAGTACAGAACGATATCCCCGGGCCCTGTTTTCGTTTGTTCGTCATTGCTGGCGATCTCCTGCCCGATGGGACCGACCTGCTCAAACCCGCCGTACATGGACATTTCTATGGTCAGCGGCAGGAGTTTCCTCAGGTCTTCCACGGAAGGGTTATTCTCCCAGGAAACAGGGACTTTCGTTTCTCCAATTTTCAAAGTCATAGCAGGCTCCACCGTTACGATCTCTCCCGTCCAGTCGATAATTCCGCCGAATTCATAAATGTTTATATATCCCATATTCGCCAGTTTCTGCGCGGCTTCCTTGCTGCGTCTTCCGCTGCGGCAATAGATCAGGATGATCTGAGCCTTGTCGGGCAGCTGCTCTGGCTGTTCTTCTCCGATGCTTTCGTTCGGAACCAGGATCGCGCCGGGAATATGGCCTGCGTCATATTCATCCTGACGGCGGACGTCCACGATGATGTGCCCGTCATCCCGGGCCATCATCTGCTTTGCTTCCACCTGGGGGATCTGATGGTACATCGTCTTTTCCTCCGCACTGCAGCCGGTCAGGCACAGGAGTGCTGCCAGCAGAATCAGTATGATGTATTTCATTTGGTCATTTTCCTCCGAATTTTTGATACCGTCATAGAGAAACTCATAGCGAGCAAGGCTTTGATATCCGCCTCATCCGCTGACCCGTTCAGCAGGATTGTGATCCACTTGTCCTTGTTCATATGGTATGCAGGGCAGAATCCCGGCTTTCCGCGGAGGGACCCCATCAAGACCGGATCACATTTGACATTCAGGATATCGACATTGCCGGCCTTGTTGATTCCAATGGTTCTGTACGGAATGACCATGGCAATCCCGAACCATTTCCGGTTGTCGATATGCCGGAAGACGCACGTCACATCGTCCATCCGGAAGGGAAAATCCGGCTCAACGCTGTATTCGTCAAAGATATAGTTGATCAGTTCCTGCCTCGTCATTTTATCTGATCTCCCGTGTTTCTTCCAGAATCTCCGCCTCGCAGTTCTCTTCCACAAACAGGGAGATCTCTTCCATAAGGCTGTCCGCCATGAAAAGGATACTCAGGTCTTTCTTTTTACTCATTTGCTTCACCCTTCGCCTGTATGATCATTCGTTCAAAGCTTTCCGCGAAACGTTTATCGTCTTCTTCCGTGCGTTTCGCTGGGCCTTTCAGGTGATGCTTTCCGCTGCGCCTGGCTTTCTTGGCCAGATGTCGTTCCATCAGGAGACCGTCAATGTTGTCGTCCGTATACCTTTTTCCGCTCTGATGGATCGCTTTAGCGCCTTTTCCCAGGGCTAACGCAGCAACGCCATAATCCTGTGTGACAACAATATCCCCACGCCTGCAGAGATTGATCAGGGCAATGTCCACCGCATCCGCACCGGCTCCGATAACCTTCACGGTACTGTAATCCGATGTCAACTGATGATTGGTATCGCAGAGCAGAGTGACCGGGATACCGTACTTCCGGGCGATATCCTCTGCGATCCGGGTTACCGGGCAGGCATCCGCGTCAATGTAGATCGTCATCGTATTCTCCGTATTCACATCCGATATGAGTGGCTTCGACCTCATCCACAAGGATCAGCTGGCCATCCTTTTTGTCATAAAGTTTCACCGTGCCCCAGCCATTGCCGCCGTTCCAGAGACGGTTGTGGCGTTTGCTTCCGTCCGGTGCTTCATAGTTTACGAAGAGCATATCTTTCTTTTTACAAAAGACCTCCGTTTCCATCATGGCATGGATGTTCTCCTGGCGCACATGCCAGACAACCAGATTATCCTGTTCATCAAAGGAGAAATCCGTTTTCACCAGCAGATGCAGCTTAGAGAAATTGAAGTCATACTCCTTGCCTTCATACCAGAACACACCCAGCAGTCGGCGATCCAGTGGGACGAAGTAAATCTTCGGTCTACCTCCGCCAATATCGAATACGCTGTCCTGCAGCAGCTGCCCGGTCTTTTTGCTTCGCAGGCAACAGGAGGAGAGCCAGACCCAGGGGGATGTGAAATCCCGGCCCCAGTTCTTATCCGCGTATCCGAAACTTTTTTCCGGTGTGACAATATACTGCTTTCCATTCAGGATGATTGTTCCGCTGAAGGCGCTCTTCATGCCTTCCGCGTGCCAGTACATGGCAAAGGCCTCTGCATCCCGGAGCGGCTTGCTGGCACCATAGCCAACATTGAAGGCCACCTGTTTGTCTATGGTCAGGTCCCAGGCCATTCCTCCGGCATCGCACATCCATTCCGGATGTGCAGCTGCCTCTTCCGGACTGATCCGGATGTTGCCCTTCAGCTCCGTTTCGCAGGCCAGGCAATCTGCCGCTTCAATCCGGTACGGCGCATTCCCATGGATGGAAACATCCTTCCAGGCAAAGAATCGATGAAGCTGGCAGTGATTTTCTCCCCAGGTACCGGCTTTGACCATCAGGTAAGAAGGGAGCTTTCCGGTAGCCTTGTTCTCCGGCAGCTGGCCGAAGACCGGTTCATCCTCCGCCAGGGCGGGATTGCAGGTGAAGAATTCAATGAAAAACGGTTTGTCCTCTCCGGTTTCCGCATCCTGCGCTGTGAAGGAATGCCACCACCAGTCATATCCATGGTGCGCCAGAGGGCCATGAAGCATGAACGCATTCCGGTTAATATCATGATGATTAAACATAAACACTCCTGATTACAAATCGTTATGGGAAAGCAATGTCTCATGATGCGCCCGTATTCACGGAAACCCTGCAGGTTTTTCCCCTTTTCATAGCAAAAGTTCCAATGTCCATATTCATCAGAGATATTCCTCATCACTGGGGATCTCAATAAACCGAAAGATTCCTGTCAGGTGCAGAATCTCCTGATTGCCTGGCTGGTAAAGACCGCTGTTCCTTCACCGCCATAACTGTCGATATTTGAAGTCATCTCTCCTCCGGCGGCATACAACTGACCCAAACCGGAAAGGATCTGATCCGTGCAGGTATAGAAATGTGCTGAGATGAAGTTCTGCAGTTTCCGGACTAAGGCCTGAGCTTTTTCGGAAGCCGGATCCTCCTGCCTGATTGCTCCAAATTCAGTAAAGATCTCCATCATCTTCCGGTTCAGCTCCGCCATTTCCTCTTTGGATCTTCCTTTTGCCTTCTGTTCATATTCCCTGTACGCCGGAGTATTCCCCCAGGCTTTTTTTGCCTCGGCGGCATATTCATCCATCTTTTTTGTGTCAAATGCAGAAAAATCCATTTTTGTATCCACTCCTGCTTCCTTGATTCCACGGGCAAGATGAATCAGGTCATCCAGATGTTCCTTTTTCAGCTCAAGCAGTGTAATCTGCTGATCCAGTGCTTTCTGCCGGTCAAAGGAAGGGCTTTGGATAATCCGCTGAATATCCTTCAGCGGGAATTCCAGTTCCCGGAACAGGAGGATCTGCTGAAGGGTCTCCAGGACTGCATCGTCATACAGCCTGTAGCCTGCATCGGTATATCCTGCCGGACGCAAAAGACCGATCCTGTCATAGTACTGCAGGGTGCGTATACTCACACCTGTCAGACTGCTCACCTCATGTACGGTCATCATGACTCCTGCCTCCCTCTTTTCGTGGTAATCACATCATAAAGTATGACGTAACGTCAGAGTCAAGACCTTTTTGTCATTATCTTCTATATTCATATCTTTAAAATATTCCCTGACGCAATTCCATTCCTTATTGGCTGCCACGCTGATTCCAATCATAATCGCTCCCTCTCAATGACTGCCGGCTCTTATGCCCTGATTGCCGCCACTGCATCCTGAACATTACAGTTTCCTGTATCGCGCATTGCGAAATGTGCCGATCTTTTCAATCTTTCCTTCCCTTACCAGTTTCCCAAGTACTCTCTCTACTGTTGTGATGCTGATCTCGGGGAACCTGGCTGCGATTTCTTCCTTGGATACCGGCACAAAGCTTTGCATCAGGGTGTTCTCAATCAGTTTTGACTTACTGATTTTTCGTGCAGAATTCTCAATAAATTTACTGTCCAGGTCTTTGTAGCAGCTGTATAGAATCTGCAGCAGATAAGTGATAAAGGGGATATAGGTATTCCTGTTTTCATGCCAGCCATCACTGCAGGCTTTCAGTGCCTGATAATAGTTATACCGGTATTCGTTGATCTTTTTGTCAATGGATATGTATTTCCCGATATCAAACCCTTCCTGCAGCAGAAGCAGGGAAGTCAGAAGACGGGATACGCGCCCGTTTCCGTCCCTGAAAGGGTGAATACACAAAAAATCAACGATCACACAGGCAATCAGTAACAGTCCGTTGACCCTGCTGTCCTGTTTTCCTTCATGCCAGGCTAGAATCATTTGTTCAACGGCTTGCGGAGTTTCGTTTGCTTTTACCGGTACAAAACGGATACTGATTCTCCCTTGCTCATCTCTTTCCTGGATCCAGTTGTTTTGCTGCTTGTATTTTCCGGCGTCCGGCGAAGTCGTTCTGAGCATGAGCATATGAAAATGTTTCAGCAGGTCCCCGGTGATTTCCAGATCTTCATAATGATTATAGATCTCATCCAGCACATCCCGATATCCGAGGATTTCCTGCTCGTCATGTGTAAACGGTTCAGATTGTTTATTGACAAGTTTTTTGACTCTTTCCGCTGTTGTAACGATTCCTTCAATCGCGTTGCTGCTCTGTATGGAATCGACCATGGCAGTATGCTGCAGTTCCTCAAAAAGATGAAGATTATTCATCTTTCTGATTTCACCTTTTCCCCGCAGGTCATAGATAATACCGGCAATTTCAAGCAGATTTGCCGGAAGGCTGTCTGCAAGGAACCGATAATCAAAACGATGCATTATTGTCCCTCTCACCCAAATTTACTGCATCATATTTTCTTGAGATGATGCAGTAAAATGATACCAGATTCGTCACTTGATAGCAAGCAAAATTCTCTTACCAGATTCCTTGCTAACGGATTCATCGACAAACTGGAATTAGTCAGCCGCCGGGCATCTGTTTCTGAATCTTCTGCCCTCTGCAGGAATCAGATACTGTTCCAGCTAAGCCTGTGATTCCTGTTCACGCAGAAAGTGAGAGATGTCGCTGATAGCCGTCGCATCACCTGCGGATAAATACTCCCAATTTGGCTCCTCGCCATGTTCCCCGGAAAAATATCTCCGAGCATACTCAAGCGCGGCGTCTACGTCCTGTCTGTCATGAATCACTTCATAAGCGGCATCATAAATGGAAATATCTCTCATTTCCAAACTGTCTCCAGTGACTTCTACTTCAAAGAGATGCACTTTTTCCTTTTCTTCTTTTTCTTCTTCTCCCCAATCTTCAGTATACATACTTATGCAATCATTGAGATCGGTACAGAAATAATTGCAGTGAAGACGGCTGACGCATTGAGGATACTCATTTTTACGAACATATTCGAATAAAGCTTCGGTAGCCCATTTTGCATAATCTGCCCAGTAGCGGAGATTCGATCTGTTGAGTACCGCAAACATATACTTGCCATTCAGAAGCATACTGAAAAAGCAATCCTTACCATGTGACAATGCCTGCATGAAGGGTTCGCAAAGATCCATAAAATTCTGATGACCTGGCTCTAAACGATCTCCTTCCCTTAATGTTTGGCTGTAATGGTAGACGATCATATGCTTCCTCCACAAATCCCGATTTGTCGATAGCCGTTTAACTCAAAAGTTATGATGTTAATCCAGGCATTTCTGCATAATGATTGCATCGCTATAGACATTGTCTGCGAACCAATAATTTTTGTATACCCCGACATCAGAAAAACCCATTTTATGGTAAAGCGCAATGGCTGCCTTATTATCGGCAACAACTTCCAGCTCAATATTACGCAGATTCATTTTTCTTGCGCGTTCAATGATTTCCGTTATGAGCCTTGTGCCAATTTTCATATTCCAATAGTCTTTTCTGACTGAGATTGAAAACCTGGCATTATGATGTAATCTTTCCCCCGGATATCCATCCAGCTCTGCCCGGGCTATGATCTTTTCTCCGGCTTGGGCAATCATAATTACACTGTTGTCTGCGTCATGAGAAGCCTGAATACGCCGTTTCACTGCTTCGACCGGCACGTTAAACCCGTTTGATCCGTGCATGAGATTATCGGATTCTTTGCCAACGATGTTCAGATATGAGATCATTTCCTCAGCGTCATCGATTCCCGCTTCTCTATAAACTATATTTTCCATATTGTTCCCTGACTTTCTTATCACATCAGTCTGTCTTTGCATATCCTTCATCGCAGGGAATGAGGTAATTGTTGACAATACGATTCCCCAGACTGCAGATTTTCATTTTCTGTCGCCGGCTCATATCATTTTCCCGGATCCGCATTGGATCCTCTCCGCACATTCCGATTTCACGATATCCCGATCAGTTCAGATTCATTGGTTCTGTCAGTTGTTTTTCCTGCATCTGAAGAAAATGAACTCAGGACGATGGATCGTCCCGCCAAACAAAGCAGGATACTGCGCCCTCATCTCATCTGAAAGATGGGCTTCCTGGCATTCCTCAATCACAAATCCTGCGCTGATCAATCCGTTGATCAGGCTGGAAATCGTTCTGTGATAACACTCATACCCGTTGACGACCCAATCGACTTTCCGAAGTCCTTCCTTGCAGTAGTTTCGCAGGTTTGCATACAGACGTTCTCCTGTTTCTGTGCGGGTATACCGGTCATATATGCCGTCCCAGGCTGTCACAATCGGATGAGACATGCTGAAAACAAACTCAGCGTCTTTCTTCATCAGGTTATGGATTTTCCTCATCAGGCCGGCAAAATCCTCCACATAATCAAAAACCAGGGAGCTTGTCACAAGGTCAAACGTTTTATCGATCGTGTCAATATCTTCCATGGCCATCCGCTGATAGATGATGTTGGTACTGCTATTGTGCTCTTTGGCATACTCCAGCATCTTCTCCGAAAGATCAATTCCCAGCACGGAAGCCGCGCCCATGTCAGCATACTGTTTTGCGTGCTGCCCCATACCGCAGCCGATGTCCAGCACCTTCTTCCCGTGAAGATCCGGAAGCATGCCAAACAGAATAGGCGTCTCAATGCAATCGTTAAAGTTCACAGTATTGCTCCGGCTGCTCTGGAAGTTATCGAAGAAAGCAGCGTTATCATAGACATTCTGCTTTGACATGCTGCACCTCCTTGGAGAGTAAAATCAAAAGATATTTTGGCAAGCCCATACTGGCTACCGATCCCAATTTTATCGTTCCAGACTGTTCTCATCCAGCAGGAAATCAATGATATTGATCCTGAGGATTCCTGCTTCATCTGTCCAGCTTTTTCCGTAGGACTTTGAAACAATGATTTTTTTGAAAGAATCCTTCACTGCGCTTAATGGCCTTATTTCTGTTTTTTGTTTTTGAGGGTCGTCCATGTTCAGAGCTGACTGAATATAATACCGTTTGCTGCCGCTGGCTGCAATGAAATCAATTTCACAGTTTTTTTGTTCCCGTTTACCTTCCTGATTCTTTTCCACAATCGGAATCACGCCGACATCCACATGACAGCCCCGGACGATCAGCTCATTATAGATCAGGTTTTCCATGATATGCGTTTCTTCCTGTTGCCGAAGTCCAAGACGTACGTTGCGCAGTCCGATATCCGTACAGTAATATTTCGAAGGATAATCAAAATACTTTTTTCCTTTTATATCGTATCTGACCGCTTTGGAAAACAGAAAGCTTTCGGTCAGATAATTCAGATAAAGGCTGATCGTTTCGCTGTTCACCTTCATATGCTTCACACTTTGAAGGGTTCTCGAGATTTTATTGGCATTTGTCAGAGAGCCGATGGAGGAACAAAGATCACTGGTGAGCTCCCGCAAAACTCCCGGCAGCGCAATGCTGTACCTTTCTTCAATGTCCTTGAAATAGATTTCTTCAAACAGATTGGAAAGATACTGATATTTGTCCTCATCCCTGTCCAGAGTAAACAGATACGGCATTCCGCCGTACATGCTGTATTCATTATAGGCATCCATCTTATCCTGACCACAGGCCTCATAGAACTCGCGGAAAGATAGAGGATATACTTTCACTTCGTCACCGCGCCCGCGGAATTCTGTGGAAATATCCTTTGAGAGCATCTTCGAGTTGCTGCCCGTCACATAAACGTCAATGTTTTTCAATCGGAGGAATCCGTTCAGAACGCTGTATAGTCTGACAGGCTGATCCTTCTGCCGTAATTCTTCTTTGGAAATTGCGAATTGTATTTCGTCGATGAGTACATAGTATTTCTGTGCCGGATCAGACGCAAGTTCCCTTACATAAGCCGACAGGCAGTGCGGATCCCTGTATTTTTCATTGAGATCATCGTCCAGTGCCAGCGATATGATATTGTTTTCCGATACGCCGGATGAAAGAAGATATTCCCGGAACAGTTCAAACAATAATGTGCTTTTTCCGCATCTTCGAATTCCGGTAATGACTTTGATACGATGATTCCATTGGCGTCTGATCAGAGCTTCCAGGTATTTTTTTCGTTCAATCATGAATCTCATCCTTTCGAAAGTAAGTCGTATTTACGAGTAACTTTCGGATTCAAGCGTACCATACTCAGCATGACAAATCAAGAAATGAACCCTAAAAAAGTGAACCCCTGCCCCAAAAGTGAACGGTTCAGGATTGTTGCTTAGTTAAATTCCGGGTTTCCGGGGCATCACTTACAATTGAAATCTTGCAGAAATCTTTGAATTGCCAAATCCCTTTGTTTAGCAGTTTCATAATATGGCAAACCATATCGTTCGCACTGCTCTTTCATCATGATGCTCTGTTCCACTATATACTCTGCTCCTTCCCGGAGTTCATCGTCCGATTTGTAGAATGTGTAATCTTTTTCTGTATCATATTTTTTCTGAATCAGGAAGCGCTCTTCCGGTGAAACATTTGATGTAATGAAGTAAACAATCTCACAGTTCGCTCCGCGAATGTATTTGTCATAGTCTTCCGGCAGAAGCTGATACATATCCAGAACCATACCGGGTTCAAACTCATCGTATTCACCGCTGTCCAGCATGGCGCGGACAAAAGGGGCCATTTTGCTGCTGATGACTCGCAATGTTTCCAGTGACGACAGTCCCTGATACGTATTCACGCCAGTTTCAGGAAAACATTTCTCAAAGCCCGCGATGATGGAATCCATACTGATATGCTGGTATCCGTATCGTTTTGAAAGCAGATGGGAAACAGTACTCTTTCCGGCCCTTGGAACGCCTGCAATAATAATGTTATTCTTCATGTTGTTTCACCATAACAATCCCGTCAGAATTCCATTTCAGAACAGTTTCATATCCCAGTTTTTTATACCAGTTTTCAAGATGGGTATGGCATTCCATTGAGCTTGTTAATCAGTTTTGTTAGAAATCATTAGTTTCTTTCGGAATCCACCTGGGCAGTGAACTGATCATAAACAGCGGGATATTCAGCAGTGTGGCATTAGTCAGTTCCGGTACCATTGATGTTCTGACCGCGTACATTGGATTATACTTTTTCCGGTATTCCGCCAGGGACCTGCTTTTGACGCTTTTCTCTGACTTTACTTCAATCGGGATAATCTCCGCGCCTTGCTGCAGCACAAAGTCCACTTCCGCCATATTCCCGGAACTCCAGTAATACAGCGTGTCGGTTGCTGATTTATACAATTCATTCAGAACATAGTTTTCTGTCATGGCACCGCGGAATTCTTTGTATATGTCTGAGGAACTCCAGATCACCTGTGCCGGAACACCGGCCAGTTTCCGAAGCAAGCCGACATCGCAAAGGTACAGCTTGAAGGAGGTCGCGTCCGCATAAGCAGAAAGCGGGATATAGGGCTTTTCGATCATGCATACCTTATGCAGAAGGCCTGCACGGATCAGCCATTCCAGCGCATTTTCCAGATCCTTGGCTCTCCAGCCTTTTTTCACATGGCTGAAGATAAATTTGCTGTTCGGTTTGGATAACTGTTGTGGAATGGAGGCCCAGATCGCGCTCAGCTTTGGAAACTCGGGACGCGGCGCATGTTTGGCGAAATCCAGTTCATAACTTGAGATAATGGACTGCTGAACCGTTTCAACTTCTCTCAGATCCTGTGTTTCTTTCCACGTCCTGACTACTTCCGGCATTCCTCCGATCATGAAGTACTGCCGCAAATAACCGGTCAGCTGATTTGCAATCGGTTCGGAGATATTCTGTCCGAGCTCCAGGGAAGCCAGGTATCCCGTCAGCATCCTCTGGTCCATGGCAATCAGGAATTCTTCGAAGGACATGGGATACAGCGTCAGAAAATCCACTTTCCCGACAGGGAAGGACTGATTCTCATGCAGTGCAATGCCAAGAAGGGAACCGGCGCAGGCAATATGGTATTCCGGAGCATTCTCCTGGAAGTATTTCAGAGAGGTAAGCGCTTTGTCGCAGGCCTGAATCTCATCCAGAATCATCAGCGTTTTCTCCGGCTGGATCGCTTTCCCGCGGGTAACTCCCAGTTCCAGCAAAATTCGCTTCACGTCCAGATCCTGTTCGAAAATGCTGCAGAGGCTGGGATTTTCCTCAAAATTGAAAACGGCAACGTCCGGATAATTCTGTTCACCGAATTCCTTCAGCAGCCAGGTTTTCCCGCATTGACGGACGCCCTTCAGCACAAGCGGCTTTCGCTTGGGATTCTGCCGCCATTGATTCAGTTGCGCGTTCAGCAATCGCTCCATTGCCCGTTCCTCCTTGTTATGGCCATCATACGCTGAAAGCCATGAAAAACCGCGATAAAACCGATCAATTGGTATTATGATGATAAATGCCATTTTTGTCAACAGAGATCGCAATATAAATGCCAAAATTGCAGAATCAATCAGCATAAATAATAGTTATAAATTATTAGCAACAATATACAGTGGTCTTTCGCTGCAAACATACTACATAGTGAGTCCCTTGTGGTCGGAACATCAAACGCGTGGTGGCATGGCTCAGTCGGCAGGACGAACCGTACGGAAGATCCAACCTTTTTTCATCAGTTGTGTGAACGGAATGACGGATTATTTCATCACAGCCCGGATGATCTCCAGCATGCATTCATTTGAGTACTGATCTCCCGCAACAGTCGGATGCAGCTGGATCAGATAGAGATTGCCGTATTTTTCTGTTTTGGCGTACAGGTTATACGCCTTGTAAATGTATGTTTCGCCGCCGTGATAAAAGATATCGGAGTTGGGCCTGGCCGGCACCCAGCCGCAGCCGTAGCCCTTGTCCATATGGAACATTTCGGCAAGGGATTCCTTATTGATCAGTTTCCCGCCGATCAGCGCCCTGTCGAAGAGAAGCAGATCCGCGGCACAGGAATGGATATCCCCAACGCCTCTTTCAGGTTTGATCAGCTGCATATACAGCGTATCGACAACCTCATAGGGATCAGTGAACGGAGAACTTCCGTCCGGGACAAACTCGGGAATACTCGTGACGTCTCCTGTGGCCATGCTGCTTGAATGCTCCATACCGCATACGTCGAAGATGTTTTCCTGCACATATTCCGCGTAGCTTTCCCCCGTGACCTTTTCAATGATCATTGCCAGCAGCGTGTAGCCTGCGTTGCTGTATGAAAACTTTGTTCCGGGTTTGAACTCCGGCTCACAGGAAAAAAGCATGGAGAGCAATTCTTCATCTGTGAATCCGTCATAGTAATACCTTCTGAATTCCTCCGCATCCGGGTTTCCGTTTTCATCCAGGAAGGTATCGTCGGTCACAAAATCCTTCCTGAGCCCCGACTGCATATGCAGGAGATGGTAAACCGTGATCTCTTTTCCGTATTCAAATTCAGGGAAATAAACATCAAGCGTGCTGTCAAGGGAAAGTGTTCCCTGCTCACAGAGCTGGAGTACCGCGGTCGCGGTAAAGGCCTTGGTCAGTGAGCCGATCTCGTAGGTGGTGTATGCGTCGACCTTGTTTCCGTGAATGTCATTTGAATTGATCCCGCCGATGAATATGATCCGGTCATCCGTGGCCAGGATGTATGTTCCTTTGATCAGGGGCGACTTCGCGCATTCGCGTTTCATAATCCCGGCGAGTTCTGCCAGATCTTCATCCCCGGCCGCCCAGGTATTATCAGCTTCATCGTATATCAAACCATCTGTAATACCAGCATAAGCACAGGGGGAAAGCATTATTGCTGAAAAAACGATAAGCAGGATACATAATGCTTTTCTCATATTGTACTCCATTCCGTTGAAGATCTTTGTTCAGTCCTTCAGGCATCCGATCGGTATCACATACATACTGTCCGGACGTACATATCCGGTTTTTGAACCGGTAATCACTGCTTCCAGATGCAGAACAACTTCAGCTTCCAGGCCAAACCGGTCATGATATTCTGTTCTCCGGATCCGGAATCGGATGAAACTGATTACTGCGGAGCCGGTGCCGGCTGTTCTTCCTGCACAGTTTAACTGGTTCTCCCGCCGCGATCCGTTCCTCTGCCAGACGCCGGACCTGAGCGCACCATTCGTCCGTTTTCCGGATATCCTCACAATAGTCATGAATAATCCGGCTGCATTCCGTCAGGGCGGCGTCGTACTGCGCTTTGGTCAGTTCACCGGAAGAAAAGGCTTTGTCCAGTTCGTCCCGGTCATCGATCTTCACATCTCCTTCCGGAGTAAAGATGACATCCAGATACTTGTCGACGAACACCGCGACGCCGGATTCGTCATACTCAATCCCTTCGATGACATCCACATACCAGACGGACGGCCGGTAGCGCGGATCCGCCGGAACCGGATATTGTTTCCGCTCCGCGCCATGGGTGCCGTCCGGAAAATACATGGCGGTGATGACCCGGCCGGTACCGTCGGGAATCAATTCAAGCCAGGTCATTCCTGAACCCGTCACCTGGATTTTTCCTGCCTTCGGAGCATTCCAGAAGTTTTTATCCCCGTCTGTCAACCGGATCAGGCAGGCCAGCCCGTGAAACAGATCATGGTCGATCCTCATCTGGTAGTATGGATAATACTGAAATCCCCATCCGTCCCGATTCAGACGTTTGTGTTTCACGGCTTTTGTTCCTCCTTCCGCCGCCCTTCCCGCGAAGCGATCCCGTTCTGTTATCAGATATTGACAATCAGGATTCCCTCTTCATCGAAGGGATGCCTCGCGGCGATCTGTCCGTCATGAAAGTGGAAAGCACCGCCGTGGTTTGCCGGATCACGATCAAGCGGATTGATCATCAGGACGTCTTTTGCCGCCAGGGCCGCCTGAGCCGCGTACTCATCCAGGACGCCGCTGTTCCATTCATCCGGCGTGTAATTGACATATACCGGCCAGATCAGGAGGTTTTCCGTCCTGAACCGATCCGGGAAGTCCCAGAGATCGCCGCAGAGGGCCAGCCCGAACGCCTTTCCGTTCAGCTGAATAGGATCCGTATCCGTTCCTTCGCAGTAATGCCCGTCCGTGATGGTGTATTCCTTCCATCCTTTTGAGACGCGCCTGTAGTTATGCGCAATCTCTCCGTTCGACAGGACCACGCAGGATGAATAAAGCTTCTCCCGGTCCTTTTCGATGTATCCGGTGATCAGGGAAACGCCGTACCTGACAGTCCAGGACCGCAGCCGGGTGATTGTTTCCGATGAAAGCTTCAGGGCGATCCGCTGATCCGTATCATAATCCCAGCAAAGGGCGTCAAAGCCCTGCAGGAACGCTTCGCCGAAGCAGAGCAGGTCTGCTTTCCCTTCGGCGTATTTCATCGCGCGTTCGATCTGGCTCATATTAAACGCGACGTTCCGGTTCTCACACCGGTATGAAACCAATCCGATTCTCATGGTTTAACTCCCTGTCATATTCAGATGCCGGCGGGAAAGCATGATCCAAAGAGGTTTTTCCCTTTTTCATATGCCGTTTTCAGGTTCCGGTCCCAGTTTATCTTCCGGAGCTCGTTTTCCCGTGAAGTATTGTCAAACACCACAAAATCCGATTGCCTGACACGGCCGAACAGCCTGTCGCCCAGCATGATTTTTTTCATGCTGTCCAGAAGGCCGAATTCTTCCAGCCTCTCAACAGGATTGCCCGCGGAGCACAGGACCAATCCTTTTTCCAGCGTTTTCATGGTCTTTTCACCATAGGCGAAACCATAGGTCCATACCCTGTCAAACCAGCCGACCAGTTTCGCCGGCGCTTCTGACCAGAATACGGGATAGATAAAAACAATCGCGTCGGATGAATTGATCTTTTCCTGTTCGGCAAGCACATCATCAGCAATATCCGGCGTGTTCTGATAATACGCGTCCCTGAGGTATTCCACCTCCGTCATGTCCGATCTGAAATCCATCTTATACAGATCCGAAACGACGCATTCATTCCCGGAATCTGTGACGCCCCGGATGAAGGCGTCCCGGAGATTCCTTGTGAAGGAATCTTCTGACGGGTGACAGTAAACAATAAAAGCTTTCATTCCGGCCTCCGTTCCCGGCAGACAATATCAAAGCTGTTTCGCAAACAATGATTGCCTTCCGGCCTCAATATTACCATATCCTCCGGTTATGGGCAAAAATATCCGCCGCCGGCATTCCGCCGCGGAAACAGGCCGTCCGGCAGGGGGCGAACGGCGGGGAAGGAAACCCGGTTTCATCCTCTTGACAGTCCCGTTTTCGGGACTATAATATGTGCCGAACAAAGGAACAGCGATCCAATAAACCACCGTCCCTGTGCTCGATGAGACATCACCATCGGATGGGCGAAGGATCGCTGGATCAGACAGAACGGCGTCACGGCTCATCATGGATACATGGTGGGCCTTTTCATATGAAAGGATGCGATCAATGCCCTATGCAAACGCTTCTGCTGATTGCCTTTGCCCTTTTCTCCGGATTGCTGATGACCCGTTTGTTTGACAAATTTCATCTGCCTGACGTTACTGCCTACCTGGTGACCGGCGTGCTGATCGGTCCCTGCGTCCTGGGACGGCTGGGAATTCCGTGCCTGGGTTTCAATACCTTTGAGCAGGTGGATTCCCTTTCGATGATCTCAGATGTGGCTCTGGGCTTCATCGCCTTTGCCATCGGCCATGAGTTCCGCCTTTCCGCCCTGAAGCAGACGGGAAGACAGGCAACGGTAATCGGGATCATCCAGGCTTGCTTTGCCACCCTGTGTGTGGACGCGGCGCTGATCGCCCTGCACTTTATTATGCCTGACCTGCTGTCTATGCCCGTAGCTGTGACCCTGGGCGCGATCGCGGCGGCCACCGCCCCGGCCGCTACCCTGATGGTGGTCCGCCAGTACAAGGCCAGGGGGCCGGTGACGGATGTGCTGCTGCCGGTGGTTGCCCTGGATGACGCGGTCGGCCTGGTCATCTTTGCCATTTCCTTCGGTATCGCCCAATCCCTGAAAAACGGAGATACCGATATCGCTGCCCTGATCCTGGAGCCGCTCATGGAGGTTTTCCTGTCCCTCGCCCTCGGCGGACTGGTGGGCCTGGCGCTGACCTGGCTGGAGCGCTTTTTCCATTCCCACCGGAACCGGAACGCGCTCATTGTCGGCAGCGTCATCCTGACGGTTGCCGTCAGCCAGCTGAAGATCCCGGCGGGTTCTTTCACCTTCGGGTTTTCCTCTCTGCTGGTCTGCATGATGCTGGGCACGGTGTTCTGCAATTTCTGCCCGCTCAGCGAGGACCTGATGCTGCAGGCGGACCGCTGGTCCGGCCCGGCTGTTACCCTGTTCTTTGTGCTCAGCGGCGCGGCGCTGAAGTTTGAGGTCTTCGGCGATCCGGCCGTACTTCTGGCCGGCGTGGTATACATTGTCGCCCGGTCGCTGGGTAAATACCTGGGCGCAGGCCTGTCCTCCTCCATGGTCCACAGTCCGGAACCGGTCCGGAAGTACCTGGGCGTCACGCTGCTGCCCCAGGCCGGCGTGGCCCTGGGTATGTGCGCCACAGCCTGCCGGGTACTGGGCGGCACCGACGGCACGCTGGTCCGGAATATTGTCCTTTTCTCCGTGCTGGTCTATGAACTGGTGGGGCCGAGCCTGACCAAGTGGGCCCTGACCAGGGCAGGGGATATCCGGAAAATGCCGGATGAGGTCGCTTCCCGCCGGACAAAGGAAGTGCGGGAGGCTGCCAAACCGGTTCCCGCGGCTTTTCGGAAATAACCTGCCCGGGCAGCAAACCCCTGTCCCGGCCATCCTGCGGATCAGAACGCCCGCGGGGCTCATTGGACCGCTTCCTGCCAAAAAATCACAGGATAGGCACAGAAAATCTCCGGCAACCGGATAAAGGCTGCCGGAGATTTTAACAGGGAACCGTCTCCTGAAAATTTCAAATGGCTGATTTTGTTATTGGGCCACATCAAAATCCTGATGAATCACTTCGATTTCCATGTTTTCATTCAGCGTAATGATGGTGGCGTAGTAGTCGAATCCGATACTGTCTGTTTCTTTTTCGGCCTTAATCTTCAATATGTTTTCAAGTCCCTCGGTTACAACGGCTTCCTCTTTTTCCGGGTCGGAATTGTCTTCATATCGGATCGCGGCCGCCGCCGGAAGATGAAGAATACTGAACGCGTGCATATACCTCCTGTCATCGTCCGTACTCTGGGCTATCATATCCTCGTCACCGACCTGGAAAAACACGATTTCATATCCGTCTTCCGTAACGACCAGGATATCTCCGCTTTCCTCTTCCGTCTTTTCCTTTACTCTGTACAGCTGTCCGCCGGCCAGCAGCGTATCCCCGGCTTCAAGTTTTTCAATATTGTCGACAGCATAACGATCGTCATCGTAGAGGGTTACCGTGAAGGTTTTTGCCTGAGTATCATACTCGCCAACTGTCGCATGGACCGTCACTCCGGCCAGGCCGTTGGTTTCTGTGCTTTCGGGTTCCACGGTTTTTGCCGCTGCTATTGATGCTGTGAAGATCATCATAGCTGCCAGGATCAGGGATGCTGTTTTTTTCATCATGTTCTCCTCCTTGATAGTATTTTTCGGTTTGACGAACAAGTGCTGAACAGGCCCGGCGGTTGAGAAATCTGCTCCCTGTGCGTTTTTTACGGACGATCCAGACAGAAAATCTTTTCATCGCCGTATTCTCCTGTTTTCTTTTGCTACTCCTGATTTTACCAGACAAACGACCGGTGTTCAATCCGGAATCTCCGCCGGCGCAATCAGGAAAGGCGCATATCATTCTTTTTTTCGCAATAATACCAGGTATTCGTCTGTTCCGTCTTCCTGTTTCCTTTCCCCGGTGGCAAAAAAACCGTGCCTTTCGTAAAAACGGATGGCCCTTTCATTCTTTTCCAGCGCCCAGAGATGATCCGCGCTGTGTTCCCTGACCGCGTATTCCAGCAACTGGGAACCGATGGAAGCATTCTGGAGGACAGGCTCCACGAACAGCCTCGCGATATAGGTTCCCTCAATCTTGATAAAGCCTTTGACGACCCCGTCGTCATATACATACAGGGTGTCCAGGCCGGCCTCAAAATCCTTCATGAGGGACGGAACGCTCAGTTCGTTGAAATAATACTCGTCCGACTGAAAAATCGGATAAAAATACAGGCGATAGTTAAAGACCTGGATCTCCGCGATGCGCGACAGATCGTCAGTATTTGCCTTTCTGATCAAAGGGAATTTCATAGATACCTCCGTATGCAGCAGGGGGGACGGTTCAGCGGGCAGCCGCCCACTGCCTGAGAATTTCATACAGCTCGTCAAAGGAGGAAGCGCGGTAGTTGATATCGTACGCCGTCATCGCCTCTTCAATATTGCCGGAGGGCATGAACCAGACGGAATCCAGGGACGCGTTTTTCGCGCCGAGCATATCCGAGGAAAGGGAATCGCCGATCATGACGCAGGAGGATTTGGGTTCCCCGATCCGGCTGAGGCAGATCTCAAAGAACGCCGGGTCGGGCTTCGTCACGCCCAGGTCCTCGCTGATGAACAGGCCGTCGATATACCGGTCAAGGCCCGTGGAGGCGATCCGGCCCTTCGCGTTGACGGTGACGCCGTTGGAGGCGATATAGATCCGCGCGTCCGGGATAGTTTCCTTTACTTTTCTGACAAAATCCAGCGCGCCGTCCATCAGCACGCCGTTCACGGACATGGTCCGGATGAATTCGTCGTTGACCCGCAGGGGATCGAGGCCGGACGAATCCCCTTCGCACCGGCTGAAGACATCCAGGAACCGCTTCGTAAAAAGCTCAGTCCTCGAAATGGCTCCTTTTTCCAGCTCCAGCCAGAGGGACTTGTTGTACGCCTTGAACGCCCGGTAAATCTCATCCGAGAAGGAAAGGCCGTTCGCTCTCAGGACGATGCCGAGCGCCTTGTATTCGGAAGCGTGGAAGTCCAGCAGCGTCTGGTCCAGGTCAAAGAGGAAGTTGCGGTGCATCCGGCGCTCCTTATGCTAAATCGTACAGGTAGGAAATCATTTCGTAGTCCTTGCCGCCCCAGTTGTGGGAACCGGTCCGGAATTCCTTTCCGCCCACGTTTTCATAAAACTTCCGGGATTCATGGTTTTCCTTCAGGCACCAGACGATCATCTTCTTCTTTCCGGCGGCCCGGAAGTGATCGAAGGCGTGTCGCATCAGGCGTTTGCCGACGCCGCGGTTCCGCAGGGCGTACCGGACATACAGGGCGATGACTTCGCAGTCCGCCGGCTCCTCGTCGCTCGCCTCCAGCCACGCGTAGCCCAGAATCTCATCCCCGTCGGCCGCGACGATGTATTTGTCATACCGCCTGACTTCGATGCCGTACCGCTGATCCGCGGTCATGGAATCCAGGAAGGCGTCCTCCATGATGCCCCGGTAGGCTTTCTGCCAGTCTTCCACCAGGATCTCCGCAATCTGGCGCACGTCTTCTTTTTTCGCGTTTCTGATGACCATGTTATCCATATCGTTTTCTCCGTCAGTTCAGTTCGTCCAGCAGGATGTAGTATCGCAGTTTCTCTTCGTCCTTCGGCACCCCGGCCGCCCGGAACAGGTCATCCGGGTCGATATCCGGGTAAATATGCCCGTAATGCCCGTCGCTGTTGTGCTTCAGGCTCCGCCAGCCCAGGGCCAGGTCCGCCCAGCGGTCGCCGGCCCCGGTATTGCCAACGTCGATGAAGCCGGTAAACCGTTTACCGTCGGTAAACAGGTTCGGCAGGCAGAAGTCCCCGTGGGTGACGACCCGGTCCTGGGGTGGCAGGTTGTTTTTCAGCCAGTCCAGCAGGGCCGCCGGGCTTTCAAACCCGCCCGGGCCGAAGGTTTCCGGCTCGCAGTCGGACGCGTCAAAGCGCCCGGAGCGGATGGCCGCTTCCGCGTGGGAAAGGTTGTCCGCCACCGTCCGCTCAAAGGGGCAGTCACCCGCGGGAATGGCCCAGAGCGTATGCAGCGCTTCCGCCATGCAGTCCAGCAGCAGCGCGGGATTGCTCATCACGCCGGGATCGCAGAGTTCTTTTCCCCGGATCCGGGTCATGAGCAGCCAGTCCTGCCCGTTCCACACCTCATGGGCGGCCACTTCCGGAACGGGCGCCTTCCCGGCCAGCCAGCGCAGAACCTGCACGTCCTGCGTGTCCCAGCTGTCCGCGGGGCGGATTTTCAGCACGTAATCGTCGTAAAGCAGGACCCGGGCCCCGGATTTCCCGAGGCCGTCCGTTTTCCCGGCCCGGCGGCCGAGAACGGCCGCGACGGAGGCGGGCATCTGATTCATGTTTTCTGAAAGGTTACTGTCCATTTGCTTCCTTTTCTGCTTCGGCTTCCTGATCCTTCTGCCGGACCCGGCGGATCCGCAGCACCCGGCGGCGGACAGCCTTCTCGATCTCCACGACCGGGATGACGATCAGGGCCAGGCCCATGGCCGCCAGGTATTCGGTGACGGTGATGGGCTCAAAGGAGAAGGCGTTTGCGAGGAAGGGGATGAAGATCACCGCCGCGGTGATCAGCAGCGAGAAGGCCAGTGTGCCCCACAGCCACTTGTTCTGCTTTTTCAGGTGGAACAGGGACATGACGCGGGAACGCAGGTTGAAGGAGTGGAAGATCTCGATCATGCTCAGCGTCAGGAACGCCATGGTCATGCCCACCGGGGAGTCCGTGATGGCCCAGGCGCCTGTGCTCAGCCTGTGGCCGGCGAAGTAGCTGAAGACCGTGACCGCGGCGATGACCAGGCCCTGGAACGCCACGTCGAAGCTCAGCCCGTCGGCGAAAATACTTTCCTTCCGGTTCCGGGGCGGGCGCTCCATGACGTCCTCTTCCGCCTCTTCCATGCCCAGGGCGACGGCCGGCAGGGTGTCGGTGATCAGGTTGATCCACAGGATGTGCACCGGCCGCAGGATGGAGAAGCCCATCAGGGTCGCGGAGAAGACCGCCAGCACTTCCGCCAGGTTGGCGGAGAGCAGGTACTGCACGGCCTTGCGGATGTTGTCATAGATGCGGCGGCCTTCGCCCACGGCGGAAACGATGGTCGCGAAATTGTCGTCCGTCAGGATCATGTCCGCGACGGACTTGGTCACGTCAGTGCCGGTGATGCCCATGCCCACGCCGATATCGGCGCTCTTGATGGAAGGCGCGTCGTTGACGCCGTCGCCGGTCATGGCGGTGACCATGCCCAGGTTACGCCAGGCGTTCACGATGCGGACCTTATTTTCCGGCCGGACGCGGGCGTAAACGGAATAGCGCCGCACGTCCTGCGCGAAGACATCGTCCGGGATCGCGTCCAGCTCCGCGCCGGTGATTGCCATCTGGCCGGGTTCCAGGATCCCCAATTCCTTCGCGATGGCGGCGGCGGTGTCCTTGTGGTCGCCGGTGATCATGACGGGGCGGATGCCGGCGCTGCGGCACTGGGCGATGGCGTCCTTCACCTCGGGCCGGATGGGGTCGATCATGCCGCACATGCCGATCCAGGTCAGGTCCTGCTCCAGGTCCTCCGGCGCGTCGGAGGCGGGCTGCTCCGCGTAGTTGCGGCGGGCGGCGGCCAGCACGCGCAGCGCGCTGTCGGCCATGTTCTTGTTTTCATCCAGGATCCGCCGCCGGTCTTCCTCCGTGATTGGGACGGATTTGCCGTCCTTCAGGATATGGGTGCAGCGGCTCAGCACCTCGTCGGGAGCGCCTTTGGTGAACTGGACGATCCCTTCGCCGTTCTTCGGCTGATGCAGGGTGGACATCATCTTCCGCAGGGAATCGAAGGGCGCCTCGTCCACCCGCGGCATCTCCGCCGCCAGGTCAGCCTTCGGCAGCCCGATTTTGTTGGCATAGTTGACCAGCGCGCACTCGGTGGCTTCGCCCACCGCCTCGCCGCCCTCCAGCTCCGCGTCGGAGCACAGGGCCATGGCGGTCATCAGGAGCTTCTCGTCCTCCGCGGCCCGGCGGACCACGGTCATCTTGTTCTGGGTCAGGGTGCCGGTTTTGTCTGAGCAGATGATCTGGGTGCAGCCCAGGGTTTCCACGGCCGTCAGCTTCCGGATGATGGCGTGGTTTTTGCTCATCTTGGTGACGCCGATGGACAGCAGCACCGTGACCACGGCGCTCAGCCCTTCGGGGATGGCGGCCACGGCCAGGGAAACGGCGATCATGAAGGTGTCCAGCACGGCTTTGCCGCCGCTGCGCACCAGGTTGACGATAAAGACGAAGGCGCAGATCACGAGGATCATGGCGGACAGCTTGCGGGAAAGCTCGTTGAGCTTGATCTGCAGGGGTGTTTCCTCATCCTCGGCCTGGGCCAGGATATCGGCGATGGCGCCCATCTCCGTGTCCATGCCTGTGCCGGTGACCACCGCGTGGCCCCGGCCGTAGGAAACGGTGGAACCCATATAAACCATGTTCTTCCGGTCGCCCAGGGGTACCTCGCCGTTGGCGGCGGGCTCCAGGACCGCGCTCAGCTTGTCCACGTCCGTGGACTCGCCGGTCAGGGCGGCTTCCTGGGTCTTCATGGAGGCGCACTCCACCAGGCGGGCGTCCGCCGGCACGGCGTCGCCGGCTTCCAGCACCAGCAGGTCGCCCTTGACCACCTCGTCCGCGTGGATGGTCTTCTGGTGGCCGCCGCGGATGACTTTGGCCGTGGCCGCGGCCACCTGCTGCAGCGCCGCGATGGCCTCCTCGGCCTTGCTTTCCTGGTAGACGCCCAGGCAGGCGTTGACCAGCACCACGGCCAGGATGATCCCCGCGTCGGCCAGGCTTTCATGGGCATAGAGCGCGGTAACCGCACTGACCAGCGCGGCGGCGATCAGCACGATGGTCATGGGGTCCTTCAGCTGGCCGAAGAACTTTTTCAGCAGGCTTTCCTTTTTGCATTCCTTCAGCTTGTTATGCCCGTCCCGGGCAAGCCGCGCGGCGGCTTCCTCCTCGGTCAGGCCTGTCATGGAAGAACCCAGTTCCGCCAGGACGGCTTCTTTATCCTCAAGATATGGTTTCAATCCAATTATCCTCCTTGCCGGAAACCGACGGTTTCCGGAACACATCATACCACATTCCGAGCCGTTTTGTCAGACGGATTTTTTCGTGTATATCTGTTGCGGAGAAGGGCGGGAAACGGGTATAATGGTGCATCATTCGGAAACGGGAACGGAAACGCGGAGGGAACGGCATGAAGGAAGAGATCAGGCAGACGGTGGAAGCGCTGGCAAAGGTCACGGCGGAACAGATCCATTGCGGCACGCACGCCTGTCCGCCGCCGGACCGGCTGGAGATCGTGAAAGTGATTCACGAGCTGCAGGCCCTGCTGTTTCCCATGGCGTTCCGGCGGGAATACCCGGACATGGCGGACGAGACGCTGCTGAGCCGCGCCCTGTACCGCCTTCGGGACCAGCTGGCCGCGGCCATGCGCTTCCAGGATCTCGGTGAGGAAGCGGCGCGGGAAGGCGCGGACCGGATCATTGCCGGCTTTGCGAAGCGGCTGCCGGAGATCAAGCGCCTGCTGCTGCTGGACGTGGAAGCCCTGTACGAGGGTGACCCCGCCGCAAGCTGCCGGGAAGAGGTCATGGTCACCTATCCCGGGTTCCGGGCCATCTCCATCTTCCGCATCGCCCATGAACTGTATACGCTCAGGGCGCCGCTGATCCCGCGGATCATGACGGAATACGCCCATGAGAAAACGGGTATCGATATCCATCCCGGCGCGACGGTCGGGGAGTACTTCTTCATCGACCACGGCACCGGCATCGTCGTGGGCGAGACCACGGTGATCGGGGACCATGTGAAGCTGTACCAGGGCGTGACCCTGGGCGCGAAGAGCTTCGAGCTGGACGAGCACGGCAACCCGGTCAAGAACATCAAGCGGCATCCGAACATCGGGAACCACGTGGTCATCTACGCCAACGCGACGATCCTCGGCGGGGATACCGTCATCGGGGACAACTGCGTCATCGGCGGCAACACCTGGCTGACCTCCTCCGTGGAGGCGGGCAGCGTCGTAGCCTACAGGGAGGAAGGAAAATGATGAAAAGAGTGCTGGCGCTGGTCCTGTGCCTGTGCGCGCTGTGCTCTTTCGCACTGGCGGAGAGCAATGAGGAGCTCCTGCAGGAATTTGTGCTCAACCATGCGGACCGGAACGTGAAAAAGGTCGCCATCACCGTGGACGACTGCTACAAGACCGCTACGGAATACATCGCACGGGACGTGGAGCTGTGCGGACAGTACGGCATCAAGATGACCTTCTTCCCGCTGGTGTATACCGGCTGCCTGGAGGAAAAATACCGGGACCTGTGGCAGAGCGTGCTGGACGCCGGCTGTGAGATCGGGACGCATACCAACCGCCACCTGCAGATCGGCAGCCGGGACACCCTGTCCATCTACGGGGCGATCGGCCACTGGCAGGAAGCGCTGGACAAAACCCTGGGATACCACTACGCGACCCGCTGGCTCCGCCCGCCCTACGGCACCATTGAGGACACAAAGCGCCACAGCAAGGGCGACAGCCGGGTGATCAACGCGATCAAAACGGCCGGATACGACCATATCGTGCGCTGGGACGTCAGCGAAATGAAGGACCTGAAAAAGGCGCTGGAAAAAACCCAGAACGGGAGCATCCTGCTCTTCCACGCCAAAAAGGCGGATACGGCCTTCCTGGAGAAGCTGATTCCGGAGCTGCAGGCCCGCGGGTTTGAGATGGTCACCGTCAGCGAGCTGTTCGGCTTTGATCCGCCGGAGACCGGCGGCGAACTGTTCGTATATCATCAGGAAGAGTGGAAAAACAAATAATGGACCGCAAGTCTTTACGGGGCAGCCTGCTGCTCCTGCTGGGCTCGGTGATCTGGGGCGCCGCCTTCGTCGCGCAGCGCGTCGGCATGGATCACCTGGGCCCCTATACATTTAACGGCATCCGCATGCTGCTGGCCTGGCTGGTCATGGTCCCGGCAGCCTGGATTTTTGAAAACAAGGCAAAAAAATCTCCGTCGTATACGGAGCCGGATAAAAAAGAACAGCGGACCGCGGGCCTGGTCTGCGGTTTTCTGCTGTTTGCCGCCTCTTCGCTGCAGCAGATGGGGCTGGTGACGACCTCGGCCGGCAAGGCCGGGTTCATTACCGCGCTGTATGTGGTGTTGGTGCCGGTAGCGGCATGGCTTCTGTTCCGGAAGAATCCGGGAAAGGTGATCTGGCTGGGCGTGGTGATCGCGGTGGTGGCGCTGTGGCTTCTGTGCATGCCGGCGGGCGGCGGGTTTCAGCTGCAGGGCGGGGACCTGCTGGTGCTGGGCTGCGCGGCATGCTTCACCTTCCAGATCCTGTGCGTGGATCATTACGCCCCGCGGGTGAGCAACGTAAAGCTGGCCCGGGACGAGTTCCTGGTGACCGGCGGGCTGAGCATGCTGATCGCCGTGTTTACGGAGCAGATCACCCTGAACGGCGTGAAGGAAGCGCTGATCCCGATCCTCTACGCCGGCGTGATGTCCGGCGCGGTGGGCTATACCCTGCAGGTGCTGGGCCAGCGGGATACGGATCCGACGGTGGCCTCGATCCTGATGTGCCTGGAGGCTGTCTTCGCGGTGCTGACCGGCGCGGTCATTCTGGGTGAAAAAATGACGGTCCGTGAGACCGTCGGGTGTGTAATGATGTTTTCCGCGGTGATCCTGGCCCAGCTTTCGCCGGTTATATCCAGCATCCGTCGAAACGGACGATCTCACCGTTAAAGTATTCCGGCATTTCCAGCAGGCGGAGCATCGCCTGCGCCGCCTCCTCGGGGGAGGCGATATAGCCCGCGGGGATCTGTTCTTTGATCTCCGCGGTTTCCTTTTCGGAAAGGTGCGCGTTCATCCGGGTGTCCAGGATGCCCGGGGCGATGGCGTTCACCCGGATATGGGAGGGCGCCAGCTCCCTGGCCAGGGCTTTGGTGAAGGCGTTGACCGCGCCTTTGGAGGCGCTGTAGGCCACCTCGCAGGAGGCGCCGGCAATGCCCCAGACGGAGGAGACGTTCAGGATCTGCCCGCCGCCGGCGCTGATCATGCCCGGCACATAGGTGTGGCAGGTATTGTACAGGGCGGTGACGTTCACCCGCATGATCTGCTCCCAGTCCTCCGGGGTCATGTCCGTCAGCAGGCCGACCCGGGAAACGGCGGCGTTGTTGACCAGCGTGTCCACCGGGCCGAAACGCCGCAGCAGGCTTTCCACATACTTCAGGTCGCCCACGTCGCCCACGTCAAAAGCGCATACAAGATCGCCCGCTGCGGAAACGCGGCGGGCGGTATCCTCCAGGGCGGCTCTGTCGCTGCCGCTGTTCAGGATGATCTTGCTGAAGCGCCCGGACTGCGCGCAGGCCACTGCAAACGCGCTGCCTACGCCGTGGGAGGCGCCGGTAATCAGGATGCTGCTCATCAGTAGCTGAAGACGGTGATGACGCCGCCCATGTTGTCCAGGGAGGACTCATGCTTCGGGGCGTTGCGGGTCAGCTGGACGTTGATTTCGGTTTCTTCGCCCACGGGCTGGCGGTACACTTCATATTTCAGGACGCCGTCCACGAACAGGGCGATATGCGGATGCTCCTCGAGGTACTCGATATACTCTTCCATCGTGAAGTCCATATAGTGCATGATCGCGGCGTTGCCCTTGCCGACGTAGCGGTACAGGTTCAGCTTCTTGGAGACGCCGGTCTTGAAGCTCTTGTCCGTGGAGGACTCCAGCGGCCAGGCGTTCTGCGGGAAGCGGAAGACGATGCCGTACTTCCAGCAGTTCTCGCTCATCCACTTGCCCTGGGCGGTGGTGGAGTACTTGGGGGTGGAGACTTCGGGATCATTCTTGTCATACAGCCGGAGCTCGAAGCCCAGGCCGGAGTTGTATTCGCTCGTGCCGGGATAGTTGACTTCCTTCTTCGCCGCGGCGATCAGGGCGTCTCCAGAGTACTTGGAGGAGAGTTTGGTTACCTTGTTCTGGAAATAGGTGTTCTGGGTATCCCAGGTGCGGTAGCCTTCCTCAACCAGGTAGTGTTCCATGCCCGCGGCCTTGGCGGCGGCGAGGGCTTCGTGCAGCGCGTCGATGGCGACGGGGAACAGGGTCACGTTGTTGTCCTTCGCCTGGATCTTGTCGTCGCCCTTGTAGCGCTTGGCGACGCTGACCACGCCGGACTCGTCAAAGTCGTCCGGGCGGGAATGCCATTCGTTGACCAGCAGCATGCCGCCGGTCATCAGGTCGGCGCGGGTGCGGGCTTCGGCAGTCTGATTCTCCAGCGGGATGGTGGACAGGTCCATCACTTCCCATTCCGCGTCGGGATTCTGGGCGGGCCAGCTCGGGTTGGTCGGCTTCTGGGCCTCGCTCTCCATCTCAGCGATACGGGCCTGGTATTCCGCTTCCGCCTGGCGGTTCCGCTCTTCCACTTCGGCCTTCGCGTCCCGGTTGGCCTTGGCGATCGCGTCCTTCTGGGGCTGGATCACCAGGGGATTGATCAGAAAGCAGACGACAGCCAGCGCGGCGATCAGGAAGGTCAGCACCGCTACGATCGGGACAGCCTTGCTCTTCTTGGTTCTACTCACTTTTTTCTACACCCACCCTTAATGCAATTCATAATTCATAATTCATAATTCATAATTATGAATCTGAGGGAAGTCATGGACTCATTCCTTGAACATTTCGTTACGAAATATTAAGAATCCTTCATATTATAGAATAAACCGTGAAAAAACGCAAGCATAGAAACAATAATGGTTTCCTATGATAACAAACTGCAATTATGAATTGTGAATGATGAATTATGAATTAAGTCCGGAACGGTTTTACATCCGTTCCGGCGCTTCGATCCCGATCAGGTACAGGCCGGTTTTGATTACGGTCTTCGCGGCGGCGGTCAGGGCGACGCGGGCCGCGGCCTGGGCGGGTTCGCCGTCCAGGATCCGGTGCTCGTAATAATACTTGTTGTAGGCCTGGGCGATGTCCGTTACCGAGCGGGTGATCATGCTGGGCTCATACTTGGCGGCGGCTTCGCGGATGACGTCCGGGAAGCGGGAGATCAGCCGCAGGAGCGCCTGGGCCTCGTCGTCGGTCAGGGCGGACCAGTCCGGCGTGACGCCGGTGAAGTCCGGGGCCTTGCGCAGCACGGAGCAGCAGCGGGCGTGGGTATACTGGACGTAGGGGCCGGATTCGCCGTCGAAGTTCAGGGCGCGGTCCCAGCGGAAGTCGATATCCTTGATCCGGTTGTTGGAAAGGTCGGTGTAGACCACGGCGCCGATGCCCACCTGGCGGGCGACGTCGTCCTTATTCTCCAGGTTCGGGGATTTCTCCTCGATGATCTCCCGGGCCTTTTCCACGGCCTGGTCCAGCAGGTCCTCCAGCAGGACCATGTTGCCCTTCCGGGTGGAGAGGGCCTCGCCCTCAAAGCTGACCATGCCGAAGGAAACGTGCACGCAGTCCTTTGCCCAGGGATAGCCCATCTTTTCCAGCACGCGGAAAACCTGCCGGAAGTGGAGGTCCTGCTGGTAGGCGACCACGTACAGGCACTTGTCGAAATGGTAGGTGTTCTGGCGGTAGATGGCGGCGGCCAGGTCGCGGGTGGCGTAGATGGTGGCGCCGTCGCTCTTGAGGATCAGGCAGGGGGGCATATTGTCCTCCTCCAGGTCCACTACCTGGGCGCCCTGGCTTTCCACCAGCAGGCCCTTGTCCCGCAGCTCCTGCACCACGGGCTCCATCTTGTCGTTGTAGAAACTCTCGCCGGCGTAGCTGTCGAAGCTGACGCCCAGCTTGTCGTACACCCGGGCGGCGTCCTTCAGGGTCACTTCCTTGAACCAGCGGAAGATCTCCATGGCCTCGGGGTCGTTGTCCTCGATTTTCTTAAACCAGGCGCGGCCCTCGTCCTCCAGGGACGGGTCCTTCTCCGCTTCCTTGTGGAACCGGACGTAGAGCTCGGTCATCGCGTCGATGCCGCGTTTCTCCACGTCTTCCTTGTTGCCCCACTTCTTGTAGGCGCAGACCATCTTGCCGAACTGGGTGCCCCAGTCGCCCAGGTGGTTGATGCCCACGGTCTCATAGCCCAGGAAGTCGAAAATCCGCTTCAGGCTGTGGCCGATCATGGTGGTGGACAGGTGGCCGATGTGGAACCGCTTGGCGATGTTGATGGAGGAGTAGTCCAGGCACACGGTTTTGCCTTTGCCTTCCTCGCCGGCGCCGAAGCGTTCGCCCTTTTCCCGCAGCTCCGCCATGATGCCCGCGGCGAAGTTCGCCCGGTTCAGGAAGAAGTTCATATAGCCGTTCACCGGCTGGACCGAGGCGGTCTCCTCACCCTTCCAGGCGGCGCACAGCGCTTCCGCGATTTTCGGCGGGGCGGTGCGCAGGGGCTTGGCCAGGCGGAAGCAGGGGAAGGCGTAATCCCCCAGGGCCGGGTCCGGCGGCACGGCCAGCAGGCCGCGGATCTCCCCGGCTACGGGCAGCCCTTCGGCGTCCGGCCATACGGCCTTCATATGCTCGGCGATCAGTTCGGCGATCTTGGTCATCATGTCCATAAAAATCCCTCAAATACAATCAAAATAACAAGGGAAATCATATCATCACAGCCCAAAAAAGGCAACAGGATTGATTGACATCTACTAATATATTGCATTATAATCAACCGCAGAGGCGAACCGTTTTTTTCGTGCGCTTTTCAACGGATCAAGCGGTCAACATACGGGCGGGAAACCGCTCCGCCACATCAAGTCAGGAGGTAAGTTCATGTCCATCAAACTGACCATTGACGGCAATACTGCTGTCAGCCACGTTGCGTATGCGTTCAGCGATGTGGCAGCCATCTACCCCATCACCCCGTCTTCCCCCATGGCGGAAGTCGCGGACGAGTGGGCCGCCCATGACCGGAAGAACCTGTTCGGCCAGACGGTCAAAATCGCCGAGATGCAGTCCGAAGCCGGTGCTGCCGGCGCTGTGCACGGCTCCCTGTCCGCCGGCGCGCTGACCACCACCTTCACCGCGTCCCAGGGCCTGCTGCTGATGATCCCCAACATGTATAAGATCTCCGGCGAACTGACGCCCGCGGTCTTCCATGTCAGCGCCCGCGCCCTGGCGTACCACGCGCTGAACATCTTCGGTGATCACAGCGACGTTATGGCCTGCCGCCAGACCGGTTTCGCCATGCTGGCGAGCAACTCTGTCCAGGAAGCGCACGACATGGCGCTGGTCGCCCACCTGGCGACCCTGAAGAGCTCCGTGCCGTTCCTGCACTTCTTCGACGGTTTCCGCACCAGCCACGAAATCCAGAAGATCGACGCCATCGACACCAAGAACAACTACGAAGAGATCAAGGCCCTCGTTCCCTGGGACAAGATCGAAGAGTTCCGCGCCCGTGCCCTGAATCCGGAACATCCGCATCAGGCCGGTACCGCCCAGAACAGCGATATCTACTTCCAGGGCCGTGAAGCCGCCAACAACTTCTACAAGGCCGTTCCCGCCATCGTGGAAGAGTGCATGGACGAAGTCGCCAAGCTGACCGGCCGGGCCTACAAGCCCTTCCAGTACGAAGGCGCTCCGGATGCTGAGAAGATCATCATCTCCATGGGCTCCAGCTGCGACGTCGCCCACGAGACCATCAACAAGATGCTCGAGAGCGGCGAAAAGGTCGGCATCGTGAAGTGCCACCTGTACCGCCCCTTCTCCGTGGAATACCTGATGAAGGTGCTCCCGAAGACCGTGAAGAAGATCGCCGTGCTGGACCGCACCAAGGAATCCGGTTCCCTGGGCGAGCCCCTGTACCTGGACGTCGTCTCCGCGCTGGCTGAAGCCGGACGCGGCGACATCAAGGTTGTCGGCGGCCGCTACGGTCTGGGCAGCAAGGAATTCACCCCCACCATGGTCAAGGCCGTGTTCGCCAACCTGGACGGTGAGATGAAGAACCACTTCACCGTGGGCATCGACGACGACGTGAGCAATACCAGCCTGAAGCTGGGCGAAACCTTCGCCGCGGCTCCGGCCGGCACCGCCGCCTGCATGTTCTACGGCCTGGGTTCCGACGGTACCGTCGGCGCCAACAAGAACAGCATCAAGATCATCGGCGACCATACTGAAAAGTATGCGCAGGCTTACTTCTTCTATGATTCCAAGAAGTCCGGCGGCCTGACCGTCAGCCACCTGCGCTTCGGTGACACCCCGATCCAGAGCCCCTATCTGATCGACCACGCCGACTTCATCAGCTGCTCCAACCCCGCCTACGTCACCATGTACGACATGGTTTCCCCGCTGCGCGAGGGCGGCACCTTCCTGCTGAACTGCCAGTGGAGCGTTGAGGAACTGAACGAGCGCCTGCCCGCCAGCATGAAGAACAAGCTGGCCGCCAAGAAGGCGAACTTCTGGATCATCAACGCCATCGACCTGGCTCGTAAAGTGGGCATGGGCGGACGCACCAACACCACCATGCAGGCTGCCTTCTTCAAGCTGGCCGACATCATCCCCTACGAGGACGCCGACAAGTACATGAAGGAAAAGGTTGTCGCTTCCTACGGCAAGAAGGGCCAGGATGTCGTCAACATGAACTTTGCGGCCATCGACGCCGCCCTGACCGGCCTGGTCAAGGTTGACATCCCCGCCGACTGGGCGACCACCACCGAAGGCGCCGTACCCGCCAAGGTGCCCGGCACCACTGAGTACTACGACGAATTCATCGCGCCGGTCCTGGCCCAGGAAGGCAACAAGCTGCCCGTCAGCAAGCTGGATCCCCGCGGTATCGTGCCCACCGGCACCACCAAGTTTGAGAAGCGCGGCATCGCCGTCATGGTTCCCGAGTGGGAGCCCGACATCTGCGTCGGCTGCGCGATGTGCTCCATCGTCTGCCCGCACGCCGCGATCCGCACCATCTACACCGCGGAAGACGCGAAGGTGCCCGCCGGCTACGTTACCAAGAAGGCCATCGGCAAGGAATTCGCCGGACTGCAGCTGCGCGTGCAGGTCAGCCCGCTGGATTGTACCGGCTGCGGCAACTGCGTGGACGTCTGCCTCGGCAAGAAGAAGGACGATCCGACCCAGAAGGCCCTCGTCATGAAGCCCCTGGATACCCAGCGGAAGGAAGAGGAGAACTGGGAGTACGCGATGACCGTTCCGGAAATCGCGGACCGCATCGAAAACAAGGCCTCCATCAAGAACAGCCAGGCCCTCAAGCCCCTGTTCGAGTTCTCCGGCGCCTGCGCCGGCTGCGGCGAGACGCCCTACGTCAAGCTGGTTACCCAGCTGTTCGGCGACCGCATGATGATCGCCAACGCGACGGGCTGCTCCTCCATCTACGGCGGTTCCGCCCCGACCTGCCCCTACACCACCAATGAGAAGGGCTTCGGACCTGCCTGGTCCAACAGCCTGTTCGAAGACAACGCGGAGTTCGGCTTCGGCATGAACCTCGCCACCACCCAG
>JBGUHQ010000009.1:0-13553 GCA_045112195.1 Christensenellales bacterium | reverse complement strand
CCAGGGCAATGCGCTTTCCTGGGCCAGCGCCGGCGGTCTGGGCTTCCGCGGAAGCAAGAAGTCCACGCCCTTCGCTGCTCAGATGGCCGCTGAGACTGCTGCCAAGGCCGCTATGGAATACGGTCTGCGCACGGTTGAAGTTTATGTCAAAGGCCCCGGTTCCGGCCGTGAGGCTGCTATCCGTTCTCTGCAGGCCGCCGGTCTGGATGTGAACATGATCAAGGACGTGACGCCCATTCCCCACAACGGTTGCCGTCCGCCCAAACGCCGTCGCGTGTAAGAAGGAGGACAGACAGAAATGGCAGTAACAAGAGAGCCGATCGCCAAGAAATGCCGGAAGTTCGATATCTCCCCGGCAGTCATGGGCTATGGCAATAAAAAGTCTACCCGCAATCCCGGCGGAAACCGCCGCAAGAAGATCTCCGAATACGGCGCCCAGCTGCAGGAAAAGCAGAAGGTCAAGTTCGTATACGGCGTCCAGGAAAAGCAGTTCCATAAGTACTATCTGAAGGCCGCCAACATGAAGGGCATCACCGGCGACAACATGCTCCGCCTGCTGGAGCAGCGCCTGGACAACGTGGTGTTCCGTCTCGGCCTGGCCAAGACCCGCCGCATGGCCCGCCAGATCGTCGGTCACGGCCACATCCGGGTCAACGACATCAAAGTCGACATCCCCTCTTACCAGGTGAAGGTCGGCGATAAGATCACCCTGCGGAAGCGCAGCGAAGAGATGGAAATGTTCAAGAGCCTGCGTGAAGGCACCGGCGCCCTGACGCCCAAGTGGCTCAGCTTTGACGCTCAGAACCTCACCGGCACTGTCGCCGCTCTTCCCACCCGCGAAGACATCGACCTGCAGGTCCAGGAGAACATGATCGTCGAGTTCTACTCCCGTTAACAATTACCGGACAACCCGTATCTTGAGGAGGGTACAACGAAATGATCGTCGAAATCGAAAAAGCCCGCATCGAATGCGTCGAAGTTGGACAGAACGGCTGCTACGGCCGCTTTGTGGTCGAGCCGCTTGAACGCGGTTTCGGTCATACTCTGGGCAACTCCCTGCGCCGCGTGCTTCTTTCCTCCCTCCCCGGCGTGGCAGTCTCCTCTGTGCATATCGAAGGTGTGCAGCATGAGTTCTCCACGGTCCCGGGAGTCAAGGAAGATGTTACGGAAATCATCCTGAATCTGAAGACCATGGCCTGCAAAATGTTTGCCGAAGGCCCCAAGCAGCTCACGATTGATGTGAAGGGTCCCTGCGAACTGAAGGCCGGCGATATCAAGACGGATGATGAGGTTGAGATCGCCAACCCGGAACTCCATATCGCTACCCTGAACGAGGACGCCCATCTCCAGATGCAGCTGACCCTCGACCGCGGCCGCGGATATGTGAGCGCCGACAAGAACAAGACCCCCAGCATGCCCATCGGCGTGATCCCGATCGACTCCATCTTCACCCCGGTGAAGAAGGTCAACTACACGGTGGAAGACACCCGTGTCGGCCAGATCACGGACTATGACAAGCTGACCCTTGAGATTTGGACCAATGGCACGCTGAAGCCCGAAGAAGCTGTTTCCAGCGCGGCCAAGATCCTGAACGAGCACCTGAACCTGTTCATCAGCCTGACCGACCAGGTCATGCCTGTCAGCATGGTTCAGCCTGAAGACGACAAGAAGGACAAGGTTCTGGAGATGACTATCGAGGAACTGGATCTTTCCGTCCGTGCTTATAACTGCCTGAAGCGCGCCGGCATCAACAGCGTCGCCGAGCTCGTGCAGAAGAATCAGGAAGACATGATGAAGGTCCGCAATCTCGGCCGTAAGAGCCTGGAGGAAGTTGAGCAGAAGCTCGGCGCCCTGGGTCTGGGCCTTCGCCCCAATGATGACTGATAAGTAGGAGGATAATCCCATGGCTAACCAACGCAAGCTGGGTCGCACTGCGGATCAGCGCAAGGCGCTGCTTCGGAACCAGGTGACCAATCTGATCTGGAACGGCCGTATCACGACTACCGTGTCCAAGGCTAAGGAAGTCCGCCGGATCGCTGATAAGATGATCACACTGGCTGTGCGCGAATGCGACAATACGGTTTCCACCACCAAGGAAACCCATAACGACAAGGGACAGCTCGTCACCCTCGAAGTGGTGAACGATGCTCCGTCCAAGCTCCATGCCCGCCGTATCATGATGGCTTACCTCTATGATCTGAAGGAAGCCCAGAAGGACGACGAGAACAAGGCCGAATACCGTGAGCGCACCAAGGACAACAAGCATCCTGTGGTGGAAAAGCTCTTCCGCGAACTCGGACCCAAGTACAAGGCCCGCAACGCTGAAAAGAACTGCTCCGGCGGCTACACCCGCATCTATAAGCTCGGACCGCGCCGCGGCGACGCCGCTGAAATGGTCGTGCTCGAGCTCGTCTGACACTACCGTAACACATCAAGCAAGCATACCTCTTCGCCCCTGCACAAGGCGAAGAGGTTTCTTTTTGACTTGACAATTATGCTGTTCACCTTCATTATAAATACCGGATTCTACATTCTAAATTATGAATTATGAATTCTGAATTATGAATTGTTTTTGAGCGGAGCGAAATAATGCAGGATCTGTATTCCGAAAAAGAAATTCAACATCTCTGCTCGCAGCTGAAGAAACGTTATCTGCTGCTGGGAGTTATCCTTGCTGTCATTGTTGCAGCCTTTGTCGTTTCCATGATTATCCGCGTCGAGTGGCTGAGCATGATTTTGTTTTTCCTGTTCTGCGCCGCCGCGGTGTTTGTGATTGAGCTGTTCTGTCTGCCGCTTCACCGGTACAAAAGGCTGGTGTCTTCGGCGCTCACCGGACGGAACCACACTGAAACCCTGGAATATAAAGAAGCGGAGGCAGATCCCTCCGTGGTCGAAGGCGTAAAGTGCCGCGGGCTGATCTTTCTCGGTTCTCCGGACAAGCACGGTTCAAGAGAGCAGCGTTTCTACTGGGATGAACAGATTCCCCTTCCCGCCTTCACGCCCGGCAGTATGGTCACCCTGAAATACACTGGCCGGAACATCATCGGCTATGAACTATAAAAGGCTCCCCTTGCGTCAAGGGGAGCTGCCGGCTCAGCCGGCTGAGGGGATCGCTTAAGGCAGTTCCGTCATCCCGCCTTTGATCAGATAAAACCGGGTATGCCCGTCGAGGGTCACCGCGTCGTGCATTCCGTCATAATCGCTCAGTTCAATCGTATGCGTTCCGCCGCTCACCGTGCGGAGCGTATATTTTGTATGTGTATCTTTATTCTCCCAGCCTTCCGGCAGCTTGCCGCTCACCGTCACGGTCAGCAGCCGTTCCCAGGCGGCTGCAAATGCGTCATAAGAGATCTCTTCACCGTTCCGCAGGCAGCGGTACCGGGATGTGTCTTCCGTTCCTGATTGTTCCGCCTCGTTCGCGTCCTCCGTCCTCACCAGGGCATAATGAACAGCCCCATTCGGACTTTCGACCGTCACACTCTCCAAAGAATTCAGCGGCGTCGCCACCGTATACCGGGCAACAGTCGACAGCGGATCGGTCTGAGTAAAGACATCCACCGAGAAATGGCTGATCGTGAAAATTTCGTCACCAAAGAGCACATAGGCAACCATTTCGCTCTTGCTGCTGCCCAGCGTCAGCGTTTCCGTCCGCTCCTCCCACTCGACCACGTCATACACACCGAAATCACTTACCGTGCCGGTGGATCCCGCAGCCATGTGCAGTTCGAGAATCGCGCTGGGTTGATCCAACCCATACTGTTCCAGTTCCGCCTCATCGGCGTTTCCGATATAGACGCCCAGGCGCAGGTTCTCCGCGCTGTCCCGCAGGTTTTTGATGGAATCATAATCGGCCGGATAGGTAAACGGAACGGTCAGCAGCCAGTTTTCCGCTGCGTCCTGATCTGAAACATTTCCCTGCAGCGTCCATTCAGTCCGGATTGTCCCGTCGCCGTTCCGGACAGTAATCCGGTCCAACAGGGCGCTCCGGATTTCCAGTTCATGCACGGGGCGCAGCAGTTCCCTTTCGATATTCAGGTCCTCCACTGTCCCCGCCGCCACGGCGTAAAGGCGGTCGTCGCCGTCTACGGTCATATAGTAATAGGCATTTTCCCCGTCGTCCGCGGGATCGCCGAAATGGACAGTCAGTTCCTTGCCGTCCGTATAGCGGAAAGTTGCCGTCACCCGCGGATCTTTCAGGCCGAACGACTCCGCGTCCGGTTCCCAGTCTGCCCGGTTTTCCGTAAAGATATCCTCATAGGTCACGTTGACGGCCGCGTCCGTCAGCCGTCCGGCAAGACTCTCATCTACCGTCCAGGTCTCGGGTTCCAGGCGCAGGCTGCCCTCTGCTGTACGTACCGCTGTCCAGGGTTCCTTCCCCCGCTGCGTTACGGTCAGGCTCTGCAGTTCCTCCGCATTTCGCGTGCTGATGGCGCCGCTGATATGATGGTAGGTCTCCTCCGGTTCTTCATCCGCCTTGTTCCGAAGCAAAATGCCGGCCGTCACACCCGCGGCCAGCAGAACGGCGCATAAAACCAGACCGATAATCTGTTTCCGTCCCCGGTCCTTATGTTTCTGCCGTTCCACCTTCTGCATTTTTCTTCCTCGATATCTGAAATCCTAATTATGAATTATTTATTTACTTCTTCTCGGTCCCAGGATCAGCAGCGCCGCAAACAATACGGACAGCGGCAGCGCCACGAGCAGAATAGATCCGAGGTTTGTGCTGCCGGTGCCCAGTGCCGGGCGAACCGCTTCCTTCGGGGCGATCATCAGGTCGACTGCGTCCGTCTTCAGCAGGAACTCCATGATCCGGATGGTCACCTGTTGGCTGTCCGTCATTGCATACAGCTGCTGATCCGCCAGCGCGGCGCTGCAGCCGATGATGAAGGCTCGGGAAACATAGCCTTCCGTGGTCACCCGCCTGGCTTCCAGCGCCAGGGGGAATGTAGCCTCCTCGTCCCCTTCTTCCCGGTCAATGCTCGTCGTCTGAGCGGTCAGCACTTTACGGTACGACGTCTTTCCGCTGCGCAGAACCACTGCCGATGTCAGGCTGCGGTCCCCTTCCTCCGGTTCAGCGAAGGCCCTGGCCCCGGGCAGCAGCAGATGGTTTGCCCCCGCCGTAATCAGGCCGATCGTCAGGTCCGTCGAACACATTTCCGGCAGGAGCCACACCTGGTTCCCGCTATAATAGGTATCTTCGTCCGCCGCGTCCGCGATAACGATTCCCTCCAGCGGATGGAAACCGTAAGTCCGCAGCAGCGCCATGTAGTTGGGCATCTTGTCCGCCGGATCCGTATAATCGCAGCTGAACAGGAAGCTTCCTCCCTTCGCCGCGAAATCGGACAGTTTTTTCAGTTCCGGTTCCGTCAGGTCGCGAACCGGGCTGAAGAAGATCAGCAGGTCCTCCGGATTCGGCGTATAGGAAGAAGCGGTCAGATCCTCAAAGGCCACTTCATACTGGTTGGCTTCCAGGAGTCCCTGAAAATACTGCAGCGTGTCGGGATCCATTTCTCCGTGGCCCTGCAGGATCACCGCCCGCGGGATCCGTTCCTTGGTGACGTAGGCGATGGCCCCTGTCAGGCTCCGTTCATAGGTCCAGCCGGTATAGGTATACTCGCCTGTTTCAGTGTCCATCCCGACGCTCACGTAGTCGTCCGGGCCCAGGATCCGGAATCGGTCCGTCTTCTCACAGTATACGATCACGTCATTGCTGCCCGGCGTCACGCTGTCCGTGGTAAAACGGTTCAGCAGCGCCGGATTGACCGCCGGGTCGACCTGTTTCCAGGTGATTTTGTCACTGGCTGCCGCGTACCGGTCCAGCAGTTCCATCAGCGGCGCGTCCTCGTCGCCTTTCCGGAACAGTGCCCAGATCTGCACCGGATCCTGCAGCTGTTTCAGCACCTCCGCAGTCTCCTGGCTCTGGGAGGTAATCCCGTTAAAGGAGAGGTCGATTCGCCAGCCCTGTTTCTTCTCCAGCGCGTACACGCCGACATTCAGTGCGATCAGCGCGGCCAGCACCATGACAATCATAACCGCCGACACCGAACCGTATTTCAGTTTCCCGGTTTTATGCTTTTTCATGGTTTCTTCCCCTCCTTTCCTAAGTTGATTAATTATGAATTATGAATTGTTTATTACTTCCCGTACCGTTTCCGGTCAAGGTGCCAGACTGTCAAGGCCAGGAACGCCGCGATGAAGGACAGGTCGAACAGGATACCTGCAAAGCTCAGCTGTCCCATCATAAACGGTTCGTTCCGCCGGTACAGGGACAGGAACCGCATCGCCTCCGAAAGCCATTCCGCCTGTACCGCGTTCTCCAGCAGGTCCAGAATCCACATCAGGAAATTTGCGCCAAAGGCCAGTACCGCCGCCGTTACCGGCGTCGCCGCGCATCCGGACAGGAACAGGTCCATGGCCACAAAGGCACAGCCCTGCAGGATAAATCCCAGGTAGTTCATCGCCAGCTCCGCCGGATACACCCGGCCGTACAGGGCCACCACCAGCGCGAACAGCAGCGTCAGTCCCGCAGTAATCAGCAGCACCGTCACCGCCGCCAGGTACTTCCCGATCACGATGCCCGGCAGGGACACCGGACTGGTCAGCAGCAGCTGGTCCGTCTTCTTCTGCTTCTCTTCCGCCAACAGGCGCATCGTCAGCACCGGGCACAGCAGCATCCACAGATAGCACATCTCCGCGATAAAATTCGGCAGGTCGCCGCTGCGCTGCCGCAGGATCTGCATATAAAACAGCACGGAGGAAACCGTCAGGAATACACCGATAAACACATAGCCCACAGGCGTATAGAAGTATCCCTGCATTTCCCGTTTCCGGATCGTATTCATGGGTTCCCTCCTTTCTGCAGTAATGTCAGTTTCGGCCGACCGGCCGGGGTGTTCCGCAGAGGACTGTTCGGTTCGCGCCGGTGCTTAACGATAAACGAGCCGCAGGCGAAGTTTGAGTTTAGCATCCGCTGCGCGGTTCGATTAGCGCGAGCGTGTCCGATGGGGAATCACCGGCGGTAGGGAGGCCGTTATCAAGTGTTCTTCAGGAATATTTCTTCCAGGGTGTCGCGTTCCTCGCTCATCATCCGGATCGGCGCGTTCATCTCCGCCAGCAGCCGGAAGATCTGATCCGTCGCCCTTCCCTGCTCATCTGTCGGCCTGCATTCCAGCACAATCTCCGCGGTTCCCTCCTCCGGGTTCTGCGCCGCCTCCGCGCTGATCACACAGTTCAGGCTCTTCACGGCCTTCAGCAGCTTATCCCGGCCCAGCGCCGCCCGCAGGCGGAGTTTCAGGGTGTCCTTCTGCGATTCCTTCAGGTCGATGCTTTGCACCATCTGTCCCTCGTTCAGGATGATCACCCGGGAGCATAGTTGCTGCACCTCGCTCAGGATATGGCTGGAGAACACCACCGTATGCTCTTCTCCCAGCCTGCGGATCAGCTCCCGCATCTCTACCGTCTGTTTCGGATCCAGGCCCACCGTCGGCTCGTCCAGGATCAGGATTTCCGGCGCGCCGCACAGTGCCTGGGCAATGCCGGCACGCTGCCGGTAACCCTTGCTCAGATGGCCGATCACCCGCTGCCGCATATCCTTCAGCCCGCAAAGCTCCAGGATTTCCTCCACATGCGCCTTGTTCGCCTTCCGGACAACCTCCCGCAGCTCACTGACAAAGGAAAGATACTCCTCCACGGTCATCTCGTCGTAAAGCGGCGGTTTCTCCGGCAGGTAGCCGATCATCCGCTTGCAGGCGCGCGGATCGGACATCATGTCCTTTCCGCCGATGCGGACCTTTCCTTCCGTCGGCGGGAAATATCCGGTCATCAGGTTTAGCGCGGTTGTCTTGCCGGCGCCGTTGCGCCCCAGCAGGCCGACGGTCTGTCCCTTTGGAACATGAAGCGAGACATCCCGGAGCGCCGGGATGCTTCCGTATAGCTTCGTGACATGTTCCAGTTCAATCATGCTTTTGCCTTCCGGTACAGAACCGCTCTTTTGGAGAAATAATTCCAGATCATGACGATCAGCGTTGCCAGGCACTTGTTCAATACATACATGTTGATTGTTTTACCGGCCACGGTCAGGATCACTGCGTCCTCGCCCAGGATCAGCCGGAACAGAAACATCAGCAGTTCGTTCAGCCCCAGGCCGATCAGGCTGGTAATCAGGAAACCCGCTTTAGCGCCGGCGCCCTGGTTCTTCGCGCCGCGGAATACCCAAACCACACACAGCAGGTAATTCAGGATCACCGAGATCAGGAACGCGATGGGCGTCGCGATCAGGGTATCAATGCCGAGCTTTCCTTTCAGCAGGATCAGAACGCCCAGTTCCACCAGGAAGCAGACGCCGCCGGTCAGGGCGAAGCGAATCACTTCTGCCGTCCGGCCTTTTTGCTGTTCCATCCCGCCTCATCCTTTCTGTTTCAGCACCACGTTCTCCTCACCCAGCGCGTCCCGCAGCCGGCGTACGCATTCCTCATCCGCGCTGCACCAGTCCTCCCGCGGGCAAAGGAGTGTGATTTTCTCTTCCGGAATATGCATGTAAACGGGTACGTCTCCCGCACACAGCGCCAGCACGGCAGCTGCGCGGTCCATGTCCTTCCGGGGCAGCCGCAGGAAGAGCTTCTTCTCCGCGTCCGCGGCCAGCTGCGCGTCCGTTTTCGGCGCGGCCTGCTTCAGTTTGTATTCCGGCACGTGCGCCGGGGCAGGATGCGCCGCCCACTCGTTCATCCGTGTCACGCGTTCCGCCAGGAGTTTGGGCGCCTCGTCCTCCCGTACGCTGATCTTACCGCTGATCACCACAGCGTCATCCGTGTTCAGCAGGTTCCGGTATTTCTCAAACACCCTGGGGAATACCAGGCATTCAATCTGTCCGGTCATGTCCTCCAGCGTCGCGAAGGCCATATAGTCGCCTTTCTTGGTTGCCTTTTCCTTGACCTCCGTCAGGATGCCGCCCAGGTCGACAAACACGCCGTCCATGTCCGGCCCTTCCGTCTCCTCGTCCGGTTCTGTGATTTCCGCGGCCGTGTAGGTCAGTTTTTTCAGCACTTCGCGGTAGTCGTCCAGCGGATGGCCTGTCATGTAAACACCGGAGGCGTCCTTCTCCATGTTCAGCTTCACCCGGGCCGGGCAGTCCGGCAGATCCGGCAGCTTCAGTTCCGCATCAAACAGCGGCTGCGCGTCCTGTCCGCCGAACATGTCGAACAGGCTGACCTGCCCGGATACGTTCTTCTTTTTCTGCGCCTGGTTCGCATCCATAGCAGCTTCGTAAACCGCCAGCATCTGCGGCCGGTTGGCGCCCATGCCGTCAAACGCGCCCGCCTTAATCAGGCTTTCCGTCACGCGCTTGTTGCAGTCCGTTGTATCGATCCGCCGGCAGAAGTCGAAGATGTCCCGGAAAGGACCGCCGTTCTCCCGCTCCCGGATCACCGCCGCCACGGCGTTCTCGCCGACGCTCTTAATTGCGCCGAGGCCGAACAGGATTGCGGGTTTCCCCTGCTCATCCGTATCCACCGTGAACTTCCAGCGGCTGCGGTTTACGTTCGGCTGCAGCACAGAGATTCCCCGTCCGCGGCAGTACTGGATATATCCGGCAATCTTGCCGGTGTTGCCGTACACGCTGTTCAGCATGGCCGCCATGAACTGCACCGGATAATAGCACTTGAGCCAGGCGGTCTGCATAGCCACCACGCCATAGGCCGCCGCGTGGGATTTGTTGAAGGCATAGCTGGCGAAAGCGATCATTTCATCGTAGATCTCGTTTGCCACGTTTTCCGGCACGCCGTTGCGCACGCAGCCCGGCACGGTCACCTTACCGTCTTCGTCCGTCACGCCGTAAACAAAGGCCTGGCGTTCCTCTTCCATGACCTTATGCTTCTTCTTCGCCATGGCGCGGCGGACCAGGTCGCTCCGGCCGTAGCTGTATCCGGCCAGGTCGCGCACGATCTGCATCACCTGCTCCTGATACACCATGCACCCGTAGGTTACGTCCAGGATCGGCCTGAGTTTCTCCGTTTTATAGACGATGGAGGCCGGGTTCTCCTTCCCGGCGATATAGCGCGGAATGGATTCCATCGGTCCCGGCCGGTACAGGGAAATCGCTGCGATGATATCCTCAAAGCAACTCGGTTTCATGTTCGTGAGGAACCCGGTCATGCCGGCGCCTTCCATCTGGAACACGCCGTCCGTGTCTCCCCGGCTGATCATTTCGTAAACCTTGGGATCGTCCAGCGGAATATCCTCCGGCTTCATATCCACGCCGGCTTCCCGCATCATATCCAGCGTATCCCGGATGACGGTCAGCGTACGCAGGCCCAGGAAGTCCATCTTCAAAAGACCCAGCCGCTCAATCGTGCCCATGGGATACTGGGTAGTGATCACCTCGTCGTTCCGCTGCAGCGGCACGAACTCCACCACCGGTTTCCCGGTGATCAGCACGCCAGCCGCATGAGTGGACGCATGCCGCGGCATACCCTCCAGTGTCAGGGCCGTGTCAATCAGTTCTTTTACTTTCGGCTGGTTATCATACATTTCCCGCAGCATCGGAGAAATCTTCAGCGCCTTGCTCAGCGTCATCCCAAGGTCGAAGGGGATGGATTTGGCCACCGCGTCCGTTTCCTGGTAGCTCATACCGAGCACCCGGCCTACGTCGCGCACAACGCCCTTGGCCGCCATGGTACCGAAGGTAATGATCTGGCTTACGTGGTCCGATCCGTATTTCCGGGCCACATAGTCGATCACCTCCTGCCGGCGCTCATAGCAGAAGTCCACGTCGATATCCGGCATGCTCACACGTTCCGGGTTCAGGAAGCGCTCAAACAGCAGCTGGTACTTCAGTGGGTCCAGCATCGTGATTCCCAGCGTATAGGCAACAATGGAACCCGCGCCGCTTCCGCGGCCGGGGCCTACCATGATGCCGTGAGATTTGGCGTAGTGGATGAAGTCCCATACGATCAGGAAGTAGTCCACATAGCCCATATGCTCAATCGTGGACAGCTCATACTCAAGGCGCCGGTACGGTTCGTCTCCTTCTTTCGCGTCAGGGTAAAGCTTCTTCATGCCCTCCCCGCACAGGCGGCGCAGCATGCTTTGGGCCGTTTCGCCTTCCGGCACGGGATAATGCGGCAGTTTGGTCTTGCCGAACTCAAATTCAACGTTGCAGCGTTCCGCGATCTCCCGGGTCCGGTCAATCGCGTCCGGCACCTGGCGGAAGATCGCGCGCATCTCCTCTTCGCTCTTGACGTAAAGCTCTTCGGTTTCCATGCGCATGCGCTGCTCATCCGCCAGCGTTTTGCCGGTCTGGATGCACATGAGTACTTCCTGCGCGTGGGCGTCCTTCCGCTCCAGGTAGTGGCAGTCGTTCGTCGCAACCAGCGGAACGTCCATCTCGCGCGCCAGGGCGATCAGCCGCGGCAGCACGGTCTTTTCCTCCCGCAGGTTATGATCCATGATCTCGATATAGAAATTGTTTTCGCCGAAGATCTCCTGCATCTCCCGCACATAGGCGCGTGCGCTCTCATCCTGCCCGTTCAGCAGCATTTTCGGCAGGTCGCCGCTCAGGCAGGCGCTCAGGCAGATTAGCCCCTCATGGTGTTCCCGGATCAGGTTGTAGTCGATCCGCGGCCGGTAATAATATCCGGTCAGGAATCCCTCGCTGATCAGGTACATCAGGTTCTGATAGCCCTCGTTGTTTTCGCACAGCAGGATCAGGTGGCTGTTTTCCCGCCCGGTCAGGGATTTATCCGTCCGGTCCCGGCAGACATACGCTTCGCAGCCGATGATCGGTTTGATCCCGGCGTCCTTCATCGCGGAATAGAAATCGACCGCCCCGTACAGCACGCCGTGATCCGTAATCGCGCAGGAATCCATGCCCAGCGTTTTCAGCCGGTCCACCAGGGAACTGATCCGGCAGGCGCCGTCCAGCAGGCTGTATTCCGTGTGCAGATGAAGATGCGTAAAGCTCATAATCCCCCCGGCGGCCTCAGCCGCCCGCATATAATACCAGTATGAATTATACCATAAACAGCGCGTGAAAAAAAGCGGCCGGATGGCCGCCGGATGGTTTGTTCGGTTTTGCTTTCTGTCCGGTCATTCCTCGCCGGTCCGGATGGATTCCATGATTGCCTTTGAAGTATCCGCCGCTTCCTGCGTCGCGTACCAGAAGAAGATCTCAATGATCCGGTCCCCGTCCTCAAACACATAGCCGATGCAGGGCGCTCCGTCCGCTTCGTCCGTCACCCGGTAAACAAGCATCTCGATGCCGTTCACCTCGCGCATTTCGACGTCCGCCCCGCCGGCCGCCAGCGTCTCCGCTGTTTCCCGCAGGCTGGCCGCCTGGCCGAAAGCTGTCTCTTCCCGCGGATCGGATCGGTAGTCCATCTCCAGCGTTTCGGAAATATAAGCGTGAACACCGAGATCTTCGGCTTCCGGCGCGCTGTATTCCATCCCGTCCGGTACGTCGATCACGTACCGGCTTTCCGGCAGCGCAACCGTCTGTTCCGCCGCCGCGCAGCTGAACAATAACACAATACAAATCAGCAGTCCGACTGCTTTTCTCATGCCGATATCCTCTTTCGTATGTGATGGTTCATTATAACTGTGCAGGTTTTCATCTGTCAAATCATCCTATGCAAAAACAGGGGCTGCGGCTGCAGCCTCTGTTTCATATCCGCGCTTAGCCGGCGCAGTAGTATTTTTCGGTTGTTTTCCTCAGCATCACGTACGCGCCGATGCACATTGCGGCCAGGATCGCGGCCAGGATTGCGAACACAGGGATCATCTCCAGTCCGCACTTGGCGATCAGGAGATAGGCCAACCCGGCCAGCGCGGCCAGAATTCCCCAGGAAACCAGCATCGAAATCAGCACGCCGAAGTTCTGTTTCACGGCCTCCTGCTCCGTTACCCAGTCCAGACGGGGTTTCTTGATGTCCCGGCTCAGCGCGAACGCGTCGTTCACAAAGCTGAACAGCAGGCACAGGATCAGGGCAAGAATCACTTCCACAATGCGTTCCGGGAAAAATACGATCAGCGCGATGCCTGCCGCGACAATACCCAGCATGCTCAGGGCGAAACCTACGATGAACTTCGACCGGATGAGAGTATGGGATGATACCGGCAGGGCTGTCAGGAAATCATGTCCCTTGCCTTCCCGCGTTACCGCGGTGGACAGCGCCGGATTCATGCCGCTCATGTAGGCCATGACCGCGGCCAGGATACCCATCACGATGACGGGACTCATTTTCTCGAAAATCATCTTGAATCCGCCGCTGTTTCCGCCTGAATTGCCGCCTACCACCAGGATCATGATCACCATCAGCACAGGCATGAAGCAGATCGGCAGGATGTTCGTGGCATAGCTCGGCACCCGCAGGATCGTCTTGATCTCACGCATGCAGCAGGCCTTCAGCTGGGAGCCTCCCGTAAAGGATTCCCTGCCGGTAAACTTCTTCTTGACGCCTCCGGGCGTTTCCGTCTGCAGCATGGACAGTTTCCGGTAGCTGTAGCCCAGCAGCCACACCGTGATGACCGGCGCGGCCAGTGAGATCAGGATCCACACAATG
>JBGUHQ010000008.1:0-91080 GCA_045112195.1 Christensenellales bacterium | reverse complement strand
CAGATCGGCTCGCCGTGGCTCGGCGCTTCCCCGAGGCGGACGTTGCGCGGAATCGTGGTGGCGAACACGGCCTTTTTGAAGTGTTTCTTGACAGAATCCACTACCTGCAGGCCCAGGTTCGTCCGGCCGTCCAGCATCGTCAGCAGGATGCCCTCAATCTCCAGGTGCGGGTTGAAGGTGCGCTTCACCCGGCTCACGGTATTCATCAGGGCTGTCACACCCTCCAGCGCGTAATACTCGCACTGGATCGGAACAAGCACGGTATCCGCCGCGGCCATGGCGTTCAGCGTCAGCAGGCTCAGGCTCGGCGGGCAGTCAATGAAGATGAAGTCGTAATCATCCCGGATCACGCCAAGCAGCTTCTTCAGGTAAAACTCCCGTTCTTTCATGCTGACCAGTTCCACCTCGGCGCCCGCCAGGCGGATGTCCGAGCCGATCAGCTTCAGTTTTTTGATATCAGTATCCTGGATGCAGTTCTTCAGCTGGGCCCGGCCCATCATTGCGTCATAGACGGAACTGCGCTCATTCACGGTCCGGCCGAAGCCGCTGGTTGTATTGCCCTGTGGATCCAGGTCCACCATCAGGACCTTTTTGCCCGCCTGCGCGATGGCGGCGGAAAGATTTACGGCCGTGGTGGTTTTGCCCACCCCGCCCTTCTGATTCGCGATCGCGATGATCTTTGCCATGTTTCTGCCTTTCACTCAGGAGCTCCGGCAGCTTTACGCTTCCGGAGCTTCTCCGTTCTCGATTCTCTCGATCATTTCGACCCGCCGTTGATGGCGGCCGCCCTCGAATTCGGCGGTCAGCCAGTGCCGGGCGATCATCTTCGCCAGCTCCGAGCCCACCACCCGGGCGCCCATGGTCAGGATATTGCTGTTGTTGTGCCGCTTGCTCAGCTCCGCGCTGTAAACGTCGCTACAGGTGCACACGCGGATGCCCTTCACCTTGCCGGCCGCGATGCCGATGCCGATGCCCGTGCCGCAGATCAGGATACCGCGGTCGCATTCCCCGCTGGCTACGGCTTTTGCCGCCTTGTATCCGTATACCGGGTAGTCGTCGTCCCGGTTGTTCGCGTCATAATTTCCGAAATCTTTCCACTCCAGACCCATCTCGTCCAGCATCTTCATGATTTCCTGTTTCAGGGCGACTCCGGTATGGTCACAGGCCAGTGCGATCATGGTTCATTACCTCCCATTTCCTAAAGACCCATATCTATGTTATAATACATCATCATGCTCCGAATTTCAAGGAGGCCGGAAGATCATGCCCCTGCATCATTGCGATCTCTGCCACATCGATCTGGACCGGATCAGCGTCCGCCGCGGCGGCCAGATCCTGCTTCAGGATGTGTCCATGCATATCCACTGCGGACAGCTCACCGTCCTGATCGGCCAGAACGGTGCCGGCAAGACAACCCTGATCCGCGCGCTGCTGGGGGAACTGCCCCATTCCGGCCTGATCCGCCATGTGGACGGCCGCGGGCTTAATATCCCGCATCTGCGTACCGGCTATGTGCCGCAGCATCTGCAGTTTGACCGGGAAATGCCCCTGACCGTGCGGGACTTTATGGCCGCCTCGCTCACAAAGCGCCCGGTCTGGACCGGCATCGGAAAGAAAGCCCGGAAAAAAGTGGACGAAGCCCTTTCCGCCGTCAACGCGGAAGGTCTGGCAGACCTGCCCCTCGGCAGCTGTTCCGGCGGTGAACTGCAGCGCGTACTCCTGGCCCTGGCAATGAATCCCACCCCGGACCTGCTCGTCCTGGACGAGCCCGTCAGCGGGATTGACCGTAACGGCCTGAAGATGTTCCTGGATACCCTCCTGGATCTGAAAAAAGCGCACCACATGGCAATTCTCCTGGTCAGCCATGACCTGCGCTTCGTCCGGGAATACGCTGACCACGTGGTCCTGCTGGACAAGTCCGTCCTGGCCCAGGGTTCCGCGGCTGAGGTCTTCGCCTCGCCTGAATTCTCCGCGGTCTTCGGATACAGCGGCAAGGAAGAGGAGGCGGAATAATGGAAACGATCTACAGCGTCCTCGGAAGCATTCTCCCGCTGGAAGCCTACCAGTATAACTTCATGAAAAACGCCTTCCTGGCGATCCTGCTGCTGACCCCGCTGCTGGGGCTGCTGGGAACCATGGCGGTCAACCACCAGATGGCCTTCTTCTCCGACGCCCTGGGGCATTCCGCCCTCACCGGCATCGGCCTGGGCATTATCCTCGGCCTGCGGAATGACCTGGTCGCGATGCTGGTCTTCGGGATTATCTGGGCCATCCTGATCTGCGTTATCAAACAATCCGGCTCCGCTTCCGCGGATACGGTCATCTCGGTTTTCTCCTCCACTTCGGTGGCCGCCGGCCTGCTGATCCTCGCTCGGGGCGGCAAATTCGCCAAGTATTCCGCCCTGCTGATCGGCGATATCCTGGCCGTTACGCCCGGCGATCTGCTCTGGCTGCTGCTGGCCTTCGTCGGCACGCTGATCCTGTGGGCCCTGCTGTATAATTCCCTGCTGCTTACCAGCGTGGATCATTTCCTGGCCCGCAGCCGCGGCGTTAAAACCCGTCTGGTCGAATGCGCCTTTGTGGTCATGGTCGCCGTCGCGGTCATGCTGTCCATCCGCTGGGTCGGCGTCATGCTGATCAACGCCCTGCTGATCCTGCCGGCCGCCGCGGGGCGGAATATTGCCCGCTCCGCCCGCCAGCATGCGGCCTGGTCCGTGGTTCTCGCGCTCTTCAGCGGGATCGTGGGTCTGACCTTGTCCTACTACCTGGATACCAGCGCCGGCGCCTCCATTGTCCTGGTTTCGGCACTCTGCTACGCAGTCTCCCTGGCCGTCCGCGCCATCCGGAAATAAATCCCCGTACAACGTTTCACGCCGGCTCAAACGAGCCGGCGTTTTTTACATAGTGTTTTACCATCTTTTCCCTCTGCCATAACAGCTGTCGCACAGCCGGTACGGCCAGTTCCACGGCAGGTGCCGCTTGCAGGACGGACAGGTTCGCTGCTGCAGTTTCTGGGTCGACAGGATATGAACAATTCCCTGGGAAATGAGGTCTTTGCGCCGCTGGATCTCCGCCAGCAGCTTATCCGGCTCCGGCAGGAACAGCCGCGTATAATTGTAATACAGATCGCAGCGCCGGTAATCCGCCTCCAGCTCGTCCAGCATCCGGATCGTGCAGCTTTCCGGCTCCACGATTTCCGGCATTTCCGGCAGCACGTCAATATGCTCCCCGCGGCATTCCGCGTGATACATCGCCTTCCAGCGGAACAGCAGCTCCTGGTCTTTCTCGTCAAAGGGAATGCAAAGGAACCGGTACAAAAGCCGCCGGTCCGTCTTCGGCGTTTCCATCATTGCTGCCAGTTCCGCCATCCGCACCGTGGAGGCTTTGGAAAAGCAGCCCTTGTCCTGCATCCTGATCCACTGGTCCAGGATGCCGGTCAGCGGCAGCGGAATGCCCAGCAGTGATTCAGGGAAGCCGATCACGCCCTCCGTCAGCGGCAGCAGCGGCCTGGCCAGGGCCCGCGCGACCTCCTGGCGAAAGCCGAAGGCGTTCACATAGCCGATTTCATATTTCCCGTACCGGCCAGCCCGGCCGGCGATCTGCTTAATCTCCGAATCCGTCAGCAGCCGGGTCACGTCCCCGTCGTACTTTTCCGATTCCAGGAAAACCACCCGCTGGATCGGCAGGTTCATGCCCATGGCGATGGCGTCCGTGGAAACCACCACCTCGGATTCACCCCGGTGGAACCGGTCCGCCTGATTTCGCCGCACGTCCGGCGGCAGCGCGCCGTAGATCAGCGATACCTTATATCCCCGTGTTTTCAGTTCCGCGGCCACAGCATGCACCCGGGCTTTTGAAAAGACGATCAGCGCGTCTCCCGTGCGGACGGAAGCCGGGAACTGAAAGCCTTCCTTCTCCACTTCCAGCGGCGTCATCCGCTCATGGCGGATCACCGTCAGCTCATCGCCGCAATCCTCGATGATCCGGGTCAGCAGATTTTCCGCGTCGGGCGATGCACAGGCATGGATCTCATCCGCGCAAAGGCCCAGGATGGCCGCCGTCCACGCGCCGCCGCGGTCCCGGTCGGCGATCATCTGGCATTCGTCAATCACCGCCACGTCGTAGTGCATCTGCAGGTCTGCCATCTCCACCGTGGAGGACTGGACCCGGGCAAAGGGCACGCGGATCTGTTCCTCACCCGTTACCAGCGAGCAGGGTACGTCCGCCAGGTTCAGCGCTTCAAACTGTTCCGCGGCAAGCAGGCGCAGCGGCCCCAGGTACAGGCCTTGCCGGGCGCCCTGCAGCCGCTGGATCCCTTCGTAGGTCTTGCCGGAGTTGGTCGGCCCCAGATGGAGATAGAAATGCCTGCGCATCTGCCGTGCCAGCGGATATAGGTCCCGGTAATGCTCCGGAATCGCGTCCAGCAGTGCGGCGCGGATGCGCCGTTCCCTTTCATAGGCAGCGTCCGCCTTTTTCTGTAGGCGGATCAGCGCCGGATTCTTTTCCAGCAGCCGCCGGAGGCGTTCCCGGGAGAACTTTTTCTCCAGCGCGTTAAAGACCAGCCGGCCTTCCCGCTCTGCTTCCCGGCGGACAGCGGACGCCACGGTCTCCCCGCCCGGCAGACGCACCGCCCGGCAGGCGCCCAGTTCCGGGAACTGTTTCGATGCCTCGGCACGCAGGAACCCGTCCAGCGAACCGGGCTGGAACGCGCGGTTCAGGCTCTTTGGCGTCAGCCCGCCCGGAAAATCCTTTTCCATGATCCGGCGAACCACCGAGCGTTCCGGTTCTTCCTCCCGCAGGTGGGCGCCGTGATCGCCGGTCCGCAGCCACAGTACCACCCGGTTTTCCGCTCGCGTGGTAAAGGAACCGATCTGCTCGTCAAACCAGCGGCGAAGGTCTCCCTCCCGGATGATCCGGATCGCTTCATACGCTTTTTCCAGTGATACCTTGCTTTTTTCCACTGTCCGCAGGAACGCAAGGTCAATCTTCCGGCCGTCCTCCATCTCCCTGGAGATCAGTTTGGAAAGGCGGTCGAACTCCGCCCGGTCGCCGGACAGCACCAGTTCGCCCCGCAGCAGGCCCTGCCAGATCTTGTCCCGCCGCTGCAGCTGCCGCAGCGTTGTCTGGAACGCCTCGCTCTGCAGATAGGCTTCTTTCTCCGCCGGCTTCATGCTGCGGGTAATCACCCGGGCCTTATTCTGGGCATGCTGATGCAGATACCGCTCCCGTTCCGGCAGCAGCGCCTGAATATAGGCTTCCATCGCGCTTCTGTCTGATCGGCTCATAGCGGTATACACTCCTGGTTTTTTCTTCTGTAATGCAGATTATGTTTTTTACATTTTTTTCTTTGCGTTGATCAGGGCCACCACGTCCCAGACCAGGAACGCGCCGATCAGGCCGGCAAACCCGCCGGGCGACAGCCTGATGCCGAAGAAAGTCATGTATCCCCGGCCGGAACTGTACGTGGATATGCCGACGATCGCCAGCAGGATCGTAATAATGATGCCGATAATCGCCCCACGGAAATTGCTGCGGTTAACCCGCTCCTGCTGGGCTTCCCGTGCGTACTGGTCCATCTTTTCCCGGTCTTCTTTTTCTTTCCGGCGCTCCTCGATCTGTTTCCGCTGTTCTTCCGTCAGCGCCGCGCCGTTTTCAGCCAGGCGCTCCAGTTCCTCATCCTTCTGCTTTTCCTGCAGCAGGCGCTGGGTTGCCACGGTTTTCAGCGCGGAAACGGCCCGTGCGCTCCGGTTGATCTTTCCGGCGTTGGCCAGCAGTGCAATCAGGCCAACCACCGGAACAAACTGCAGGCCGATCAGCAGGCCGATTTTTCCGTTGCCGCATTCATTGCGGAGCCTGAGGATCAGCGCCATAGGCGCGAATACCGTCATCATCCATCCGATCATCATCGGGATAATCGGCCAGCCGGCCGAAGGCCTCAGCCCGGTCACTTTCTGCGGAAGCGATACCAGCAGAATGCCTCCGATGAGCAGCACATAGCCGAGCAGCGTCAGAATCCACGGCGTCTTCGACGCGGTTCCCTTCTCCCGTCCACAGTCTTCGCAGCAATTGAGATAGAACTGGTTGGGGATCGAAATGCCCCGGGATCCGGTATAGGGCGTCGGCGCTGCTTTGTCCTCACTGACTGGATAGAACGATACGACGCTGCAGGGCTGTTCCCTGCCGCATAGATCACAGACCCTGTCCGGCATTGATTCAGACATATCTTACGTCCCCCTTCGGTACAGATGGACAAACGTCCCTGTGATTCGGAACAATCTGAATCAATGATATGCAATTTTAGGCAAAAATGCAAGGAATCCCGCCTGACCGGCGCCTGTGGCAGCCGGTCACAGTTTCTTCTTGTTCTTCATCTGCTCCCAGAGCACGTCTGCCGCCGCGGGGCCTTCCTGCTCCGGTTTTTGCTTCGCGTTCTTCGGTTTTTTCTCTTTGGCGGGTTTTTTCACCGGTTCCTCCGCCTCTTTCTTTGCCGGTTCCCGGAAGAGATCCAGCCGCCGCTGCGCCACGTCAAACAGGAACAGCAGCAGCGCCAGTCCGGCCAGCAGAGAGATCAGATCCGTGCGCTTCCGCGCGGCCGTATCCGGGAAATCCAGCAGGTCTTCCGTGTTTTCACAGACCTTGCCGCCGGTTTCCGCCGCCAGTTTCTCCAGCGCGCCGGTATCCTCACGACGCTGGTCGTATTCGGCTGTCCAGCTGACAACGTCTCCGCCCTCAACGGTCTGAAGCACTTTGCCTTTCCCGTCCTCCATCTCAATCCGCGCCGCGTAGGCGCCGGAAAGAAAAGTGTCCGCCGCGCCTTCAAACCGGGTGTCGCTGACCCGCTCCAGGCGAACGGTCTCCCGTTCCCCGTCCGGCCGGATCAGGGTCACGGATGCCGAGGAAGCTTCCGCCGGCGCGTCTGTCTCCCAGCTCATGCGGCCGTCTGCCAGCGTGATTTCTCCGCTTCCGGAGCGGTCTGGCAGGATAAAGGAAACCAGCCCGGCGAAAAACTCCGCCGCCCGGTCCCAGTTCAGGAACGCGCCGCTCCATCCGCCCTGCACGTCACTCGTCCAGCACAGCACCCTTCCCGCGCCGTACTGCCACCAGGCCAGGATCGGATCCTGCCGGTCGCTGCACAAAGATACGGTCGCCAGCGGTTTTTCAGTTGTAGCCAGGTAGCCGCCCAGTTCCGGGAACCCGGGGAAATCCGTCATGGAAGGATCCGTAATGGCTGGGGTAAAGACGCGGTTCTGGACATAGGATCCGGAGATCATCATGGTTTCTTTGGTAAAGATCCGCGGAAGGCTGTCAAAGGGCCCTGCGGCATACATCCGCCCGCCGCCGGTCTGCGCCATCCGGGTCAGGCCTGAATAGTCTGTGCCGTCACCCACCGCCACGGTGGTCACGGTGATGCCGCTTGCCGCCATCTGGCTGACGACGTTCATGTATCCGGTATCGCCGGCCTCGCCGTCGGTCAGGAAGATCACGTGCTTATACTGCGCTTTAGCCATTTTCAGCGACTCATACGCCATGAGCAGCGGCGTATAGAAGGCCGTGCCGCCGCCGGGGCGGATGGTGGCCACCTGCTCCTGCATGGCGGCAACATCCGTCACATAGCTCAGCGGAATGACCCATTTTCCCTCATCGTCAAAGGCGATCACGCCGGCCTGGTCCCGCTCGTTAAGCACTTCCAGCGCTGCGCATGCCGCCTCCCGGGCCAGCTGAAGCCGGGTCACGCCATAGGAGGCGTCCGTCATCGATCCGGATTTGTCGATCACCAGCACCAGGGCGGTTGTCGGCAGTTCCATCCGGTTCCGCACGTCGATCGTCACCGGCAGCATATTCTCCAGTGCGCTGCCGCGGTATCCGCCCAGCGCGTAACTGGAATCGCCGCCAAACACGGCCACGCCGACGCCCAGTTCCTTCGCCGCCGTATCCAGTGCGGCGATCTGGCCGTCCGTGATCCGCTCCGCGTCCACGTTCACCAGCGCCACGGCATGGTAGGTCAGCAGGTCTGACGGCTGTTCCGGCAGCATCGCCGCCGGCAGCGTGCGGACCTTCATGCCCGCGGCGCCCAGCATTTTTGCCAGCGTCTCACCGGCGCCGTTCTGTCCTTCCGCGATCAGTACGGAAGGCTCGCCGGCAATCACGGTATAGGCCGCGCCGGTATCGTTGGCGGAGACGCTGTCCCCGTTCATGATCACCTGCGCCTCCACGGTGCTGACGCCCGCGTCTCCCGCCACCGCGTCAAAGGCAAAGGTGTTTTCTCCCTTGCGCAGGGTCACGGTCCGGGTCTGGGCTTCGCCCCGGTCCCGCGTCAGCAGCAGCGTCGCTTCGCCGGCCGCGTTCGCGTGCACCGTCACAACAGTCGTATATTTCTGTCCGGTATAAAGAGAGGCGGGAACGGATACGGAAGTCACCTGCGCGTCCGTTCCGCCGCGGGCTTCCGTCTTCAGCACGTTCACGGTCAGGCCGGCCGCGGAACGGAAATAGTTTTCCTCCCCGGTCACCCGTCCGTCGCTGATTACAGCGATGCCGCCGTTGGAATCCGTGGGAAGCAGGGCTGACGCCAGCTGCAGCGCGCCGTTCAGGTCACTGGCGGAGCGATCCACCCGCGCCGTCAGATCTCCCAGCGGCGCCGTCCGGCTGAGGGAACGCTCCACGGCGGCGTTTCCGCCGAAGGCAATCACGCCGGTCTGCCGTTCTCCGCTTTTTTCCAGCGCCTCGCGGGCCAGTCGCAGCGTTTCCTCCTCATTCACGGAGGCGGAAACGTCCACCAGCAGGAACGCGGTCCGGTCCGGGCTCGCGGTCAGCAGGCTTGTGCCGGCCAGCGCCAGCACGGCCAGCGCAATGATCACATATCGCAGGATATGGGAAATCCGTTCTTTCCGGGAACGGCTCTTCCGGAACAGGCAGATTGCGAGGACAATCGCGGCGCAAACCGGGAAAGCCAGCAGCCGCATCGGATGCATAAACTCAACCGACATACCGCGACACCCCCGTTTCCACCAGCAGCAGGATCAGGAAGACTGCCAGCAGGATGCCGGTCAGTTCCCTTCCCTGTTCGCTTCGTCCCTTGACGCTGTCCGCTTCGTCGTCCGGCGCCACAACGCGCACGTCGCTTTCCGCCAGCGGCATCAGTGTTTCCGTGTTCTCCTCCCCGGCCGTTTCGGCCGGAAGCAGCCAGTCCAGGATATTCTGGATCAGCACGGGGAAATCATATTTTAAAGGCAGATTGGAGTTATGCGGGTCAAAGCCCAGCACCGCCGTGCCATCGGCATAAGCGATCACCGCTTCCCCGTCCAGGGTGACCGCAGCACGCCCGCCGCTCACCGGCCGGACGCTGCGGAAGAATACGTCCTTCATCGTCACCCCGCCGGTCAGCGGACTGTCGGAAACCGCAAGGGCGGCGTTTTCCGCAACTTTGGTCTCCTCCGTCTCCCAACTGAAGGGCCCGAATGCCGTCGCCTGCGAATCCCATCCGTCCTCCGGCAGCGCGCGGGTGATAATCAGCGGCGAGGTGCCGAGAATATACAGGTCCGCCTCCGTGGAAGCCAGCGCCTTCTCCTCCGTCCGGATCACCGTCATGTCCGGGCGCACGCGCAGGGCGCTCTCCAGGAACACGCTGTCCGAGGTAACCGCCGCCGTACGCGCGGTCGCATGCCGGACTGCCGCCTCCGCCGTGTTGTCCGCGGCCAGGGCGTCCTTTTCCCGCAGGCTGACGCGGACGCGCTGCGCCTCTTCGGGAATCGTGAAGCTCAGGCCGATGGTTTCCCCTGCCGGAATCTCCGCTTCCCGGGCGTCGCACAGCACGCCGTCCGCCTCACAGGTCAGCGACACGCTGCAGGCTTCGCCGAAATTGGCGACACGGGCAAACGCCTGGCCGTTCTCCGCTTCCAGGGAGTAAACCGCGCGGTTTTCCCCTCCCGCGCCGCAGTTGACGATGGAAAGGGAGAAGGCTTCCCCGCGGACCGTCACCTGGTTCCGGCGGAAATTGTCCGAGAATACAATCACGTTCGCGCCGCTTTCCGGCTCTCCGTCCCGGGCGATCGCGTCCGCCAGGGAAAGGGCCCGGTCCAGATCCGCGCCGCCCCTGCCGCAGGCCAGGGAGGCAATCGCCTTTTCCGCTTCGTCGCCGCTGACGGACAGGGCCAGCCGTTCCGTTTCGCTTCCGGCTGCCAGCACCGTGATCTTTTCCTCCGCGGGCAGCGTACGGATCAGCGCCGCGGCTTCGTCTTTCGCGATATCCAGCCGGCTGCGTCCGGCGGTTTCCGCCTGCATACTGCCGGAAACATCAAAAATCAGCACGGTTTTCCCGGCCGCTCCGCCGGAGACCGCCGGCCGCATCAGCGCCAGCGCCAGGGCCAGCGCCGCCAGGATCTGCAGCGGCAGCAGCAGGTTCTTCATCAATTGCTGGAACGGCCGGTTCGCAGCGTAATCCCGAACGCTCTTCCGCCAGAGAAAGACAGACGGAACCTGCCGCGGCAGATATCTCCTGCGCAGCAGGTACAGCACGAGGATCAGCGCCGGCGCGGCCAGCGCCCAGGCAAAGCCCGGAGAAAGAAAATGCAGCATAAACAACCTTCGGTTTCAATCTGATTCATAATGATGAATTATGAATTCTTTTATATCATTCTGCTGGATGACAGCAGCGGGATAAAGCTTTCCTCGAACAGTTCAGCCCCGTCCAGCAGCATATACGGTGCTTCCCGGGACGCGCAGTTCTCCCGCACGTTTTTCAGAAAATCATCCAGCGCGTCATGGTAGGCGTCCAGCGCGGCGCGGTCCGCGATCAGGTCGATCTTTTCCCCGCTCTCGCTGTCCGTCAGTCGGACGGCGCCCTCCATCTCCGGCCGCAGTTCCTCTCCGGACAGCACCTGGATCACGGCGGTCTCCTGCTTCAGGTACCGCAGGTAATCAAGCGCGCTCTTCAGCGCGTCTTCGGTATAACCGTCTGTCACCAGGAAGCACAGGCCTTTCTTCAGCCCCTCTGTATGCTTCACAGACTCGGTCAGCGTGCCTTCCGTTCCGTCCGGCGCGCAGGCATCCAGGAAACCGGTCAGCCGCGGAAAAGCGGCTCTTCCGGCAAACTGCGGAGAACGAAGCGCCCGCCCGTTCTTCAGACAGTGCACGTTCAGCCGGTCGCCGCCCGTCAGCGCCAGATAGCCCACCGCTTCGGCCGCCGCCCGGGCGGGCGCCCACTTGGCTTCCATGGAAGCGCTGGCGTCCAGCAGTACCGTCACCAGCGATTCCTGCTCCTCCATGAACAGTTTCAGGAACAGCTTGTCAAAACGGGCATAGGCGTTCCAGTCCAGGCGGCGGATGTCATCGCCCGGCACATACTCCCGGTAATCCGAAAATTCAGCTGAGGATCCGGTCTGCCGGGAACGGCGGCTGCCGCCTGCCCCGCCCTGCGCCCGTCCGCGCATCGCCAGGCACAGCGTGTCCAGCCGGTTCAAAAAAGCATCTGTTAACATTACGGTTTCATTCCTTAAAAGCAATCATAATTATGAATTACTTTTCTGCCACCGCGGCCATGATCTCCGTCAGCACCGTTTCCATGTCCTTCCCGGCCGTTACCGCCTCGAAGTTCAGCGCCGCGCGGTGCCGCAGGCAGGCGGGTGCCGCAAAGCGGATGTCCTCGTAAGCCACGTTGTACCGGCCCTTCGCAAGGGCACGGACCCGCGCCGCGGACAGCAGCGCCTGGGCAGCACGGGGGCTTGCGCCGAACCGCAGGTATTTCTTCGCCGCTTCCGGCGCGTCTTCGGTTTCCGGATGGGTGGCAAGCACCAGCCGCAGCGCGTATTCCTGCACGCTCGCGGCAATCGGCACGCTCCGGGCCGCCGCGCGCATCGCCAGCAGTTCCACCGCGTTGATCACCTGCTGTGCCTCGCTGCCGCCGTCCTTCACGGTCAGATCCACAATCGCGCCCAGCTCCTCCAGTGTCGGGAAGGGCACCAGTACCTTAAACAGGAACCGGTCCAGCTGCGCCTCCGGCAGCGGATAAGTACCTTCCTGCTCCACCGGGTTCTGGGTTGCCAGCACAAAATAGGGTTCCGGCAGTTTCCGGGTTTCCCCGGCCACAGTCACGGAATGCTCCTGCATCGCTTCCAGCAGGGCCGCCTGGGTTTTGGGCGTCGCGCGGTTGATTTCGTCCGCCAGCACAATGGAGGAGAACAGCGGACCTTCCTGGAAACGGAAGGCGTTTCCTTCCTCCGTGCGCACCAGGATATTGGTACCCGTGATATCCGCGGGCATCAGATCCGGCGTGAACTGAATGCGGGAGAACGGCAAGTCCAGCACCTTGCCCAGCACCCGCACCAGATGGGTCTTGCCCAGTCCCGGCACGCCTTCCAGCAGCACGTTGCCGCCTGCGATTACGGCCAGCAGCAGGTGTTCCACCACCTCCGCCTGGCCGATCATCTCCTTGGCGATCTCCGTCCGGATCTTCTCATACTGTTCCGCGAACCTCTCCACGGCATTCATATTCTCGCTCATTTTCGTTCCCTCTGGCTTTCATTATGATAAATTATGAATTCTGAATTATGAATTATGAATTGTTATTGTTACTGTTGTTCCGTCAGCAGCCTGTAATACTCGTCAACCCATTGCCTTTCCTGTACGGTCAGGTTTCCCCGGTCCGCAGCCTGGGCTTCCGTTTCGGCGTAATCCTGCAGCGCCTCGCCCCAGGGCACGTCGCCCTGAAGGTTTCCCCGTCCCGGTCCGGTCTCGATCTGCTGGGAATCATCGTCTCCCAGCCGGTTCTGTTCCGTCATCACGTCCTGCCGGCTCTTTCCGATCCGTTCCGGATCGTAGATGGTTTCATACTGCGATTCCTTGTAACGGGGATCGCGGTTTCCCTTCATAAGCTGGCCGTTGTTTCCGCCGCTGCCCTTCTGTTCCTCGTTGGTGGAGCCTTCCCCGGCTCCGCCGCTGCTCTGGCCGTTATTGCTTCCGCTGGCGCCGCTTCCGCTCTGGCCGTTCTGGCCGTTCATGCTGCCGCTGTTTCCGGTCGTGCCTGTCGCGCCTTGAGCGCCTTGCGAGCCCTGGCTGCCCTGGCTTCCTTGAGCGCCCTGACTGCCCGTCGCCGATTGCATAGAAGGATTCACCGCGGATTTCAGGGCGGAAACCGCCTGCGTCGTTTTCATCTGCGAGCCGGCTGTGCTGTTCGCTGAAGCGGCTCCCTGTTGTCCTGCTTCCGCCTTCCCGGCCGCGTCGCCGGATGCCTGTCCCTCTGCGCCGCTGTTTTTGCCGGTTCCGTCGGTTCCGCTCTCTCCCGCGGCACCGCTGCCCTCAGCGGACAGTTCCCCAGCCGTTTCCTGTCTCATCTTGTCAAGCCGCTGTTCCGCCCGGTCCAGCGCCACCAGCGCGTCCGCCGCGTCGCGGCTTCCTTCCAGTTCCCGGCGCAGATCCGCGGTAATCTTCCTTAGTTCGCTCTTCTTTTCATCCGGCAGTTTCTCCGCGTCATCTTCCGCCGCCCGGTCAATCGCTTCCTGCCCTTTCCGGATGGTCTGCGTAAGCGCCTTGTGCGCCGCCGCCTCGCCGTCCGTGGGGCTCGGAATCAGCGTCAGGCAACACAGCAGCGCCGCGCAGCCCAGTGCAGTAAACAGATATTTCTTGACGCTGCCCGGCCGGATCTGTTTCACGTCCAGATTCTTCAGCGCTTCGCGGGCGTCCCGGCGCTGCAGCTGCCGGATCGGCTCGTCCCCGCCTTCCAGTGCGGTGATCGTCCTTTCTTTCAGTCCGCAGGCGTCCGCCGCTTTTGCAGCGTCGGTATCCCTCACGGAGCGCAGCGCGTTGACCGCTGCCGCCAGCAGTGTCACCGCTGCCGCGGACGCCGCCGCCCACAGGCCGCGGTCAGGCACGGGCACGAAAAACGCGACTGCCTGCAATACCGCGGCAGCCGCGAGCCCCGCGGCCAGTCCGGCCGCGGCGCCCTGCAGAAACCTGTTCCGGCGGATCCTGTTTTTAACAGGCCGCAAAGCTTTCATGATTTCCTTCATGGATTCCTCGTCAGTTTATCATGCGTCAAGCGCTTTTGACCGCCTTTGTTCCTTTCCGGATCATCAGCGACGCCAGTGCAAGCAGGATCGCCGAAATCACCAGCATGCCCACCGCGCTGGCCAGCGTGATGAAAATCCAGCCGGCCCGGTCCGCCATACGCCAGGTACAGAGAAGCCGTCCCCAGCCCATATTGTCTGCGTAGGAGCTGAAAACATGCAGTTCACCCTGTACCAGGGACAGCAAGCCGAAGCCCGGGTTCATATACAGCAGCGGGGAGATCATGCCCCGCGCGCCGGCCTCGGTCAGCGCCGCGTACTGTGCCCGGTCGTATACCACGTCCGTTATCCGTTGCGGATACCCGAACAGGAACGGCAGCGCCGTCACCAGCCCGATCAGCAGGATCACCACATAGCTGAGCACGCCGCTGAGCACCGTGCTCCGGGATACAGAGGAACAGAACACGCCGATGGAGACGCAGGCAAATGCCTCCGCCAGCAGGAACAGTTCCCCGATCAGGATCTGCGCCAGCGATACGCCGCCCGTCAGCAGGCACAGGCACATGACCGGCAGTCCGCAGACAATCAGCAGCGCCAGCACGGCAAAGCTTTCCATCACCTTACCGAGTACGATCCGGACGGATCCCGTATTCGTAACCAGCAGCAGGTCCAGCGTCTGGCGTTCCCGTTCACCCGCCACGGAGGCGGACGTCATTGCCGGAGCGATCAGGATAATCAGCACGAACTGCGCGATCAGCAGCGCCAGGTAGCACATCGGTCCCCTGCTCATGGTGTTCAGGGTAACCGCATTGTCCATGAACGGGGCCAGGAACACCAGCGCGAGCAGCAGCAGCGCCGCCACATAAGCAATCACGATCAGCATGGTTTTGAAGGAACGCATGCGCCGGGTGGCCGAGAAAGCCATAATCGGATTAAGCATCCTGCGTCACCTCCATGAAGACCTTTTCGAGATTCATCGGCGCGCGGTGGAAATCGATCACCGGCACACCCTTCATCACCAGCTGGCGAAGCACGTCGGAACACACGTCCGCGCCGTTCTCCAGCCGGATCCGGAGCAAATAGGGTTCTTCCCGCAGGATCTCGTTTACCGCGGGCATCTCCTTCAGGCAGCGGACCGCCGCGTCTACGTTCTCCTCGCCGCAGCCTTCCGTCAGGCGGATATCCAGCGGCGCGTTTCCGTTCATCTTATCGCTCAGTTCTTCCACGCTGCCGGAAAAAACCAGCTGCCCGTGATCCAGGATCGTCAGGCTGTCGCACATCTCCGCCAGCTCCGGCAGGATGTGGGAGGAAATCAGCACGGTCTTGCCCATCTCCCGCAGGGTGCGGAGGATGCCTTTCATTTCCGCCCGGGCCCGCGGGTCCATGCCGGAGGCGGGCTCGTCCAGGATCAGCAGTTTCGGGTCGTGGATCAGGCTGCGCGCCAGGCAAAGCCGCTGCTTCATACCGCGGGACAGCGCATCCACATACTCGTTTTCCTTCTCTTCCAGCTGCACCAGCTCCAGCAGCTGGCGGGTCATCCGTTTCCGCTCCGACGCGCCGATCCGGTAGCACCGGGCATAAAAGTCCAGGTATTCCCAGCACTTCAGGCTGTCATACACGCCGAAAAAGTCCGGCATATAGCCCACCAGTTTCCGGGCTGCCTGTCCGTCCTTCACCACGTCTGTACCGTCCACATAGGCGGTGCCGGAGGTCGGTTTCATCAGGGTGGCCAGGATCCGCATGGTTGTCGTCTTGCCGGCGCCGTTGGGCCCCACAAATCCATGGAGCGCGCCGTCCGGGATTTCCAGGCTCAGTCCCTTCAGTGCGGGAAACGAGCCGTAGTTCTTCGTCAGGCTGTCAATCTTCAGCATGTTCCAGCCTCCCTTCCAGACTGATCAGGGGCGTGGGAATATCCGCGTACATATCCTGGCTGTCGCCCCGGAACTGCAGGTATATCCTGCCGTCCTTGCTGATATAGCGGCCCGGATCCTTGATGTCCTCGTTCAGTTTGATTTCTTCCCATTCCCGCTTTTCCGCGTTCAGGGCGTATGCCCGGCACTGGTTCGTATAATAGGATTCGATCAGCACCCGCATTCCTTCCGCCTTTACGTCGGCCATTCCGTCCAGCTCAAAAACGAAGGTAGGCGTCTCTACCAGAGAATGGTAGTATACCTGCCTGGCGCTCTGGATTTTTTCCGCTGTGGGCAGCAGATTTTCATCCGTTTCCACCCGCTCAGGCATATCCATGCCCGCGCTGCGGAACACCACGCCTGTGCGGCCAATCGCGGAAAAGGGTATTTCCGCCGTCAGCAGCGACATATATGCCTTCTGTTCCACCGGAACCCCGTCCACTTTTAATTCGGGCTCCGGGGCATTCTCCGGCTTCGCGCTGTACAGGAACACCGTGCTTTCATAGGCGCCGTAGGACCAGTTCCCCTGGTCGCGGCGCAACACGTCCGCCGCGCCGCCGATCATGGAGCTGGCCATCTCCCGTTCCCGGACCTGCTCGGCCGTGGCTGAGGTGTCATTGTCGTCATAACCCACGGCACTGGCGATTGCTGAGTACAGGTTCGGCCGTTCCGGATAGAACCCGCCGTCCTCATATTTCGGGTTGGTGGGATCCTTGAAGGTCTTCCGGGTCAGCAGGATGTCCGCTTTTTCGCCCGGCGCCAGCGCCGGAACGGAACAGTAACCGTAGGTAGTAATCAAGCGCCCCGCCGCGAAATGCGTGTCCGTTTCGTTCACGATCTCGCCGTGCAGGCCGTCTTCTTCCATCCAGATTGAGCCGGTTACCCGGCCCTGGATCTGCGAAGCGTTCTCGGAAGTCAGGTTGACCTGCTCCCATGGCGTCAGGCTTTGCGAGGTTACAGCGTTCTCCCCGCCGGCAATATAGACCGTCCGCAGGGTATCCGGCTCCTGCCGTTTCTCCTCTTCTTCTTCGTCGTAATCCACATAGTCATAGATCTGTACGCGCAGGGTTTCTCCGGCCATGCTGTAGCTGTGCCTTCCGAAGCTCGGCGCCGCAACGGTTATGCCGTTGTAGTTCCGGATCGTGCCGCCGCCCTGTACCATATTTTCCGCAATGACCGCCAGCGGCCGGTTCGTTTCCGCCCCGGTGGAAACCAGCAGGATTCCGCCCGCCGCCAGCACGGCGATCACCGGCAGCACCAGCCACATCCACTGGCGCCGATCCTTTTTCTTCAGGATCCACCAGATCACACAGCAGAGCACAAGCACGCCGATCACGATCAGCATACCGGGCAGCAAATGGCTTTTTGCCCCGATCCGTGTGGCATAGCTTGCGTTTACCGTGGCAGACGAATAGCCGTCTGATCCGCTGCTCAGGAGCGAGGAATAGACTTGCTGATCCATGTTCACCAGCAACTGCTGCCAGAAATAGTTCATCAGGCTTTCACTGTTCAGCCGGGAATCGCCGGTCTCAAAGGCAGCGGTATAGATCCTTCCGGCATCGGCCGTCGTCCGGTAAATCAGGCCCCGTCCGTCCGCGTCTGCGGTCAGCGCTTCGGCGCCGCTGTATTCAGCCACAGCGGTCTCCGGCTTCCTTCCGCTCACGGAACGGCCGAGCAGCCGCTCCAGGTTTGTCAGCACGCTGTCCGAGGTCGCGACACTTTCCAGTTTCAGCCCGGTGTATTTGCTGAAATAGGCCGTGTTCCTGGCGGCTGTCGTTCCGCCGCCGCACAGCACAACCTTTCCGCTCCGGATCCAGTTGTCCAGCAGGTCCTGCTGCTTTTGGGAAAGCACGGACGGATCGACATCGTCAATCACCAGCATCCCGAAGCTGGCCAGCGCCGCCGCGTTTTCCGGAAAGTTTTCCGTTGTCAGCGGAACCGTCTGCCACAGCTCATACCGGCCGAGCACGTCGTTCTCCCGGTCAATGTTCAGGTAATTCAGATTCTGGGGCCGGGTGCTGAGCACGCCGATCAGCATCGCGGACGGATTGATGATCTTCTCCGCCTCCGCGTTCACGGCGCAGACAATTTCGCCGTCTTTCACCAGCTCCGCGGTAAAGGTGTTCTGGCGGGCATACACCGCGATATCCAGTTCAATGATCCGCTCCGAGCCGGCAGGCAGGAAGACCTCTTTCTCATAGCGGTCATATTCCTTCGTGCTGATATAGGCGTTCATGCCCAGCACGCCTTCGAAGTCGTCCCCGAAATTCCGGATCCGGACCCGCATGGGCATGGGCTTTCCATAGGTCATTGCTCCGTCGTAGCCGACGGAGATCTCCATGTCGAGCGTGTCGCTGGCAATCTCCTCATGCATGGTCTGCGCCGCGCCGGCCGTGCATAAAAAAAGCACACAGGCAGCCAGCAGCAGACTCAGTGCGTTCCTCATTCTGTTACGCAAAATACTATCCTCCCCGGGCGGTTTTTTGTCCGTCCGCTGTATCAGACGAATCAGGTCTCCGTTTTGTTCCGCCCGATCACCCGGAACATTCTTCCATTTATTGATACGTCCTGAAAACTGTTCCGGCATATCATTTAATTATGAATTATGAATCCTGAATAATGAATTAAAAGAAGAACGTCTTTCTCAGATGCGCGTGCAGCGGCGGAATCAGCGTCGCGACAAACAGGAACAGTCCCAGCGCGCCGAATCCGCACACACAGTACAGCGACCATACCCACATCGGCGTGCCGAAAGTGATATGCTGGAAGAACTCAATCAGCATAAAGCTCGCCCCGATCAGCACCAGATACAGGCCCAGCAGCCGCAGCCGGCCCTGGCGGATATAGCGGAAAATCGCCACGCCCAGAAGCGTCAGGATCCCCGCGATCGCTGTCACCGGGAACGCGAAGGACAAGAACCAGTGTTCCCCGTTCTTCGCGCAGATATACAGCAGGAATCCGGCCAGACAGGCAAAATCAAGCGGCAGGAAGATCATCGGCCGGTACCGGCGGAACAGCAGCGGAAACAGCATCGTCACCCAGATCAGAGCAGCGGTCATCAGCACATAGCCTGACCAGGAAACCTCCTGCGCCGTCCGCAGGCAGAAAACCAGGCAGCCCAGGCACGCCGCGATCATAACAGTCGTCAGCAGCCACACCACCAGCGTAATGCCGTTCCGCTTTTTCTTCTCCGGCAGCCGGTCCGGATACAGCGCCTTCTCAGCCGTCTCCGGCTCCGGCACGATCGCCACGGGCGTATGGCACAGCGGGCACTCCCTCGCCCCGTCCTGCAGTTTCACCCCGCAATATACGCAATACATCTTCTCTCTCCTCTGTGTCAGGTAAGCCATCATTCTGAATCCGGAATGATGAATGAATCAGTTGCTCTCAATCTCCACCGGAACTCCCAGCTCCACCAGCCTTGCAAAGAAGAGCCGCTCCAATTCCGTTTCCCGGATCCCGCGGATCATGCTGACATAGGTCTTCCCGTTATAGGTCACCACGGAGCAGTTGTTCGGATAGGAATACTGCACGCCGATAATAAACTCAAAGCGTTCCACCATCGGGGCCATAGCCTCCGGTACCGTCACCACACCCATGTTGGAGATATTCAGGCAGCCCTTGTTCTCCCCGCTCAGCGTATAGACCGTGCGCATGCAGATCCGTTTGATCGGCAGCGGAATCAGCCGGAGCAGCAGGATGTTCTGCAAATCCACATTCTTCGCCACGCGGCCGGCCATCCGCTGGGGAATCGTCTCCGCCGCCAGCAGGTGTCCCATCAGGGCACAGATCTGCTCGTGGGTATAGGTTCCCAGCCGCGGGTCGAACCCGATGTTCACCGCCAGCGTGAAATTGCGCATGGTTTTCATGCCGAAGGTCCGCCGCAGGTTCACCGGAATCGTGATTTTAACCGGCCGGGCCTGCCTGCCGGTCAGGCCTTTCGCCTGCTGGTGCTCCGCCACTGCCTCGGCCATGACGGCGGCAAGATAAGCCGTTACGGTCACGCCCTGTTCATGGGCTTTCTCCTTCAGAATATCAGCCGGCAGGATACCTGTAATAATATGCCGGAACTGATCCGTTTCCGGCGTTCCGCTCAGCCGGTAGGCGGTGTCCTCCGCCCGGCTGATCGCCCGCTTCGCTCCGCAGGACAGGAAGCAGTCCCGGGTTTCCTCCGCCTTCGGTTTCTCCGTAATGTCAACGATATTGCCATCCGCCGGAACCTCTGTCCCGTACTTCAGGGCCAGGTACCGCGCCGTCAGGTTCTGCAGCAGGATCAGTCCTCCCGTTCCGTCCGTCACGGAATGGAAGACCTCCACGGCGATTCGGTTTTCATAATAGAGAAAGCGGACGCAGCAGGTGTTCAGTTCCCTGCACGTCATATGGGTCAGCGGATAGGCAAAATCCTGCTGCGCCTTTGGCGCCTCCGCAATCGTCTCCAGGTAATACCAGAAAAAGCCGGTCCGCAGCCGCACAAAACAGGTCGGAAAGCGGGGTTTCAGCTCCGCGATTGCCCGATCCAGCACTTCGGGATCCACCGGATCCTTCAGCGTAGCGGATACCCGGAACACGTTGTTCCAGTTTTTCCGGATGATCGCCGGAAAGATCAGCGCGGCGTTATCCAGCCGGTACCATTGTTTCTTCATCTCTTCCTCCGGGAAAAACAGAGCCGTTCCGGATCTCCGGCAAAACGGCGGGGACTTCCCCGCCGCAAGTTGGATCCAAACCATTCGGTCAGCCCGGCTCATATGTTAATTGTACAGAAGAAGGGAGAAACCGTCAATAAGAACCGGGCCGGAAGATGTCAGACCTGCGTCTCGTCGCTGAGAAGATCCGCCAGCACCTTGTCCCGGATGGCCTCCACGTTGATTTCCCGGATTTTCTGCCGCAGCGGCAGCACCGACCGCGGCGATACGGACAGTTCGTCAATGCCGATGGACAGGAAGGTTTCTGTCAGCGCCAGGTCCGCGCCGAGTTCGCCGCAGATGCCGACCCATACGCCGTTTTTGTGCGCGTTGTCACAAACCATTTTCAGCGCGCGGAGCACCGCGGGATGATGCGGATCATAGAACCGTCCGAGGTCCGCGTTCTGCCGGTCACAGGCCAGCGTGTACTGGGTCAGGTCGTTCGTTCCGCAGCTGAAGAAATTCACTTCCTTTGCCAGCCGGTCGCTCATGAGCACCGCGGCAGGCGTTTCGATCATGATGCCGATCTCCACGTCCTCGCTGAAGGGGATACCCTCTTTCGTCAGTTCGGCCTTTACCCGCTCGCACATCTTCTTTGCTTCCCGGACCTCCCATACGCTGGTCACCATCGGGAACATGATACCCAGTTTACCGAAAGCCGACGCGCGGAACAGCGCCCGCAGCTGGGTATGGAAGATCTCCGGCCGGTTCAGGCAGATGCGCAGCGCCCGGTTGCCAAGGGCGGGGTTCTCTTCCTTCGGCATATTGAAATAGGCAATCTGCTTGTCCGCGCCGATATCCAGCGTCCGGATAACCACTTCCCTGCCGCCCATATCGGACAGCACTTTCTTATAGGCCTCAAACTGCACGTCCTCCGACGGGAAGTCGTCGCAGTTCAGGTACAGGAACTCGCTGCGGAACAAGCCCACGCCGCCGGCGTCGTTGGCAAGCACGGCCGGTACGTCATCCGGTCCGCCAATATTACAGAATACCTTGACGCTCTGGCCGTCCCTGGATTCATTGGGCAGGCCCTTGAGTTTCTCCAGCATCTCCCGCGTCTTCTTCTGTTCTTCCATCTTCTTGAGCAGAACGGCCCGGGTGTCTTCATCCGCGTCGACCGTCACGCTGCCGGTGCTTCCGTCGATAATGACTTCCTTGCCCGCGTATTCCGGCTTCAGCTGGTCGCCGACGCCGATGATCGCCGGAATGCCCATCGTGCGCGCCAGGATCGCGGTGTGGCTGGATCCGGATCCGCCTTCGGTCACAAAGCCGAGGATCTTGCTCTTATCCAGCTGCACTGTCTCACTGGGCGCCAGATCGTCCGCCGCCAGGATCACCGGCACCGGGGAGTCGATTCCGCCCTGTGCCGCGCCGGTCAGCGCCGCAATGATCCGGCCGGATACGTCTTTCACGTCCGCCGAACGCGCCTGGAAATAGGGATCGTCCATGGAAGCGAACATTTCCGCGAACTGCGCCGCTGTATCGGTTACCGCCGCTTCCGCGTTCAGTTTGTTTTCCTGGATGGCGGCCTGGATGGCTTCCTCATATTCCATATCCTCCGCCATCATCTGATGCGTTTCAAACAGCAGTGCGGCCTCGTCCCCGGCTTCCTCCCTGGCTTTTTCGGCCAGTTCTCCCAGCTGTTCGATGGCCTTAGCCTGGGCGCCCTTGAACCGGGCCCATTCCGCTTCGGGATCCGCGACCTCATAGCGGGTTATCTCCGCCTTCGCCCGCTGATAGAAATACAGGGGGCCTGCGGCGACGCCTGTGGAAACGCCTTTGCCTTGAATCAGGATCATTTTTTATACCCTCCGTCTTTATTTCCATGGGAAAAACAAACGGCTGTCGCAGCGGCAGCCGTTTGTTTATAACCGGGTTACAGGTTGGCCTTGAAGAACTCTTCGATGGCTGCGGCAGCGGTATCTTCATCCGCGCCTTCGATCGTCACTTTCACGGTGTCGCCCTGCTTGATGCCCATACCCATCAGGGCCATCAGCTTCAGCGCGTTGACGGACTTTTCGCCCTTGATCACCGTAACGGTGGAGGTAAATTCCTTGATCTTCTTCACAAGGATGCCTGCGGGACGGGCATGGATGCCTACGGGATCGGTAATCGTGTACTCAAAAGACTTCATGTGTTGTTTCCTCCATATTCTGATATTTTAATTCTGAATTCTGATTTATGAATTCTGAATTATTACTTGGCTCCGCACTCAACGCCTTCCAGGTCGTCGGAGTTGGTCAGCAGCACCGCGACGGTATCGCTGTACCCGGCCGCCTTGATCTTTTCACGGCTGAAACGAATCAGAGGCTGGCCTGCTTTCACTTCATCGCCTTCCCTGACCAGGCAGGTGAAACCGTCGCCCTGCATGTTCACCGTATCCACGCCGACGTGGATCAGCATTTCCATGCCGTTGGCTTCAACGCCGACCGCGTGCTGGCTCTCTGCCACGGAGGAGATGACGCCGTCGAACGGGGCTACCACCAGATCGTCCTCCGGTTCGATGCCGACGCCGTCGCCCAGCACACCGGAAGCAAAGGTGTCGTCCGGGATCGCTTCCCGCGCGATGACCTTGCCCTTCACGGGCTGCAGCACCGTACCCGCCGCGCAGCGGATCACGGAAACAGTCGGCACTTCAATGGCCGTGGGTTCCGGAACAGGCGCGGCGGGAGCCGCCGCGGGCGTCTCTTCTTTCCAGATAATCCATACCAGTGCGAAGGCCACGCCGGCGGAGATCAGCAGCTCAACGAGATAGAGCGGCACATTGTTCACTGCGGGGATCGCGGGAATACCGGTCACGCCGTATACCGGAGCGCCCAGCTTGAACAGCGCGCCGAACAGGGAACCGACCGCGCCGCCGGCCATGCCGCACAGGAACGGCTTCATAAAGCGGAAGTTAATACCGAAGATCGCCGGCTCCGTAATGCCCAGGGAAGCGGACAGCGAAGACGGGAAAGCCACAGACTTGGTTTTCTGGTTATGCACCTTCAGGGCAACCGCGAGGCAGGCGCCGAACTGCGCGAAGTTCGCGGCGGACGCGATGGGCATCCAGGTGTTCAGTCCCGTCTGGGCAATCATGCCGGCCTCGATGACGTTGTACATATGGTGCAGGCCCATGACCACGGTCCATGGATAGATCGCGCCCATGACCACCGCGCCGTACAGCGTGCTCGCCAGCCACTTTGCGCCTTCCAGCACCCAGTTCTCCAGAATGGAGAAGATGGGCCCGATAATCGTGAAGGTTACGAAGGAAGTCACCAGCACCGTGACCAGCGGGGTGACAAACAGGTCAATCATTTCCGGCACGTGTTTATGCAGCCATATCTCCAGCTTGCTCATCAGCAATACCGATAGGATAACCGGTATCACGTGCCCCTGATAGCCGACCTGTTGGACGTTAAAGAAGAACAAGTGCCAGGTTGGTATCTCCCCGGCCGCGTAATTGCCGACGTTCCAGGCGTTGATCAGCGCCGGATGGACCATCATCAGGCCGATGACGGCCCCAAGGAAAATGTTGCCCTTAAATACCCGCGCCGCGGAGATCGCGACCAGCACCGGCAGCAGAGCGAACGCGGTATTGGCAACCAGGTCCAGGAAAGAGAACCAGTCGCTGTTGCCGAACGCCGGCCAGAATTTCGGGATCGCTTCGACGATACCCATCATCAGGCCGGAAGCCACGATGGCAGGCAGGATCGGAACGAATACGTCGCCGGGGGTCTTGAGCAGTTTCTTCCACCAGGGCATCTTGGAGACCGCGGCCGCCTTCACGTCGTCCTTGGACGCAGCGGAAACGCCGGTCACCGCGAGGAATTCGTCATAGACCTTGTTGACCGTGCCCGTGCCGATGATCAGCTGCAGCTGACCGTTGGACTCGAACATGCCCTTCACGCCGTCGACGTTCTCAAGCGCCGCCTTATTCAGTTTGCTGTTGTCAGCAATGACCAGGCGGAGCCGGGTTGCGCAGTGTGCCGCGCTGATGACGTTGGAGCCTCCGCCGATCGCGGCTGAGATCTCCTCCGCACACTTCCGGTAATCGAGAGCCATTGGGTTCCCTCCTGTCTGTATGATGTTGTTGTCGGGGTGTTACATTGCCATCTGGAAAAATTATACAGGAAAAAGCGGGATCCGTAAACTGGTTTTTTCTGTCTGACGCGGATCCGGAAAAACCTCCTTCCTCCAATTCGCTGATTCAAAATGGTGTGTTCCTAATTATGAATTATGAATTCTGAATTGTTATAAAAGTCCGAGCTGTTCAAACGCCTGGTACAGCCCGTCCTCCTCCACGGCCGGGCAGATCAGGTTGCTCTTCGCCTGCAGGGCGGGGCTGCCGTTTGCCATGCAGACGGAATACCCGACGGTTTCGATCATTTCCAGGTCGTTCATGCTGTCGCCGAAACCGATGGTGTCTTTGATGTCGATTCCGTAATGATCCGCGACAATCCGGACGCCCCTGCCCTTGTCGAACTGACGGTTGATCAGTTCGCCGTTCAGGCAGCCGCGGGCGGCCAGGTCCTGCACCACAAAGTTGTAGTCTTTCTCCAGGGCTCGTTTTGCCGGTTCCAGCTGTTTCATTTCCTTGCACATGATCACGATCTTGTAGATCGGGCTGCCGTCATACTCGCTCATCGGGCGGATGTTCAGCTGCTCCGCCAGCGCTTTCCGCCAGCGGATCAGTTCGCTGTTCCCGTCGCCTGCCTGCGCCAGGAATTCGCCCAGATCCTCGTCCCCCCAGGTAGCGTCCTTTGCTTCGATGGTCCGGAAAACGCCGTTTTCCCGGAGCAGCCTCATGCCCGTTTCGAAATCCTCTTTCTTCATCGGGCAGTCAAACAATACTTCGTCCTTCGTAAACACATAGCCGCCGGCCCCGGCCACCGCGCCGTCAAACCCCAGGGCGAACACCGGCGCCAGCATGGCGGGATTGCGCCCTGTGCACAGAAAGACCACGTGGCCCTTTTCCTGCGCTTTCCGCACAGCCGTCATGGCGCTTTCCGGCGGCACGTTGCTTCCTGCGGGCGTCAGGGTACCGTCAATATCCAGGAAAATCAGTTTCCGGTTCATGATTTTTCTCCTTTTCCGTCACGGCCGGTCAGTTCAGTGCTTCCTCAACTTCCTTCAGCGTCGGCATCGCCGGGATGGCGCCCGGCCGGCTCGTCGTGATCGACGCGGCCTTGTTGGCAAACCGGACGAAGCAGTTGAGCTCTTCTTCAGTCAGGCCGTCCAGTCCGCCCCGGGCGGCAATCCGGCTCAGGAAAGACCCGAAAAACGTATCGCCGGCCCCATTGGTATCCGCAACCTTCACGGAGAACCCGGGAACCGTTCCCCGCATATCGCCGCAGCGCCACATGGCTCCTTTTGCTCCAAGCGTGGCGACAGCCACGCGGACGCCGAGCTCCGTCAGCTTTTCCAGCGCCGCCTCCGGTTCCTGTACGCCGCAGAGCAGCAGGGTCTCCTCGTCGCTGATCTTCACGATATCGCACAGCGGAAGCACGGCGCGCATCTGTTCCGCCGCGGTTTCCTCGCTGTCCCACAGCGCGGCGCGGTAATTCGGATCGTAGGTAATCAGCGTGCCGGCTTCCTTCGCGGCCCGGATCACGGTAATCACGGTCTCCCGGCACGCGGGATCTGTCAGGCTCACGCTTCCGAAATGCAGGATTCCGGTATTGCCCAGGGCCCTGACCGCCTTTTCCGCGTCAATCAGGGTGTCCGCCCCGGGCTTCCGGTAGAAGGAAAAACTGCGTTCCCCTTTCCCGTCCACCATAACGATCGCCAGGGTGGTGTTGGCCTTTGGGGTCACCTGCAGCCCTTCCGTTGAAACGCCGTTCTTTTCCAGCGTATTCCGGAGCAGGCTGCCGTACAGATCGTCGCCGACGCAGCCGATAAAGGCGCTTTCAACCCCCAGCCTCGCGGCTGCGACCGCCACGTTTGCCGGCGCGCCGCCGGGATTGGCTGCGAAATGGGGAATGCCGTTCTCAATATGGGTCTGGGTCATGTCGATCAGGATTTCACCAATGGTTGTGATCTTCATCTGTTTTTCTCCTGTTATGTGTCTGCCGGGCTTACGGTCCGGCCTTACATCTTCTTGTACAGCCAGCGGTATCCGCCCGCCGGCACCTTCACCGCGCCCGCCTTGCAGCGGTGTCCGTTCGCCAGGTCGTTGAATACGCTGACGTCGTGCACCCATGCCATCTGCGGGTCTTTGGAGAAGTTGAACAATGCAAGCAGTTTCTCGCCCCGGTAATACCGCCCGATGCCGAGCACCTGGTGGTTTCCGGTGTTCAGGACCCACACGTCCGCGTCGTCGTCAAACACGCCGTATTTCGCCCGGATCTTCTCCTGGCGGCTGATCTCCGCGAAGACCTGCCCTTCCGGGCTGTCCTTGTCGTTTCGCCTCTCCGCTTTTTTCCAGTCCATGTCTCCCCGGTGCAGGTAGCGGCTGTCCTCCGCTTTCAGCGGATCATCGTGGTAGGTATAGTCGTTTTCCTGCGCGATCTCGTCGCCGCTGTAAAGCACCGGTACTCCGCTCAGGGTAAACATGAGCGCGTGCAGCATGCCGTCCAGCCGGACTGCCTCCTCCATATCCCGCGCCCCGCCGTCCTTCCGGGCAGCTTCGATTCCGCACAGGGACGCGGTTGTGCCACACAGCCGGGCGTCTCCCAGCCGCGGGTCGTCGTTGTACAGCTCGCCTCTCGCTCGGCTTCCCGGGAAAGCGCCGGTCAGGTAGTCGTTCAGGTACTTTTTGTGCGGCACTTCCTCCCAGCCGAAATTCCATCGGAGATAATCGTAGTCCAGTCCCCAGCCGATGTCATCGTGGCACCGCAGATAGTTCAGGAATACATATTCCTTCGGCAGTGCGAACACCTGACCAAGCTGGTGCTCCAGCAGCCGCACATCCCGGGTGGCCACTGTGTGCCAGAGGGTCGCCATGGTCGTCACGTTGTACAGCAGGTGGCATTCCGGTTTTTCCACCGTGCCGAAATACGGCACCACCCGGCTGGGTTCCATCACGACCTCACCCAGCAGCAGCGTACCCGGGCAGACAATCTCGCAGGCCATCCGCATCATCCGCACCAGCGTATGCACCTGCGGCAGGTTGCGGCAGGTGGTCCCCAGCGCCTTCCAGATATAAGGCACCGCGTCCAGCCGGATAATGTCCACCCCGTGGTTGCACAGGTTCAGCATGTTGTCCGTCATGTCGTTGAACACCGCCGGGTTGGCGTAGTTCAGGTCCCACTGGTAGGGATAGAACATGGTCATGACCACTTTCTTCGCTTCCTCGCACCAGGTGAAATTGCCCGGCGCCGTGGTTGGAAACACCTGCGGCACGGTCTGTTCGTACCAGTTGGGAATATCCCAGGAATCATAGAAGAAATAACGGTTCTGGAATTCCGTTTCTCCCGCCCTTGCCCTGCGGGCCCATTCGTGATCCTCGCTGGTGTGGTTCATTACAAAATCCAGGCAGACGGAGATCCCCCGCCGGTGGCATTCCTCCGACAGGTCCGTCAGGTCGTCCATCGTGCCGAGCTCCGGCTGAACTTTTCGGAAATCGCTCACGGCATATCCGCCGTCACTCCGGCCTTCCGGGCTTTCCAGCAGCGGCATCAGGTGCAGGTAGTTGACGCCGCATTCCTGGACGTAGTCCAGCTTTTCCTTTACGCCCCGCAGCGTTCCGGCAAACTGCTTCACATACATCAGCATGCCTACCAGGTCGTGCCCCCGGTACCATTCCGGACAGGCTTCCCGGGCCCGGTCGATCATCCGGAGGCTTTCGGAGCGGTTCTCCCAGGCGCGGTAAAGCATCCCGGTAAAGTATTCCCAGGCTTTCTGGTCGTTGTGGTACAGTTCCATATAGAGCCATTTCAGCTCGTCCGCGTGGCGGGCGAATCGGACGGCAAACTCCTCGTTCCAGGCCTGTGTACTCATAAACATACACCTCTGCTGTTTGATATGCTTTTATTGACGGGTCTTCAGATTTTAACGTCTGTTCTTTTGTTCTGTCTTATATACAAATCATACCATATTCCCCTGCCCCGTACAACTCCAATTCTCCGCTTATTTAATTATGAATTGTGACTTATGAATTGTGAATCCTTTGTAACATTCTCCGCTATATTTTGTGTTATAATATGCTGATGTGATTTGGGCATCGGAAGGATTATTCATTTTATACGCCATTATCCGTCCCTTCCCCGTCCCTGTCGCGTCAATACATGCTCCTGAACCAGACGGAAGGAGGCATTCATGAGCAATTACGACGCGCAATCTGTATGCGCAAGACTGGAAGCTGACAAAACCCTGGCAACCCTGTTCGAAATCCTCCGGGAATACGGGGACGCCCCCGCGGCCCTGTGGCTGAAGGGCGAGCAAGAACTCTCCTGCACCTACGCGGAGATGACCCACCGGGCGGACGACTATGCCGCCTGCATCGCTGAGCTCGCGCCTGACGAGGGCTGGGTCGGCGTCGCTGTGGACACCTGCCACGACTGGCCGTCCCTGTACTGGGGCGTACTCCGCTCCGGCCACAATGCCCTGCTGCTGGACGCGTCCGCGCCTGACAGCGTGATCCAGGGCCTGCTGGACGAGGCAAACTGCCGCCAGATTATCTCCCGGAAACCCCGGGCGCTGTCCGGCAACGTCCGCCAGATCGATTTCAAGGCCGTCCGGGAAGCCCCGCGCACCATCGGCTTCACCCCTGTCTGGGGTGAATATACCGCCATGTGCACCAGCGGCACCACCGGCACCAGCCGCATTTTCGCCTACAACGGCGAAGCGGTCTGCGAGCAGGCCCTGAACGCCCTGACGCTCTACAAGACCAACCCCCGCATTATCCATCCGGATAACCGCGGCCGGAAGACCCTGGCGTTCCTGCCCTTCCACCATGTGCTTGGCTTCATGGGCAACGTCATCCTGGCGCACTTCATGGGCACGGCCAGCATCTACCTGCAGGATCGCACCCCCAATTCCATCATCAATACCTGCCGCCATTTCCCGCCGAACCTGCTGATCATGGTGCCCCTGGTGGGCAACAGCCTGGTCCGCTCCGTGGAAAAGGGCCTGAAGAAAGAGAGCAAGGCAAAGCGCAGCGCCTATCAGTCCATGAAGGCCATTTCCATCATGCGCCAGACCGTCTCTCCCGAAGCCGGCCTCGCCTGGGCGCAGGAAAAGGCGTTCGCCGCTCTCAATGAAAAACTCCTGGGCACCGAGGTGGACGTGCTTATCCTCGGCGGCAGCCATACGCCGAACGAAACCCTGCGCACCCTGAATGCCCTGGGTTACTATACCGTCACCGGCTACGGCATGACCGAAACCGGTATCAACGGCTTTGAACTCGGCATGGACCTGAAGCACCGGCTGAACGGTTCCGTCGGTAAACCCCTGTCCTCTGCCGAATACCGGATCGTTCCGGAAAAGGAGGGCGAGAAGGTCGGCGAACTGCAGATCCGTGGTCCCGGAATCCATACCGCCCGCGTCGTGCACGGGGAACTGCTCCCGCCTGACACGCTGGCCGGCGGCTGGCTCCAGACCGGGGACATCGCCCAGCTGGACGCCTCCGGGCGCCTGTATATCCGAGGCCGTCTGAAGGACGTCATCATCAATGAATCCGGCGAGAACGTCTATCCCGACGACATGGAAGACGCCTTCGCCTCTCTTCGCGGCGTGGACCAGAGCTGCGTAGTCGGCTTCCGCCGCAACCGCCGCGACCGGAACGAGGATATCGTCCTGGTCATGAACGTCGGTGAAAACTATACCGACAGCCAGTATCTTGACAAGCTGGCCGCCTCCGTGGCTGCCGCCAACAGCAAGCTCCCCCTGTATTCCCAGCTGAACCGCGCTCTCGTCACGCCCATGCGCCTGCCGCTTGTCAGCGGTATCAAGGTCAAGCGGATCGAGCTCAAGCGTATGTATGAAGAGGGTGAGCTGTCCTACCGCGAGCTGGACCTGCACGCCCAGAACGCCGGCGCCGAAGTGGCCGCGGCGGCCGCGCTGGAAACCAAGAGCGCCCGTCATGACGAAATCCTCAAAAAGGTCCGCTCCATGTATGCCGAGGCCCTTGAGATCAGCGAGAGCGAAATCACCGACAACGCCAACTTCATCGAGGACCTCCAGGGCGACAGCCTGCAGGTGCTCTCCATCGCCCTGAAGGCGGAAGAAGAATGGGGCGTCACCATCCCCGCGGAAGAATACGGCCAGTGCGCCACCGTGCTCGGCATGAGCCAGGTGGTGGAGAACCTGCTGGACGGCGGCGCCGCCGAAGGCGCGAAGCCGAAGGAGCGCGTTCCCGTCCGCCCGATCTTCCGTTTCGAGGACACACCCGAATACAAGCATTTCCTTGAGCGCCAGGAAGCCCTGGTCGGCAAGGGCGACAACCCCTATTTCGTCACCCATGAGTCTCCCCTGCTGGATACCGGCATCATCGACGGAAAAGAAGTCCTGGAGTTCGGTTCCTATAACTATATCGGCATGTCCGGCCGCAAGGAAGTCAAGGACGCCGCCAAGGCCGCCATCGACAAGTACGGCACCAGCGCCAGCGGCAGCCGCCTGCTGGCCGGTGAAAAGCAGGTCCACAAGGATCTGGAAAAAGAGATCGCGGACTGGAAGCACACCGAGGACGCCGTGGTCTGCGTCGGCGGTCATTCCACCAACGTGACCTTCGTCGGCAACTTCTGCGGCAAGAACGACCTGATCCTTTACGACGCCCTGGCTCACAACTCCATCGAGCAGGGCTGCAAGCTGTCCGACGCGACCTCCCGGCCCTTCCCCCACAGCGATACCGCCGCGCTGGAAACGATCCTGAAGAGCCAGCGCGCCTATTATGAAAAAGTCCTCATCGTCATTGAGGGCGCCTACAGTATGGACGGCGATATCGCCCCCGTGCCGGAATTTGTCCGGATCAAGAAGGAGTACGGCTGTTTCCTGATGGTTGACGAAGCGCACAGCGCCTGCGTCATCGGGAAAACCGGCGGCGGCGTGGATGAGTACTTCAACCTCAAGGGCGACGATATCGACATCAAATACGGCACCCTGTCCAAGGGCCTGGGCACCTGCGGCGGCTACCTGGCCGGCAAAAAGTGCCTCATCGACTACCTGCGCTACAACATGCCCGGCTTCGTCTTCTCCGTCGGCATCTCCCCCGCGCTGGCAGCCGGTTCCCTGGCCGCCATCCGCACCCTCCGCTCCCATCCCGAGATCATGGAGCATCTGCGGATCGCCATCAAGGCCTTCGCGGACAGCGCGCGGCGCCGCCACCTGGATATCTGTCTTGCCGGCGAAACGGCCGTGCTGCCGGTCCTGGTCGGCAAGGATGAGGACGCCTGGCTGCTCTCCAACGAGCTGAAGAAGCGCGGCGTCAGCGTACCGCCCGCCATGTATCCCGCTGTTCCGAAGGGAAAAGCCCGTCTCCGCTTCTGCGTAATCAGCGAGCACAAACCCGAACAGATCGAGCAGGCTCTTGATATTCTCGAAGCCACCGCCCGGGAATTCGGCATCGAACTCCCCCGCCGGAACTACGACAAAGTCGAAGAAGAATCTTAAAAATGCGTAGCAAAAACGGCTGCCGTCAGGCAGCCGTTTTGTTATTTATTTTCTTCCGGCACCAGCGACCCCGGGGAAGCGGGCACATAATTGATGCTCGACTCATTCATGCAGATCACCGTATCCGCGGTCTGCCAGGCCAGGGTTTTGCTTCTCTGGTCTTCCTCCATCTTTCCCAGCATCGCGTAGGTATAGTTGGCCGGCATCGCGGTCCCGTATCTGCCGTTCAGCGATACGCGGAGCATATCCAGTTTATCGTCCGGGCTCACCGAAGCAAGGATCATGTTCAGCTTCCCGTCCCGCAGCGCCAGCGTATAGGTTACGGTGCCGTAGATCGAGTTCGCGTCCCGGTAGATCATGCCTCCGGACGAATCCGGAATCAGTCCCTTTCCGAACTTTTCCGTCAGTTCGTCCTTGGTCATGCCCCAGCTGATCCCCTCGAATTTCTTCAGCAGCGGATCATTGGTGCTGGCCTCCGCCAGGGGTTTTGTGACCTTCGGCTCATACTGCTGCCGCTGCGCCGCCGGTTTTACCTGATCCGTCGGTTTCCCTCCGGGGGCGAACAGGATAACCGCCCCGGCAATAAGGATCGCGACCAGTCCGATAAGCCACAGCACTTTCAGTGTCTTAGCGTTCATCTTTCCCTCCAGTTTCAGAAGATCCCTGCCGGCTGTTCTGCTTGTGCAGCCAGACGGAAAGCACCGCCACGTCCGCCGGATTGACGCCCGGGATCCGCCCCGCCGCGCCCAGTGAAACCGGCTTCTGCTTGTTCAGCTTCTGCCGCGCTTCCAGCCGCAGATGCTCGATCTTTGCATAATCGATGTCCTGCGGCAGCCGGATCTCTTCCATCTGCCTAGCCTGCCGGATCATCTGAGCTTCCTTCTCCAGGTAGCCGGCATACTTCACGGAAATCTCCGCCTGCTCCGCCGCCGCAGGGGAAACAGTTCCCCATTCCGGCTTCAGCCCGGTCAGATCTTTCAGGGTAATCTCCGGCCGCTTCAGGAGGTCTTCCGCCTTCTGAGAACCGGTCACTTCCGGCTGGCCCTTTGCTTTCAGCAGGCCGTTCAGCGCCTCCCCCGGCGCGAAACGGGTCGTCTCCAGCCGGCGGATCAGTTCCGCGGTTTCCTCCTGTTTCCTCCGCGTCCGTTCCAGCCGCTCGTCTGAGGCAAGCCCGGCCCGGTGGCCGATCTCCGTCAGCCGCAGGTCAGCGTTGTCCTGCCGCAGATACAGCCGGTGTTCCGCCCGGGAGGTCATCATGCGGTAAGGTTCGTCTGTTCCCTTGGTGGTCAGGTCGTCCGTCATCACGCCGATATAGGCCATATCCCGCGTCAGGATAATCTGTTCCCTGCCCTGCAGTTCCAGCGCGGCGTTCATACCGGCAAGCAGGCCCTGGCAGGCCGCTTCTTCATATCCGCTGGTTCCGTTGATCTGCCCCGCAAAGAACAGGCCGCCGATCCGCAAACTCTCCAGCGTCGGCTTCAGTTCCCGGCTGTCGATGCAGTCGTATTCGATGGCGTAGCCGAGCCGGGTGAATTCGCAGCGCCGCAGCCCGGGAATCGTCCGGTACATAGCCCACTGCACGTCCTCCGGCATGGAAGTGCTCATTCCCTGCACATACCATTCCCGGCTTTCCTTACCCTCCGGCTCCAGGAAGATCTGGTGCCGGTCCTTGTCCGCGAAACGCACCACCTTGTCTTCAATGCTCGGACAGTACCGCGGGCCGATGCCGTGGATCTTGCCGCTGTACAGCGGTGCCCGGTGCAGGTTGTCCAGAATGATCCTGTGCGTTTCCGGCGTGGTCCAGGTCAGGTAGCAGCTGTAGGTGTTCTCCAGTTTCCGGTCCGTCAGGAAGGAGAAGGGAACCACCGGCTCATCGCCTTTCTGTTCCTCCATCTCGTCAAAGTCCACACTCCGCACATCGACTCTTGCCGGTGTGCCGGTCTTGTACCGCCGCAGCTCGAATCCCAGCCCCGCCAGGCTTGCGGACAGCTCGCCCGCGTTCATCAGCCCCTGGGGACCGCCGTCATGCCGGTGCTCGCCGATGATGATGCTGCCCTTCAGGTACACGCCGGTAGAAACCACAACCGCGCGGCAGGGAATCCGCGCGCCGGTCACCGTCGTCACCGCCGTCACCCGGCCGTTTTCTGTCTCAATGGATGCGGCTTCGCCCTGCCGTACCGTCAGCCGTTCCGTTGTCATCAGGGCTTTCCGCATCCGGTTCTGGTATCCCTGTTTGTCCGCCTGAGCGCGCAGGGAATGAACCGCCGGGCCCTTGCCCATATTCAGCATGCGGCTCTGCAGGAAAGTATCGTCGATCGCCAGGCCCATCTCACCGCCCAGCGCATCCAGTTCCCGCACAAGATGCCCCTTTGCTGAGCCGCCGATGACCGGATTGCAGGCCATCAGGGCAATTCCGTCCATATTCAGCGTCAGCAGGAGCGTATCGATCCCCATCCGGGCGGCGGCAAGCGCGGCCTCACAGCCCGCGTGTCCCGCGCCGATCACTACCAGATCTGCCATACCTTTAACCCACACCCTCGCCCGGATTATAATTGTAGTTATTCATATTCCACGTGTTCCGCACCTGTTCGTTGTCCGGAATCTGCCAGGCATTTCCTTCCGCGTCCTGCCAGCCGGTAATAGTCAGCGTAATGCCGCCCAGCATCCTGTCAATCGCACAGTTCCGGGAGGTGAAATACCCGTAATACGTCCGGCCCATCGGCGGCAGGCCGTAGACATACTCGCCGTCAAAATACATGCTGACGCCGTCTGTGTTGCAGACGAAGGGGTTTCCTTCCGTGTCAAAGCATTCAATCCGGTAGGAGATGCTCCCAAGCGTCAGGTCCTGCGTCATGTTCCGCAGGGAAATCTGAATGTTGTTCTGACTGTCCACATACAGTTCTTCGACCAGCACAGCCTCGATAAAGTTTCCGACTCTGACCTCGGCAGAGGCAGAGAAGCCGCCGTCCTCGGTCCAGGCAGTCACCGTGGTCGTGCCGTATGCCACGCCGTAAATGGATCCGGTGCTTGTCGCGGTGGAACGCACTGAAGCGATTCCCTCGTCTTCAGACGACCAGTATACCTGCTGATTGTTCGCGTTCCGCGGCTGCACGATCGCACGGATCTGGGAGCTTCTGCCCCACTGGACATAATACCGCTGCTGCTGTACCTCCACCCCGGTCACCGGCTGGATCACTGTAATCCTGACGCTGCCCTGTTTTCTGGATCCGTCCTTCGCCGTAGCTTCAACGGTTGCGGTACCGCGGCCCATCGCCGTCACAACGCCGTTCGCGTCCACTGTGACAACCCGGGGATGCCGGCTTTTGAACGTCAGCGTCTTGTCCGTCGCATCCGCCGGCTGCACATTCCATCTTGTCTGGACGGTCTGTCCCGTCAGCAAGCTCAGTTCTTCCGGCTCGTTCGCGTTTTCAATCTTTGTTACCGGTTGGCTGGCAGCCACCGTTACGGTGCCGGTCACGTCAGGATTGGAATTGCTTGTGCAGGTGACGATGCAGGTGCCTGCCTTCTTGCCTGTAATTACGCCGTAACTGTTCACCGTGGCAATGGTCTCATCCGAAGAAGACCAGACCAGTTTCCGGTCGCTGGCGGTGTCAGGCTGCGCTGTCGCCTTCGCCTGCGCGCTTTTGCCGACCGTGACCTGGATCTCCGGGGTCTTGACCGTAATCATTGTAACGGGCTGCGTAACCCTGACAATCACGGAACCCGCCGTGCGGGAACCGTCCGTTGCCGTCGCCGTAATCTTCGCGTTCCCTTTCTTCAGGCCGGTTACCGTACCGTTCTCATCCACTGTCGCAATCGTCGGATTCTGGGACGTCCAGGTTACCCCTGTGATGGACGCGTTGTCCGGTGCGCACACGGCGGTCAGCTGCAGCGTTGAACCCGCGGCAACCTCTTTTTTTCCGTCCTCAAACTGGATTTTCTTTACCGGCTGGATCACCAGTACCCGGAAGGTTTCTGTTATTTCCGGATTCTGTTCGCTCGCAACGGTCAGTTCGCATTCGCCCCGCTGCACGGCCCGAAGCGTCGTTCCGGCCAGCCTCGCCACGCCGGCGTCCGTGGTGGAATAAACCACCTTCCGGCTGCTCGCCGTTTCCGGCGTACAGGTCGTGACAAGGCTGGCAGATCCGCCTGCCGGTATGACCAGCACCTGGTGCGCTATCGGTTCTTTAAGCAGTCCGGCCACCGCCGGGTCATCCGGATCGTACACAGACAGCTTTGTCGTGTTCAGGGTCACTTTGGTCACCGCGCGCAGCACGTTTACCGCGATGGTTGCCCGAGCAACCCGTTTCCCGTTCCGCATCAGAGAGGCGTATACGTCCGCCCGTCCCTTTGCGATTGCTGTGATCATTCCGTCCGCGGACACGGTCGCGATGGTCTCCCGGGAACTTGTATATACGATCTCGCCTTCGCCGTCAAAGTTGCCTTCCCGTTTCAGCGCAGTCTGCGCCGATTCGCCCTCAAAAAGCGTTATTATTTTCTCGGTAAACAAAAAAGTATTGGCCGCCAGCGCAGGTACCGCAGCGGTCAGGCAGAAAACGGCGGCCAGCAGGCAGATCATCAGGCGTTTTTTCATTCCGTTACCCCCATCGTCGTCAGTCACGTTTTACTATAGAACGCCCTGTAAAAACATGTGCTTCCCCAATACGAAGAAAAACGGTGCCGTCTTAACGGCACCGTTTGTGTAGACGGTCAGTGAGTGTCCAGATAGGACCGGACCAGCTCTTCGAGTATCTCGTCCCTCTCCAGGCGGCAGATCAGGCTCCGTGCGGAATTATAGCTGGTGATATATGTAGGCTCTCCGGTAACGAGATAGCCCACCAGCTGGGTAATCGGATCATAGCCCTTTGTCTGCAATGCTTTGTAGACATACATCAGGATGTCGTGGGCTTCATTCCCGGTTCCCACGATCGGATCCATTTTATGGGTGTTGAACAGTTCTTCCATTCTGACTCCCCCTTATTCTGCGCCTCTCAATGTATTATACAACATCTTGTGCAGAAAATACAAGTCTTTCCTGCATATTGTGAACATAATTTTTCTTGCTTCTCACCTGTTCTTTTTATATAATGAAGCAAGCGCTTTTAAGCAGCTGTCCAAATCTTTGATTTGGGTAACAGCGATCGCAACGCTGCCTGAACCTCTGTTTATTGTCATTTCGACCAAGGCCGCCTGCGGCCGCGTGGAGAAATCGCCCCGCCACAGCGGCATTCCCCCGAAGGAAAAAGGATTCAGTATCAAAGAGTGCAAGGAGAATCACCATGGAAGAAACCAATACCCGCGGCAATTTTATCTGGGACGCCATCGACAAGGATCTGGAGGACAAGCGTTACACGGAAGTGCATACCCGTTTCCCTCCGGAGCCCAACGGCTATATGCATATCGGCCACTGCAAGGCCCTGATCATGGACTTCCTGACCGCGGAGAAATACGGCGGCAAGTGCAACCTGCGCTTTGACGACACCAATCCCGCCAAGGAAGATACGGAATACGTCGAAGCCATCAAGCGGGATATCCACTGGCTCGGTTTCCACTGGACCGGCGGGGAATTCTACGCCTCCGATTATTATGACAAGTGCTACGAAATCGCCGAGGAGTGGATCCGCCGCGGCCTGGCCTATGTGGACGAGCTGAGCAAGGATGAGATGCGCGAGTACCGCGGCACCCTGACCGAGCCCGGCAAAAACAGCCCCTGGCGCGACCGTCCCGCGGAAGAAAGCCTGGACCTGTTCCGCCGCATGAAGGCCGGCGAATTCCCGGAAGGCAGCAAAACCCTCCGGATGAAGATCGACATGGCCTCCCCGAACATCGTCATGCGGGATCCCGCCATGTACCGCATCCTCTACAAGGAGCACTGGCGCACCGGGAACAAATGGTGCATCTATCCCATGTACGATTTCTCCCACCCCATCGGCGACGCACTGGAAGGCATCTCCCATTCCATGTGCTCCCTGGAGTATGAAATCCACCGTCCCCTGTACGACTGGGTCGTGGAAAAGAGCGCGGAGATGCTGCCCGCCAAGCCCCGTCAGATTGAGTTCTCCCGCCTGAACATGACCGGTACGGTCATGTCCAAGCGCTACCTCCGCCAGCTGGTGGAAGGACACTATGTCGCCGGCTGGGATGATCCCCGCATGCCCACCCTTTCCGCCATGCGCCGCCGCGGCTACCCCGCCATGGCCATCCGGAACTTCGTGGACACCATCGGCATGAGCAAGGCGGACTCCGTGGTGGATTACGCCGTGCTGGAGCACTGCGTCCGCGACGTGCTGGGCGACACCGCTCCCCGCGCTATGGCGGTGCTGAATCCCCTGAAGGTCGTCCTGACCAACTGGCCGGAAGGCGAAACCAAAACCGTCACCCTGGAGAACCATCCGGACCATCCGGAAATGGGCGAACGCACCCTGTCCTTCGGCCGGGAACTGTATATCGAGCAGGATGACTTCATGGAAGTCCCCGTCAAGAAATATCAGCGGATGTTCCCCGGCAACGAGGTCCGGCTGAAAGGCGCCTACATCGTCCGCTGCGACGAATGCGTCAAGGACGCGGACGGCAACGTCACCGAAGTGCGCTGCACCGTGGACCTGGATTCCTTCTCCGGCAGCGCCGGTGCCGACCGGAAGATCAAGGGCAAGACCCTCCACTGGGTCCCCGCCGACGACTGCATCCCCTTCGAAGCCCGGCTGTATGAGCCTCTGCTGAACGACAACCTGGACGACGAAGAAGCCGAAGCCGATAAGAAGGACTTCATTTCCCGCCTGAACCCGGAAAGCCTGAAGGTCTGTCGCGGCTTCGCCGAAAAGGTGATTGCCGAAGCGGAAACCGGAACCTCCTTCCAGTTCCTTCGCACCGGTTACTTCTGCAAGGATCCGGATTCCACCGACGCCCTGCCGGTCTACAACCGCACCGTCGGTCTCCGCGATACCTTCGCGAAACAGACCAATCAACAGTAATTACTTAATCTTTCACTCTGTAATTGACCGAAGGTCCAGGGCGATCGGAAAGCCCTGGCCGCGTCCGCAGACGCGGAATCCTTCTCCTTTATTGATTTTTCCGAAGGAGGAAAATGAGTTATGACTGTCAGAACCCGTTTTGCCCCGTCCCCGACGGGCTTCATGCATCTCGGCGGCGTCCGTACCGCCCTGTACGCCTATCTTTACGCCAAACAGAATAACGGCCAGTTCATCCTGCGCATTGAGGACACCGACCAGGAGCGCTATGTGGAAGGCGCGACCGAGGTCATCTACGATACCCTCCGCGCCTGCGGCCTGAACTGGGATGAAGGCCCCGACGTCGGCGGCCCCGTCGGTCCGTATATCCAATCCGAGCGCAAATCCACCTATCTCCCCTATGCGGAGCAGCTCGTGAAATCCGGCCATGCCTATTACTGCTTCTGCTCCAAGGAGGAGATCGAGGAGCGCAAAGCCAATGTGGAAGCCGCCGGCGGAACCTGGAAGTACGATAAGCACTGCCTGCACCTGACGCCTGAGGAGATCGCCGCGAAGAAAGCTGCCGGCATCCCCTACACGATCCGCATGAACGCGCCCACCGAGGGCGTGACCAGTTACAGCGACGTGGTGTTCGGCGATATGACCTTCCAGAACGCCGAGTCCATGGACGACATGGTCCTCATCAAGCAGGACGGCATGCCGACCTATAACTTCGCCAACGTCATCGACGACCACCTGATGGGCATCACCCACGTCATGCGCGGCATGGAATACCTTTCCTCCACGCCCCGCTACAATTACCTCTATACAGCCCTGGGCTGGGATATTCCCACCTACATTCACCTGCCCACCGTCATGCGGGATGCCACCCACAAGCTCTCCAAGCGGGACGGCGACGCCTATTATTCCGATTACATCGAAAAAGGCTTCCTGACCGAAGCCCTGATCAACTACCTGGCGCTGGTCGGCTGGAATCCCGGTACGGACCGTGAGTTCTTCACCCTGCCGGAGCTGGTGGAAGCCTTCGACATCCACCGGATCAATAACTCCCCCGGCATCTTCGACGTCAACAAGCTGGAGTGGATGAACAGCCAGTATGTGGCAAAGATGGATCCGGAAAAGTACCTGGACATGGCAACCCCGTGGTTTGACAAGGTACTTGCCGGCAAGGGCATCGATTATCGCCGCCTGGCTGAACTCATGCAGAGCCGCACGGACATCTTCTCCCGCATTCCGGAGAAGATTGCCTTCCTGGCGGAGATGCCGGACTACGACACCGCTATCTTCTTCAACAAGAAGCAGAAGAGTGACGAGACCGTCGCCAAAGAGGTTCTCCCGCTCCTGATCCCCGTGCTCGAAGGCATTTCCGACTGGACTGAAGCAAACATCCACGACGTGGTCATGGAAAAGATCCAGCAGTGGGAGCGCAAAACCGGTTCAGTGCTCTGGCCTATGCGTATCGCTATCTCCGGCCAGGAATCCACCCCCGGCGGCGCCTTTGAGATCGCTTATCTCCTCGGCAGAGACGAAACCCTCCGCCGCATGAAGGCCTCTCTGGCGAAGCTCGGCTGACCGAATCCCACCACCTTGCTTACCTTCCCGGTGTCATCCTGAGCAAGACCGCAGGTCGCGTCGAAGGATCTCCCCCGAAGGGCGTCATTTCTTGAAAACCAAACCCCGGAAACTCTTCAAAAGTTTCCGGGGTTTTTTGCTTGACATGCATCATATGCTCTGTTATAATACCGCTTGCGGCTAACGCCGATGGGGAATGGTGTAACGGCAGCACCTACGACTCTGACTCGTATTGTCTAGGTTCGAATCCTAGTTCCCCAGCTTTTCTTTTTCTGGCTCCGTTGTCTAGAGGCCTAGGACGCGGCCCTCTCAAGGCTGAAACACGGGTTCGAATCCCGTCGGAGCTGCTTTTTTTATGCCCTGCAGGTCAACGCCTGCAGGGCATTTCTTATGCTGAAATAAAGCTTTGTACCGAAACGGTCTCTCTGTCCCTGGAGCTTCCGGTTTGCGGTCTAGCGGATATTGATCAGGACAAGCCCGGCCAGGCAGATGATGATCCCGGCGATCTTGTTCCAGGTAATCGCCTCGTGGTAAAGCAGATATCCCACAAAAATCAGGAGAACGGCCACCACGGCGGACGTAATAATCTGGGTCGTACCGACCTGCCACCCGGCACGGAAGGCATAGATGAACCCGACCTCCAGACCGACGATCACGACGCCCAGGATAATCGGTGCCCAGTTCGTCAGCCGGAGCTCACGGACCAGGTTCGCGTCACGGTTCAGCACATAATACAGCGCGCAGGAAACAACGGCTCCGATCAGATACGTGACCGTCAGCGACGCCAGCGGATTCATTCCTTCCGGAACGGATTTTGCGCAGACCTGGTACAGCGTGTTGGAAATCACCACCAGCGCAACCGGCCAGATGTAAGAAAACACAGTAAAAGCCTCCCTGTCAGCTTCTTTTCTTATGCGCCTTTCTTTTCCATCCTGCGGCGTTCCATCCGGGAAACGATAATCGCGCAGGATGCGTCGCCGGTGATGTTCACAACCGTACGGCCCATATCAAAGATCCGGTCGATGCCCGCGACCAGTGCGATGCCTTCCACCGGCAGGCCGACAGACTGCAGCACCATTGCCAGCATAACCATACCGGCGCCGGGCACGCCTGCCGTACCGATGGACGCCAACGTAGCAGTCAGCACGATCGTCAGCATCTGGGAGAAGCTCAGATTGATGCCGAAGCAGGAGGCGATGAACACGGCACATACGCCCTGATAAATGGCCGTGCCGTCCATGTTGATCGTCGCGCCCAGCGGCAGTACGAAGGAGGTGACCTCTTTATCCGCGCCCAGCTTTTCGGAGCATTCCATGTTCAGGGGCAGCGTTCCCACGGAAGAAGCGGAGGAAAAGGCCATCATGATTGCGGGCATCATGCCCTTGAAAAACTTGATCGGGCTCAGCCCGCCCATTGTCTTGACCGCCGTGGAATAGACCACGACCGCGTGGACGATATAGCAGAGATAAGCCACCAACAGCACCATCGCCAGGGATCCAAGCACCGCCGGGCCGTTCTCTGCCACAACCGGGCACAGCAGGCAGAACACGCCGATCGGGGACAGCTTCAGGATCATTTCCATGGCTTTCATGCACATGTCGTTGCAGGTGTTCACGAAATAGAATTCCTGGTTGATCCGCGGTCCGATCAGGATCAGGGCAAAGCCGACGATCAGCGCCATTACGATGATCTGCAGCATATTCGCGTCCACAAAAGGCTTGATGAAGTTGGACGGGAAAATCCCCACCAGCGTGTCCATAAAGTTGACGGAGGTGGCGGAAGGCTCGTAGGACAGTTCCGCGGTGGATATCACCGGGAAAATCCCCTTGAGCAGGTTGGCGAACAGCAGGCCGATGGCCACCGCGAAAGCGGTTGTGCACAGATAGTAGAGCACGGTCCTCCCGCCGATCATGCCGACCTTTTTAATATCTTTCATGGAAATCACGCCGGCCATGATGGAGAAAAACACCAGCGGGCAGACGATCCATTTGATCAGGTTCAGGAAGATCGTACCGAAGGGTTTGATGTACGTCTTCGCGAAGTCCGGGTTTCCGGTCAGCGCGATGCCCGCGCCGATCGCGAGCACCAGGGCGATAAAGATCTGGGTGGACAAGGCTAATTTCTTCCTGGGTTGGGTCGTCATGTTCCATTCCTCCTGCGAATCGGCTTCCGCCGGTTTGGTTTTACTGTTTTCCCTTGTATTCCAGGCACAGCATGGTCAGGTCGTCAAACTGCTCCGCCGTAGCGACAAATTCATTTACGCTTTCCAGCACGCCGCGCAGCACTTCCGCGGGGCTGCCGTTATGGCTGTTCAGCGCGTCGAGCATCCGCTGTGTTCCGAACAGTTCCTTGTTGGCGTCGGTAGCTTCGGGCACGCCGTCTGTGTACAGGAACAGCTTATCACCCGGCTGCAGGTCCAGTTCATATTCCTTGTATTTTACGCCTTCGTATCCGCCGACAACAAATCCGTGTTTGTCCTTGAACACCTCAAAGTTTCCGCCCTTCCGGCAGACCACCGGGTATTCATGCCCCGCGTTGGAGGCGATAATCCTGCCTGTGCTGATCTCCAGGATACCCAGCCACACCGTCACGAACATTTCCATCTTGTTGTTCGAGCAGATCGTCTCGTTCGTCACGGTCAGGATCTCCGCGGCGGATTTGCTCATCATCGCATTGTTCTTCAGGATCGCCTTGGAAACCATCATGAACAGCGCGCCGGGCACGCTCTTGCCGCTGACGTCCGCCATGACGAGCGCCAGATGATCGTCGTCAATCAGGAAGAAGTCGTAGAAGTCGCCGCCCACTTCTTTGGCGGGGTTCATGGAGGCGTACAGGTCGAATTCGATCCGTTCCGGGTAAGGCGGGAAGACGCTGGGAAGCATTCCTTCCTGAATCTGCTGGGCCAGGTGGAGTTCCGTGCCGATTCGTTCTTTCTCCGCGGTCACGGTTTTCACCTGTTCGATATATTCCACCGTCTTGTGCGACAGGGTGGCAAAGGATTCCGCCAACACCTGGACCTCGTCGCCGGTCCGGTAGGAGTCCTTCATTTTAAACTCCAGATTGCCTTCTCCAAGCCGGGCAATCTGTCGCGTCATGCTGTTCAGGGGCTTGACGATTCTCTTGCCGGCAAGCAGGGCGCCGCCCAGCATCAGGGCCAGCAGGATAATCAGCACCAGCAGCGTAACCGTGTTGCGCTTTCCCATCTTTTCCCGGAAAGTGGATGTGGCTTCCTGCTGGATCTGCTTGTGGTTTTCCTCCAGAGTCCGGATAGGCTGTTCCGCCAGTTCTTCACTGTATGCCGCGATCAGCGCCCAACCGGCCGTCTCCATAGGAACGCCGACCATATAGTAGTTACCGTCGACCAGCGGAACGCTGCGCACGCCCGTCTTTTGCCGCAGCGCGTCCGTAACCAGCGCCGCGAGGTCCCGGTTGCCCGAGGCGCGCAAGTCGCTGGCCTCGGAAGAGATCAGCACGCGGAACGCGCCCTGCCCTTCCGGCGCGATGACCACGTGGCCGTCCTGGTTGACGGCCATCAGGAATCCGCCGTTTTCCCCCGCCGAGGCAACCGTGCGCTGCATCTCCGTCAGGTACAGATCGGTGCCGGCCACACCCAGCAGCGTTCCGTCCCTGCCGTATACCGGCATCGCGCAGGTAACGCACATCTGTCCGGTCCGCTTGTCGATTTCCACGTCGGAGAACACAAGCGTGCCCGCCTCCGCGGCCTGCCTGTACCAGTACCGGTCCGGAGCGTTGTAGGAAACGTAGGACCCGTCCTCATTGATCCAGTTTCCCGGAACGGTGTCCGCCATCAGCGTGGCGCCTTCCGGCACAGAAAACCAGACGTTGTCCGCCCCGTAGGCGTTGCAGATCGAAACCATCATATCCGACAGGTTTGCGAGTACGCCCAGCCTGTCGCTCACGTCAGCTTCCTCCACGCCGTCCGCCAGGAGCACCTTGACAAACAGCTGCCCGTCTTTCGAAGCGTCCGGCCTGGACCAGGACTGCCGCGGAACGCCGTCCGGATCGTCAAGCAGTTTCTTCGCGTATTCTCCGGTCATCCGTACGCGGATCGCGCTGTCGCGGAACAGCTGGTCCGAAACCTGCGCTTCCTTCTCCATGGAGCTGTCCATGCTCTGGTATATCACCGAATCGATCACCGTTCCGGTAATCCCGGTCATGGAAGCCAGCTGCTTTTCGGTCGTTTCCTCCGTCAGCTCCGTCAGCGTATTGTACTGCGTCAGAATAAAGCCGAAGAAAACGCCCGCGATCAGCAGCATCGCCACGACGATCAGCGCGATAATCTTGCTCTCGATTCCGCCGAATACAAGTTTTCCGAATTTTTTCAATCACGTCACCCCATTGGCTGTGCTGGTTTATCAACAGATGAACAGATTTCCCGGTTTTCCGGGTTAATGGATATATTTATATTATTATATCATCATGCTTATGTCCTATCAACATATAAAACACCTGCCGGATGTCCGGCAGGAATCTGTATCGGTTGTTTCCGGGCGGCCGGGCAATCAGTTTTCCGTCCGGTCCCTCGTAAGGTCTTTGACCCACTTGTATTTCCGGAACCGGATCATCACCCAGGGAATCTTACCCACTTCGTCCAGGCAGGTGCAGGCATAGACCACCAGCACCGGCCAGTTGAATACAAAAGCGCCCAGCAGCGCCAGCGGGATGGCGATGCCCCACATGCATACCGCCAGGGAATACATATCGAAAACCGTGTCGCCTCCGCCGTCCAGCACGCCGTTGATCGTCACCGTATTTACGCAGCGGCCGATCATATACACCGCCATGATGACCATCATCCCGGTCAGATACTGTTGCGCCTCCTCCGTCAGAATCACCATCTGCACAACCAGCGGCGTCAAAGCGAGCACCACCGCCGTGGAAGCGAAACCGATCACATAGGAGATATTCCTGAGCTTGATCCCGTACGCTTTGCCTTTTTCCAGCTCGCCGTTGCCCAGCTCGTTTCCCACCATGATGCCCGCCGCGCTGCCCACGCCGTTGCACACGCAGCAGATCAGGTCCCGGACCACCGCCGCCACGGCGTTGGCGCCGGCAGCGTCCGTCCCCATATGGCCCATGATCGCCGTATAGGACGTAAAGCCGACTCCCCAGAGCAGGCCGCCGCCCAGCAGGGGCAGGCACTGGCGACGGAAATCGGCAGCCAGCAGCTTCTGTTTTTCAAAGAACCGGTCCCAGGCCGGACGAAGATAGGTCTTCCCGGAGGCAACCCCGATACACAGTCCCAGCTCGATCACCCGTGCCAGCGTTGTCGCCAGCGCTGCACCCCGGGCGTTCATGGCAGGCGCGCCCAGCAGGCCGAAGATGAACACCGCGTTCAGGGCGATGTTTGACACCACCGCCGAGGACGAAATCCAGGCGCTGGGCGTCACATGGTCCGTAACCTTCATGGCGGTCAGGTAGGACTGGGAGACGCCGGTAATCAGGTAGGAAAAACCGGCAATCCGCAGATAGTCGCTGCCGATCCCGATAATCACCGGATCATGGGAGAACATCCGCATCAGCAGATCCGGACACAGTTCACAGGCGGAGAAAAAGGCCAGGCAGATCACGCCGCACCAGCGCAGCATCATGTTGAACAGGGTCCGCACGGTTTCCCGGTCGCCCTTGCCCCAGTACTGGGCGCCCAGGATCGACCCGGCAGCCGTCGCAGCCATCAGGAACATATTCTGGACAAACTGGATCTGCGTGGCCAGCGAAACCGCCGTCATCTCGTTCTGGGCAACGCTGCCGAGCATCAGGGCATCCCCGGCGGCCACCGCCGCCAGCATCAGGCTCTGGAACGCGATAGGCGTGGCCAGCTTTCTCAGCTTGGCGTAAAAAGCGTGGTTGTCGATCTGCATGTCTTCCTCCGAACCGTCGTTCCGATCAGTGAACCTATTATACCAAAGAAAAACGGATTTATCATCCACGGGAAAAAGAGGCTCAGAAGGAAAACCGGGCTCAAGGCATCCCGCATCATCCAAGTATTTCTGAAGCTGGACCAGGATGATATCTGGTACTCCTGGCAGGTTATCGGATGCAACGGACGGGTTGGCATAGAAAGACCGGACTGATCATTCAGCCTGGTCCCTTTCTTTTTCCGTTTTGCGTTCCGCCGCCCGTTCCGCTTCCATCCTGGCCTGGTGTTCCGCTTCCCTTTCGGTCTCCAGTCTTTCCTGCTCAAGGTAATATGCTTCCAGTTTCGGCCGGGCCCGGCAATAGACATCCTTCATTTCCGGTGCGAATTGGCTGCCCATGCCTTCCATCATGATCGCGTCGGCTTTTTCAAAGGACATTCTTTCCTTGTACACGCGCTTGGAAACCAGCGCGTCATACACGTCAGCCACCGCCATAATCCGGGCCTCAAGCGGGATCTCCTCCCCCTTCAGGCCGTCCGGATAGCCTTTGCCGTCCCAGCGCTCATGGTGGAACTGGGCCACGCTTTCCGCCATCACATGAAAGGCTTCGTCCGTTCCGTCCAACAGCTTATGGATGATCCTGGCGCCGTTCGCGGCATGGTCCTTCATTTTTTCATATTCATCCGGCGTAAACCGTCCCGGTTTGTTCAGGATCGCGTCCGGCACGGTGATCTTGCCCAAGTCATGCATCGGTGCGGCGTTGATCAGGTTGTCCCGGAACTTGTCTGTCAATTCCGGGAATTCCCATTTGCGCATTTCACCCAGCAGGATCTTCACACCTTCACTGGTCCGCTTGATATGCCCGCCGGTTGATTTGTCACGGCTTTCCACCATGTCACCCATACCCCTGATCAGTCGCGTATACATATCCTGCAGCTGTCCGGTTTTTTCCTCCACCATTCTGTTCAGGAGGCTGATAAACCGCCGGTCCTGGGTGTTGTCCGTAACAGTCAGCTCGTAGCCTCTTTCCCGGCGGCCGTTGTACAGCGGAGAAATCGTAATCCGGTAGATCTTGTCGTCTTTTTCATAATCCGCTGTGTTCCTGTTTCTGTCCTGCTGATAGGTTTCCAGCCAGGGCGTCACCAGGTCGCTGAACGACTTCCGCCGCCGGACGGACAGGTCCACCGTCAGTTTCCGGAGAATCGGGAAAATCTCCTTCGCGGTTTCGTTGCTGCCCAGATAGTGATGGTTGAAGTCCACGGCAATAAACCCGGTATCTCCGTTTTTCACAAGGGAATCGATCGCCGTATCCGTAATATCGTACAGGGAAATCCGGGCCACAATGATCAGGTAATTGATCTGGGCAATGACATAGACGGCAGGCAGCAGTTCCGCGTCCCCGCCCGCCATTTTGCCCAGGAAGAAGGCCGCCACGGCCAGGGTCTCCGGGAAAAGCAGCAGCCCCAGAATCTTCCGGGATACCTGGTTCTTCCGGAACAGGCAGTACAGGATTGTCACGATGCTCAGCAGGTAGTATACGAGGACCATTACCTCAAACACGGTATGCATCCAGCCGTATTCCTTGACCAGGACCGGCAGCCCGTTGTGGAATTCCAGGGCTGTATTCTTGTAGAAATCCCCGGATTGCATGGGGTTCAGGACATAAACAAAGATCGCGGTGCAGATCGCAAAGGCCACCGTTTTGATGTATCGTCCGGCCTTGCCTGCCCGGATTTCACCCAGATTAAAGATCGCCAGCAGGACGATCAGCTGCAGGTAACAGGCGCCGAGATAAATGAGCTTGTTCGCCGCCAGGGCCTCGGACAGCGCGGTGGAATGGGCCCGCAGCACATAGCCCAGGCACATCAGCGGCACCAGCAAAAAGATCAGGGTAATATGCGCGTCAAAATGCTTGTGCCACATGAACAGGTAGATGCCTGTCAGCACAATGGAAACCACCAGGGCGATATCATAATACAGCACAATGGGATTTACGCTGCCCATTTTTCACCTCCGCCCGGTTTCCCGCTTACGGAGCCTCCGGGCCGTTCCATTTTATGCCATATCCAGGTTTGTGGCAAGGGGTTCAAAAGTCCGGAGACTCGGCTTTGCATTGTTCACAGCAAGTTCACAAACGACTCATTGAACCGCCCTCCTGTTTTGTGTATAATATGGAAAGTTGATTCGTGATCAACAGTAAGGAGGAACCCGATATGTCCACCAAAACACGCAATACCATCGTTCGGATCGCGCTGCTGGTCGTGCTGGCGCTCGTCGTCTGCCTGATCTCCGGCTGCAGCCAGAAGAATGAGCCTGCAGCCACTGCGACGCCCGAAGTAACCGTAGCGCCCACTGAAGCGCCTGCTGAGGAAGCTACTGAAGCGCCGGCCGAAGAGCCCACTGAGGCCCCCACAGAAGAGTCTACCGAAGCACCCACTGAGGAGCCCACTGAAGCGCCTACAGAGGAACCCACCGAAGCACCTACCGAAGCGCCTGCCGAGGAACCCACCGAAGAGGCCCTGAACAGCGCGTCCGCGGATGTCACGGAAGCGCCGGTTGAAGAACCCACTGAGGTCCCCACCGAAACGCCCCCGGTCCTGCTGGCCACCGTCAACGGCGAGGAAATCTGGTCCAACAATACCGATCTGCTCTACGCGTATGATCAGTATGTTTATGCCGCCCAGAACTACGGCATGGATCCGACCGAAGAGAGCACGGTCGGAATCATCCGCTCCTACTCCATGCTGAACGCGGTTCAGTCCGCCTTGGTCAAACAGAAGGCGGCCGAACTCGGCCTGGACACCGTAACGGACGAAGATAAGGCTGCGATGGCCGCCACTGCCAAAGAGCAGTGGGAAGAAATCATCCAGCAGATCATCGCCGACCAGGGCGTGATTACCGACGAATCCACCGACGAAGAAAAAGCCGCCGCCCGCGCGGACGCGGAAGCCCTGCTGCTGGCTTACGGCTATACCGAGGAAATCTACGCCAACGAATACACCGAAGTGGCTGCCGAGGATCTCGTGGAAAGCCGCGTAAGGGCTTCCCTCATGAACGGAAAAACCATTTCGGACGAGGAAGTCGAAGCGTACTATAACGACCTGGTCCAGGATGATAAGGAAGCCTACGAAGGCCAGGTACCCACCTATGAATTCTATACAAGCTACTACGGGCAGCCTTCCTACTATATTCCGGAAGGGTTCCGCGGCGTGATCCACATCCTGCTGCCTGTGGATGAAACCCTGCTGAACGACTGGAAAGACCTGTCCGCCCGCCTGGAGGAGCAGAAGTCCGCGCAGGAAGCGGAATCCACCGGAACAGAAGAGGCCGCTCCTGAAGAAACAGCCTCCGCTGACGCCGAACCCACTGCCGAGCCCACTGTTGAACCCACCGCCGAACCGGTAACCGAAGAAATGGTCAAGGCCGCCGAGCAGGCCATCCTGGACAGTGTGAAGCCCACTGTGGACGAAATCAAAGCCAAGCTGGAAGCCGGTACCTCCTTTGAAGACCTGATCAAAGAATACGGCACCGATCCTGGTATGCAGAGCGAAGATGGTCTCGCAAACGGATACCTCATCCATAACGACAGCATCATGTACGACAGCAGCTTCAAGGAAGCCGCCATGGCTCTGGAAAAGATCGGCGACGTCAGTGAGCCTGTTGTTGGCCAGTACGGTGTCCATATCATCCAGTACCTGAAGGACATCCAGGGCGGCGCGGTTGAGCTGACCGATGAGCTGAAAGAACAGTTCCGCGATTCCCTGTATACGGAAGCCGAGAACGAAGTATTTCAGAGCGCCCTCACGGAGTGGGTTGCCGCGGCTAAGATTGAGTACACCGCGGAAGGCGAAGCCTGGCGGATCCCCGAAGAAGAACCCGCCGAAGAGGAAACGCCTGCTGAGGAAGCCGCTACGCCCACCGACGTAACCCCCGCTGAATAAGCAAAACTGAAGCAAAACGCCGCCGGCTTTTAAGGCCGGCGGTTTTCAAAACCCCCGCCGGTTCTTCAGCGGGGGCAATTGTTCTGTATCAGGCTTCTTCGCCTTTGCTGCGCGCCTTTGCCCGCAGAGAATGGTCCAGCTGGCGTTTCCGCATCCGCAGGTTCTTCGGGGTAATCTCCAGCAGTTCATCGTCGTCGATGAATTCCAGGCATTCCTCCAGCGTCAGCGGATGGACGGAGATCAGGCGCATGGCGTCTTCGGAAGCGGACGCATTGCGCATGTTGGTCACATGCTTCGCCTTGCAGACGTTCACCACCAGGTCGCCCGGCCGGGCGTTCTGGCCGCAGATCTGGCCGGCGTAGACGTTCTCGCCAGCGCCGATGAACAGCGTGCCGCGTTCCTGGGTATAGAACAGGCCGTAGCTTGTGGAAACGCCTGTCTCGAAGCAGATCAGTGCGCCGGCATTCCGGTGTGGGATATCGCCCTTTACGGGCTCGTAGCGTTCAAAGACGGAGGACATAATGCCTTCGCCCCGGGTGTCCGTCATGAACTCGCTCCGGTAGCCGAACAGGCCCCGGGAAGGCACCAGGAACTCCAGTCGAACCCGGTCGATGCCGCTCATATGCTCCAGGGTGCCGCGCCGCCGGCCGATCTTTTCGATTACCGCGCCCGCGGACGCCTGCGGCGTATCCACGATCAGCCGTTCCACCGGCTCGCACCTGACGCCGTCGATCTCCTTATAGATGACCCGCGGCTTGCTGACCGCGAACTCATAACCCTGGCGGCGCATATTCTCAATCAGGATCGAGAGATGCAGTTCGCCACGGCCGCACACCTCAAAGGAATCGGTACTCTCGGTATCGTTTACCCGCAGGGAAACGTCCGTCTGCAGCTCCTTCATCAGGCGGGCCCGCAGATGGCGGCTGGTTACAAACTGGCCTTCCCGGCCGGCAAAGGGGCTGTCGTTCACGGAGAAGGTCATCGTCACCGTCGGCTCGGAGATCTTCACGAAGGGCAGGCCTTCAACCTGCGCCGGATCACAGACCGTGTCGCCGATGGAGATATCCTCCGCGCCGTAGAGCGCGACGATATCTCCCATGCTCACTTCGGAGGCATTCACCCGCTTCAGGCCGTCATACTGGAACAGGCCGCCCAGGCGCCATACCGGGCTGGTCACACCGGTTTCCAGGTTGGTATGCACCACGTTCATGCCCTCGGTAAACTTCCCGCGGACAATGCGGCCCACGCCGATGCGGCCCACATATTCGCTGTAGTCGATGGTGGAGATCAGCACCTGTGCCGGTCCTTCCGCGTCGCCTTCCGGGGCGGGAATGTACTTCAGGATCGCGTCAAACAGCGGCCGGAGATCCGTGCCGGGCTCGTTCAGGTCCAGCGTCGCCGTACCCTTCCGGGCGGAAACATAAAGGATCGGGTTCTCGATGGTGCTTTCGTCCGCCTCCAGGTCGATCAGCAGATCCAGGATCTCGTTGACGACCTCCTCACAGCGGGCGTCCGGGCGGTCCACCTTGTTGATCACGATCAGGACCTTCAGTTTCAGTTCCAGCGCCTTCTTCAGCACGAATCGGGTCTGGGGCATCGGTCCTTCAAAGCTGTCGATGAGCAGCAGCACGCCGTCCACCATCTTCAGCACGCGTTCCACCTCGCCGCCGAAGTCGGCGTGCCCGGGCGTATCCACGATGTTGATCTTGTGTCCGAGGTAGTGCACTGCGGTGTTCTTGCTCAGGATGGTGATGCCGCGTTCCCGCTCCAGGTCGTTGGAATCCATGACGCGGTCCACGGTCTGCTGGTTCTCGCGGTATACGCCGCCCTGCTTCAGCATCTGGTCCACCAGCGTTGTCTTGCCGTGGTCAACATGCGCGATAATTGCTATATTTCTGATATCTTCACGAATCATATTATCTCTCCGCGGTCTCCTTAAGCTCTAAGCCTTCGTTGTTCTCACACGCCAGGCGGATACTCCATTCGTTCTCAAACAGCAGCACATCCCGTCCGTGGCTGTCCTTCGCCCGTCCGGAGGTGGACGTCAGTTTCAGGTCCTCCACCGGCTTCGGAGTCTTGATGACCCACCGGACGTAGCGGAAGGGCATGCCCTCCATCACGATCTCCGTCTGGTACTCGGTGCGCAGGCGGTGTTCCAGCACTTCAAACTGCAGTACGCCGACCACGCCGACCATGAATTCCTCCATGCCCGTCTCGGTGCGGGTGAAGGTCTGGATCGCGCCTTCTTCGGCCAGCTGGCTGATGCCTTTCTGGAACTGCTTGCGCTTCATGCTGTCCAGCGGACGTACCCGGTTGAAGAATTCCGGCGCGAACACGGGAATGTTGGCGTAATGGATCTTCGGTCCGGTGGAAAGCGTGTCGCCCAGCCGGTATATCCCGGGGTCGAACAGGCCGATGATATCGCCGGCCCAGGCTTCCTCCACCGCTTCGCGCTCGTCCGCCATGAACTGCTGCGGCTGCTTGAGCGCCACAGGTTTGTTGGTACCGGAATGCCAGACCTCCATACCCTTTTCAAACGCGCCGGACACGATCCGCATAAAAGCGAGCCGGTCCCGGTGGGCCGGGTTCATGTTGGCCTGGATCTTGAAGATAAAGCCGGAGAAATAAGGTTCCTCAGGCGTAATCAGTCCCGCGTCGCTCTCCCGGGGCAGGGGCGGCGGCGTGAAGGACAGAAAACGGTCCAGGAACGGTTCCACGCCGAAGTTGGTTACCGCGGAGCCGAAGAACATGGGCGTCAGTTCGCCCGCCCGGACCTTGTCCAGGTCAAAGGCGTCCCCCGCTTCGTCCAGGAGCTCGATTTCCTCAGCAAGGCGGTCCCGGTAGTGCTTGTCCAGCACTTTTTCCAGCGCCGGATCGTCGATTCCGATATCGGTCTTTTCAACCATCTTTTTGCCGTGGTCCCCGCCGGTATACAGTTCCACCGTCCGGGTATCCCGGTGGTAAACGCCCTGGAAATCCCCGTCCACGCCGATGGGCCAGTTGATCGGGCACGAGCGGATCCCCAGCACCTGCTCCAGTTCCTCCATCAGGGCGAAAGGATCCTTGGCTGCCCGGTCCATTTTGTTGACAAACGTGAAGATCGGGATGTTCCGCATCCGGCAGACCTTGAACAGCTTGATCGTCTGAGCTTCGACGCCCTTCGCGGCGTCCAGCAGCATGACCGCGGCGTCCGCCGCCACCAGCACCCGGTAGGTATCCTCCGAGAAGTCCTGGTGTCCGGGGGTGTCCAGGATGTTGATCCGGTACCCGTCGTAAACAAACTGCATCGCGGAACTCGTCACGGAGATGCCGCGCTGTTTTTCAATCTCCATCCAGTCGGAGGTTGCGTGTTTGTCGGTCTTCCGGGCCTTGACGCTGCCGGCGCTGCGGATCGCGCCGCCGTAGAGCAGCAGTTTCTCGGTCAGCGTGGTCTTTCCGGCGTCAGGATGGGAAATGATGGCAAACGTGCGCCGCTTCTCCACCTCTTCGTGCAGAAGCGTCCGGAATGCCTGGGTATCTCTCTCCGGCAGCATGTCATTCCCTCCCCTGAAAGCTGATCAAAGCGGCGCCTGCGCGGCCCGTCCGGCCGCGCGGCACAAAACACTGTATTTTATATCCGAAAGGCTTGTATTGTCAAGGATTTGAGGTCCTTATCCATTAATTCTGAATGATGAATTATTCTTCAACGCTCCAGTTCTCCGGATCAAAAACGTCCGTTCCCCGGAAAGTAATCCGGAGCGGATCGGAAAAACTGTTTCCGCAGTTGGTCACGATATGCCAGTCTGATTCCACGATATGATGCTCCCCGTCCTTTCCGGCCTCCCGTGTTACCGGGTTCCCGGTATACGGATTGACCGGGTGTTCAACCGTTCTGTCAAAGGCAAGGCCGGGCGTCTCCGCGTTCGTCATGAAGGTTTTATCGGTCGTGAACCCCGTCGCGCCGAAATCCTTCACCAGCAGCAGGGGATTGAAGCAGGTGGTGTCCGTCCATTCCTCTGACAGGTAGCGGGACAACAGCCCCTTGTCCGTGATCCTTTCGGACAGATCCACGCCGGTCAGCCCCAGATAGCAGCCGTGATCGGAAACCACGATGATCCGGGTATTGTCCCATACGCCCTGGGCCTTCAGCTCCTCGAACCATCTGCCCAGCTGGAGGAAGGCCGCCATGTTTGACTGGTAGTGGATCCGCAGCTGATCAGTCCCTTCCGCCAGGTTCAGTTCCCGGCCCTCCGCCGTCCGGCGGATCCCGTGCTCCGTTTCATACGCGGTATTGTCAATCCGGTTGCCCGGGGTATAGTCCGGTTCCTGCAGTTCAATGACGTCGTGCGTCATCTCGTTTGTCAGCATCAGGAAGGTATCGGTGCCGTCCTCTGTCACCCGTGTCAGCGTACCCAGGTTTTTCATTACCATATAGGAATTCAGGAAGTCCGGCGATACGCCGATCAGTTCGGATCCCTCGCTGTTGTCTTTTTCCGCGTCCGGTTCCAGCCAGCGGCCATCGTCGTACAGCGTTTCCTGCAGCGCCAGCGGCGCGGAGCGGAACAGACTGTAGAAAAACAGGTTCCGGTTGCGGTTGCGGTCCAGGTTCTCCAGCATCTGCACCTTGTATTCGTCAAACATGCCGATGGTGTTGTAGGCGCGGACCTCCGGCATATCGTTGTAAATGCTCAGATCCGGGATCCACTGGTAATTGGCGTAGGGCGCGTCGCACACGGTCACCTCATACCCGGCGTCCAGGAAATTTTGAGGCATGATCTTCAGCGCTTCGTTGTGCTTGTCCTTCAGGGTCAGCCCGTCCCGCTGTTCCATGCCGTCCGGCGTGTATTCGTATCCGCCGAACAGTGCCGGCGCGGCGATGTTGGTGTGGTAACCGTAGGAAAGCGTGTTCGGATACCAGGTGAACCCGTCAAACTGCTCCAGCAGTTCCGGCTTCTCGTTCATGATATAGGGAACGAACGCGCCCACCGCGCGGTCCAGCATGATCACAACAACGTTCCGGCCCTTCCGGTCCAGCCGGAAAGAGGCGTCCTCCGCCTTGATCCGGTCCGTGATATCCCGGACCTCGCCCGCCTTGTTCTCCAGGGAGACGATGTTCATCACGGACATCACCGCCAGTGCGGCGCAGCCGTACAGGCAGAGGATACGGAGAATCAAGGCGCGCTTTTTCCGCGTCAGGAACCACACGGCGCCCGCCGTCAGCAGCACGCAGGCTGTGTTCAGCAGCACCTTCCCTACCTGGTTGGAGATCCCGGCCTCATATTGCAGGGCGGAAGAGATGAATCCGTAATCCTTGCCGAAGAACATATAGTCCACGGCTGAAACCGCCGTAACAATCGCCGCGAAGACGGTGTACCGTTTCCGGGCTTTCGGGGTCAGCAGCAGTCCGTAGCCGAGCCACCACAGCAGGTACGTCCCGGCGCCCAGCGCCGCTGAATGTGCCAGGTACCGTCCCGGATCCTGATAATAATGGGCGTCCACAAACTCCGCCGGGGATGCGCTGATCACGGCCGAAGGAATGAACACCCCGGTCAGGATGGCCATATACAGGCAGCAGAGGATCAGCAGGATCCGGTTGTTCCGGTCTGTTTTCCGCTGTTTCACGTTCAGCTCTGCCGGCCGGAAGCCATGCTTCGCCAGCCGCAGGATCAGCGGCAGCGCCGTCAGGCAGAGGAGGAGGATCATCACTGCCGTGGCCATTCCGTCGTTCAGGGAAAGACGGTTCAGCAGCGCCCGGCCGGCGTCAAAAAACAGGGCTGCCGGCCTGACGGCCAGCGTATAAAGCGCTTCCGTGAAGCTCATCCGCTTTCCCTCCTTTTCCGCCGTTTTCTCCTTCGCACGGAAAATAATCCTACCACAGGCGGTCAAAAACCGCAATTGTTCCGCCGGCCGAATCGTGGTATACTGAATAAAAAGTCGACCGACGCAAGGAGGACAATATGGCTGTATACCGCCGGATCCTGTTAAAACTGAGCGGCGAAGCGCTCAAATCCGGAAACGACCTGTTTGATTTTGACAAGGTAAACCAGATTGCGGCCGTCATCCGCCGGATGCATGACATGAACGTGCAGATCGGCATTGTAATTGGCGCGGGCAATATCTGGCGCGGCCGCCAGGGCCCCGCCGCGAACATGGACGCGGTCACCGCGGACCAGATGGGCATGCTCGGTACCGTGATCAACTGCCTGTGCGTGGCGGACGCCCTGCGCAAAGCCGGGATGGATGCCGTGGTGCAGTCCGCGGTGGATATGAACCGCTTTGCCGAACCGTTCAACGCCATGGCCGCCCGCCGCCACCTGGCGGAAGGCCGCGTGGTGCTCTTTGCCTGCGGTACGGGCAATCCCTTCTTCTCCACGGACTCCGGTGTCGCCCTGCGCGCCGTCGAGATGGAGGTGGACGCGATCCTGATGGCCAAGAACATCGACGGCGTTTACACAGCTGATCCGAAAAAGGATCCTTCCGCCACCCTGATTAAGGACATCACCTACACCGAGGCGCTTGAAAAAGGCCTGAAGGTCATGGACGCTTCCGCCTTCGCCCTGTGTGCGGAAAACAAGGTCCCCATGGTTCGGGTCTTCGGCCTGGACGATCCGGACAACCTGATCCGCGTACTCGAAGGCAGCGACATCGGCACCTTCGTCCATCCCTGAACCCAGTATGCCACAGAGGCTGCCCGCGCGGCAGTCTCTTTTTTCTCGGGAAAAAGAAAAGCCCTGCTTTCGCAGAGCTTGTATCTGTATGCTCAGGCAGCCTTACGGCGCAGCTGGGCAGACTGGTTTTCCTGCGCCGCCTCAGCACCGATGGCGTGTTCCGTCTTAACCCAGTGCTGCTGGTCCTTGCAGCGGATCAGGCCGACGATCTCATTGAAGAAGCCGACGATCAGGTTGGCGAAGAAGCCGCCGACCATGACCGGGATCGTGTGGAAATCGAAGCGGATGTGGTTGTCTACCCAGTCCGCGAAATAGAACAGGAACAGGTAGCTGTAACCGAAGATCAGGCCGCCCGTCAGCAGGCTGCTCAACGACATATCGAAGAACGGCCTTCCGGGAACAATCAGGCACAGGGCGGTTGAAACCACCAGCTGCGCCGCCGCGACCACATAGGCCGCGATGCTGTACATATAGGTCAGCAGGCTCAGGAACTCCCCGAAGCCGATGCGGCCTGCCGCCAGCGCGCGGAAAAGCTTGCCGGTATTGTGCAGCGCCACGTACCAGTGGCCCTGCCCCCAGCGAATCTTCTGCCGGATGGAGGCAAGGAGCGAAGTGGGCTTTTCGTCGTATACCCGGGTATGATGGTTCCACAGGATCCGGCGGCCCTCCAGCGTGGCTTCCACCTGGATCTCGAAGTCCTCTGTCAGGGACATCGTGGTCCAGCCGCCCCGCCGGTACAGGTAGGAGGTCGTCATCGCAAAACCCGTTCCGCCGATGGCGCAGTTCAGGCCGAGACGGTATTTCGCCAGATCGAAGAACCGGTTGGTCAGCGTATAACCCGTGTAGTAGAACCAGGCCACAACGCCCGTCTTGTTCTTCGCGCCGAGATAGCACTGGATGAAATCCGGCTTTCCCTTGTCCAGGTACTGGCTGTTCACTTCGCGGAACATGTTGGTGTCCATCAGGTTATCCGCGTCGAAGATCATCATCAGATCATAGCGGTTCTGGTAGTCGCCCACGGCCTGAAGCGCCTTTTTCAGCGCGATCGGTTTGCCGGTAGGCGCGTCCGGGGATTCCTTCCGCGTCTCAATCACCTTCGCGCCGAGGCTCCGGGCCGTCTCCGCCGTGCTGTCCGTGCAGTTGTCGGCGATGATGTAGTAATCATACAGTTCCCGGGGATAATCCATCGCGTCCAGGTTCCGGATAATGTCCCCGATCACCTTTTCCTCGTTATGGGCCGGGACCAGCACCAGGAAACGCGACTGCGGGTCGTGATCCTGATAATCCTTTTTCGCTTTTCCGAAGCCGAAGAAACCGATGATGATCTGATATACCATGATAAAGGTCAGGAAAAAACCGCATACACCCGCGATGATTTCCAGAATAACCCTGAACAGATCCACTTCAGACTGCCTCCCCGCAAGGGCGCCCGCCCCTGCCCGAACATCAAAAAACAACGCGCATATTAAACATCACAGCGCGTTGTTTGTCAAGCGTTTCAGCGATTTTCACCGGCGATTTGTCTTAAATGTGCAATCGTTTACCATTTAGTACGGCTGACAGCAGTTTCTCCCCGCTGTAGACCAGTTCCAGCCCAAAGAACGGAATGCCTTCGTCCAGCAGCCGGTGGAAGATCCGGTCCCCTTCCCACATGGGCAGTTCGTTCATCTGTTCCTTCGGCAGCCAGACCAGTTCACCCTCGTCGCAGTCGGTCATTTCCCCGCTCCACTTTTCGCAGGTGAACAGGTGCATCCGTTCCGTTTCGTACTGGTCATTGATGAACGTGACTACGCCGCGGTAGCACGGATCCAGCATGGTCAGCCCGGTTTCCTCCTTCACCTCGCGAAGGGCACATTCCTCCGGGCTTTCTCCCGCCTCAAAGCGGCCGCCGACAGCGATCCACTTGTCGTGGTTCATGTCGTTCTTTTTCCGCGTCCGGTGCATCATCAGGACGTCGCCGCCGCGGTACAGATAGCAGAGGCTGGAGTCGATCACAGCAGCGCCCTCTGGATCTTGCCGGATACAGTCTTGGGCAGTTCATCCCGGAATACGACGATCCGGGGATACTTATACGGCGCGGTATGCTGCTTGACGTAATTCTGGATCTCTTTCTTCAGTTCCTCGGTGCCTTCGGTGCCCTTGGTCAGCACGATGCTCGCCTTGACCACCTGGCCGCGGACCTCGTCCGGCGCGGCGCTGACGCCGCATTCCAGCACGTAGGGCAGTTCCATGATCACACTCTCAATTTCGAACGGCCCGATGCGGTAGCCGCTGGACTTGATCACGTCGTCCGCCCGTCCCACGTACCAGTAGAAACCGTCCTCGTCGCACCAGGCCAGGTCGCCGGTGTGGTACCAGCCGTCGTGCATAACTTCCTTCGTCTTTTCCTCATCCCGGTAATACATCTGGAACAGGCCGATCGGGATGCCTTTGGAAATATCCACGCAAATCTCGCCCGGGGTACCGGCGGGCACAGGATTGCCTTCCGGATCCAGCAGCTCCACATGATAAATCGGAGCCACCTTGCCCATGGAGCCCAGCTTGTGATCCGCGCCGGCCAGGTTGCCGATGATCATGGTGCTTTCGGTCTGGCCGAAGCCTTCCATGACCTGCAGGCCGGTCTGCAGCTCGATCTGGCGGTAAACCTCCGGGTTCAGCGCTTCGCCGGCGCTGGAAGCGTGGGTCACGGAACTCAGGTCGTACTTGCTCAGGTCCTGCTTGATCAGCATCCGCCACATGGTGGGCGGCGCGCAGAAGGTCGTGATATGGTACTTCGCGAACAGCGGCAGGATCGTCGCCGCGTCGAAGCGGTCAAAGTCGTATACGAAGATCGCGGCTTCGCACAGCCACTGGCCGTAGATCTTGCCCCAGCCGGCCTTGGCCCAGCCCGTGTCGGAGATCGTCAAGTGCAGGCCGTTCGGGTTCACGCAGTGCCAGTATTTGGCCGTATGCAGGTGGCCCAGGGGATGCTTGTAGCTGTGGGCGGCGATCTTGGGATAGCCCGTCGTGCCGGAGGTGAAGTACATCAGCATCAGGTCGTCGCCGCAGGGCGTGTCGTCCGTGCGGTTGAAGTGGGTGGAATACATCTGGTATTCCTCGTCGAAGGTATGCCAGCCTTCCCGGGTGCCGTTCACAATCAGCTTCAGTTCCAGGCAGGGCGCGTCCTTTGCGGCCAGTTCCGCCTGGTGCGCTGTGTCGCCGTCCGCGGTGCAGATGATGGCCTTCACGCCGGCGGCATTGAAGCGGTACTCAAAATCATGTTCCTGCAGCTGGGCCACGGCCGGAATGGCGATGGCGCCGATCTTCTCCAGGGCCAGGATGGAGAACCAGAACTGGTAATGCCGCTTGAGCACCAGCATGACCCGGTCACCCTTTTTGATGCCCAGGGATTTGAAGTAGTTCGCGCAGCGGTTGGACGCACGCTTCAGGTCGTTGAAGGTGAACCGGTGTTCGTTCAGGTCCCGGTCCAGGTGCAGCATGGCCAGCTTGTTCGGCACTTCCTCGGCGATCGCGTCGATCACGTCGAAGGCGAAGTTGAACTTTTCGGTATTCTTGAATTCGATCTTCACCGGCGTGCCGTTCTCGTCCTTTTCCACGTCGGCGTAGCGGTGCCACACGCGGGTCCGGCCGTTCTCCGCCGGGAACTCCTGCAGGGCCGTGCCGGGCATGGCCTTTTCGGGGGTCAGTTCCGGAATCGGGGCGCCGGTCGGGTTCAGGACAATCGCGTAGAACAGGCAGTCCTCGCCGCCCACGGCGATCATGCCGTGGGGCGTGCCGGAGTCGTAATAGATGGAATCGCCGGGGTTCAGCACGCTGATGTGCTCGCCCACCTGGACCTTCAGCTGGCCCTCGATGACGATATCGCACTCCTGCCCTTCATGGGTGGTCAGCTTGATATCCTCCTTCTCGGCTTCGGCGCTGTAGGCCGCCTGCACATACAGGGGTTCCGCGATCCGGTTCCGGAAGGAAGCCGCCATGTTGTAATACACCATGTCGTGGGCTTCCTCAATGCGCTGGCCTTCGCCCCGCCGGGTAACGGTAAAGGAGTTCAGGTTCGGGCTGGAACCCTCGATGATATCGCCGACGTCAACGCCGAACGCCAGGGCGCAGCGGTACAGGAACGCGAAGTTCAGGTCCGACCGGCCCATCTCGCAGTCGATATACTCCTGCTCCGTAACGCCCGTCTTGTTCGCCATTTCAGCGATCGTGAAGTTCTCGATCTCCCGCAGCTCCCGGATCCGGTGAGCCATCTCCTGGATCTTGTAATTCAATCCTGTCATCTGCGCCATGTTCCAGACCTCCTGTTATGTCATCCCATCCCTGTCTGTCTTTTCGACCAAGGCCGAAGGCCGCGTGGAGAAATCTCCCCCGCCGCAGCGGTGTCATCCCGAGCGTAGCCGAGGGATCCCTTGCTAAAAAAATGCTCGTCTCAAAACACTTTGAGACGAGCATGAATATTGCCCGCGGTACCACTCAAATTGCGGATTCCTCCGCCACTCACGGACCCCAGCAGGTCCATTGCCCTTACGCGGCTGGTTCGGGAAGGCTCTACTCGCGTCTCCGCTTTCTTCCTTCCGGCTCGGGAGCGACAGCATCCAGGTTCTTCCCGCGGCTCGCACCGACCGCCGCGTCTCTTACGCCGAACCCTGGACCCCTCTCCTTCAAGGCCTTTAACGGGAGTTTACGCCCTTCCCGGGCGATTGTCAACACATTTCGGATGTATTTTGTTCGTTCTGCAACTCTCCGGCCGGTTATTCGTACAGATGGATTCTCCTATCCAGGTCAGCTTTCGACCTGTACATGGCAGTATCGGCCTTTTTGAACACGTCCGAATAATTCTTTTCACTGCCGTCGCACACGGCGATGCCGATACTGACGCTGATCCCTTCTTTCCGGTCCGGCAGCACGACGTTCTCCGCTGCTCCTGAGATGATTCCCTCCGCGATCCGGCAGGCTTCTTCAGGACTGTCCCCGTCCCTGAAAAAGACGATGAACTCGTCCCCTCCGAAGCGTCCGACAATTTCGCGGTCGGTAAACCTGTCCCTGAGGAAACTGCCGAACCGGCTGATGACGCTGTCCCCGACGTCGTGGCCATATGTATCGTTGATCGACTTGAACCGATCGATATCCAGCAGGAACATAACGCCTTTGCCGGCAGAAGCATGCGCCAGGTATTCATTGATCTCCCTGGTCAGTGCGCCCTTGTTTTTCAGTCCGGTCATTTCGTCCGTATCTTTCTGGACATTGATTTCCCGGGTCAGCACGAATTCCTTGATGCGGATCGCGTTGGCGATGATATTCAGGAAGATCCCGACCACAGTGAACGTCACCACGTTGCCGAAATCAATCTGCCAGACTTCGGGCGGTTTGACGCCGTGCATCCAGCCCAGGAACACGGCGGACGCGGCAATCAGCTCAAAAGCCATGAAAAAGGGCTTATCGATCATAAACATCGGCGTAATCAGCAAAAATGCGATGAATGTGACGGCAGGACTGTCCGGCCTGTTCTGGGAAATCACGCAGCCGAACAGAAACAGCAGGGAGATGGACAGATAAATCAGGAACTGGGCGAGAATCGATTCTTTCCTCAGGCATCCGAAAAGAGCGATAGCGGCAACGGAATAAACCAGGGCGGCCAGGTAGAAAACCCGGTTCAGGGCCAGCAGGTCGCTGGCAAACGAAAAGGCAAACAGCAGCCCGAAAACGGCCGCCATCAGAAAATGGAGAACCCGCCAGATTTTATAGTTCGAAACATACGCATCTTTTTTCAGCGCATTGTATTCGTCTTTTTCGATCCCACAATAGAAGAAATAATTCCGTATGATCTTCAGCGCATTCATTCCGGTACCTCGTCTGTCCGGATTCCCTTCGGGCTCCGGACGCTGTTCAGATGCCCCTTCTGTTATATTGATTCGATTTGCCCAATACTGTTTCCTTCATCAACGGCCCGGCCGACAGCCCAGTGTTACATTCCGACCCGGATTTCCGGAGAGTTCTTTTCCCTTTTGCTGTAAATCAGTTTCAGTTCTTCAATCACTTCATCCCTGTCCCGGACCAGGCCCGCGAAATGGCTCACCAGCAGCTTCGACGCCTTCAGCCTGCCCAGAACTTCGATTTCATTCTTCAGCAGCTGGGCGTTGTATACATAGAATCCGTCCTTCACCTTGCTGTAAAGCCCGTCTCCGACAAAGGCGTATTCCCCGTCCACTTCCAGCCCCAGGCCGCCTTTGGTATGGCTGGACGGCAGCGGGAAAATATGCATGCCGCCGATGCGGAGATCCTCCCGTACGATTTCGCCCCGGCCGATATGGTCGTATGTCTCCCGGGAAACATACAGCGATTCCGCCCGGATCCGGCCGATATTGCCGGTATGGTCTGCATGGAAGTGGGACAGGACGATACGGTAGCTTTCATCCAGGCCGGCGATATTCTTTTCGCCGTTCCCCACGTCGTACAGCCAGGTTCCGTCCTCCCGCCGGATGATTCCGATATCCGCGCTGAGCGGATTGTCAGAAGCCCCGATATAGCTGATTGCGTCGCTGATCCTGATCTCTTCCATTTTCCGTATTCCTTCCGCATGTTTTGAAAAACCCCTCAGGCGGGCCGCCTGAGGGGAAGGGTTACGCTTGTTTCAGCAGATCGCTGTACAGATCCCTGATCACCTTAAGTGCTTCGACGCTGTCGCTGCCGTTTTTACGATGGGTGCCGTCCCCGAAGCCTGTATTGATTGTAACTGAAAAGTCTGCGGTGGTCAACGGGAAAAACAGTGTTACAGGCTGAACGGTTCCAGGGGCAGCCCGTTCTCCCCGAAGAGGTTCACCTGGCAGGAATAATCCGTCCAGGCGTAACGGGCGCGGACCGGACGGCTGACGCCTTCCGCTTCCAGGATCAGCCGGTTGCCCCGGATCTCCGCCCGGGCGGGAACGAATTGTCCGTCCTCTCCGGCAATCTCCAGCAGGTTCGGGGCTTTACCGTCCTTCGTCTTTACCGGCGCGGAAAGGCTGACGATCAGCATGTTCCCTTCCGTCCGTTTTCCCAGCGCCCGCGGCGAAACCGCTCCGCCGCCATAGAGCATCGCACCGGCCAGTTCCGCCAGCCGCTCCCCGACCGGCCGCTTTGCCGTCGGATGGATATTGCCGTACTCGCCCTGGTCCAGCAGGCAGATCATGCCGGTGCCGGGCGTTTCGTCCCTTGCTTTAGCCTGGGCCAGGCGGATTTTTGCCCAGCTGTGCGCGTCCTCCGCGTCCCAGTCCAGCCACATCGGCAGCTGCACAAACAGGAACGGCAAAGTTTTTTCCCGGAACAGGTCCCGCCAGCTGCTGATCAGCAGTTTCATCAGCACGTCATACTGATCGGTCACCCCCGCGTCCTGCTCACCCTGGTAATACAGAATGCCTGTCAGCGTAACCGGCACGACCTCCCGGACCATGGTCGCCGCCAGCCCCGCGGGGCGGAAAGGTGATCCCGGCCCGGCGGGCGGATCCCACGGCGCCGGGCCGCAGACGCCCTCAACCTCTTTCCACGGCGCGTCCGGATGCGCCTGCTGATACTCCGCCACCGCCTGGTTCCAGGCGTTGATCGTATCCCAGAATACCCGGTCTTCCTCCAGCCAGGTTTCCATCGTTTTCCCTTTGCATTGCGCGGCATACTCATCCAGGTAGCGGGCACCTTCCGCGCAGGTCCGGAGGCTTTCTTCCTCAATCCAGCAGGTGACCGAGGTGCCGCCCCAGTAACAGCCGATGATTCCCACGGGTATCTCCGGCATCTTCTCCCGGAGCTTCGCGGCAAAAAAATAGGCCACCGCGCTGTTTTCCCCGCCCTCGTCCGGGCGGACGGCATGCCAGCGGGTTTCCTCGTTGGCTTTCCGCTGTTCAGGCCCGGCAATGGCAATTTTCGGCACGTTGAAGAAACGCAGCAGCGGATCGTCGTACCGTTCGATGATCCCCGGCCCCTCGTCCGCGTTGCGCAGTTCCAGTTCCATATTGCTCTGTCCGCCGGCCAGGAATACCTCGCCGATGGCGACGTCCGCCGCTTCAGCCTGCTCTTTCCCGGACCGGAAAGTCAGCGTGCAGCCGGTCTGCGCTGTCTGGGGGCTGAAGGACATGAGGAAGCGGCCGTCCCGGCTTTGGCTCTCCGCTTCAGCCAGCACGTTTCCATGCCGGTCCCGCAGCACCGCCGTCACGGCCACCCCGTCATCCGCCTCCCCGAAAACGCGGATCTCCTTGTTTCTGCACAGTACCGCCCCGTCCGTAAACAGGGTTGCCGGCTTCAGCATAACCGCTGCCTTCTTTCCTTACTGATTCCTCATATATTCCAGGTTCCTGCGGATCAGCTCCGCCCGCTGCCGCACGCAGTCCGGGCTCCGCAGCGGATCCTCCGGCGTATTGAACACATAGTCCTTCAGCCGTTCCACGTCCGTTTCCGCCACATGCATCCGGGTATCGGAGGAAGCATAGTAAATATAGACTTTTCCGTCCTCATCCGCGATCGCGCCGTTGGTGAACACCACATTGCTCACGTCGCCGGTGCGTTCCCGTCCCAGCGGTCCCAGCAGCATGCCGGAAGGCTCGGCGATCAGCTTCGCCGGATCCTTCAGGTCCGTCGCGAAGGCGTACAGCACATATCGCAGCCCCGCCGCGGTATTCCGCACACCGTGGGCGATATGGATCCAGCCCCGGTCCGTTCTGATCGGCACCGCACCGGCGCCGTTCTTGCTTTCGGTCAGGGTATGGTATTTCCGGCGGGAGATAATCTTTTCCTCCCCGATCACGGCATGGGTGATATCTTCGCACAGGCCGAAGCCAATGCCGCCCCCGGACCCGGTCTCGATGAAGTCGTCCATCGGACGGGTATAGAAAGCGTATTTACCGTCCACAAACTCCGGATGCAGCACCACATTCCGTTGCTGGGGAGAGTGCAGGGTGACCAGGTTCGGCAGCCGTTCCCACCTCTCCAGGTCCTTCGTCCGCACGATGCCCGCCGCCGCCACCGCCGCTGACAGATCCGCGCTGTTCGTGTCCTTGCTTTCCGAGCAGAAAACGCCGTAGATCCAGCCGTCCTCATGTGCGGTCAAACGCATGTCGTACACGTTGGTTTCCTGCTTTTCCGTATCCGGCAGGATCACCGGGTAATCCCGGAAGCGGAAGCCTTCCGTGGGCCGGTCGCTTTCCGCCACGGCAAAGAAGCTCTTCCGGTCCATCCCCTCCACCCGGACCACCAGGCAGTATTTTCCGTTCAACTTGATGGCGCCGCTGTTCATCGTCGCGTTGACGCCCAGCCGCTGCATCATGAAGGGATTGCTTTCCGGATTCGCGTCGTACATCCAGAAGGGCGGGATATGCTCCCGGGTCAGCACCGGGTTACGGTACCGGATGAACAGCCCGTTGTAAAAATGCTCGTCCGCCGGGTTCGGCCTCGCCAGCAGCCGCTCATACTGCTCCATCAAAGATTCAAAACTTCTGCTTCTCATCAGTAGTTATGTACTCCTTCATTATCACCGGGATGCAGCACGCTGTGTTCCTTGATATACGTAACCACATCGTCAACGGTCGTAAACGCAAGGCCTACATGGGTGTCAGCCGCGCCGTAATAAATCGCGATCCGTCCCGTATCCCCGTCCTGCAGCGTCGCGCAGGGGAAGATCACGTTCGGCACATAGCCGCTGACCTCATAGGGTTCTTCCGGTGTCAGCAGGTGGTTGGCACAGCGGTACAGCACCTTACTGGGCTCGTTGATATCCAGGATCGCGCCGCCCATGGAATACACAAAACCGTTGCAGGTGGTAGCCACGCCGTGGTAGAACATCAGCCAGCCTTCGCTGGTCTCGATGGGCGCCGCGCCGGCGCCGATTTTCACGCTCTGCCACCATTCCCCGCCGCTGCCCATCACATGGCGGTGTTTGCCCCAGAAGGTCATATCCGGGCTCTCGCTGATAAAGATATCGCCGAAGGGCGTGTGTCCGCTGTCCGACGGCCGGGAAAGCAGGCGGTAGGTTCCGCCGATCTTCCGGGGGAACAGCACCGCGTTCCGGTTGAAGGGAATAAATGGATTCTCAATCCGGGTGAAGGTTTTGAAATCCTTCGTCTTCGCCATGCCGATGGAGGCGCCGTAGAAATCCCCGCACCAGATGATGTAGTAGGTATCCTCCACCTTCACCAGCCGGGGATCATAGGCGTAATGCGGCATCTTCGGGTTCCCCGCCTCGTCGGTAAAGGGCACCTTCTCCCGTTCCACATCCCAGTGGATGCCGTCCTTCGAATGGCCCAGATAAACATAGGGCACGCCGTTGATCTGTTCCCCGCGCAGCACCGCAATGAACCCGTCCTCCCACGGCACCACCGCGCTGTTGAAGATCCGCGCAATCTCCGGTGTGGGATTCCGGCCCATCACCGGGTTCTCTGAATAGCGCCAGACCGGCGATTCCGCAACCAGATCCGTCGGTTTCTCCTGCCAGGGAATATTCGGCAGTGCTTCCGCGTTAATCATTTTTACTTTGCCCATTTTCCCGTACTCCTTCTCAGTCATAACTGTTTCCCTGAACTGTGCTAAACCATTTCTAATTATGAATTGTGAATTATGAATTATGAATTGTCATGCATCCTGAATCTCGGTTTCAGAATGCCGATAGACCGGCTGTCCGCCGACTACAAACCGGCCGAAGGGCTTGCCGCTTCCGGCGCAGCGATCCAGAAGCGTTTTGACAGCCAGTTCGATCATTCCGTCCGTGTCAATCCGGAAGGTGCTCAGGGGAATGTCCGTTTCACTCCCTGCCGGGTAATCGTCAAACCCGGTTACGGAGATGTCCTCCGGCACCCGGTATCCCTTGTCCCTCAGCAGGTCGATCATCATCCGGGCCGTCATGTCGCAGTTGCAGACAAAGGCCGTCGGCAGTTCTTCGGGCAATTCCGGTCTCACGATCCCGCCGGTCATCTTCCGGTCCGGCAGGATCCATTCTTCCCGCACCTGCAGGTCGTTTACAAGCATAGCCCGGTAATAACCAAGGTAACGGTCCATGATACTGCTGGTTACCTTGATGTTTCCGACAAATCCGATCTTCCGGTGGCCGCGCCGGATCAGGTGGCTGGTCAGCCGGTAGGTACCGTAGCTGTTATCTCCCGCCACGGCATCCGCGTTGGCCTGCTCGTCATAAAAATCCAGGAACACGATCGGCGTTCCCGCCTGGGCCACCTTCCGGTAATAAGCCTTCGCCGGCTCGCCCAGCATCACCAGTCCGTCCACATGCTTGGTGGTCAGCAGGTTCGGAAGCGCCAGTTCCCGCTCATTCTCCGGGTCCAGCAGCTCCAGCAGGCCGAAATGCCCAAGATCCGCCAGTTTTTTGACCAGCCGCTTGTAGATCTCCGCGTAGAACGAATCCGCCTCAAAATACTTGTCCGGAATCAGGATTCCGATCTCCAGATGCTCCCGGGGCAGCAGGCGGGTGTTGTGGGGATACTCGTATCCCATCTCCGAAGCCTTTTTCAGGATCTTCATCCGCAGCTCATCGCTCATGCCCGTCTTTCCGGCCATGGCCTTGGAAACCGTCACTGCGCTGGTCCCCACCTCGCAGGCAATATCCCGCATCGTTGGCTTTTTCACCGACATCCGTTCCAGTCCTTCCGTTACTGTTTTTTGTACCATTCCTTCACGACCGCTTCCGCTTTCTTCCCGACGATGGAGAAGCCGGTTTCGGGCGTATGCCGCGGCAGCTTCGTGTACCAGTCCCACCAGAACATGCCGCCGAACCACGGTTCCGCCCACACGGACCGGAAGCAGGATTCATAGAAGTTCGCCTGTTCCTCCTCGCTGTAGGGAAACTCCCGGTGTGAAAAATCATAGGGCATCATCGCGCAGCCAAGCGCGCTGCGACAGCCGATCTCCATGAAAATGATCTGCTTGCCCCCGTTGAGCCGGGAAATCTCCGCCAGCTGCGCCTTATACCCGTCCCACTGTTCCTTCATCTCTTCCATGGACGCGCCGGGCCTGTCCGCCACCCGGAAATAGGCGGACGTACCGATATAATCAACCGCGTCCCACCAGCGGACGTTCTTTTCCTTTCCGTGGTTGGTGTTGTATACCAGCGGCCCGTGATAGATTTCCCGGACCGCGGCGATCGTCTGCCGCCAAAGTTCTTCCTTCTTCTCGGTGCCGAGCATCTCGCACCCGACGCAGAACATTTCGCAGCCGGTCTCCTCCGCGATCTCCGCGTAATGGCAGAGGAAAGCCCTATAGGAGGAAAACCATTCCTGCCAGTAATCGCCCTGGCCCCACTCGCGTTCCGGGAAATCGATGTTCGCGCGCCATACACCGTCCAGGCAGTTGACGATGGGTTTCATGCAGACCTTCATCCCGGCCCCGCGCAGGCGGGTCACCGCTTCCGCGACATCCCTGTCCGTGACGGTAAACCGGTAATCGGGCCGGATCTGCGTGGAGTGGTACGTATCCTGGCAGACCGTGAATGCCAGCGCTGCCCAGTCCCCGCCGAGGGCAGCCAGCCGTTCAACAGACAGTGCGGCCTCCGCCGTCCGGTAGTCGCCGCGCTTTCCGTCGTATCCGTAGGTAAATCCTTTGATCTTCATCCGCTTATCCTCAGAGCTTCGCCGGCAGCTCAGCGGCTGCCAGGCGCAGGCACATGCGTCCGTTATGATAGGGGCATTTCCATTCATCCACCATCGGCTTTTCGCCAATCAGCGTTCCGTCTTCCCGCAGTTCGTTGAACCACTCGCTCCCCTCCCGGGGATCGACGGTATGCCCGAGGATATACGCCCACTGCGTCCGCATCCGGCTGATCCATACCGGATCTTTTGTCATCCGCCAGCCAAAATCGAATCCGAGCATCGTCTCCGCCTGCGGCCACCAGGCCCGGGTGGTATTGACCTCGCCGTTCACGACCTCATAATGCAGGCCGTGGTCGGTAAACCCGCGCTCTGTAGCGCTTTCCAGCAGGTCCAGGCACATCTTCCGCCAGGGTTCCCGTCCATCCTCCCGGATGAACATCTCCACGGCGTCCCAGACCAGCCAGCTGCCTTCGATATCGTGCCCGTAGCTCTGCATATCCAGCAGCGGCCGGAACGCCGCGTCAAAAAACACTTCCATCCGGCGCTTTTCCGGATTGTAGATCTGCGCCAGGAACTGGTTCAGGCCTTCCACGCACGCCACCATGACCTGCCCGTCCGGCTGTGCCCGGTACAACTCAGTGTACGCTTCCACCACATGCAGCAGCGTATTCATCGTCCGGGAAGCCATCACGCCGTTCTCGCTCAGCTTTTCGTTGCTTTCCGGCAGGAAATCCGCCTTCAGCGCTTCCAGGTATCCGCCTTCGTCCCTGCACCTGCCCTCAATCGTCCGGAACAGGTTCATCGCTCTGCCCAGCGCCCTCTGCTCGCCGGTCAGCCGGTAATAGGCGGCCAGGCCGTAAACCGTGAAAGCCTGGCAGTAGGTGTGTTTCGTGGTGTCCGCCGGTTTTCCGTCGTATGTCACGGACCAGTACACACCGCCGTTTTCCGGGTCCAGGAACCGTTCCAGGAAACGGTAGGCATGGGCCGCGAACGGAAGGTATTTCTCCCGGTCAATCAGGCGCGCGGCCTCCGAGAAGGTCCACAGAATCCGGCTGTTCAGTATGCAGCCTTTATCAGCCGTCCGGTTCAGCAGCAGGTTGTTGTCCATATATCCGTAGAAACCGCCGTACGTTTCGTCTTTCAGACCCATCCAGAACGGTAGGATCTTCTCCTCGAGCTGTGAACGAATCTCGTCCTGAAACATTGTTTACTCCTTTGTTAATCATTTTGTTAATCTGATTGTATTGTACCGAAAATTCATTTGCTGTCAATCTGTTTTTATTCCCTCACCGATCCGCCGGCCGACCCTGCGTAAACCTGTTTCCGGAAAACGATGAAGATCATGCCGCGGTCGCATTTCAATATGTTCCGTCATATCGTACTCCGGTTTACAGGGCGCTCGATAGCAGGATCCGTCCATGCCCGGAAATCCTGACATTCTCCATTCGTGCCGGGATCAGCACGCTCCGGTATGCAGCCAGTTCATGGCTGTGCGTTCCCCAGCTCAGCGTGCAGGGCGTGGTGGTCGTCAGAAACTGCATCCTGCCGGCAGGCAGCGCGAAGGTTCCGTCCAGGTCAACCGTGCACAGCCGGAAATGCGGATCGCTGACCAGCATCGTAACGGTTCCTCCCTCGACGGTCTTTTCTTCCGTTCCCGCCGTGCCGACCGGACATTCCGCTTTCGATACGGACAGCGCCTGCCGCGTATGCAGCTCACGGGGTTTTCCGTCTTTCCCGACCCGGCCCCAGTCCCAGAAGCGGTAGGTTACGTCGCTGGATTGCTGGATCTCATAGCATTGAATCCCGGAGCCGAGGGCATGGATTGTGCCGCTGGGTATATAAAAGATGTCTCCCGGTTTAACCTCCACCCAGTGCAGGCATTCCTCCAGCCGGCCGGATGCTACGATATCGTCCAGTTTTTCACCGTGCGTCTCGATCCCGTAAACCAGCCGGGCTCCGGGTTCCGCGTCCAGGATATACCACGCTTCGCTTTTACCGCGTTTCCCTTCGTGATCCATCGCATAGGCATCATCCGGGTGCACCTGTACAGACAGGCACTGCCGGGCGTCCAGGAGCTTGAGCATTAGCGGAAAACCTTTTTCCCTTTCCCCTGTCAGCTTTTCACCCCAGAGACGGAACACCTCGCTCAGGCTTTTCCCCCGGCACGCTCCGTTGGCCACCCGGCTCTCATATCCCGGAAGCGCTGATATCTCCAGGCTCTCCCCGGTAATCTCCTCCGGCGTGTTTTTCCCGTATTTGTCCTTCAGGGCGTGTCCGCCCCAGGGGGTGTTCTTTCCGCTTCGGAACGCGGGTTTCATCACTAACGGATAGAGATCGGTCATCAGGCTCCCCTCCTGCTTTTCCGGTATTTGATTCTGCTGGGGGTCAGTTTTGTTAACTCTTTTGTTAAGTTTATATGTTAGCCTTCCAGCGGCAGTATTGTAAACTCAGAAGAACCGCTTGTCAATCACTTTTCACTTTTTGGCGCAGGCCGGAGCAAAATTAGGGTTTCTGAAAAAAAGGGTTTATAATTCTGTCATGTTTTTCGATTGACAGTCTCTCCCTCTTTTCCTATCCTTGTCTCTGTATTATATATGAAATTCTGTGGAATGACTGGAGGATAAAAGATGGACAGTAACAAACGGCCTGAAAGCATGCAGCGGATCACTACCCCGGAACTCGCCAACGCCTTTATTGAGGAACAGATCAAAGCGGTAAGGGAACAGGTCGGGGACAGGAAGGTTCTGCTCGCCCTGTCCGGCGGCGTGGATTCTTCCGTCGTCGCCGCCCTGCTGATCAGGGCGATCGGCCGGAACCTGGTCTGCGTTCACGTGAACCACGGCCTCCTGCGCAAGGGCGAACCCGAGCAGGTGATCGAAGTATTCCGGAACCAGATGAACGCCAACCTGGTTTATGTGGACGCGGTCGACCGCTTCCTGGATAAGTTGGCCGGTGTCAGCGACCCGGAACAGAAGCGCAAAATTATCGGCGCCGAGTTTATCCGCGTGTTTGAAGAAGAAGCCCGCAAGCAGGACGGCATCGCCTTCCTGGCGCAGGGCACCATCTATCCCGATATTACCGAGAGCGTAGGCGTCAAGGCCCACCACAATGTCGGCGGCCTGCCGGACGACCTGCAGTTTGAGCTGGTCGAGCCCGTCAAGCTCCTGTACAAGGATGAGGTCCGCGTGGTCGGCAAGACCCTGGGCCTGCCGGACGGCATGGTCTACCGCCAGCCCTTTCCCGGCCCCGGCCTGGGCGTCCGCTGCGTCGGCGCCATCACCCGTGACCGACTGGAAGCCCTCCGCGAGGCGGACGCCATCGTCCGTGAGGAAATCGGCAAGCTGCCGGAGACCCCGTGGCAGTACTTCTGCGTAATCCCCGACTTCCAGTCCACCGGCATCAAGTACGTGGACGGCAAGGGCGAACGCTACATGGGCTGGGCTGTGATCATCCGCGCGGTCAACACCGTGGACGCCGTCACCGCCACCATCCCGGAGATTCCCTTCCCCGTGCTCTGCACCATGCGCGACCGGATCGTCAAAACCGTTCCCGGCGTCAACCGCGTCCTCTGGGACATCTCCGAAAAGCCCGTCGCCACCATCGAATTTGAATAACTGCAAGAAACCCGGGAGCCTTATTTACAAAGGTCCCCGGGATGTTTTTTATCTTGCGGCACGTCAGTAAGACGAATGGCATTGAAATACAACGGAAGCCGGGCATCATGCCTAGCTTCCGTTTTTCCAAAAAGTGCGTCCTCAGAAGGAGGAAACGCCGTGGCTGTTGACCAGTCCTGTCAGCTTTTCCCCCGCCTTGCACATCGGGCAGTTGTGGGAGGAGCAGCTGACATAATCGGGGATGTTCTCCTTTACGGTGAAAACACTCTTGACCGGGAAGCCTTCACATTCATCAATCGCGGAGAAGATGGCTGAGACACCAGCGGGCACACCGCTGTAATACCGGATAGCCTCGATGGCGGAGCGGGCGGTAAAGCCAGTGGTCAGAGAGGCTGCCAGCACGAGCACATGCTTGCCCACAATCATCGGAGCGATATTGTCCCGGAAGATCAGCTGGCTTCCGGAGGTATGTTCCGGAGTCACCACGTATATCGTCTGGTGCGCATTCATGCTCCGGAACCCGGCCTCGGACAGTGCTGATGCCATGCAGGTGCCCAACACCTCCGTTCCGTCCAGGCAGAGGATGGAGTCCACGATTGTGGAATTCTTGTACATGCCGCATAATTCTTCCGCGGCAATCCGGGCTTCTGACAGCCGGTGCTTGGTCATGGTCAGGTCAATGTAGTAATTGATATGGCTGTGGCTTGTGGCGAAATGCCCGCGGGCGACGCGCAGACGTACCTTGTTCTGGTGATTCGGAATCTCAACAATCTGGATAGCCATGATTCGTTCCTCCTTCTGTATGAAATTCTGTAAAACGGTATTTCTGTGAATCTACTATAAACCTTTTCCCTCTTGAGAGCAAGTGGGCCGGCGGAACAGCCTGTCCTGATTAACAGGCAGTGATAGGAGCGGAGAAAGAATGTATCCTGTTACATACATCTTCTTTCCCGGACTGTCATAGCTGCTTTTCACGATTCGCACAGTTTCCAGTGGCACTGATAAAGGTACCGGCTTCAAACCATTCCGGCAATGCGTTGTTTTGAGGTTTCTGTCGATCAGCTGTTTTATCAGGCAGCATGAATGAATACAATCAATCCTGAATGCTGCCGTTCTTTCGGTTGGCGTGTTTCCCGGTGAAAAGCCCGTCGCCACCATCGGGTTCGGATAATTGTAAAAAACCCGGAACTTTTGATTGATCAACAGGTTCCGGGTTTTTTATTTTGCTTCGTGACCAAATTTTGACCCGGAGAACAGTGCCAACTGATAGGCCGGATTGGTCTTCTGCCTGAAAACAGCTCTTTTTCCGATGTACGCGTTCTGTCAGCTTGTTGGGCGTTTCTCCCGGTGTTACAATGTACTGTACGGACGGATGACTTCCTGTGCGGAACAACGCCGTGGAATAAACTCAGGAACTGGAGGCGGTATGGTTATGAGGACAGAAAAGCGCTTTCTTTTCCGGTTCATGCCGGCCGCCTTGCGGCTTATCATCTTTCTGGCTGTGCTCTGCCTTTCGCTGGCCGCTGGTTCTGCGTCCGCGGAATCCAGGCTCATGGTCGTTTCCGACCTTCATTATCTGGCTCCGGAGCTGTACCGCAACAGCGGGCTTTTCCTCAGTTCACTGCGCCGGGGCGACGGAAAGCTGACGCAGTACGGCGAAGAGCTGCTTGCCGCCCTGTACCGGGAAATCATGGCGGAAAAACCGGATGTCCTCCTTGTGACCGGCGACCTGACCTTCAACGGCGAAAAAGCCAGCCATCTCGCGCTGGCGGACTGGTTCAGGACCGTGGAGGAAGCGGGCGTCCCTGTCCGGATCATTCCCGGCAACCACGACATCAACATCTCCGCCCCCGTCGGTTTTTCCGGTAAAACATACTACCGTACGGACCCCGTCACGCCGGAGGAATTCGCTTCCGTCTATTCAGGTTTCACCTGGTTCGGGGACGCCGGTTTCAGCTATACCGTGAAAGTCAGCGACAGCCTGTGGGTTGCCATGACGGATGTATCCTGGTACCGGGACGGAGCGCAGACCTTCGGCCTCTTTACCGACCGGCATGAGACCTGGCTGGACAGCGTGCTTTCAGCCGCCTCGGAGGCGGGCGCGCAGGTGGTCACTGCTACCCACCACAGCCTGCTGCCGCATACGGAATTCTCCCGGGATAACTTCCTGATGTTCGGCAGCGGGCAAATGGCTTCCCTTGCCGCCCGGTACGGCGTGAAGCTGAACCTGTCCGGCCACCTGCATATCCAGCATATCGCCCGGGAAGACGGTCTGGCTGACGCTGCGCTGGGCGCCTTCTGCATCTGGCCGCACCGCTATGCCTTGGTAACGGCCGGCGATGACGGCAGCCTTGTCTATGAAGCCCGCGAACTGGACAGCCGGTTCCTTCCGGAAGGTTTTCCGGAGATGAGCCGGGAATGGTTCGCCGGCATCACCCGTGAAAAAGCCTCTGCCTCCCTCACCGGGAAGGAGGACGAGATCAGGATGATGGCGGATTACGCGGCAAGATTCAACCTAGCCTATTTTTCCGGAACCTTCCGGGAAGACGACGCCTCCTGGACGGAGGACCCTGCGTACGCCCTCTGGGAAAGCCATCCGGAATCCGCCTTCGGGGCGTACATGCGCCTCGTCATGGCCGAGGCCTCCGGTGACAACCTGCGCCTGGTGTGCGCTCCTCCCGTCCAGGAGCCGTAAGACTGCCTGCCCATGCGCGGCATCATCCGGGAAACACGGAAAAAGCGCGGGGTTCTCTCCGCAAAGCAACTGTGCCGGCCGGAACTGTTGACGCAGCGCCATATGCTGCCGCCATATATATAGAACACACAATTCCATTATCGGGTTCGAACAATCATGATTAAAAGCCCGGATTCCCTTTTTCAGCGGGATCCGGGCCTTTTTTGCCTCGCGGCCGGCTTTGAGCCCGGTTTACGGGCTTATGATTTCCTTTTTCAGTAATCTCCGGATTTACCTTTCATACGGTTCCTTATCAGCGATGCCTTACCGCATATCAATGGCCGGTAAAATCAATGTGTTGTGCACTCCTTCGGTTTTGATCCCCCGGACGCCGCGTGTTCCGTCCTCTTCAGGGCCGCTTCTTACTTCGCCCGCGGGAACACGATCCGGTCCGTCGGCCGCCGGTTATCGTCCAGCGCCGGGATCTCAACCGGAAGCTTTCCTTCCGCTTTGCATACTCCGAAGCAGGCCAGCAGCCCGGCGGGCAGGTTGGCGGACCAGGAACTGCCTTCCGGCGGAAGTTGCGGCATCGCGCTGCCCCAGTAGGTCAGGAGGATCGCGTCCGCTGCCGGGAAACGCGCCGCGTCGTAAGGCAGCTGGCAGCTGACGACGATCACGGTCTTCCCGTCTTCATGGACCGCCCCGATGATCCTGTCAAACGTTCCGGAAGAGAATCCGTCTTCTGTGGCCGGATCCATACAGGCCACATTGTAAACCCGGTGAACCAGGATCACATGATCCGCTTCCGCGGCGGCCGCGATGCACTCCCCACCGTTTTCCTTCGTGTTCTTCATCACCGTGATCTCAGCGCCCTCCGGCAGCGCCTCCTTTTCTTCCAGCATCTGCCGGGCAAGGTCGCCCGCTCCGGCGCGGCTGGCACAGGAATCGGCAAAGAGAATCAGCGTTTTTTCGCCTTCTTTCAGCTGCAGCGGGAACGCGTTGTTTTCGTTCTTCACCAGGGTCAGCGCCTTTTCGGCAATCTGCCATTCCGTGTCCCGGTGCGCCGCGGAACCGATTCCTTCCTTTGCGGCGGAAATCTGTTCCCCGGTTACGGTGAAGTCTGTCAGGTCCGGAATGCCATACTTCATCTTCAGCTTCAGGATGCGCCTGACAGATTCGTTGATCCGGCTTTCGTCAATTTCCCCCTTCTCCACCATTTCAACGGTTTTGTCCAGCATGGTTTCCGTCAGTGCGAACAGGCCGGTATCCTTCACGCAGGGAAGGATCAGCATATCCACGCCGGCGTTGATGGCCTGCCGAAGCAAGTCCTCCGTGCTGAAATGATTGAAAACCGCGGCCATATCCAGCGCGTCGGAAACGATCACGCCCTCAAAGCCCATATCTCCCCGCAGGATATCTGTCAGGATTCTGCGGCTCATGGTGGCGGGCAGGTATACCTGTTCCCCGGTGGAAATGGAGGTGTAGGTTTCTGTTTCAATCTGCGGAAACTGAATGTGCGCCGTCATGACCAGGTCTGCCCCTGCTTCGATCCCGGCTTTGAAGGGAATCAGTTCGTTGGCCTGAAGTTCCTCATAGGTGCTGTCAATCACCGGAAAGCCCGTATGGCTGTCCGTATCCGTATTGCCGTGGCCCGGAAAGTGCTTGAGCGTGGCCATGATCCCCGCGTCGTGCAAACCCTGGATATAAGCTTTTCCGTACTCCGCCACGATGTGCGGATCATCGGAAAAAGAGCGGACGCCGATAACCGGGTTGGCCGCGTTGTTGTTGACATCCATCACAGGCGCAAAATCCATATGGATGCCCAGCAGTCCGATTTCCTCACCGTGGATGCCCGCCATGATCCGGGCGTTCTCCGGATCGCCCGAAGCGCCCAGCGCCATATTGCTGACGCCGATCGTTCCGTAGTTCAGGCGCGCCACACTGCCGCCTTCCTCGTCCACGGCTATCAGCATCGGAATGCCGCCGCCTGCCTGGTTGGCGGTCTGCATGTCCGCCACCAGCCGGAGCGTCTGTTCCGCGTCAGCGAAATTCTCCCCGAACAGCAGAACTCCGCCGAAATGATTACGGGCCAGCATCCCGCGGATTTCGTCGTTCAGTTCCGTGATTTTGACGCCGGGATCCTCCTTCGCTTTCTCCCGCTCCTCCTCCTTTTCCGGTACTTCTTTCCAGAGCCGGAAGGACGGGAGCATCATCTGCGCCACTTTATCCCGCAGCGCCATGGCGGAAATCATGCTTTCCAGAAGATCATCCTCCGTTTGTTCTGCCGCCGCCGCGGAACCGATTGCCATCAGGGCAGCCATCAGAACACATATCAGTTTTTTCATGCATAACAGCTCCTTTTTCATCTAATTTATTATATCTGAACGATGTATCGTCTTCAAGTGCCGGCAGCTTTACTTCAGGTATCTTTCCGCGGATTCATGATCGTCCGGGTTCCGGGGAACTGCCGCGTCCTCCGCGTCGCAGAGATTATCATACGCAATGAACAGCCGCCATAAGCCCGGATGTGCCAATTTAGTCAGTTCATCCAGCCCGGCCATTTTGATTGCTTGTCCCTTGTGAAATCTGTTCACCGGGAGTATAATGTCCGGGAAAGATAACTTGTCCGGGATGATAGCCGGCGTGCTGTTTGCCATAAAAATGATATGAACGCTAAATCCGTTCCGGAAGAGGTGTCCCGGTGAAGAAAAAAAACAGTCTCAGCCTGACGATGACCGCCGTCGTCGTCCTGTGCGCTGTGGTCGTACTGATCACAGGGCTGATTGGTTTTGTGCTTTCTTCCCAGTCCAGTGACGCCCTGCGGACGCTGATCAACGAACGGATGCTCGACATCTCCAACACCGCCGCGGACATGCTGGACGGGGACGCCCTGGCCGGCCTGACCGCCGGGGACGTGGATACGCCGGCGTACCGGGAGGGCATGCGGATCCTGCGCACCTTCTACGACAATATTGAGCTGGAATTTATTTACTGTGTCTACGACCGCGGAGACGGCCTGTACGTTTTCGGCATCGACCCGTCCGACGACCCAGGCGCCTTTGAGGATCCGGTTATTACGACGCCAGCGCTGGTGGCCGCCTTTGACGGAGTCGGCGGCGTGGACCGGGAAGCTTACGAGGATGCCTGGGGCGTCTTTTACAGTTCCTACAGCCCGGTCTTTACCTCGGATGGAAAAGTCGCCTGCGTGGTGGCCGTGGATTTTGACGCGAACTGGTACAACGACCGGCTGACAAAGCAGCTGTGGATCGTACTGACCGCCGTGTTCCTGACGCTGGCGGCCGGCATCGGTATGACGCTGATGATTTCAAGCCGTCTGAGGTCGCGGCTTCACCGGGTCAGCCAGGAAGCGGTGGAGCTCGGGAACGACGTGGAACAGCTGGCGCGGGCAATCCGCCTGGGAGAGGGCGAAGACCCCGGCATGGATCCAGAAAGCCGCGCCTCCCAGGACCGTGACATCGAAGCCATCCGGGAACGCCTGCAGAAAACCCAGGGCCGTCTGAAGGAATACATCCTTTATACCAATGCCCAGGCGAAGCGGGACCTGATGACCGGCGCTGGCAGCCGGAACGCGTACCTGGAAAAGGTGGACCATCTGAACCGGCAGATCACAGACGGAAAAGCCTCCTTCGCCATCGGAATCTTCGATCTCAACAACCTGAAACAGATCAACGACCTCTGCGGGCATGAAACCGGCGACCGGATCATCATCCAGGCGGCCGATGCCCTCACGGAGGTTTTCGGCCGGGAGAGCGTCTTCCGGATCGGCGGGGACGAGTTTGTTGCCGTCATGGAAGACGCGGACCGGGAGCAAGTGTCCCGCCTGGGCGCGCAGCTGCAGGAAACCATTCTCCGGATGAACCGGCGGCCGGTCCATCCCGAGGCGGAGCTTTCGGTTTCCAAGGGCTTCGCGGTGTTCGACCCGCATTCGGACGCCGACTACCTTGCCCTCTTCCGCCGGGCGGATCAGGATATGTATTCCGACAAGGAATCCTTCTACCGCAGCGAGGGCATCCGCCGGAAACTGGCGGACGCCAGCCCCAGCGAGGCGCGGAACCGGGCCCGGAAGCAGTACATCGCCGACCACCTGGAAGAGGCCATCACGAAGGGGCGGATCCGCGCCTGGATCCAGCCGATCGTGCGGCTGGTCAACAACCGGGTCTGCGCGGAGGAAGCCCTGGCCCGGTGGAACGATCCGGAACGGGGCATGATCTCCCCCGCGGAGTTTATCCCCGCGCTGGAGGAGGCCCGCCTGGCCTACAAGCTGGACCTGCACATGGTGGAAGAGGTGGCAAACTTCCTGCGGATGAAGGCGGAGGACGGCATCCCGCTGGTTCCGGTATCCGTCAACCTGAGCCGGACGGACTTTGACGCCTGCGACATGGTGGAGGAGATCGCGAAGCGGGTGGACCTGGCCGGCGTGGACCGGGAACTGATCCGGATCGAGATCACGGAGAGCGTGATCGGGTCCGACTTCGACTTTATGCGGCGACAGATCGAGCGTTTCGGGGAAAAAGGGTTCAAGGTATGGATGGACGACTTCGGCAGCGGCTTCAGCTCGCTGGACGTACTCCAAAGCCTCCCCTTCGACACCATCAAGCTGGATATGCGTTTCATGCGGGAGTACGACGGTTCCGACAGGAACCGCGTCATCCTGACGGAGCTGATCAGCATGGCCCTGGGCCTTGGGATCAACACAATCGTTGAGGGCGTGGAAAGGGAAGACCAGGTCCGGTTCCTGTCTGAGATCGGCGCCGGCAAGGTCCAGGGATATTTCTACAGCGCTCCGGTGAGCCAGGACGAACTGCGGGAACGGCGGGAAACCGGGTACCGGATCGGGCTGGAAAACCCCGGGGAAACCGAGTATTACAACAGCATCAGCAAGATCAACCTCCGGGATCCGTCCATGGTCGCGAAAACGGAAGGCGCGGGGCCGGATTACAGCAGCTATTTCCGGACGCTTCCCATGGCGGTCATGGAGGCGGACGCGCATTCGGCGGTTATCATCCGCGCCAACCGGAGCTACCGCGAGTTCCTGGCCCGGCACATCGATTTCACGCTGGAGGAGAACCCGCAAAACGCCATGTCCCTGGACGACCCGGCGCAGATGAGTCCCTTTGTGGAAGCCATCATCCGCCGCCGGGACGAGGGCGGATGGGAAAACCTGCAGGAGTCCCTCCCGAACGGGGACACCATGCACGCCCTTATCCGCCATCTGGCCTCGAATCCCGTCACTGGCAGGACCGCCCTCGCGGTCGTCATACTGACAGTCATGTAAACGCGCATTCCGACGTGGCCGTCAGCGTCAGCAGCATCGCGGCGCCGGTGATAAAGTAATAAAAAAACTCAAGCCAGTTGATCATGCCTCCGTCCCTCCCGTCAGAAACGGATACCGCAGCTTCCGAAGCTGCGCGCGAAACCCTTCCGGGGTCAGCGGCTTGACCATGAATCCGGCCGCCTCGGTATTCCATGCGTCAAGAGAATAGTCAGGGAAGGCGGTCAGAAAGACTACATTGGTGTGCGGATTGATCTCCAGCAGCGCGCGGCAAAGATCAAAGCCGTTGGCCGTTCCCAGCTCAATATCCAGAACGGCCAGGGCAACCCGGTTTGCTTTCGCGTATTCAATGGCTTCCGACGGCCGGATAAAACCCGTGATTGCGGCATTCGGCAGGACTTCCTTGAAGCGAAGCGTTTTTTTCCACCGGATCATGGACGGGTCCGGGATCGTATACGAAAAGCATGAAAGTCTGACCCCGGAGGAACAATACGGATGTATTATTCTGCGATCGGAATCCTTGCCTTCCTCATTCTGCTGTTTGAGCACAAGGATTTCCTCCTGAAACGGAACCGGATCAGCCGAACCCCTGCCGGCAAGGCCTACCGGCAGTTCCTGTTTGCCGTGCTCATCTATTACCTCACGGATATTGTGTGGGGTTGGTTTGAGGCGGAAAAATGGGCGTCCCTGCTCTTTGCGGATACGACGGTATACTTTATCGCGATGGCAGCCGGCGTGCTGTGCTGGACGCGTTCCTCCGTCATTTATCTCGGGGAGCGGGACCGCTTCAGCCGTTTCATTCTGTATGCCGGACGAATCTTCGCGGGAGCGGTGACGGTCATCTCCGTCGCCAACTGCTTCACTCCGCTCCTGTTCACGGTGGATCAGTCAAGCGTTTACAGAGCGCTGGACCTCCGGTACGCGGTCCTGATTACCCAGATCCTCCTGCTTATGTTGGTATCGGTACACGCGTTCGGGGTGTTCTTCCGGCTGCGCGGCACCATGAAAAAAGTAAACCGGTACCGGACGGTGGGGCTTTTCGGACTGATCAAAAGCATTTTCCTGATCATCCAGCTCTGGTTTCCCTATCTGCCGCTCTATACGATCACGTATATGCTGGGCACCAGCCTGCTCCATGCGTTCGTCATCAGCGACGAGGAAAACGAGACCCGCAGCCGGCTGTCGGAAGCGGACAAGGTTCGCCAGTTGCAGGAATCCGTTTCCATCCTGCTGGACAATATGCCCGCGCTGAGCTTCTACAAGGACGCGGAAACCGGCGCTTACGTTGCCTGCAACCAGGCCTTCGCGGAGTATGCTCATAAGGATAGCCTGCAGGGCGTGATCGGGTTGACCGACGCGGACATCTTTGACGAGGTGACTGCGCGGCACTTTATGGAAGACGACAAAACAGCGTTATCCATGGACCGGCCGTATATTTTCTTTGAGGATGTGCCGGATGCCGCCGGGATCCCGCGGCAGTTCCAGACTACAAAACTCAAGTTTGTTGATCCTTCCGGACGGCTGCGTCTTCTGGGCATGTGCCAGGATGTGACAGACAGGGAACAGATCCGCCGGGCTGAGGAACGGATACAGGAAGAACGCATCGCTTATACCCGGATCAGCGCCCTGGCCGGCGATTTTATTGCCATCTTTATTGTGGACCCGGAAAGCAGACAGTACCGGGAATACAACGCTTCCCTCCGGAATGAAGGCGACGTGCCGATGCGGGAAGGCGCGGATTTCTTCAACGATCTCCGGAATCTGGCCTCAGAGCTTGTCTGGCCGGATGACCTGGAGGGGTATCTGCACGCGGTTACTGAGGAAAACATCCTGAACGGGATCAGCGAGAGGGGTGTCTTTGCCCTGACGCACCGCATCACCGCCGGCGGACAGCCCCGCTATGTCCAGTTCAGGGCAGCCATGGTGGAGGAAAAAGGAGGGCGCCGCCTGATCGCCGGTATCAACGATATCGATACCCAGGTGCGCCAGGAAGCGGAATACCGGAAACGTCTCTCCCAGGCCCAGGCCCAGGCGGCCGTGGACGCGCTCACCGGAGTTAAAAACAAGCATTCCTACCTGAAGGCGGAAGAAAAGATGAACCGCCTGATTGCAGGTAAGAACCAGCCGCCTTTCGCCATTTCAGTTCTGGATGTAAACAACCTGAAGAAGATAAACGATACAGCCGGGCACCAGGCCGGCGACGACTGCCTGCTGCAGGCGTGCAGGCTGATCTGCAGAACCTTCAAGCACAGTCCTGTTTTCCGTGTCGGCGGGGATGAGTTTGTGGTAATCTCGCAGGGAGAGGATTACGTGCGCGTCGAGGAGCTGACAGCCCTGATTTCAGCCCATAATCAGAAAGCGCTCCGCAGCGGCGGCGTGGTGGTCGCCTGCGGCATGTCCCGCTTCGATGGCGACGACTCCGTTGCCGCGGTGTTTGAGCGGGCGGACCGGATGATGTACGAAAACAAGAGTTTGCTTAAAGTTTCAGGGCTGTAACCCGGTTTGCTCATCCGCCCCTGCCCCGTGCCGCTCACCGCGCACCTGGATCCCGGGGATCCCGTCCGGGCCGGCGCGTCGGGCAATACGGTCGGGTTTGCTTCCGCGTCCGGATCGGTTTTACAAATGAAAATACCGTGATCGGGAAAGGTTTCCGCGGAATCATTCAGTTGATCCCGCGAAAACCTTTTCCGATGATCTCTGTGCTGGAGGTAATGATCATAAACGCTCCGGGATCCTGCTGCCGGATAAAATTCCGCAGCAGCACCGCCTCATGGCGGGACACCACCGTCAGCAGCACCATCTTGCCTTCGTGCGTATAGACGCCCTCTCCCTGCAGACGGGTTGCGCCGCGGTGAATGGTTTCCGTGATAAACCGTTCAATGGGCTCCGGTTCGGACGTGATGATCTGGAAGCATTTCTTTGTCTTCAGATTGTCCATGACAACATCCATAAACAGTGATTTGATGATCAGTCCCAGAATGGAGAACAATCCTGTCTCCATTCCGAAGGCAAAGCACGCGGAAACGGTGATGATAATATCGCTGCAGAGCAGGGCAATGCCGATGTTCAGCGCGGTATATTTCCGCAGGATCATCGCAAGGATATCCGTGCCGCCTGAGGACGCGTCCAGGTTGAACAGGATCGCGGAACCGACCGCCGGAAGTCCGACGGCAAACAGCAGCTCAACCAGCGGCTGGGTTGTCATAGGCGCCCGCATCGGGCAGAGAATCTCCAGAAGCTGCAATGTGCCGGACATCAGCAGGGACGCGTATACCGTCCGGATTCCGAAAGACTTTCCCAGCACCGCGAAACCGAGAATCAGCAGCGCGATATTAATGATTGTCACCAGTGATCCGGGTGTCACGGCCGGCAGGTAATGACCCAGGACAATCGCGATACCCGTAACGCCGCCGGTGGAAAAATGGTTCGGAAATTTAAAGAAATAAATACCCACCGTCATAATCAGGATACCCGCTGTAATACAGAACCATTCCCGCAGGCTGCCGCTTCGTTTGTTTGCCATTTCTCTTCTCCTGTACTCCCGGTCCGTTCCCGGCGCTGCTCATCCATGCTTTTATCGGGTTTTCCGATTCATCTTCATCAGCTGCGGTTTTACTCCTCCCGCAGCGCGTAAAAGAACTGCTTCTTCATGGGCGTATCCAGAACCCGCACAGGTTTGACCTGGTTCAGGGACGCGCCTTTCTGGATCCGCAGCTCACGCCACAGGGCATGAGTCTGTTCCTGCTGCAGGAACAGCACACCGTGATCAATTTCGTTGGTGCCCAGTTCCTCCTTATCCGTCATCCGCTCAATATACGGCGCGTAGCTGTCATAATTGCTCAGGGGAACCAGCCGCTTGTAATCCTCAACGGAATGGATCTGGTCAAAATGATACTTCCGGCCGTACTCCGTATCCCGGTTATCGTGTACAGTCCGCATCAGCAGTTCCCGGTTCAGCTCGCCGGCCCGGGCGCAGTTGGAGCGCAGTTCCTTCACATGGCGTTTTCCCCGCCTGGTCAGGATCCGGATAATGGCCCATGTGATCGGACTGGTTTTCATACGTTCAGCCTCCTCGTTCCGTCTTCCGCGGTATATGCTTCCGCCGGCCTCCCGCCGGCTGTCTGTATCTCTTTCCTCTGGCTGTTATGTTACCACATTTTTCTTCCCGGCTAAACAGTTTTGTTCCGCACGCGGATACTTTTCAGTTTTTCATCAGGCTTTCACAAAGGCGTCAGGGAAACAGCAGGCTGCGTAAGTATGATCATTGCGATACAATTCCCGTATGAAAAAACTGATCGGGAGGGATCGCCAGTGCAATACCGGAAGGATCAGAACGGAAACGGCCTGTCCGTGCTCGGATTCGGCTGCATGCGCTTTACCCGGAAGGGTTCCGCCCTGGATATTGACAAGGCGGAACGTGAGATCATGGCCGCCTTCCGCGCCGGTGTCAATTACTATGACACCGCCTATGTCTATGCCGGCAGCGAAGCGCTGCTGGGCGCCGTCCTGGCCCGGAACGGCATCCGGAAGGACGTGAACATCGCCACCAAGCTGCCTCATTATATGATCAGCAGCATCAGCGGCGTGGAGAAACTGTTCCTGGAGGAGCTTTCCCGGCTGCAGACGGATTATGTGGATTATTACCTCATGCACCACCTGACGGATTACGCCCAGTGGGAACGGCTGAAGCACGCCGGTATCCTGGACTGGATCCGGGATAAAAAAGCGTCGGGAGCGATCCGGAATATCGGGTTTTCCTATCACGGAAACACGGAAAACTTCCTGAAAATTCTGGAGGATTACGACTGGAATTTCTGCCAGATCCAGTACAACTACCTGGATGAAAACACCCAGGCCGGCGTACAGGGGCTGAAAGCCGCCGCCGCCAGGAACATTCCGGTGATCATCATGGAGCCTCTGCGCGGCGGTAAACTGGTCAACATGCTCCCGAAGGAAGCCCGGGAAGCCTTTGCCGGCAACGTCCGTGGCTGGAGCCCGGCGGAATGGGCCTTCCGCTGGCTCTATAACCAGCCGGAAGTCACCGTGGTTCTCTCCGGTATGAATTCGCTGGAAATGGTGGAGAAAAACGTCCGGACTGCGGATGAAGCCCGGCCGGGGGATCTTACGCGGGAGGATTTTGATTTCCTGCAGGGCGTGATCCGCTGCATCCGCGCGGGGGAAAAGGTGGGATGCACCGGCTGCCGGTACTGTGTTCCCTGTCCTCAGGGCGTGGACATTCCCGGGATTTTCCGGTGCTATAACGCCATGTATATTGAAGGAAAAAGGGACGGCCGCTTTCAGTTCGCCCAGACCGTCGGCCTCACCCGCAAACCGGCCTTTGCCAGCCAGTGCGTCGGCTGCGGAAAGTGCGAAAAGCACTGTCCCCAGGGTATTCCCATCCGGGAAAAGCTGAAGGAAGCGGACAGAGCGCTTCGCCCGCTTCCCTACAAAATCGGGATCAATGCCGTCCGGGCTTTTATGTTCCGGAAAAGCCGCGGGTCTTGAAGCCTTCCCGGCCGCAATCCCGTACCGGTCGATTGATTCAGAAATATGCTCCGGCAGCGCCGCCAGATGGCGGCGCTGTATTTCTTCATCCAGGCACCGGGCTTTCCGCCGTCCCCGCGGGGTGCTTTCGCGTCTCCGTCCCTCATTCATAGTGGACATTATCCCCGGAAACGCTTATGATAACGACAGATTCATTCTGCCGGATTCCTTCCGGAGGAGCGAATCCGGTGAAATGAAAGGCGGCTGAAAAGATCCCATGGCGCAGCATACCACCCTGATGACGGAAGGAAGTATCCGCCGGAAAATGCTCGGCTTCGCGCTGCCGATCCTCGCAGGCTATTTCTTCCAGCAGCTTTACAGCACGGTGGACGCTCTGATTGTGGGCAACTACCTGGACGCGGACGCCCTTGCCGCCGTAACCTCCACAGGTTCCTATACCTACCTGATGATCGGCTTTGTCGCCGGCTTTGCCACCGGAGCGGGGATCATCATTGCCCGCCATATCGGCGCGGGGCATCGGGAAAGCACTGAAAAAGCGGTACATACCGCCGTTGCGGTCGGCCTTTTTTTCAGCGTCCTGCTGACCGCGGCAGGTACGCTGCTCACACCGGGAATTCTCCGCCTGATGGGAACTCCCGGAAGCGTCTTCGACCGGTCCTGCCGGTACCTGCAGGTCTATTTTGCCGGCGCTTCCGCCCTGGTGATGTATAATATGTTCGTCAGTATCCTGCAGGCTTCCGGGGAAAGCCGTTTCCCGCTGGTCTGCCTGGTGGTCAGTTCTCTGACGAACATTGTGCTGGATATTCTGTTTATATCCGCCTTTCATATGGATGTGGAAGGGGCGGCGCTGGCGACTGTGCTCTCCGAAATCCTGAGCATGGTACTGGCAGGCGGAAAACTGCTGAAAAGCCGCGAAATCATCCGTCTGCAGCCCCGCAGGATCCGGGTGGACCGTGAAAACCTGCGGTATATTGTCCGGTATGGCTTTCCGACCGCCATGCAGGGATGCGTGATCGATCTGTCCAACATGCTGATACAGTCCTATATCAACAGCTTCGGCCGGAACGCCATGGCGGGCATCGGTTCCAGCACGAAGCTGGAGGGGTTCATGTTCCTTCCGGTTACCGCGTTTTCCATGGCGCTGACAACGTTTGTTTCCCAGAATATGGGAGCCGGAAAGCAGGACCGGGTCCGTTCCGGCGCCAGATTCGGCCTGCTGTGTACCGCCGGCATTCTTCTTGTTTTCGGCGTGATCGCCTGGTTCTTCGCGCCGGATATGATCGCCCTGTTCACTGCGGATCCGGAAATCATCCGCTTCGGCGCGGGGCGAACGACCGTATGCGCGTTTTTCTACTGCCTGTGCGGGTTCTCCCATGCCGCCTCCGCGCTGATGCGGGGACTTGGAAAACCGATGACACCCATGCTGGTCATGCTGATCTGCTGGTGCGCTGTGCGGGTAGCCGTGCTTTTCACACTGGGCCAGTCAATGCATGAGATCTGGCTGATCTACTGGATCTATCCGTTCACCTGGACGCTGTCCAGCATCTTCTATTGTTTCAGTTTCAGAAAAATGCGCCTGTTCTCGCGGAGCGGAAAGGATATGCTGAAAACCGTCTGATCAAAGCCTCCGGCTTACTCATTTGCCTGCGTGGGATTCCGTTTCATTCCGCCCGCGGCTGACAAAAGGATCCCATCTTCCGGAAAAATAATGATAGATAAAAAAGGCGCACAGCAGCAGATTGTGACCGATCATGCATCCCCATGCCGCGACAAGCCCCAGCCCCAGCATACCGGTGCAGATCCATGTTCCCGTAATACGGACAGCCCACATGCCGATCACGTTGTAAACAAAAGGCGCCGTTGTCTTTCCAACGCCCTGCATCAGGCCCTCCACCACGATCGGAATCCCGTAGAAGGGTTCCGATACCGCGACCATTCGCAGCACGGTCGTTCCAAGGCGGATTACGGCTTCATCCCGGCTGAACAGCCCGACCAGTGATTCAGCAAACGCAAACAGCAGCCCTCCGGATATCACCATCAGCCCGATCTCCAGGGGAAGAATCGTACCGGCCAGGCGTTTCAGGCCGTTATGATCCCTGGCGCCGTAAGCGTTTCCGCTCAGGGTGGCCGCCGCGGTCTGCATCCCCCATCCGGGGATATAGAACAGACTTTCAACCGTATTCGCGATCGTATGGGCCGCCGTGGATGTACCGCCCAAGCTGTTGATCATGGACGCGAATACCACATACCCGAAAGAAGTCGCAAACCGCTGTGCCAGGTTGGGCAGGGCGACCCGGAAGCACGGCCGGAGAATCTCCCGCTCGGGTTTGAACCGCTGTCCCCTGGGGGAAATGACAGGGTGCTTCCAGAGCGCCCGGATCATCGCTGTGCCGCCATACACAAAGGACGCGGCGCTTGCCCAGGCGGCTCCTTCAACACCCAGCCCGGCTCCGGGCAGCAGGATCTCTGTATTGAAAACACTGATTGTGCGGGTGGGAAAGATCAGCAGGAGATTCAGCAGCACATTCATGCCGTTCACCACAAGGCCGACGCGCATCGGCGTACGGGTGTCCCCGGCAGACCGAAGGACGGTTCCCAGCAGAATGGATGCGGTCCGGAAAAGCATGGGCAGATAGATGATCGTGAAATACCCGGCTGCCATATCACGGATTTCCGGGTCCACCTGCATCCAGGCCGGTACCTGTTTCGCGTTCAGCAGCGTCAGGGCTGTCAGCAGCAGACCCAGCGCCAGCGTCATCGTGCACGCCTGCGCGCTTGCCTGCCTGGCCCGTTCATGGCTGCCTGCCCCGATCTGTCTGGCGATAAAAGCCAGAAAACCGATCCCGACAGCGGATACGATGCTGCCGATCAGCCAGTTTACGGTCCCCGTGGCGCCTACCGCCGCCGTCGCCTTTGTTCCGAGGGCGCCTACCATCGCCGTATCAATATACTGTACAGCGGTTTGCGTGAGCTGTTCCAGCATCGTTGGCCAGGCAAGGGTAAAAATCGTTCCCAGAATGGAACGGTCATACCCGTTTCCGGACCGCATATGCCCTCACCCCCCTCGGATCGTTATTATCCCTGGTTCGATCCCAACCGAAGACATACAGGAGAATAACACGCTTCCCCATCAGCGGCAAGCCTCCGCGTACCCGTTGCGGACGGCCTGGTTCCGCGGATTTCCCACATGCGGTTCCTGAATCGTACGAAAGCGCCAGCGTTTCCCGAATCTGTCGAACGGGCGACAGCCCGCCGTTCCCAAACAATCCGCGCGGCTGCCGCGGCGGAATTTGTATGAGTACAATACATAGGTAACAATAAGGGGATAAAAAAGAGAGAACCAAGTGGTATAGTGTTAAGCGACCAAACCAACACAAAAGCCAGGAGGTTCTCTCATGAAGAAGGTTACAATACTGTATGAAAGAATCATATGCTCTCTATACATATTTAGCGGGAAAAAAATGGGAAAAAGAAACATAAAGAACGGGTACAATAGGTATAATATGTATACATATAGTATTTGCGAAGCAGAGAAAACCACCACATACAGTAGAAAACATAATCCCGCCATCGAGTTCGAATAAAGCGCTGCCTGAATGATATTCAGCAAACACCCGCGAGACTTGTCACGGGTGTTTTTCCGGAATCAGGCAACATGAAAGGCTTTTATGATGAAACAGGTCCTCTCTTTTCTGAAAAAGGAAATGATGCTGACGCTGTCTCTGCTGGCTGCGGCGGCAGCGTTGATCATCACGCCCCCTTCGCCGCAGCTTCTCAGGGATATCGACTGGCATACGCTGGGAACACTGTTGATGATGCTGTGCGTCCTGGAGGGTTTTAAGCAGGAAAACGTCCTTCGCCCGCTGGTCGGACTTGCCGGCAACCTGAAGCGGATGACTTCCCTTTCTCTTTTCCTGATCTTCGGCGTTTTCTTTTCTTCCATGTTCGTAACAAACGATGTTTCGCTGATCATCTTTGTCCCGCTGACCATCATGCTGTTCCGGGATGGTGGAAAGGAAAAGTATATCCTGCCTGTCATCTCCATGGAGAACATCGCCGCGATCCGCGGATCGCTCCTGATGCCTTTCGGCAGTCCCCAGAATCTTTTTCTGTATGGAAAAGCCGGCGTCAGCGCATGGCATTTCATGCTGCATATGCTGCCGCTGTGCGCGATGTCCGCGCTGCTTCTGGTCATATTTGTCTTCGTGCTCTTCCGGAAAAACCCGAAGGAAGAGATCTCGGCCTCAGCGGACCGGATGCCCTGGTCGCCAAATGGGAGAATTCGCAGGATCGGCTATGTCTGCCTGTTTGTGCT
>JBGUHQ010000007.1:0-131637 GCA_045112195.1 Christensenellales bacterium | reverse complement strand
CACGAAGACCCTGGTCAACCGCACGCTGACGGAAGGCGAGTTCAGCTTCGAACTGTATGACAGTGAAGACAATCTGCTCGAGACTGTAAGCAACGCAGCGGACGGCAGCTACAGCTTCAAGACGATCAAGTACACGGGCGATGACCTGGACAAGAATGCGAATGGCTATTATGTCGAGACAACCAAGACCTATAAGGTAATTGAAAAGGTTGGCACTGACACGACGGTTGAGTATGATGATGAAGTATACATTATTACGGTTACGCTGAACGACAATGGCATCGGTACGATCGCCACGAGTGCTGATCCTGCAGAGAACAGCTATGACTTCACCAACACATATTATTCTACCGGTGAGATCCAGTTCTACGCGAAGAAGATCCTGGTAAGACGTGATCTGGAAGCTGGCGAATTCAGCTTCGAACTGAAGGACGAAAACGGACAGGTGCTGCAGACCAAACAGAATGACGCGAAAGGCCTTGTCACATTCGATCCGATTACCTACGACCAGGATGACATGGTAAACGGTCAGGCTGAGATCAAGTACACGATCAATGAAGTGGAGCCGGCAGACAAGACCGTCGCCTATGATCCGACTGTGCACGAAATCACAGTCACACTGGTCGACAACTGGGACGGCACGATTGACGCTTCCGCAGCACCCGATGCGACAGATCCGGATAACATTGCGATTACCTTCACAAATGTTGTTACCAGGATTCTGAAGGTCGACGCAGAGCACAATGAAAAGGCCCTGCCCGGCGCCGTGATCAAGGTATATGATGACAGCATTGATCCGGATAAGGCGATTGACACAATTACGACGACTGAACAGCCCATCGAGATCAAGAACCTTGAGATCGGGAAGCTGTACAGGCTGCATGAGGAAACCGCTCCGTACGGATACCTGCGCTGGAATCTGGATGTATACTTCTGGCTCAAGGACAACGGCGATATCGTATACGGAGACAGCGTCGGCAACGACGGACTCCCGAAAGCTTCTGAGAAGTGCATCATCGGCATCGATGAGAACGGCAATATCAGAGTGCAAGATACGATGAAGAAGGTCTCCATTGCGGTACACAAGGTCTGGGACGATGACAATGACCGCGACGGCGTCCGCCCGATCCTCAGCATCAACGTAAAACTGCTGAGAGACGGCGCCGAATACAAGACCGTCAAACTGGAAGCGTCCAACAACTGGACGGCGTTTGAATCCAACCTTGACTCGGTCTACGTCAAGGACGGCCAGATCCATGAGTACACCTACACATGGAGCGAACCGGCGGTCGAGTATTACAAACTGGATAACAGCAACACCAGGATCATTCCGGTGACGCTGTCCAGCATGGAAGCCGGCAACGGCACGCTGTCCATCCTGACGAACAAGTACACTCCGAAGACCACGGAAATCGAGGTCGAGAAGATCTGGGATGACCACGACAACGCGGCCAAGAAGCGTACTCCGTCCGTAACGGTCGAGCTGTACGCCGACGGTGAGGCGATTGACCGGATCACGCTGGATGCCTCCAACAACTGGAAGCACACCTGGAAGGATCTGCCGAAGTGCACGAACCCGACCGGCCAGAAATCCGAGGATATCAAGTACACGGTGGCCGAACTCGACATTCCGGAAGGCTACGAAGTCAAGATTGACAAGACGAGCAAGGGCTACAAGATCACCAATACCTACGGTCCCGGCAAGCTGGTTATCGAGAAAGAGTTTGATATCGAGCCCTGGGAGCCCTTCACTCCTGACGACAGCCCGATGGATATCCCGGTCGTCAAGACCTGGAACGACAACGACAACCAGGACGGCAACAGACCCGCAGCCATTACGGTCCACCTGTTCGCGGACGGCGTTGAAGTCGCGAGCGCGCAGCTGACCGAAGAGACCGGCTGGAAGTACACGTTCACCGGCCTGCCGAGGCTGAGGGAAGACGGAGAGAAGATCGTCTACACCGTAACTGAGGACCCGGTTGAATGGTACGAGGCGGAGATTCACGGATTTAACATCCGGAACAACTACAAGCCTGAAGTGACCAGCATCTCAGTGAGCAAGATCTGGGACGACAACAACAATGCCCAGGGCCTGCGGCCGACCAGCATCGCGATGACGCTGAGCAACGGCATGATCGTGATCCTGAACGCTGAGAACGGGTGGACGGCCACCATCGACAACCTGCCCACCAGAGTAAACGGAGAACCCATGGTTTACACCTGGGTTGAGCAGAAGGTCCTCAGCTATGATCAGGTTGGTGTGGAAACGGTCGGCAACATGACCACCTTCACCAACAGGGTCTGGAAGCGGCCGGAAGAACCGACGGGAGGCAAGAAGCCGAAGACGCCGGGTACGCCTACTACGACCATTGAGGAATATGATACTCCGCTGGGTATTGAAGTGATTATCAACCATGTTGGTGACTGCTTCGATTAAAAGCGAAGGGGGCTTTCCGATCGCCCCCTTCAACCCCTTCGGAACCAATGCTCCAGTGACTGTATGAACCAACAAACACAAGCCTTTGGGGCTGGCGAAAGCCAGCCCCTTTTCATTATATGTACTGCTTGACAGGGGTTGACCACAAGAATATAATAGCATTTAGTGAGTAACCACTATATTTAGTGGATAGAGAGGAAAGTGCATATGAAATACCTGCTTGGGATCGACCTGGGAACATCCGGTACAAAGACAGTATTGTTTGACCAGAACGGTAAGGGTATCGCTTCTGCTACAGTGGAATATCCGATGTATCAGCCGCAGAACGGCTGGGCGGAACAGGATCCCAAGGACTGGTATAACGCGGCGGTCAGCACCATCCGTACGGTGCTGGAGAAAAGCGGCGTAAAGAAGGAAGACGTGGTTTCCCTGGGCATCAGCGGCCAGATGCACGGCCTGGTGATGCTGGATGAGAAGAACGAAGTGATCCGCCCCTCCATCATCTGGTGCGACCAGCGGACTGCCAAAGAATGCGAAGAGATCACCGCGAAGGTCGGATACGACAACCTGATCCGAATCACGGCGAACCCCGCGCTGCCGGGATTCACCCTGAGCAAGCTCATCTGGGTGCGGAACCATGAGCCGGAAAACTACGCGAAGTGTAAGCATGTGCTGCTGCCCAAGGACTATGTCCGCTTTATGCTGACGGGCGATTACGCCACGGAAGTTTCCGACGCCAGCGGCATGCAGATGCTGGACGTGCCGAACCGTTGCTGGAGCGACGAGCTGCTCGGCATCCTGGATATCGACAAGAGCATGCTGGCCAAGGTTTATGAGAGCTGCGAAGTGACCGGCCATATTTCCGAAAAAGCCGCGGAGCTGACCGGCCTGAGCACGGAGACGCTGGTAGTCGGCGGCGCCGGGGACAACGCGGCCGCGGCCGTGGGTACCGGCGTTGTGGAAGACGGAAAAGCCTTTACGACCATCGGAACGAGCGGTGTGGTGTTTGCCCATACCGACAAGCTGGCCATCGACCCCAAGGGCCGCGTGCATACCTTCTGCTGCGCGGTGCCCGGCGCATGGCATGTGATGGGCGTGACCCAGGCCGCCGGCCTGAGCCTGAAGTGGTTCCGCGACAACTTCTGCGGCGCCGAAAAGATCACGGCGGAAGCCATGGGTGTGGATACCTATGAGTTGACGAACAAGGAAGCGGCCCAGAGCCCCATCGGCGCGAACAAGCTGATCTACGCGCCTTACCTGATGGGCGAGCGGACTCCGCATCTGGACAGCGACTGCCGCGGCATCTTCTTTGGCCTGAGCGCGATGCATCAGCGGCGGGACCTGCTGCGTGCCGTGATGGAAGGCGTAACCTTCAGTCTGAATGACTGCCTGGGCGTGCTGGCCGGCATGGGCGTGGCGCCGGAAACGATGCTGGCGTGCGGCGGCGGCGGAAAGAGCCCTCTGTGGCGGCAGATGCTGGCGGATGTGATGAACTGCCCCGTGGCGACCACGGTCAATACGGAAGGCCCCGCGCTGGGCGTGGCGATCCTGGCCGGCGTCGGCGCCGGACTGTACAGCAGCGTGCAGGAAGCCTGCAGGGCAATGATCAAGGTCAATCCTGCGCAGGATCCGATTGCGGAGAATGTGCCGAAATACGCGAAGGTGTATAAAGTATTTACTGAGCTTTATAAAGCCAATAAGGATCTGTATAAAGTACTGGGAGGACTTGATTAATGAAGTGTCAGTATTGCAGCTGCCTGGACAGCAAGGTGATTGACTCCCGGCCGACGGATGACGGAAACAGCATCCGGCGCAGAAGGGAATGCACAAACTGCGGCAGAAGGTTTACAACCTATGAAAAGGTGGAACTCAGCCCCCTGTTTGTCGTGAAACGGGACGGCCGCCGGGAAAGCTTTGACAGCCAGAAGATCAAGGCGGGTATCCTGCATGCCTGCGATAAGCTGCCGGTGAGTATGCAGCAGATCGACGAGATCGTCACGCGGGTTGAGCAGAAGGCCTATTCCTCCATGGACGGCGAGATCCAGAGCGAGAAGATCGGCGACATGGTCATGGCGGAACTGAAGGACCTGAATGACGTCGCATACGTGCGGTTTGCCGCGGTGTACCGGAAGTTCACGGACGTAGGGACCTTCATGAACGAGCTGAAGAAACTGGTTGACGAGAAGATGTGAGGACTAATTCATAATTCAGAATTCATAATTCAGAATTACGGAGGAAACGATTATGTCCATTAAGATGGAAGTTTGGGGGAAGTCTCCCAAGGGTAAGGATGTTCACAAGTTTACGATGACGAACGCGATGGGCGCTTCGGTGACCGTGATGGAGTGGGGCGCGATCTGCGTATCCATCATCGTTCCCGACGCCGGCGGCAACATGGACGACGTAGCGCTGGGATTTGATTCCCTGGACCGCTATATCGGACCGCACGGCTGCTTCGGCGATACTGTCGGCCGGTACGGCAACCGGATCGGCGCCGGCAAGTTCTCCATTGACGGGAAGGAATACCAGGTAGCGCTGAACGATCACGGCGTGAATCATCTTCACGGCGGTAACGTAGGCTTTGCCGCTCATTTCTGGACCGGTACGCCGAAGGAAGGGGAGCATGAGGATTCCGTTTCCTTCCACCGGATTTCCCCGGACGGTGAGGAAAACTATCCCGGCAATCTGGACGTAACAGTCACCTATACCTGGAATGATATGTGCGATCTGATCATCCGGTATGAGGCCACCACGGACAAGCCCACGCTGTGCAACCTGACGAATCACACCTATTTCAACCTCGGCGGCCACAAGCATGGCACCGTGAAGGACCATGAAGTGTCCATCGACGCGGACGTGATCACCAAGGTGGACAGCGGCCTGATCCCGACGGGAGATTATATGCCTGTTGTCGGAACGCCGCTGGATCTGCGGGACGGCCTGCTGATCGGCGAAGGCCTGGAAGTATATGAAACCTGCCCCCAGATGATTCCCGCGGGCGGATACGACCACAACTTTGTGCTGCGTAAGGGTGAGGCTATGGGCGCTGCCGCCAGCGTATGGCATGAAGAAAGCGGCCGCTACATGGAAGTGCTGACGGACCAGCCTGCCATTCAGCTTTACACGGCGTGCACACTGGACGTGAAAGGCGGCAAGGAAGGCGCGGATTACGGACATTATTCCGGATTCTGCCTGGAGACGCAGCATTGCCCGGATGATCCGAATCATTCCAATTTCCCCGGGACTACGGTTCTGCGGCCCGGTGAGAAATATGACACTACCACGATCTATGCGTTCCGCGCAGACGAATAAGTAAAAAATAAAGGGGCAAAAGCTCCTTTATTTTTTGTTCCCTTTGTCATATAAAGCTTTGCAACTTTATAATGATATTGCCCGAAAGGGTGGGGAGTGAACATACAAACGCGCAGGCGGTTGCTCCATCCCTCCGAAAGGAGGTGATGCGTATGCGAATTACGTTTCATATCGGACGGTTTACCGTTACGATTATTCTGAAGCGTACACATACAAAGAACAGCCGCCACTCTGCACAGTGACGGCTGATTCACGGGAAACCGTAATTCAGTAATCCTTTGAGGAGCTAACCGCGTGCGTGGTTCACTCTTCTCTTATATAGTAAAACCAGCACATAGGTTTGTCAAGATTTTACTTGGCGAATTTACGGACGAGCCAGATGACGATGCAGGCGCCGCCGATGGAAACAAGGATGTTCCAGATTCCATGGTACGCGTCGATGCCGATGATCTTGCACAGCACGCTGCCGACGACGCCGCCGACCATACCGAGCAGGATGTTGATCACCCAGCCGTTGGGTTTGTCGTTGTCCATGATTTTGCTGGCCGCAACGCCAGCCAGGGCCCACAGGGCGATTTTAACGATCCAGGTCCACATATTCTTGTCCTCCCTTTAGGGGGCTTTCCTCTTATTCAACAATCATCCTGCGACACTGTCGCCACTGGCGACCGCAGTATGATTGCCCCTAAACCCCTTCGGTTAATTAACCCTCACTTATTGTATGAATTTCTTCGGAATTGTCAATGACGGGGGTGTCTTCCAGGGAAGAGAGCTTCCGCTGGATGGAGCGGGAACGGGTGACGGCGGAGTCGATGGACTCGCCGGCCTGGTCGAGGCGGCGGCGGGTATTTTCCAGGGTCTCCGCGAAGCGGGTGAAATCCTTTTTGATTTCACCCAGCAGGAGCCAGACTTCGCCGGAACGCTTCTCGATCGCCAGGGTGCGGAAGCCCATCTGGAGGGCGTTCAGCATGGCGGAGAAGGTGCCGGGACCGGCGACGACGATCCGGTAATCCCGCTGCAGGGATTCCACCAGTTCGGGCGTCTGGAGCGCCTCGGCATAGAGGCCTTCCACAGGCAGGAACATGATAGCGAAATCCGTGGTGTGGGGCGGGGAAATGTATTTCTCCGCGATCTTTTTCGCCTCGGCCTTCAGACGCTGGACCAGTGCTTTCCGGGCCGTTTCGGCGCCGGCGGCGTCGCCGGCCTGGGACGCGTCCGACAGGCGGATATAGTCCTCCTGGGGGAATTTGCTGTCCACGGGAAGAAAGACCGTGCCGCCGTGCTGATCCGGCAGGCAAACAGCGAATTCCACGCGTTCCGCCGAGCCGGGAACCACGGCGATGTTTTCCTCATACTGGCCGGGGGCCAGGGTCTGGCGGATCAGGTTGCCGAGCTGCATTTCGCCCCAGATGCCGCGGGTCTTGACGTTGGTCAGGACCTTTTTCAGGTCGCCGACGCCGGAGGCGAGGGTATGCATTTCGCCCAAGCCCTTATAAACCGATTCGAGGCGTTCGCTGACCTGGGCAAAAGACTGGTCAAGCTTCTTGTCCAGGCTTTCGGACAGGCGCTCGTCCACGGTTTTGCGCATCTCGGTGAGCTGGCGCTCGTTTTCCAGGCGCAGGTCGTTGATCTTCTCCTCCTGGTTCCGGGTAGACAGGAGGACCTGGCGCTGCATGCTTTCCAGCAGCGTAGACTGGCCCTGGCCCATCTGGGACAGGGTGGTCATGAGGGACTGGTTGGCCTCGTAAAGGGATTTGGCGGCTTCGTCGTGCTGCGCGTCGAGTTCGTCGAGCAGGCGATTGCCAAGGTTCACCAGGCCATGCTCCTGGGCCGTCTTATCCTGCTCCTGCTTGTGGCTCAGGGATGTCTGGCGGATGAGAAGGACAATGAGAAGAATCAGACACAGGAGCAGCAAATAGAATTCGTAGCTCATATTTAGTAAGGGATCCCTCCACTCCGGTCGGGATGACACCAAGAGAACGCCGCTGCGGCGGGGAGGAGATTTCTCGACTCCGCTTCGCTGCGCTCGAAATGACAACGAGAGCAGAGCCCAGAATGATACGAGAGAAGAATTACATATCTCTTCGACCCTCCAGGGCTTTGAAGAGGGTGACTTCGTCGGTGTACTCGAGGTCGCCGCCGACGGGAACGCCGTGGGCGATGCGGGTGCACTTCACGTTCATGGGCTTGAGCAGGCGGGCGATATAGGTCGCGGTGGCTTCACCCTCCACGTCCGGGTTGGTGGCGAGGATGACCTCGCTGACCTCTTCGGTGCCGAGACGGGCCAGAAGCTCCCGGATGTGGATATCGTCCGGGCCGACGCCTTCCATGGGGGAAAGCGTACCGTGCAGCACATGATACAGGCCGTGATACTCGTGCATGCGCTCGAGGGCGGCCACGTCCCGCGGGTCACGGACGACGCAGATCTGGCCGTTATGGCGGGACGGATCCGCGCAGATCGGGCAGGCGTCACCGGTGGAGTAATTGCCGCAGGTTTCGCAGAAGCGAATGGCCTTGCGACCCTCCCAGAGGGCGATGGAAAGCGCGCGGACGTTCTCCTGCGGCTGGGACGCCAGATGATAGGCGAGCCGCTGGGCCGTCTTCGGGCCGATGCCGGGCAGCTTGGCCAGTTCCATGGCCATGGCTGCGATGGGTTCAAACTGACTGCTCATCTCAGAACAAACCGCCCATTCCCGGAGCCAGGCTGCTCATGGATTTTTCGCGGGCTTCCTCGCCTTTGCGCAGTGCCTCGTTGACCGCGGCCATGATCAGATCCTGGAGCATTTCGATATCGTCCGGATCCACGACCTGGGGGTCAATGGTGATGGAGGTGAGCTCACGCTTGCCGCTGACTTTGACATTGACCATGCCGCCGCCGGAAGCCGCTTCGTATTCGGCTTCGTCGAGGCGCTCCTGGGCCTCCTGCATCTGCTGCTGCATTTTCTGCGCCTGGCGCATAAGCTGCTGCATGTTGGCGCCTCCTCCGAAGCCGCCAAAGTTATTTCTTCCCATAATCTTTTTCCTCCTTAAAGAAAAATCATAATTTGTTTTTTATGAAACCTTTTCCCCCTGCCCCCTTTCCCACGCAGTAACATGTCTTTATTGAAAATTGATTTGCGTGGGAACGGGGATTATTAGGTGGTTGGGCTTCGCCCCACGCCCCGTAAAATGACGTCGCTGCGGCGGTGAGATCCTTCACTGCGTTCAGGATGACATCGTTGGATCGGGTTCCGGGGTTTCCGGAATGACAGCCGGGAGAGCGGAGATGCTGGTGACGATGTCGTCGAGGATGGCCATGACGTAGGGCATGCCTTTGCCGGCACGGTTCTGGAGCAGGATTTCATCCCGGGAGAGCTTCGTCATGGGGCTGCGGACCTGGCGGATCAGGAGATCGCAGGGGAGGTCGCGGCTGACGCAGCAGAAACCGGCGATGTTCCGGCCGTTGGAACCGTTCTTGTTGAAGTAGAAGCAGCGGACGCCCTTACCGGCCCGGTTCTGGGGCTCAAAGTCCACCTGCGGGATGCGCTTGGCGCAGCCGCGCTCGGAGAAGAGGACGACCTCGTCTGTTTCGGACAGCTGGCAAGCCCAGGCAACCTCATCCCCGGCTTCGAGGCCCATGGCCTTGACGCCGGTGGCGATGCGGCCCTGGACAGGCACGGAGGCCAGCGGGAAGCGGATGCTCATGCCGCCCCGGGTGATGAGAAGCAGATCGCCCTCGCTTGCGGCGGGCAGGATCGTGAGCAGGCTGTCGCCCTTCTTCAGGGAAAGGCAGGGATACTTGCGGCTGCGGACGTCGTAGTCCGCGGCGGCGGTGCGTTTGATCATGCCGTTCTTCGTCAGGAAGAGGAAGTCCGGCAGGTCCTTGACTTTGGCCGGGTCGCAGGTGAGCATGAGGAGCGGTTCCTCGCCTTCCTCAATACCCATAAGCACGCCGGAGAGCAGCTGGCCGCGGTCTTTCGGCTTGGATTCCGCGATGGTACCGACCCGGACCGGGTAGCAGTTGCCGAGATTGGTGAAGATATACAGGTTCTCGGCCGTGGTGGTCGGCAGCAGCCAGCGGGCGGATTCCGCGAGGTTCTCCTCGGCGCTGGGCAGGGGTGTGCGCTTCAGCTGGGCGGGCCAGACGCGCTTGAGATAGCCGCCTTCGGTAAAGATGATGACGGCATCCTCGGGCACCGGCGCGTTATCCGGCAGTTCCACAGGCGCGTCTTCCGGTGATTCCAGGGTGGTGCGGCGCTCATCCGCGAAGGTTTCCGCGATGGCTTCCATCTCCTTGCGGATGACCTCGTTGAGCTTCTTGCCGCTTTTCAGGATGCCCTCCAGGCGGGAGATCAGCTTCAGGACATCGGCGTACTCCTTGCGGAGGTTCTCGATTTCCAGGTTGGTGAGGCGCTGCAGGCGCATATCGAGGATCGCCTGGGCCTGGATCTCGGAGAGAGCGAAGCGCTCCATGAGGCCGATGCGGGCTTCCTTGGGGCTCTTGCTGGCCCGGATCAGGGCGATGACCTCATCCAGATTATCCAGGGCGATCATCAGGCCCTCCAGGACATGGGCGCGGGCCCTGGCCTGTTTGAGCTCATATTCCGTGCGGCGGGTGACGACCTGCTTCTGGTACTCGATATAGCTGCCGATCAGCTCCTTCAGGGTGAGCAGCTTCGGCTTGCCGCCGACGATGGCGACCATGTTCACGCCGAAGGTGACCTGCAGGTCGGAATACTTGTAGAGATAGGCGAGGACCTTCTGGGGATCCACGTCACGCTTGAGTTCGATGACGGCGCGCATGCCGGTGCGGTCGCTCTCGTCCCGGATGTCGTAGATACCGCCGAGGGCGGCCTTCTTTTCCTCACTGAGCTTGTGGATCTTCTCCAGCATGGCGGCCTTATTGACCTGATACGGGATCTCGGTGATGACGAGGAGCTTCCGGCCGGACTGGCCGTCCTCGATATTCACCCGGGCGCGCAGGGTCAGCCGGCCCCGGCCGGTCTCGTAGCCCCGGCGGATTTCCTCGTTGTTCAGCAGGACGCCGCCGGTGGGGAAGTCCGGGCCTGGGAGGATCTGCATCAGGTCGTCCAGGGAGATGTCCGGATTCTCCATCTGCGCGATGACCGCGCGGACGGACTCGCCCAGGTTGTGGGTGGGAATGTTGGTGGCCAGGCCGACGGCGATGCCGTTGGCGCCGTTCACCAGCAGATTCGGGAAGCGGGCGGGGAGCATGTCCGGCTCCTTCAGGGTATCGTCAAAGTTGAGCCGGAAGGGGACGGTATCCTTTTCGATGTCCCGCAGCATTTCCATGGCCAGGGGCGTCATGCGGGCTTCCGTATAACGCATGGCAGCGGCGCCGTCCCCGTCGATGGAACCGAAGTTTCCGTGGCCGTCCACCATGGGGCAGCGCATGGCGAAATCCTGGGCCATATGGACCAGGGCGCCGTAAACGGAGGTGTCCCCGTGGGGATGGTATTTACCGAGGCAGTCGCCGACGATGCGGGCGCACTTGCGGTGAGGCTTGTCCGGGGTGGTGCCCAGTTCCATCATCGTATAAAGAATGCGGCGCTGGACGGGCTTGAGGCCATCCTCCACCCGGGGGAGGGCGCGCTCCAGGATGACGTGCTCAGCGTAGGGCATCATGCTGTTGTGCATGACGTCTTCCATGCTGATATCCAGGATGCGGGAAGGATCGTCCTTCGCGATGGGCTTTTCAGGCTCCTTACGCTTCGGCATTCACGGCACCCCCTTCCTGCACGCTGTGGCCGCTGAGTTCGGTATCGAAGGTATCTTCTTTATTGAAGTCCGCGTGCTCGGTGATATAGTCGCGGCGGGGCTCCACCTTGTCTCCCATGAGGACGGTGACCAGGCGGTCCGCCAGGGCGGCGTCTTCAATACCCACGCGCATGAGCTTGCGCTGGGACGGATCCATGGTGGTTTCCCAGAGCTGTTCCGGGTTCATCTCGCCCAGACCCTTGTACCGCTGCAGAGTGTACCCTTTGCCGACAGAACGGGTCGCCTTGGCGAGTTCCTTGTCGTCATAGGCGTAGATGACCTTCTGGCCCTTCTGGACCTTATAGAGCGGCGGCATACCGATATAGACGTGACCGCCGGTGATCAGGTCCTTCATGTAGCGGAGGAAGAAGGTCAGCAGGATAGCGCGGATATGGGCGCCGTCCTGGTCCGCATCGGAGAGGATGATGACCTTGCCGTATTTCAGGTTGTCCAGGGTGAAGCCTTCATCGATGCCGGTGCCCAGGGCGGTGATGAGGGAGCGGAACTCCTCGTTGGCCAGCACCTGGTCCAGGTGCTTTTTCTCGACGTTCAGGGGCTTGCCGCGCAGGGGAAGGATCGCCTGGAAACGGCGGTCGCGGCCCTGCTTGGCGCTGCCGCCGGCGGAATCGCCCTCCACGATGAAGAGCTCGTTATCCTCCCACTTGCGGCCGGTGCAGCTGGAGAGCTTGCCGACCAGGGGCGCGGCTTCCAGCTGGGACGCCTTGCGGATATTGTCCCGGGTTTTGCGGGCAGCCTCCCGCGCCTGGGCGGCGCGGATCGCCTTGGAGACGATGGCGGAGGCCACTTCCTGGTTCTTCAGGTTATCCAGCCAGTCCAGCAGCTGCTGGGTGACGATGGCTTCCACCGCGGGGCGGACTTCGCTGTTGCCCAGGCGGCCCTTGGTCTGGCCCTCAAACTGGGGATTCTTGACCATGGTGGTCAGGACGCAGGTAAGGCCCTCACGGAAGTCCTCGCCGGCAAGGTTGTTGTCCTTTTCCTTGAGCAAACCCACGCGGCGGGCATAGTCGTTGAAGCACTTGGTGAAGGCAGTTTTGAAACCGGCCTCATGGGTGCCGCCCTCAGGCGTGTTGATGTTGTTGACGTAGGAGAAAAGGCTTTCAGTGAAGCCGTCGGTATACTGGATGGCGGCCCGGCAGATGACCGTGTCCCGCTTGCCCTCAATATAGATGATATCCTCCTGCAGGGCGTTCTTGCCGGCATTGAGGTAGCGGACATAATCCTGGATGCCGCCCTCATAGCGGAAGACCCGGGTGCGGCTGTCCGCGTCGGGCAGGCGCTCATCCGTGAAGGTGATCTGCACGCCGCGGTTCAGGTAGGCAAGCTCCTGAAGGCGGCGGGCGACGGTTTCGGTATGGAAACAGACGTCCTCAAAAATCTGGTCGTCCGGGAGGAAACGGACCAGGGTGCCCTTTTTGCGGGTGTTGCCCAGGACCTCCAGGGGACCGGTGGGCTTGCCGGCATGGATCTTGCCGGTGACAGGATCCGTTTCGCTGGTAAAGGCCATGCGGTAATGGGTCCAGTTAAGGAAGACGTCGACCGTGAGCCACTTGCTCAGGGCGTTGACGACGCTGGCGCCGACGCCGTGAAGACCGCCGGAATAGTCATAGTTTTCATTATTGAACTTACCGCCGGCGTGCAGGACGGTGAAGATGACTTCGACGCCGGGCTTGTGCATGGTGGGATGCTCGTCCACGGGCATGCCGCGGCCGTTGTCCCAGACACTGGCGGAGCCGTCTTTATGCAGGGTGACGGACACCTCGGAGGCGAAGCCGTTGGAGGCTTCGTCAATGGCGTTGTCCACGATCTCCCACAGGAGATGATGGAGACCGCGGGAAGAGGTGGTGCCGATATACATGCCGGGGCGCATACGGACGGCCTCGAGGCCTTCCAGCACCTGAATATTGCCGGCATTATAGGTTTGGGATGCCAATGGGTTCACTCCTTTGCGGCCCTGCACGGAAGGCCGGATGCTAACAACTAATTATACCATAAAATGTATATATAAGGAAGGGGAACAACTATATTTTGAGAATTCTGAATACAGAATTAATCCGCTGCGGCGGAGGAGATCCTTCATTTCATTCAGGATGACACGTTTGCCGGGATGACGCGGTGATCCGGGCGGTAAGGGTCCGAGGTTGACATTGAGAGAGAAAAAGGGGATAATTAACTCTGTATATGAGTAAGGAGGATGTGCTAATGAAGCGCATTTTATGCATTCTGCTGGGGCTGAGCCTGCTGCTGGGTTCGGTGAGCTTCGCCTACGCTGAAGACAGCGAGGAAGAGGACGATACCGTGTATTCCGATGAAGCGCTCGCGGAGGCAGAAGAAGAGGAAGACGAAGCGGAAAACTACGTCGAAGCCAATGTACAGGGTGACGTGTACCATGAAAAAACACGCGAGGAGTTCAATGCCAGTTCTCCTGCCCTGTATAAGGCTAAGATGCGTTCGGATTTCAACGGAACCATCTACTCCGAAAAATGGCACAGCCAGGAAGAGATTACGCCCAAGATCCGGCTGGCGGACGCCAAGGGCAAAAGGGTGGATATTCTGTATGTGGGCCTGATCTGGTTTATTGTCCGGTACGATAACGTCATCGGCTATGTGAGGCGCCAGCAGATTGCCAAAACCGACATTGAGACGGTGGATCCGGAAAACACGCCGCCTTTCAACGTCCAGAAGCATACCTATATCGCGAAGACAGCCACGACCTGCCACGTGCGCAAGAGCATGGTACCTTCCAAGGGTGAAGGGGACGACGGTAACAACTGGGTGATCCTGAAGCCCGGCACGGAGCTGAGCATCTGGAAGTTCTACAACGGCTGGGCCATGGTCAACTATATGCGGGAATACGGCTATATCGACCCGAACGAGCTGACGGACCTGATCCCGGTATCCCCGACGGACGAGGAACTGTTCCCGGACAGCCCGATCGCGGCCTACACAAGCTATTACAAGATGACGGATTCCGAGACGAACAGGAGCCGGATCCACAACATCAAGACCGGCTGCGGCTATATCACCCGGGTGCTGAATCCCGGCGAGCGGTTTGACGCCAACAAGATTATGGGCCCCTACCGGCCCGCCAAGGGATACCAGCCGGCGCCCGTGATGACCAAGGGAACCACGAAGATCGGCTACGGCGGCGGCACCTGCCAGGTATCCAGCACACTGTATAACGTGCTGATCCAGCTGCCGGAGATTGAGATCAACCACCGCCGTCCGCACGGCGGCAACGGCGCCAGCTATCTGCCGATTCACTGCGACGCAGCTGTCGGCAACCCGGAACTGAACCTGATTTTCACCAACCGGTATGATTTCCCGATCCGGATTGTCGGCACATCCAACGACGACGGCGCCCTGCTGATGCGGATCTACCGTTACCACGGCGATGAAGCCGAAATCGCCCGGGCGGACTGAACCTGAAATACCAATCACAGGAGGTACTGAAAAATGAGTTCTGTTTTAACGATTATCCTTGCTGTTATCATGGCCCTTTCACCCGCGGCCGGTTCGGTCGTCAACCCGGACCAGCCGTTTGCCTATGAAGCGCATCTCTCGCTGAATGCCGATAACATCGCGTCCATTGTCCGTAACACCGGCGCGCCAATGCCGGAGGAGACGCTGCAGACGCTCGGGGCGGTCGAGGATATACTGAACGCGATTACCTTCGAGGGAACGGCGGGACTCGACAAGGTGGAGCTGAAGCTGACGGCCGAGGGTGACACACTGCTGACCGCCGGCGTGAAATATGACGAAAAGGGCGCGGTAATCGCCAGTTCCCTGCTGGGTTCGCAGGTGGTTACCGTGACGGATGAAACCATCCGGAAGATGCAGGAAGAGCAAATGAACTCCGCCGCGCAGAGCTTCTCCTTTGCCGACTTCCGGAGCCTCATGGAAGCCGTCCGGCAGCTGGACAAGGAACAAATCGAGAAGGACTGCGTCGAGGCGGGCGACAAGCTGGCCGCAGCGATTGCGGAAAAGATGGGCGAAACCGAAACAGGCGAGTATACCGTTGACGGGATGGCCTTTACCAGCATGACGCCTGTGAACATCACCTATACCGAATTCATGGAACTGCTGCTGAACAGTTTCGCGGAGATGGTCCGGAAAGATTCCCTGAAGCCGGTCGTTCAGGACAACGGCGAGGCGGCCGCTGAAGAGATCGCCAAAGCGATTGAAAACCTCAAAAGCCAGCCTGCCGAACAGCAGCCGGCGTTTACGCTGACGACTTACACGGACGCGAACGGCGGTAATTACTATGTCTGCGGCATGGCCGACAGGGAAGATGTGAATCCTCCTGCCGGAAGAACGGAATTCCATCTCGGCTTCGGAGACGCGCAGGGAAAGAAGCATTTGCAGGCAAACTTCTCCCAGGGCAGTCAGAAAATGGAAATGACCGCGACCGGTGACCGGATCGGCGAAGGCACCGTGAGGGCGACGATCATGTCGAAAGACGCAAACGCGGTGATCATTTCAAAGACGGATGGAACCGGCAATACGGACATGGTCTGCAACATCCAGACCAAGGATACCGCCGTTATGCTGACAGCGAATTCGACCGTGATGGAAGACGGCCGGATCATCTTCGCCATAAAGGTCTACCTCGGCGATACGGAGAACGAGCTTGTGTCTGTCACGGGCACCTGCGGAATCGGAGGCGCCCTTGCCTCCGTCTATGAAGGCGAAGGGATTACGGCAGTCGCGCTCGAGGACCTGAATGACGCGAACGGAAAAGCGGCCACCCAGCTCAAAATGATGCTGGCTGCCAACGTGATGAAAGCCCTGGTTACGCTGACCAAGAACCTGCCCGAAGATTCCGCCGAGTGGGTTAACACGCAGATCCGCCAGATGATGATGCCCACCACCATGAAGACGGCGCCCACGAGCACGCCCGCTGTGGAGGGCGAATAATCCCGGAAATACTGTAAAGAGGAGACGCGTACGCGCTCCTCTTTTCTGGCTGAAACGCCCCGGAGACAATTCCATCAACGGAAGGGAGCGCAAACCGATGAACGACCACAGGGACATGCTCAGGCGCATATCAGCGGCGCTGCTTTGCGCCGTGATGCTGGCGTGCGGCAGCATATCCGCGCCCGCGGAAGGGATACCGGCTACTCCCACAGACCTGGGGCCCGGGACGGAACCGTTTGAACAGAGCGAAACCGTGGACGGCGTAAGGATCACCGTCACAGCGGAACCCGGCGTGTTCGCGGCGGACGCAAAGCTTTCCATTGTAAAAGCTGACGATGTGGAAGCTACACGGGCGGCGGAAAAAACGCTTGGGATCGAAGCCGGCGATACCGTAATCATCCTGCACCGGATGTATCGCGTTTCCGGCGCGGAGATCAACGGAACCGCCCGGATCACCCTGGAAAAACTCGGACTGACCGACCTGCAGGCACAGTATCCTGACGGGGAGATCAGCGCCGCCGTACTGCGGATCGAGGCGGACAAGGCGCAGAAGATTAACGCGGAAATCAATGTCAGTGAAAACAGGGCTGTTTTTTCAATTGACGGCACAGGCGTGTACGACCTGGCGGTGACGGTGCGCCTGCCGGAGTGGGAGGAGCCCGCGGAAGAAGAACAGCCGGCAGAAGCGGAGCAGCCTGCGGATGACACCGGGGCGGAAGAAAAGATTGCCGGGGAACAGGAGCCGGCGGCTGAAGAAACGGAAACCAATCCTCAGGAGCCGGAACCGGCGGCTGAAACACAGGAACCGGTCGCGGAGGGACCGGTTGAAAACCTGTCCACGGCAAGCCGGGAGTCACAGGATCCGGCAGAACCGGAATCCCTATCTACAGAAGAGCAGGGCGTTCTGAGTGAGGTGAGGTCAGCCTCGGCGGAGCCGGAGGACCGGGTTGCCGCGTTCGTGACCCGATGCTACTGGCTGGTGCTGGGCAGACAGCCGGAAACGGAAGGACTGAAAGCCTGGACAGAACTGCTGAAAGCGAAACAGCTGACAGCAGCGGAGCTGATATCCGGTTTCCTGAACAGCGCGGAGTATCAGAGCAAACATAAACCGGCGGAGGATCTGGTAGAGATCCTGTACCGAACGATGCTGAATCGGGGCTCGGATGAGAGCGGACGCAGGACCTGGCTCAAGGTGGTTGCTGAAGGCGGAAGCCTGAACAAACTGATCAACGGTTTCTCACAGTCGCCTGAATTCAAGACGCTGTGCGACAGCTACGGGATAGAAGGCGGGAGCCTTGACGCGGGCGAATCCCAGGAACCGGCTGCCTTCAGCGAAAAACAAATCGCGTTTGTGACCCGCTGCTACCGGTTGGCGCTTGGCAGGGAGCCGGACAGTGAAGGCTTGTATTCCTGGTGCAACATTCTGGCAGCAAAAAAACTGTCTTACAAGGAAGTGGCGGCAGCGTTTGTATTCTCCGACGAAATGACGTCGAAGAACCTGAGTAATGAAGCCTTTGTCCAGGTGCTGTATCGGCTGTATCTGGACCGGGGAGCGGATCCGGAAGGCCTGCAATCCTGGGTCAGCCTGCTGAACGAGGGAAAAACAAGAAAAGATGTCAACGACGGATTCGCAGATTCGATGGAATTTGGGTTGATTACCGCGTCCTTTGATCCCAGCGGCGCCTTCGAACCGGAATACACCTTTATCCTGACAGCAAGCGACAGCATGATTACCGTGAGTAACGGCGGAAAGGTGAGAATTCAGCCCAGTCCCGAGATGGCTGCCCCGGCCGGACTGACATGGGCCAGCAGCGATCCCAACGTTTTTACCGTTACGGAAGACGGAGAAGTATTTGGCGTATATCCCGGACAGGCTGTCCTGACCGTTACGGCGCCGGACAAAACCGAGTTCGCACGCCTGACTGTCGTGGTGCATGCCAATTACCGGGCGGTGCTCTTTTCAGAGTCCACCTTTTCCGGCGGTGTGATCCAACGTAACCGGGGCGACGTCAGGTTGATGAGGAACATGCTGGCGTCTGTCTGCGGACCGGACGGAGGCACTTATAACGTATTCCATTATGACGACCTGGTAGCGAGCGACGTGCTTGCGAAGGTTGATGAATTGCTGGTTGCTCCTTCCCGGGACGGGGATGTATCGATGTTCTTCTTTGCCTCGCACGGTGATTACCGGTCCACTGATCCGACGCTTGCGGGACGGCTTTACTGCAAAAACAAACAGACCTGGGTGACCCTTCCGGAACTGGCTGCCAAGCTGAGCCGCGTCAAGGGCAAGGTGATCGTTCTGCTGGAGAGCTGCGGCCCGGGCGCTGCGCTGCGTGAACTGAGCAACGCGTCCGCAGATGACGACAATTCAGCGGCAGAGGAGGAAACGGCGGAGGATCTGTTTGCCCAGGAGGCAATCCGGGCTTTTGCCGCCGCGGATCCCGGACTGCGGGTATACCGGGCCGGAACTGAACTGATTGTTACCGGACAAGATCAGGGTGTGATGGGAAGCAACCTGTTCCTGACGGAAAAATTCATCGTTATGGTTGCATCGGGCTATCTGCAGGCATCCTATTCCATCGGCACAGACACCAGCAACCTGTTCCCGAACAAGCTGTGCAAAGGCGTGGGAACCAGCGGCACGATGCCGGCCGATACGGAATGCGGAAACGGCGACGGCATGCTTACGGTGAACGAGCTGTTCCTGTATGTCTATAAATACACAAAACACAGGCAGACGCCTGATGTCTATCCGAAGGACAGCGATTATGTGCTGTTCCTGAGACGGTAATCAAATCATCATACGGAGAAAAGCATATGCAGAGAAAAATGGCGGCGGTCGTGCGGGAGCTGACCGCCGCGCAGACTGAACGGATCCGCGCGGCAGCGGAAGAACACGGATTCGAAGTGCGGTTTTTGAGTACCCCGAAAGAGGATCCTGATTTCCTGAACAGCGCGGAAGTCGTCTTCGGCCACCTGGTGAAGACCGCGAAGATCAATTCCTCGCTGAAATGGCTTTGCACGCCGTACGCAGGCGTGGATCAGTTCCTGACCGAGGACGCGTTCGCGAATCCGGACGCGCTGCTGACCAATTCCTCCGGCGCGTACGGGGTGACGATCGCCGAGCATGTCGTGATGATGCTGCTGGATATCCTGCGCAGGCAGCCGGACTACCGGCGGATTGTGCAGGCACGGGAATGGACGCGGGACCTGACGGTCCGCTCCATCCGGGACAGCCGGATCATGCTGCTGGGCACGGGCGATATCGGGCAGGAGACAGCCAGGCGGCTGAAGGCCTTCGACCCGGCCGGCCTGACCGGCGTGAACCGGAGCGGCCGGGACGTGCCGGGTTTTGACCGGATCCTGACCGCGGAAACCTGGGAGACAGCACTGCCGGAGACAGATATCCTGATCATCTCCCTGCCGGGGACAAAGGAAGCGTTCCATATGCTCGGGGCAAAGCAGCTGGCCCTGCTGCCGGACGGCGCGGCGGTGATCAACGTGGGCCGCGGCAGCGTGATCGACCAGGAAGCGCTGATCCAGGAACTGAAAAACGGCCGGCTTTTCGCCGGGCTGGACGTGTTTGAGCAGGAACCCCTTGAAAAAGATGACCCCGTATGGGAGACGCCGAACCTGCTGATCACGCCGCATACTGCCGGAAACATGACGCTGGCGTATACGGTGGAGAAAATCGTGGAGCAGTTCCTGGAAGACCTGGATAATTACTGCGCCGGAAGGCCGCTGAAACACCTGGTGGACAGGGAAAGGGGATACTAACGAATTCATAATTCATAATTCAGAATTCATAATTATATATACTTTTTTATCCTGTTTTACCGGGGGAGGGGAAGATATGCCGATACTGGCTGCGTATATGGTGCCGCATCCGCCGATGATCGTTCCGGAGATCGGCAAAGGGAGCGAAAAGCAGGTAGCGGAAACGATCCGCTCATATGAGGCGGTGGCTGCCGAGATTGCCGCGCTCCGGCCGGAGACGATCATCATTTCCAGCCCCCACAGCGTGCTGTACGCGGATTACTTCCATGTTTCTCCCGGCAAAGCGGCGACAGGCGATTTCGGCCGTTTCGGCGCCTCCCGCGTCCGCTTTGAGGAAACCTACGATACGGAACTGGTCAGTACTATCTGTGCCCTGGCGGATTCAAAGGGTTTTCCGGCCGGAACGCTCGGGGAGCGGGATAAGCATCTGGACCATGGCACGATGGTTCCCTTATTCTTCGTTGAACAAAAGTACCGGGATTTTCAGTTGATGCGGATCGGATTGTCCGGGCTGTCCCTGGCGGATCATTACGCCTTCGGGCAGATCATCCGGGAGGCGGTTGAGCAGACCGGGCGGAGAGCCGTCTATATTGCCAGCGGGGATCTTTCCCACAAACTGCAGACATACGGGCCTTACGGGTTTGCGCTGGAGGGGCCGGAATATGACCGGCGGATCATGGACGTATGCTCCCGCGGCGCGTTCGGCGAGCTGTTCGATTTTGAGGAGAGCTTCTGCGACAAGGCGGCGGAATGCGGCCACCGTTCCTTCGTCATCATGGCCGGCGCGCTGGACGGACAGGCGGTTCAGGCCAAACAGTTATCCCATGAGGACGTTACCGGCGTAGGCTACGGCGTCTGCACCTTCCATCCGGGAGAAGCGGACGAAGGCCGGCGGTTCCTGGACCGGTGGAGGCAGGCGCAGGCGGAGAAACTGGAAGCACGCCGCGGCAGGGAAGACAGCTATGTCCGGCTGGCCCGGGAAACCGTTGAGAAATATATCGTCTCCAGGGAACTGAATACGGTTCCGGACTGGGCGCTGCCGGAAATGAAGGAGCGGAAAGCCGGCGTGTTTGTTTCGATCCACAAGGAGGGACGTCTGCGGGGCTGCATCGGGACAATCCTGCCGGTTTACGGATCGGTGGCGGAGGAGATCATCCACAACGCGGTCAGCGCGTCCACCCGGGATCCGCGGTTTGACCCGATCCGGCCGGATGAACTGGACAAGCTGGAGATCAACGTGGACGTGCTGTCTGAACCGGAAAAGATCAGCAGCCGGGAGGAGCTGGACGTGAAACGCTACGGCGTGATCGTCTCCAGCGGGGGCAGGAGAGGTTTGCTGCTTCCGGACCTGGACGGAGTGGACACGGTGGACGAACAGGTGGAGATCGCCATGAAAAAGGGCGGCATCTCACCTCGGGACAGGATCACGCTGGAACGGTTTGAAGTGATCCGGCATACCTGACGAAGAGGACAAAAGGGAAATGGCGAAGTGCGAAGTCTGTTTCAGGCAGTGCGTCCTTTCCGAAGGGCAGACCGGCGCGTGCAGCGCGCGGATCTGCCGGGACGGAAAGGTTCAGCCGGCGTTTTACGGCCGGCTGTCTTCGCTTGCGCTGGATCCGATTGAAAAGAAACCGCTGTACCGTTTTTATCCCGGAAGCATGATTCTTTCCGCGGGCAGCCTGGGCTGCAACCTGCACTGCGCGTTCTGCCAGAACCATGAGATCGCCCAGGCGGACGAAAACGGACAGTTCAGCGTCCCAACGGACGAGGTCAGCCCGGAAAAACTGGTTGAGATCGCGGCGTATTACCGGAGAAAAGGGAACATCGGGATCGCGTTTACCTACAACGAACCGCTGGTCGGGTATGAATACGTGCGGGACACGGCAAAACTCGCACATGAAAAAGGCCTCAAATGCGTGCTGGTAACCAACGGGACCGCGTCTCTGCCGGTGCTGGCAGAGATCATCCCGTATATGGACGCGATGAATATTGACCTGAAGGGGTTTACGGACCGGTACTATCGGGAAGTGCTCAAGGGCGACCGGCAGATGACGATGGCGTTCATCCGGGAAGCGGTGAAGCGCTGCCATGTGGAGCTGACCACCCTGATTGTTCCCGGAGAGAACGACAGCCGGGAAGAAATGCTGGAACTCAGCGGCTGGATTGCCGGACTGGAAGACGTTTCCGGCGGGAAGACCGAAAGGGATATTCCGCTGCACATCTCCCGGTTTTTCCCGCGGTACCGCATGACGGACCGGGGACCGACGGATGTGAAGACGGTCTATGAGCTGGTGGAGGCGGCGAAACAAAACCTGAAATACGTGTATCCGGGAAACTGCTAGTTAATTCATAATTACAGTAACAAAAAAGCCTGCGGACGTTAGTGTTCGCAGGCAGAAATGCATTCCGATCAGGTTTCATGATGGGCTTTACGGGACCAGAGGACGCGGTCGATGAACGCGCCGGCACCGAGACCCAGGGCGATCATGGCGATGGTGATCATGGCCTGGAGGCCGGTCATGGCTCCGGCAGCGAGCTGACGCTGGCCCAGGGCAGCCATCATCCGGTACAGGCCCAGGCCGGGCACGACCGGAACCACCGCGGACATGAGGAAGACCGTGCCGATGATCTTCATTTTCCTGGCACAGAGCAGCCCGGCCAGCGACCCAAACAGGGAACCGATAAAGATGGACATGGGATCCGCCAGGCCCAGGTATGTCATGAACCAGTAAATCAGATAGGACAGGGAAGCGATCAGGCCGGACATGAACCAGGCCCGTTTCGGCATATGGACCAGCATGGCGAAGCCCACCGTACCGATAAACGCCCCGAAGACCGCGCGCAGGATCTGTTCATATAACGGCATCAGACCGCACCTCCCGTCAGCAAGCGCATGATTTCCACGGCGAGCAGCGCGCCGCCGGCGATCAGGCAGGCAGTCAGGATGGCCTGGACGCCATGGGAGATGCCGGAAACCATATCACCGCGCATAGTATCCTGCACGGCGTTGGTCATGGCCAGGCCTGGAACCAGCGGCATGATGGCGCCGGCAACGATCAGCTCTGTCTGCAGATCCGGCAGCGCCAGATTCAGCAGCATGGGAAGCAGCGCGGTGAGCAGGCCGCCCAGGATGGAGGCGGCGAGACCGCGGGTACGGAAACGCGCAAGGACGATTTCCATCAGCTGAACCAGGACGGCGACAACACCGGCGGCCACGATGGAAAGAAGACTTCCGCCGAACAGCAGCGTGAAACCGGCGGCGCACAGGAAGGCGGCGGGCAGGCACCACAGGCCGGCGAAACTGCCGGGATGGCACTCTATCTCCTTCAGACGCTGAAAGGCTCCACTGCAGTCCAGTTCTCCTGCAGAAACGAGGCGGGAGACCTGGTTGACCTCATCGACCCGGGTCAGGTTCCGGGTTTCCTTGCGGACGCGGCGAACGCTGGTAACCGGCTCGCCGTCCTCGCTCCTGTAGGAGATGAACAGGCCGCTGGGCACGGCAAAGCTGTCCACTTCTTTCAGGCCGAAACCGCTGCCCATGCGGTTGATGGTTTCCTCGGCGCGGTAGGTTTCCCCGCCGCTTTCCATGATGATCTTTCCCGCGAGCTGCAGGGTATCCATGCAGGACGCGTTCGGATTGCTTTCCATAGGCGCTCTCCCTGTTTTGATGATGACAGAAGCATTATAGCACGAAATAAAGGGAATTATTCCGTGAAAGGAGAATAATATTCTTATACGGACCGTAAAACTGACCGACAATTTCACAATGGAAAACCGGAGGAGGAAACAGGCATGAAAAAGATGCTGGCAATGATCCTGGCCGCAATACTGGCTTTGACCGCAGCAATATGCGGCGCCGCGGCAGAAGAGAACGCGCCGCCGTTTATGATCCCTACATATTTCCTTCAGCGCTTCAACACGATGATGGAAGCCCTGGCAGAAAAATATGCCGACGCGCTGGGTGAAGAAGGAGTGCAGATCATCAATCAGGACTATGTGCTTACCTATAAGGTAACGGACGGGACAACGCTGGACTATTATAATCTGCCCGATAACGTCACAGCGCGGTTCTTCTATCCGGACGAAGCTTCCGTATCGGAGGATACGCCCGCGATGATGATGAGCCTGATCATCACCAGCGGCGTGCCGGAAGACGTAGTGAACTATTTCGTGTTATACATCTTCAAAACAATGATCGCCTATGACTTCCAGGACGACGTATCGCTGGATGAACTGAGTGAATGGTTTGATACGGCGGAGGATCCCAACAATATCTTTTCCATTCCGGGCTATACACTGAACGTAATCAAAACCGACGATATGATGCTGTACGCGGTCATGCCGCCGGCCAGTGAGATTCCCCAGCTGCAGGACACACAGGAATAACGCAGGGAGAGCAGAGCCATGAGTGAGAGAAAACCCGAGTTTGCCATGTGGTTTCACAAGTTCCTGATCTACGGAATGCTGTGGATTTGCGGGATCGGCCTGATCGCGATCGGAATTCAGAACACGTGTATCGCGATTGAGGACGGCGTTTCGCCCCTGATCCTGGTGATCCTGATGCAGGTGATCCTGGCCGCGTCCGGCGCGGCAATCATCAAAGCACGGTTTGACCTGGCAAAGATGAAGGCGTCCGGGCTGAAACTGCTGCTGATCGCTTTCCTGGCCGCCGCCGTGGCGCTGTTTGTTGACTGGCGGATCTACGAAGAGAACGGGGAACTGCTTGAAAAATCATTCATTTTCCCGCTGCTGTCCGCCTGCTGGGGAATCGCGATCTACCGGTATTACAGGCAGTTTGACGTGCTGAAATAACGGAGACGGCAGACGAAAAGTCCTGAGGACAACTTGTTCTCAGGACTTTTTGCATACATCCGGCGGCTGAATGTTGAGCCGTAAGGATAAAAATGGTAAAATAAAATATCTATGATCAAACGGAGGGATGAATCATGTTTGGACGCAGAGCGGACGGAAGAAGACTGAAGCACCAGGACCCGATCGTGCAGATCACGCCCTATCTGATGCCGATGCGCTGCGACGCCCAGGTTTTCCTGGAGCACAAGGCGGACTATGAGAAGATGAGCCGCTATATTGTAAAGAAAAGCCAGGAAGGGGAGAAAATCACCTTCATGCAGATCCTGGTGGCGGCATATGTGCGCGCGATCAGCAACAACCCGGAGGTGAACCGCTTCATCTTCAACAAGCAGTATTACGTCCGGAACAACTGCTCCGTTTCCTATACCGTGCTGAAGGATCCCCAGAACACGGACAGCAACGAAACCACGGTCCGGATCGAGTTTGACCTGACGGATACGATCTTCGACGTGCGGGATCGGATGAACGCCGCGGTGGAGCAGAGCCGGGCGACGGAGGACGGGGATTTCGTCATCCGCCTGGCCCGGGCCGTGCTTGCCATTCCGGGCCTGGCTACGCTGATCGTGGCGATTGTAAAACTGCTGGACCGCTACGGGATCGCTCCCCGCACGTTTATCAAGGAACTGCCCTTCTACAGCGGCATGTTCATCACCAACAACGGATCCATCGGTCTGCATCATCCCTTCCATCATATCTACAACTTCGGTGACGTGAGCCTGTTCATCGGCATGGGCAGCATCCTGAAGGAAGCGATCGTGGAAGACGGCAAAACCCGGATGAAGCGCTGGCTGCCCCTGGGCATGACGGCGGACGAGCGCGTCTGCTCCGGCGCTCATTACGCGGCCTTCTTCTTCGACGTGATGCGGCTGCTGGAGCATCCGGAGGAACTGGAAAATCCGCCGGAGCATGTGCGGTTTGAACAGGGCGTCGAATACCACGTGCCGAAAATCAAGAAGAATGAACAATAAATCATTATTTGTATTGGAAACGGACAACGGACAGTGGATGTAAAGAAACAGAACAAAAAAAGTAAATATATCTGGACAGCGCTGTTTGTTTTGATCAACATCGCGGTCATCGCGGCGACGGCGGTCAACGAGTTCTCGGGCAAACCGGCGGGAGCCATCGGGCTGCGCTTTACCAAACGCGCGCTGTTCTTCCTGGGCTGCACCGGGCTGTGCCTGGCGGTGGTTGTATGCGCGGAATCGCTGAAATACCTGCTGATGATGCGGTCCCTGAAGGAGAAAGTATCGTTCCGCATCGCGTTTGAAACCGCCTCCCTGGGAAAATACTACGACTGCATTACCCCCTCCGGCGCAGGCGGCCAGCCTTTCCAGATCATGTGGCTGCACCGGCACGGGTATTCGGACGGAGCGTCTTCCGCCATGACGATCACCGGATACGTCACGATGCAGGCCGGGTTTATTCTGTTGGCCCTGGCCGTGTTTATCGCGCACCGTTCCGTAGAGCTGGACGCGATCCGGTATACGGCCTATTTCGGCCTGCTGCTGTTTTCGCTGATCCCCTGTCTGCTGGTGCTGTTTTCCGTGATGCCGAAGACGGTCAAGAAGATCGTTTCCGCCGTGATCCGCCTGTGCGGAAGGATCCGGCTGGTCAAGAACCCGGAGGAGAGCACGGCCAAAGTCATGGAGATGCTGGACAGCTACCACCACAGCCTGGCGGTCATCGCGAAGGATAAGCTGACGATGGCCTGCCTGATGATCCTGTCGCTGGTTTACCGGATCGCGCTGTGCAGCATGCCGTATTTCGTGCTGAAAATGTTCGGCGCGCCGGTGAGCTTCTTCCATATCTTCGCGAGCACGATCTATATTTACGCGACGATCTGCCTGGTTCCGACGCCGGGCAACGCCGGCGCCGCGGAAGGCGCGTTCTACCTGGTGTTTTCCGCCATGGGATCGGACGGCGTATTCTGGGCAATGCTGATCTGGCGGATCTTCTGCTACTATTCCTTCATTGTGATCGGCGCGGTCATCTACGGCGTCAACGCGCTGCAGGGAAGGAAAAACAGGGGAGGGAAACAGGATGGATGAATCCGGATCCCTTCACCCGGTAGAGTTTATCGATAATTACTTCCCGGTGATCGACGGCGTGACGGAGACGGTGCATGAGTACGCGCTGCACATGAACGCCACGGTGGTCTGTCCGGCCATGGAAAGCCGTTATCTGGAGAAGCACGACTTTCCGTATCCGGTGCTGACGGCCCTGACGGCCCGGGCGCCTTTTACCCGGTATGCCAGCGCGGTCCCGAAGATCGACCCGAAACTGGGGAAAGAGATCGCGGCTGTAAAACCGGATATCTTCCATGTGCACAGCCCCTCCCTGCTGGGGGAATACGCAGTGTCCCTGGGAAAAAAGATGAAGATTCCGGTGGTCGCGACGTTCCATTCCAAGTATTACGACGCGATCTACGAGTTCACCAAAAGCCGCGCGATCTCAAAGATGGTGACGAACCGGATTGTAAAGTTGTATGAAAGCTGCGACGAGGTCTGGGCCTGCTCCGAGGAGACCGGCGAAACGCTCCGATCCTACGGATACACGAAACCGTACCATGTGATGCCGAACGGAACGGACGTTTCCTATCCCCTGGATCCGCAGAAGCTGAAAGACCGGGCGGCAGCCGAGTTCAGGATCCCGCAGGGAAAACATGTGCTGCTGTTCGTGGGCCAGCAGATCTGGTACAAAAACCAGCGGCTGATCCTGGACGCCTTCCGCCTGCTGCGGGACCGGGGCGACGACTGGCTCCTGATCATGGCAGGGAGCGGGAAGGACGAGCAGGACATTCAGCGCTACGCCGCGTCCCTGAACCTCAGCGACCGGGTGATCTTCACCGGGCTGATCCGGGACAGGGATCTGCTGCGGGGCGTTTATCTGAACGCGGACCTGCTGTTCTTTCCCTCCGTGTTCGACAATGCGCCGCTGGTGCTGCGGGAGGCGGCGGTGCTGGGCGTTCCGACGCTGGCGGTGGAAGGTTCCAACGCGGCCGGGGCGATCCGGAAGAACGTGAATGGGTTTACGGCGGCGGACACGCCGAAAGATATGAGCGACGAGATCATCCGCATCTTCGCGGAAGAGGACGTCCGGGCAATCGGCCAGTGCGCACGGGAGACGATCCCCCTTTCATGGGAAAGGCTGACGCCGATGGTGCTGGACCGGTACAGGACGGTCATAGAGCAATTCAGAATCAGGAGTGATACTTATCATGGATGAAAAGAAACAGGAAAAACGGAAAGAACTGACACGCACTGCCAAGTTCGTGCTGTTCTCCATCTCCGCAGGCGCGATTGAGCTGGGCTCATTCACGGTCATGTATGAAGTGCTGCACTGGGATTACTGGGTTGCCTACCTGATCGCGCTGGTGCTTTCCGTGGTCTGGAACTTTACGCTGAACCGGGAGTTCACCTTCCGCTCAGCCAACAATGTGCCGATTGCCATGCTGAAGGTGGCTGCCTATTACGCGGTATTCACCCCGGCGACCACGCTGCTGGGAAATTACCTGGAAGGAACCTGCGGCTGGAATGGGATGCTCGTTACGATCCTGAACATGGCGCTCAACTTTGTGACGGAGTATCTTTATCAGCGGTTCTTTGTTTTCGGTAAATCCATCGATACAAACAAGCGGGCCCAGGCGAAAGGAAAAGAGTAATCCATGCAACCGACTGTCAAGGCAAACAGGGGAGAACACCCGCCGCTGCTGTACCGGCTGATTTACCGGATTGTATGGGCGATTTCCCCGAAATACACGCTGCATGGCGTCGAAAACCTGCCGGACGAACCCTGCGTCCTCGTCGGCAACCACTGCCAGATGTACGGCCCCATCGCCTCGGAGCTGTATCTTCCCCGGCCGCATTATATCTGGTGCATCGGGGAGATGCTGAACCGGAAAGAGGTTCCGGCTTATGCATTCCAGGAATTCTGGTCCATGAAACCCAGGGCGACGCACTGGTTTTACCGGCTGCTGAGCCATCTGATCGCGCCGCTGGCGGAATACCTTTTTACCCGCGCGCACACGATCCCGGTCCGCCACGACGCCCGCGTCATGACGACGTTCCGGAAATCCATGGACGGGCTGAACGCCGGCGCGGATATCGTGATCTTTCCGGAAAAGCACGAGCCGTATAACGCGATTCTCTGGCAGTTCCAGGAACACTTCGCCGACCTGGCCAAACTGTATTACCGGAAAACCGGGGAGGCCGTCTGCTTTGTGCCGATGTACACCGCGCCGAAGCTTGAGAGCATCCACTTCGGGAGGCCGGTCCGGTACGATCCTGAGGCGACGGATGAAGCGGAAAGGCAGCGTGTCTGCCATGAGATGGCGGAGGCGATTACAGCCCTGGCAGCGGCCCTGCCGGAGCATAAGGTCGTTCCTTACGCAAACCTGCCGAAAAAGCAGTATCCGCTGAACACGGCTGTTCAATCAGAACAGGGGAGATAAAGAAAGAACGGAGGAACAGAAAATGGCGGTGATTCCGTATTTTAAAGCTGAAAAGATCGCGGACGGAAGCTGGATGATCAAAAACGCGTTCGTGGAGAATTCCTGCGCGATCTGCTATCTCATTGAAGGCAAAGACTATGCCCTCCTGATTGACTCCATCATCGGGCTGGGAAACCTGAAAGCGTTCTGCGGGACGCTGACAGACAAGCTGATCAAGCTTGTCAACACGCATGCCCATTCCGACCATATCGGGGGCAATTTCCACTTTGACGAGTGCTGGCTGCATCACCGGGATATCGGTTTTTTCCAGGAGACTATCGGCGTCAAAAAAGAACAGCTTGTTGAAATGGCGAAACAGACCGCCCTGCCGGAATACCGGGACCTGATCGAACCGGACGACAATTTCGCGGACTGGAATCCCATGAAGATTTATCCGCTCTACGACGGAGACGTTTTTGACCTGGGAGACCGGAGAATCGAGGTAGTCGAGGTCGGCGGGCATACCCCCGGTTCCATCGTCCTGATCGATCACAAAACCCGGATCGCCTATACCGGGGACGCCTGCAACGGAAACACGCTGCTGGAGTTTCCCAACTGTCTGCCGGTCATCACCTATATGCAAAACCTGCTGCACCTGAAAGCGCATCAGCAGGAATTTGACATGATGTACGGAGGCCATGAGGTCTTTGACGCGTCCCTGGTGGACGAAGCAATTGAAACGGTGGCCAGAGTGGTTGCCGGCACGGACGACCGCTGCGAACGGACGGGTATGATGGGCGGAACGGTATACTACGCCGCGGAAAAGGTAAAGGACGGATACGAACGGGTTGATGGAAAACACTTCAACATGAGCTATGTTCCGTCAAATGTGCTTTCCGACGGGGAGACCAGGCAGATTATCCGGGCGGATTAAGCTTCAGATACCGCAAAGATAAGAAGCAGACTTATGCGCTGCAGCACAAAACCCGCAGATCATCGATCTGCGGGTTTCTTGCTGAGACACAGGACCGGACGGTTCAGGAATGAAGCCCGTTGTGCATGAGCGTGATCATCGGCCAGTCATTGTCAATGCTGTCGCCGTGCACTTCCCAGACGATCAGGCCGCCCAGGCCGTGCTCTTTAATATACGCCAGTTTCGCTTCCAGGGAGGCGGCGCTTTCATAGGTATGGAAGGTGAGATAAGCGGGACTGTCCGGATCGTCGTTCCAGAGCCAGGCGGCCGCCTTCTGTTCATCATACCCTTTGTGCCAGCCGGGGGTTCCTTCCGGTACGGCAGACTGCTCCAGGGGAAGCAGGTCACGCCAGGTCATGTCGTCGACCGGCTCCGCGTCCACTCCGACGGTTTCCTGCGCAAGCTCCTTCATTTTCCAGCCGTGGCTGTAAAGCGGCGAGCCGATGGCAATTTTCTCCGCCGGTACGCCCTGATCCAGCAGGTACTGCACAGCTGTTTCCGCCGAATTGTCGCCCAGTAGCGCCGTGTGGTGGCCCGTGGTTTCCTCCCAGGGACCCGCCATATCGTACGTCATCAGGTTGATCCGGTCCACATAGGGATGCAGCGACGCGTAATCCTGCATGCAGAGCGAATACCCGACAGAGGCCCCTGCGCATACAGTCAGGATTTTGCCCGGGCCGAAATGCGCGTCCAGCGCTTCACGAAGCTCTTTCAGCAGCAGGGTATAGTTGGTCCAGTCGTCTCCCACGACCGGGTTTCCCTCGTCGCTTTCATCCTCGGGGTCCCGGGCCACGCCGGGATATTCCCAGTCGATATCCAGCCCCGCCAGGAAGGGCCAGGCGTCCAGCGTTTCCAGGCAGCTTTGGATGAAGGAACCGCGGCTTTCCGCCGTCAGCGCCATTTCGGAAAAGTGGCCGGAATCCGTCCATCCGCCGATGGAGATCAGGATCTTCGTATCGGGATATTTTTCCGCGTATTCCGCATATTGGGGGAAATGCGCCTCAGGGTTGTCCGGATCGGTATCCGCCCAGGGATCGGTGGACACGACGGCGAAACCGCCGTCCTTCGGAACGACTTCCCAGAAAGCGTGGTTGACGCAGTCCAACCGTTCCCACGGCAGGTCGCTCACACTGTAGCGGCTGCCCGAATAGATATTCCAGTTCGGGAAATAGACCGTCACACCAGGCGCCCCCTTTGCACGGTTATTGCCTGCTTTATACTGTTGTACAGCAATCCGTATTTATTTTGAGTAATAGACAATCCGGCCGCCCAGTTCGGCAAAGCTTTTTTCGAAAGTGTCATAATCAATGGTGACAGTTGTATATGGAGAAAAAAACAGAGAAAAAGCGCGGTGTGAGAAGGTTGAATAAAATCTGCACTGTGTTTTCTTTCGGGTTGCTCCTGAAAAAATGATGGGATGTGAGATTATAAACTTCCGCGGCGAATCAGTGCGTCAGCCAGTTCGGCCATCTGAACGGCGGGCTCCGCACAGTTCCGGTTTACCCAGGCGCGGATCAGTCCGGCGGCACCATAGATCACAAAACTGAAGCGGTAATCAAAATCCGCTTCATTTTTTTTGTCCACCGCGGCGGCGTATGGAAATCCGGTGAGACATTTTTCCCGGATCACATCGTACAGGCGGTGCAGGAATTTCATATCGCCGTGGGGACTGAGCAATACCCGGACAATCTCCTGGTTTTCTTCGATAAAACGGAATACATCCAGCAGGATCGGTTTGGTTTCCTGTCGGGCCGCGTCAGTTTCATGCAGGGCAGCAATGCTGTCCAGGGCCTCAAACATGCTGTCCTCCAGCCTTTCCAGCATGTCGTACACATCCCTGTAATACAGGTAGAAAGTACCCCGGTTCATATCCGCAAGGTCTGTCAGCTCCTTGACTGTGATCTCCTTGATCTGTTTTTCCTGCATGAGCTGAGTCAGGGCCTGGGTCAGCATCTTTTTGGTGCGCCTCACACGCCGGTCTTCTTTTTTTTGCTCTTCCATGGGTCTCCTTCTTTTCTGAACAATATTGGCATTTTTGTTGATTATCCGGATGGCGGTTGAACCGGTGTTGATTAACAAACGATCGATAATCAATCTGATTATTGATTTCGATCACAGGGGTCATTATAATTCACGGCGTTGAGAAAGTCAACACGGTGTTCAAAATAAGCACCGGACAGGAGGAAAACAAACATGAAAGGATTTACCAAAGGGCTGGTTCAGCACCGGACATTGGTTATCATTCTGTGTATCGCGCTGGTGGTACCATCCGTGCTGGGCATGGTCCGGACAAAGACCAAATATGACCTGCTGTATTACCTGCCGCAGGACCTGGAGACCGTTCAGGGTCAGGAGATCCTTCTGAAGGATTTCGGCAAGGGCGCTTTTTCCCTGCTGGTGACAGAGGGCATGAACCTGAAGGACCAGGCGGATATGGAAAACGCCCTGAAGAAAATATCGCATGTGGATTCCGTCATCGGGTACGCTTCTCTGACGAAGGGAACGCTGCCTGTGGAGATCATTCCCGAGGATCTCCGGGAGAAATTCCAGCGGGGCGACTGTATGCTTTCCGCCGTCTTCTTTGATGAAGGATCCTCCTCTGAGGAAACCATGGAAGCCATCAGCCAGGTACGGAAAGTTGCCGGTGAAAAAACCTTCGTGAGCGGCCTTTCCGCGGTCGTGACCGATACCCGGCTGCTGGTGGAGGACCAGGAAGCGATCTATGTCGCGATTGCCGTGGCGCTGTGTGCCGTTGTGCTGATGCTGACCATGGATTCCTTCCTGCTGCCGCTGATATTCCTGTCCTGCATCGCCGTTTCCGTGCTGTGGAACATGGGCAGCAATTATTTCCTGGGCGAGATCAGCTATATCACCAAGGCGGTGGCTGCCGTGCTGCAGCTGGCTGTGACGCTGGACTATTCCATTTTCCTGTGGCACAGCTACAAAGAGCAGAAAGCTCTGACGGACGACAAGGATGAAGCCATGGCAAACGCCATCCGGTTGACCTTTACCTCCATCCTGGGCTCCTCTCTGACCACGATCGCCGGTTTTGTAAGTATCTGCTTCATGAGTTTCACCCTGGGCAAAGACCTGGGTATCGTCATGAGCAAAGGTGTCATTCTGGGCGTCCTGGGCACGGTCACGCTGCTGCCCTGTATGATCCGGGCGCTGGACGGCGCGATCGAAAAGACAAGCCACAGGCCGCTGCTGCCGGACGTGAGCGGCATCGGCCGGTTCGTTACGAAACACTATAAGGTGCTGGCAGTGATCCTGCTGGTCATGATTATCCCGGCATTCTACGGATACCGGAATGTGAATGTCTACTACGATATGAGCAAGGTCATGCCGCCGGAACTGGAGTCTGTCCAGGCCAATAAAAAGCTGGAAGAAACCTTTGATATGTCCACCACGCATCTGCTGCTTGTCGACGCGGATGTATCCCAGAAGGATGTCCGGGACATGACGAAAGAAATGCAGCAGGTGGACGGCGTGAAAAGCGTCATCGGGATTGACAGCCTGCTGGGCGCCGGGATTCCGGAATCGATCCTGCCGGAGGACGTGCTGTCCCTGGTAAAAGGAGACCGGTACCAGCTGATGCTGGTGAACAGCGCTTACGTTATCTCTTCGGATGAAGTGAATGCGCAGATCGACAGCCTGAACGCAATCCTGAAGAAATATGACAAGGGCGGCATGCTGATCGGCGAAGCACCCTGCACGAAGGACCTGATTGCCTGTACGGACCGTGACTTCACGGTTGTCAGCCTGATCTCGATCATCGCGATCTTTGTGATCATCATGCTGGTGCAGCGGTCCGTCTCGCTGCCTGTACTGCTGGTGGCAGTGATCGAACTGGCCATTGCGGCCAATCTGTGCATCCCGTATTACCTGAAGCAGGAACTGCCCTTCGTGGGTCCAATCCTGATCTCCACCATCCAGCTGGGTGCCACGGTGGACTACGCCATCCTGATGACGACCCGCTACAAGCAGAACCGGCTTGCGGGCAAGGATAAAAAAGAAGCGGTTCAGGACGCTGTCGCTTCCGCCGCGCAGAGCGTGCTGGTCAGCGGCCTGGGCTTCTTTGCGGCCACCTACGGCGTGGGCCTCTATTCCAACGTGGCTATTATCTCCTCCATGTGCAGGCTGATTGCCCGCGGCGCGCTGCTGAGCGTGGCAGTTGTATTGCTGCTCCTGCCGGCGGTACTGCTGATCATGGATAAAGTTATTGTACACACGACAGCCGGAATGAAAAATGCTGCCTGCTGATTTGGAAAGGAAGGATCATTATGAGTAAGAAGATTATTGCGATGCTGACAGCGCTGGTCATGATACTCGGATGTACCGGCGCGCTGGCCGAGAATACGAAGCATGAGAGGGTTTATGTGGTCGCAGGCGCTGACGGCTCTGTGAAAAGCATTACCGACAGTATCCGCCTGGAGAACACGGACGGGCTGGATGAACTGACTGACCGTACTATGCTGACAGACATTCTGAACGTTGGCGGGAATGAAACCTTTACCCTGGAAGGCGAAACACTCGTCTGGAAAGCAAACGGAAAGAACGTGATCTATCAGGGAGCATCGGCTAAAGCCCCGGCTGTAGTGCCGGTTGTGACCCTGACGCTGGACGGGGAGGAGATCTCCGCGGCAGACCTGAAAGAAAAGACCGGGGAAGCTGTCCTGACCGTAACTTACCGGACAGAAGGGCAGGCACCCGCACTGGTGCTTTCCGCGCTGCTGCTTCCCGAAGAAGGCATTTCAGACCTGAAAACGGAAAACGCGGCCGTGCTTACGGAAGCGGAACGGTCCGTACTGGTAGGATGGGCTGTGCCGAACATGGATCCGTCCCTGCAGCTGCCGGTATCCTTTTCCGCAGTGTTCCATGCGGATCACGCGGATCTTGGCTGGATGATGACATTCTGCTCCTCCGATCCGCTGGAAGCTGCCTGCAGGGAATTGGACGCGCGGATCGACGGTATGGATCCTGAAGCGCTGCTGAAGGATGTCACAGCGCTACTGACAGCGCTGAAGGACGGTGCTGATTTGCCCGAGACCGAAGGAATGACGAAAGAAATCGTCGGTAAGATTAATGAACTGAATAAAGGATTGAAGGATCTGGATGCCAGCGCTTTACAACTGGCAGAAGGCGCGCAGCAGGTGGCGGAAGGCTCAGCTGCTCTGGACACAGGCCTTGCTGCGCTGAAAGGGAATAATGATACACTGAACAACGGAGCGGAACAACTCTTTGCAGCAATCCTGAACACGGCCAATGACCAGATCGCTGCTTCCGGCCTGGCTGACGCCGGCATCACGATACCGGTGCTGACCGCAGAGAATTATGCCGAAATCCTGGATGGTGTGATAGCGCAGCTTGATCCCGATACGCTGAAAGCCGCTGCCTCCGCTAAAATCGCGGAGGAAGTCCGGAAACAGGTCGCAGCCAAAGAAGACCAGATCAGGGCAGGCGTTCTGGAGGCCGTAAAAGGCAAGGTGCTGGAAGCCGTTCTGAAGGCTGCCGGGTTTGAGATGACTGCCGAACAGTATGCCGCCGCCCTGAAAGGCGGATTGGTGTCAAAGGAACAGGCCGCACAGGTAGACACCGCTGTGGAAGCTCAGATGAAAAGCGAAGCAATTCTGGCTCAGACCGAAGCGGCCGTACAGGAACAGATTGAAAAACTGGTGACTGAGAACACAGAGGCCTATCTGGCGAAGGACGAAACGATTACTGCGAAACTGGCACAGGCGGCAGCGGCCCGGGAGCAGCTCCTGGCTCTGAAAGAGAAGCTTGATCAGGTGAACACTTTTGTAACCGGTCTGAAAGATTATACGGACGGTGTGGCCCAGGCTTCTGACGCTGCAGTAACGCTTTCCGCCGGCGCAACGCTGGTATCAACCGGCGCGTCCACACTGCAGGAAACCGGAACAAAAACGCTGAAAGACAGCATTCTTACCGCCGAAAAGAGTGCGGCCGTGAATCTCCTTCCGCTCGTGGAAAAGAATCTGACTGGTGTTTTGAACGCCTGGAAGACGACAAAGGATCATCTGACAGATACCGGATATGACCTCAAACCGGAGGGTATGGATGAAGAGACGGTATATATTATTCGGACAGATTTGAAATAATAGATTGAAATTGGATCTGCGAGTCAACAAATCTATTCCCGGTTATAAATTTCGCTTGGAACAATAGGATGATATAGCGCGGCGCGAGCGGTCTGACAACACTAACGCCGCGCGATTTTGTTATTCAAGCGTAATAATTTGTACAATTTGGTCATTTTCTCTAAAGGGTACAGTAAAGGGTACAAGCCTGTTTTTTGGCATCAAAAAACCCCAGGAGCGTTGATTTTCCTGAGGTCTTATTGGCGGAGAAGCCGGGATTTGAACCCGGGCTGCCATCACTGACACTACTCCCTTAGCAGGGGAGCCCCTTCGGCCACTTGGGTACTTCTCCATGTCAAGGCTGGCGGAGCGAGAGGGATTCGAACCCCCGGTACCTTTCGGTATCACTGGTTTTCAAGACCAGCGCCTTCAACCGCTCGGCCATCGCTCCAGAGCTAACCAGCCCGATTATATTATCATGAGAGCTGAAAGGCGTCAAGGCTTTTTTCTTGCAGGGACAGGGCAAATCAGATATAATAACCGGGATCGGAGATGAACTGAGATGACACAGATCGGCAACGCGTTTTATTTCGACTGGGAAGTAGACCTGATTGAATGGCTCCAGAATGCCATGGGATCCGTTGGGCAAACCATCGCGAAGATACTTTCCATTATCGGCGGAGAAACAATCTCCCTGCTGGTGCTCCTGGTGGTCCTGTTCTGCTACAGCAAAAAAGCGGGGCTTCGCTGCGGGTTTACGATCCTTACGGCAAGCATGTGGTTCCCGATGATCAAGAATATCGCCCTGCGCCTGCGGCCCTATATGGTCCATGAGGGCAGGGTCAGCGTGCTGCTGAAGGCGGAAGCCGACGCGGACGCGATGGACATTGTCCAGCAGGGGTTTTCTTTCCCCAGCGGCCACAGCGCCATGGCGGCGGCCTGCTATTTCAGTATTGCCCATGAAGTCAAAAAACGCTGGATGTGGTTCCTGGCGGTGATTATCCCGCTGCTGATCGGCCTGAGCCGCTTCGCGGTCGGCGTGCATTATCCGACGGACGTGCTGGCCGGCTGGGCGGTCGGACTGCTGGCGTTCGGGTTCGGCATCCTGATGGAAAAATGCGTCAAAAAAGAATGGCTGAGATATGCGATCCTGCTCGCGATCACGCTGCCGGGCATCTTCTGGTGCACAAGCCGGGACTATTTTTCCGCGCTGGGCCTGCTGATCGGCATGACGGCGGCAGTGCCGTTTGAAAAGAAACACGTCGATTTCAAAGACACACGGAACGTCTGGGCGATGATCCTGCGGGTAATCGGCGCGTTTGCGATCTATTACCTGCTGAATACGGTGCTGAAGATGCCGTTTAAGAAAGAATGGCTGGACAGCGGGGAACTGCTGCCGAACCTGGTGCGGAGCGCGAGGTACGCGATTATCCTGTTCGTTATCGTCGGGATCTATCCGATGGCGTTTCCGGTGTTTGAGAAGATCGGATTCGGAAAGAAATAATGGAATATAAGGTAAAACCTGAAGAAGACGGACGGAAGGTCCGGGATATCCTGCGGCGAAGCATGGGCGTGAGCTATACGGCAATGAAAAGCGCCAAGTGGAACGGCAGGATTTTTCTGAACGGGGAAACAGCCCGGGCGGACCAGCCGGTTCAGGCGGGCAGCGTGCTGAGGATCGAGTGGGCGGAGGAAGCGCCGGCGTACACGCTGAAGCCGTACGATCTGCCGCTGAAGGTGCCATACCTGGATGAGGAGCTGCTGGTGGTTGACAAGCCGGCCGGCGTTGCCAGCCAGAGCAGCCGGAACCATCCGGACGACAGCCTGGAGAACGCGGTGTACGCCTGGTTCGGCTGCCCGGAGAACTATATCTATCGGCCGGTGAACAGGCTGGATAAGGGGACGGGAGGGCTGATGGCCATTGCCCGGACACCGCACGTGCAGCACCTGATGCAGCGGCAGCTTCATACGCCTGCTTTCCGGCGGCGGTACCTGGCCTGGACGGACGGAAGGCCGGAAAACGACGAAGGCATCCTTGATTTTCCGATTGCCAAAGCGCCGGGGGCGACTGTACGGCGGACGGTCAGCCCGGAAGGGAAGCCGTCCCGGACGCGGTACCGGGTGCTGCGGGAACAGGGAGACGGCGCACTGATCCTGCTGGAACTGGAGACCGGAAGGACCCATCAGATCCGGGTACACCTGAGCCATATCGGCTGCCCGGTGAAGGGGGATTTTTTATACGGTACGGAACAGCCGGAGGCGTTTCCGGGGTGTTTCGCCCTGCACAGCGCCGTGCTGGAGGCCGTGCATCCGGCGACCGGCGAAACGATCCGGATAACGAGCCTGCCGGACTGGGCGGAAGGGATTGATCCTTCTGTTCTTTTACTGGACTTTAATTGACAATGCATAATGCACAATGCATAATGCATAATGCAAAACGAAAAACGTAACCCTTTCCCCCTGCCCCCTTCCCCGCTCATAAAGTTGGCTGAGAGAGCAGATTGAGTGGAGCGGGGACGGGGATTGTTTAGTAATGGGGCTGCGCCCCATGCCCCGCAAAGGAACCGAAGGAGACGAACGCTCTGAAGGAACCGAATGGTTACGGATGGAAAGGTGATTGTCTTATGACCATTATTGAACTGCTGGAGAACAATGCCAAGCAATGGCCGGATGATACGGCACTGGTGGAGATCAACCCGGACCAGCCGGAAACCCGCCGGGTGACCTGGCATGATTTTGAACTGGTTGAGCCCAGCGTGAAACAGAAACATTACCGCCGGGAGATTACCTGGGCGGTTTTCAATGAAAAAGCGAACCGGGTCGCGAATATGCTCCGGAGCCACGGCATCGGAAAAGGCAAGAAAGTCGCCATCCTGATGATGAACTGTATCGACTGGCTGCCGATCTATTTCGGGATCCTGAAGACCGGCGCGGTGGTTGTTCCCATGAATTTCCGCTATGCCGCCAACGAGATTGAGTACTGCCTGAACCTGAGCGAGAGCAATATGCTGATCTTCGGGCCGGAGTTTATCGGCCGTATCGAAGAGATCGCGGACAAGGTTCCCAACGTTTCCCTGGTCTTCATGGGCCCGGGATGCCCGAGCTTCGCGGACGACCTGAAGGAACTGGTCGGCGAAAGCAGCAGCAGCTTCCCGCCCTGCGACCTGACGGAAGACGACGACGCGGCGATTTATTTCTCCTCCGGCACGACGGGCTTCCCGAAGGCGATTCTGCATAAGCACCGGAGCCTGATCCACTCCGCGCGGGTGGAACAGGCCCATCATGGCCAGACGAAGGACGACTGCTTCCTGTGCATTCCGCCACTGTATCATACCGGCGCGAAGATGCACTGGTTCGGCAGCCTGATCTCCGGCGGCAAAGCCGTGATCCTGAAGGGTACCCGGCCCCAGACGATCCTGGAGGCGGTGAGCAGTGAGAAGTGCACGATCGTGTGGCTGCTGGTGCCGTGGGCGCAGGATATCCTGACGGCGCTGGACGCCGGTGAGCTGAAACTTTCCGATTACCAGCTGGACCAGTGGCGGCTGATGCATATCGGCGCGCAGCCGGTACCCCAGAGCCTGATTCACCGCTGGCTGGAATACTTCCCGAATCACCAGTACGATACCAACTACGGCCTGAGCGAGTCCATCGGCCCCGGAGCAGTGCACCTGGGCATTGAGAACGTCCGCAAGGTCGGCGCCATCGGTATTCCCGGCTATGGCTGGGAAACCAAGATCATCCGTCCGGACGGCACCACAGTGGCGCCCGGCGAGGTCGGCGAGCTGTGCCTGAAGGGCCCCGGCGTCATGGTCTGCTATTACAACAACCCGCAGGCGACGGCGGAAACCCTGAAGGACGGGTGGCTCCTGACCGGCGATATGGCACGGCAGGACGAAGAAGGATTCATCTACCTGGTCGACCGGAAGAAGGACGTGGTCATCACCGGCGGTGAGAACCTGTACCCGGTGGAGATCGAGAACTTTATGGCGGCCTATCCGCCGATCAAGGACGTGGCCGTGATCGGCCTGCCGGACGCCCGGCTGGGCGAGATCGCCGCGGCCATCGTGGAACTGGTGCCCGGCGCGACGGCCACGGTGGACGATATCAACGAGTTCTGCATGGGCATGCCGCGGTATAAGCGGCCGCGGAAGATTATCCTCGCGCCGGTGCCGCGGAACGCGACAGGAAAGATCGAGAAGCCCAAGCTCCGCCGGATGTACGGCGGCGAGGGGTTGGTTGATTCTCAAAACCGCAGTTAACGGTTTTGAAAAACAACAATTCAGAATTCAAAATTCAGAATTATATAAAGGGATCCTTCGACTTCGCCTGCGGCTCCGCTCAGGATGACACCTATGGAGCCGGAAACAGTCGGGAGATACTATAAGTAAAGGAAATATACAATGAAGAAATTACTGATCGGAAACGAAGCGGTGGCGCGGGGCCTTTACAACGGAGGCATCGGGCTGGTAAGCAGTTATCCGGGAACGCCCTCCACGGAGATTACGGAGTTCCTGGCAAAGTATGACGACATCCACAGCGAGTGGGCGCCGAACGAGAAGGTTGCCATGGAAACGGCCTTCGGCGCGAGCCTGGCCGGGATGCGCAGCGTCTGCGCGATGAAGCACGTAGGACTGAACGTGGCGGCGGACCCGCTGTTTACGCTGAGCTATACGGGCATTACCGGCGGCATGGTGGTCTGCGTAGCGGACGACCCCGCGATGCATTCCAGCCAGAACGAGCAGGACAGCCGGCATTACGCCATCGCGGCGAAGGTGCCGATGCTGGAGCCTTCCGATTCCGCGGAAGCCTACACTTTCGCGAAGAGCGCGTTCGAGCTGAGCGAAAAGTATGATACGCCGGTGCTGCTGCGGATGTGCACCCGCATCGCCCACAGCCAGTGCGTGGTGGATGTCGGGGAACGGGAAGCCGTTCCGCTGAAGGACTATGTCAAGCAACCCTCCAAGTACATTATGATGCCCGGCTACGCCAAGCTGCGCCATCCCATCGTCGAGGAGCGGACGGAGAAGCTGAAGGAGCTGGCGGAAGACTGCATGTACAACCGTGCGGAAATGGCCGAAAACAAAGAGATCGGCATCATTACCAGCGGCTGCAGCTATCTGTATGTGAAAGAAGTGTTCGGCGACAGTGTGAGCGTGCTGAAGATCGGCATGCCGAACCCGCTGCCCGAGAAGCTGATCCGCGACTTTGCCGCGAAGGTGAAGAAGCTGTATGTGATCGAGGAACTGGATCCGATCATCGAGAACCACGTGAAAGCGCTGGGCATCGAAGTGACCGGCAAGAGCCTGTTCAGCGCCATCGGCGAGTTCAGCCAGAAGACGATCCGCGAAGCGTTCCTGAAGGAAGGCATCGCGATCAAGGATATCCCGGAGGCTCAGGGCGAGGCGCCCGCGGTTCCCGGACGGCCGCCCATGATGTGCTCCGGCTGCCCGCACAGGGGCATGTATTACACCCTGGTGAAGAACAAGATTACCGTGCTGGGCGACATCGGCTGCTACACGCTGGGCGCGGTGGCGCCGCTGAACGCGCTGGATTCCACCCTGTGCATGGGCGCCAGCGTGAGCGGCATCCACGGATTCAACGCGGCCCGCGGCAAGGAAACCGAAAAGAAGACCGTGGCAGTGATCGGCGACAGCACCTTCATGCACAGCGGCATGACGGGCCTGGTGAACATCGCCTACAACGCGACGAACTCCACGGTGATCATCCTGGACAACTCCATTACCGGCATGACCGGCCACCAGCAGAACCCCACCACCGGATACAACATCAAGGGCGATCCGGCCGCGGCGGTGAACCTGGAAGCCCTGTGCAAGGCGCTGGGCATCAACCGGGTGCGGGTGGTGGATCCCTACGACCTGAAGGCTTGTGAAGAAGCGGTGCTGGAAGAGCTGGCGGTGGAGGAGCCGAGCGTGATTATCTCCCGCCGTCCCTGTGTGCTGCTGAAGTACGTGAAGCCGAAGAAGCCGCTGAAGGTGGACACGGACAAGTGCCGTGGCTGCAAGAAGTGCATGAAGATGGGCTGCCCGAGCATCAGCTTCAAGGAAGGCAAGGCCCGGATCGACAACACGCTGTGCGTGGGCTGCGGCGTATGCAGCCAGCTGTGCGCGTTCGGGGCGATCGGTGGAGGTGACGCAGAATGAAAACAACGAGCGTAATGATCGTCGGCGTCGGCGGACAGGGAAGCCTGCTGGCTTCCAGGCTGCTGGGAACCCTGCTGACGGATGAAGGATACGACGTCAAGGTCAGCGAAGTGCACGGCATGAGCCAGCGCGGCGGCAGCGTCGTGACCTATGTGCGCTACGGCGAGAAGGTTTACAGCCCTATCGTGACCGAGGGCGAATGCGATTACATCATCAGCTTTGAGAAGCTGGAAGCGGCCCGGTACGCGGGATGCCTGCGCAAGGGCGGAAAGATCATCGTGAACACCCAGGAGATCGATCCGATGCCCGTGATCACCGGCGCGGCGGAGTATCCGCAAAATGTGCTGGAAGAACTGAAGGCAAAGGGATTCGATATCGATGATTTCGACGCCCTGACGCCCGCGATGGAAGCCGGCAGCGCGAAGAGTGTGAATATCGTGCTGATGGGACATTTCGCGAAGCATACGGATATTCCGAAGGAGAAGTGGCTGAAGGCGCTGGGAAAGGTGGTTAAGCCGCAGTTCCTCGATATGAACCTGAAGGCGTTTGATCTGGGATACGAAGGATAATTCATAATTCAGAATTCATAATTAAAGCCAGCGAGCAATGCTTCGCTGGCTGTTTTATTCTACTTTTTGGCAGGCCTACCGCCGGAGTATCCCCCGAGGACACGCTCGCGCTAATGAAACCGCGCAGCGGTGCTAAACTCAAACTTCGCTTCATAGGCTCGTTTATCGTTAAGCACCGGCGCGAACTCAATAGTCCTCGGTGGAAACCTCCGGCCGGCCTGCTTTTCCCAGTGCACGAAAAAGAATACAGATTGTCAGCAGATCAGCCTGATCGCATCATGGATATTTTTGATTTCGACGCGGGCAGAGCCTTCCGCGGCTTCGCCGTCGAGGGTCCAGGTGGTGTCCTGACTGCCTTCGAAGAGAAAGGAGGAAGCGCGGAGGAACTGGAGGGATTCGTCCTCATAATGGTGTGTGCGCAGGGCGTTCAGGATACGGTTGAGAGCAAGGAGATCGGCCGGGAAAGGAATCAGGAGCGCCTCAAAGCGGCCGTCGTTCATATCAACGACGTTTTCCTCCAGCTTCAGGACGCCGCCGAGGGATGTGGAATTGCAGATAGCGCCGAAAATATAATCTTCCTCAAACAGCCGGCCGTCCGCGGTGATGCGCATATGGATGGGACGAATGTCCGCGAGGGAACGGATGCCTTCCAGGATATAGGCGGCATGGCCCAGGACGTTCTTTACGTTCTGGGGTGTGGACCAGGAGACGCTGGTGAAGGCACCGAAAGAAGCCGTATAGCTGAAATAGCGGTCCGGGGCAAAAAGCCCGACGTCCAGCGTACGGGGCCGACCGGACACAATGGCTTCGCAGGCTGTCAGCGGCGCGGCAGGAAGACCGAGACCGCTGGCAAAGTCGTTGGTGCTGCCGCAGGGGATATACCCCAGCGCGGTTTTGTGGCCGCCGAGCTGGAGGCCGGTGATGACCTCGTTCAGGGTGCCGTCGCCGCCGCAGGCAACGACAAGATCCGCATCGCCGGCACAGGCGCGCGTAAAATCCACCGCGTCGCCGCGTTTCTCCGTGATATAGACGGAAGAAAGCCAGCCGGCGCGATTAAAGACGGAGATCATCTCCGGCAGGAAACGCCGGGCCTGCCGGGTGCCGGCGTTGGGGTTGACCAGCAGAAGGAGACGCTTTAATTCATAATTCATAATTCACAATTCACAATTCATAATTCGTTGTAGCGAAATGCCGCCCTGATATCTGGATTATATCAAAAAAGATTGAAAAATAACAGGGAATCATTTAGAATGAACGGGAGCATACACATCAAAATATCACTTCCGGAAGGTTCCCAGACGGATGAACAATATCGAGCGCAAATGCCCGCCATATGAAGGCAGCGATCCATATCTGTATTTATGTTTCGCGGAAGCAGACCGCGAGGCTGTGTTTCCGCTGCTTCAGTATCTGTATGAGCGGGGCGTGCGCATCTGGTATACGTCCGAGGTAACGGCGAACATCGGGAAGCTTCGGCGCCAGCAGGAGAGGATGAACCATGCGTCCCTGCTGGTCATTTATCTGACGGAAAACGCCCGGCGCAACGAGCGGGTCAAGAATTCACTGATCTACTACCAGAACAACATCCCGGTGATCGGGATCGAGACAGACGACCAGGACAACGAACTGGTCTTCGGCATGACAGCCGGCGCGGGACGGGTGGACGGACGGCCTGGCCGGAAACCGGAAGACCTGGAAGAAGACCTGATCCGCACGGAAGGGTTTTCCCATGAGCTGATCGGCGAACCGCCGGTACGCAGCAACTGGATGCGAGAGGCGGCGGTCTGGCTGCTGGCGCTGACGCTGGTGATCGCGGGGATTTCCTATTACGGATACAGGCAGCACGGCTGGTTTGTGATTCCGCTGACGCCGCCGCCTTCGACATCGACTCCTACGCCGAGCCCGACACCCACACCGACCCCGACGCCGACGCCCGCTCCGACGCCGACACCGACACCCACGCCCACCCCGACGCCTACACCGACGCCGACGCCGACGCCCACGCCGATCCCGGACGAAGTGACGTTCAAAGACGCGTGGATGACGGAGTATCTGCGGGGAATCGTCCATACAGGCGTCTTTACGGATGAATACCTCGGATGGATCACGGAGCTTCCTTTGGATCAGCTGCCGGAGGACCTGAATGAACTGAAAAAGCTGAAAAACCTGACGACCCTGATCCTGCCGCAGGGCCTTGCGGCGGAGAGGGCGGCGGAACTGATTGATGCCGGGTACACGGTGGAGATTGTTCCGGACGGAGAGGGGGCGTCTCCGTGAGCGAACAACTGCGGTTTTTCAAGCCCTATGAAGGGCGGGAGCCCTATCTGTTTGTCAGCTACAGCCACCGGGATTCCGAAAAGGTCATCCCGACGATCAAACCGATCCAGGACCGGCTGTACCGGCTGTGGTACGACGAGGGCATTCCGGCCGGCAGCGACTGGCCGCGGAACATCGCGGTGCATATGAACGGGTGCCGGATGGTGCTGTTTTTCCTGAGCCGGACGGCCCTGGCTTCGCCGAACTGCCTGAGTGAGATTGCCACGGCCGCGAAGCAGGGAAAGATGATCCTGCTGATGAAGCTGGAGGACGTTCCGGAAGAGGAATATCCGGCGAAATGGAAGGCAGCGCTGAAAAGCGCGGTCCTGCTTGAACCGTCGGACCGGGCCGAGGAGCGGACGGCGCACATTCTGAACTGCCCGCTGCTGACAGATGAGTTTCTCGGGACAGAGGAGGATTTCCGGGACGCGGGCGGCGGCGGCTCGAAACGCACAATCCTGGCAACGGTCGCAATGGCGGCCGCGACGCTGCTGTTGGTGGCGGCGCTGGGCGCTGTAGCAGGCCTGAGCACCGGATATATCAAAGTGTTTGAAACACCAAGCCCAACGCCGACAGCCACGCCGAGCCCGACACCTACGCCGAGCCCGACGCCCACGCCGACAGCTACGCCGAGCCCGACGCCCACACCCTCGCCGACGCCTACCCCGAGCCCGACGCCGGTGCCGAGCCCGACCCCGAGCCCGACGCCCACGGCAAGCCCGGAACCGGAAGTTACGATGGAACCGGGTATCAACAACCAGCAGAGCGAGGGTGAACTGAACCGGACTGTGGAGTTTACAGACGCGCTGAAACAGGAGGAACGGGCCATCCGGCGGATCCTGGGCAGCCAGGAGGAGATCATGTATCGGCAGCTGCACGGGATTGAGGAGATTTATTTCGTCGGGACGATGACGCCCGCAAGCCTGAAGGGCGTGGAGATCGGCGAAGACGGGAAGGTGACCGTAAACGGGCCCGAGGTAAAGCAGGGAACCGTCAGCAGCCTGAAACTGATCAGTGTGATGCCCGCGCTGCGAAAGATCGCGCTGATTAAGCAGCCGATCCGGGAGGTCAGCGGGCTGAGCGGGATCAGCAGACTGAGGGAGGTTAACCTGGCCTGCAGCGAGGTGGAGAGCCTTACGGGGCTGACCAATCTTCCGAGCCTGTATCTGTTGGATCTGAGGCATACAAAGGTGAAGGATCTGCGGCCGCTGAAGGATCTTCCGTCCTTACGGAAGGTCATTGTGAGCCTGGATATGCTGCCGATGACACTGGATGACGACGTGTATTATGAAGTGATTGTTGTAAAGTAGGAGGGTGAAGGATGAACAAGCCGTACAGCGGGAACGGGAAACCATTTGTGCTGGCACTGTTCGCGGAGAAGGACCGGGACAAAGTCCGGCCTGTGCTGGAAACGCTGGAGAAAAAAGGACTGACGCTTTGCGGACAGGACGGGAAGGCCTCGAAAGCACAGGCAAAGAAGGCCTGCACCACGGTGGCGTTCCTGTCGGAAGCCTTCGCAAAGGACGAAGGGAAGCAGGAGGCGTTCTTCGCGGCGGACGCGGCCGGGATGCCGGTCATCCCGGTGAGGCTGGACAACGCGAAACAGCCGGATATGCTGGAACGGTCCATCACGGCGAAGAACGCGATCATGGCGGAACGTTACGGAACGGAAGAACTGGCGGAGCGCATCGCGGGCGCGGAAAGCCTGAATCCGCCGAAGCGGACGGCGGCCCAGATCAACGGCAGCCGGTTGCGGCTGGGATTGATCCTGGCGGCGGCGCTGATTGCGCTGGCAGCCGTGGTGATGATGATCGGCAAGCAGCAATGGGATTGGTTTGCCCCGCCGCCCACGCCGACGCCGACGGCTACGCCCACGCCGACACCAACCCCTACACCCACGCCGACGCCTACACCGACGCCGACCCCGACACCCACACCGACACCGACCCCGACACCCACGCCCACGCCTACGCCGACCCCGAAACCCACACCGGAGCCGACGCCGACTCCGACACCGACGCCCACTCCGGTGCCGACGCCTACGCCTACGCCAATTGTGCCGCAGGCGATCACAGAAAAGTACGGCATTGCGGATAAGGACCTGAAACTGATCAGGAAACTGACCGTTGTCGGTGAAAAATGGATATTCAGCCGGGCAGGGGAAGAACCGATGAACCTGTTCGGTATTGCCAACCGGGTGTGCGAGGATGACCACGCGGTCTGGTACAGCAACGAGGACGGCCATCCGATGCAGCGGACGGTTTATGATGACCTGGATATCCTGACGATGATGCCGAACCTTGAGGAAATCGAGTTCGGAGCGGCTGACCTGCCCAATATGCCGGATCTCAGCGGCCTGAAAAAACTCAGAAGCGTTTGGATCTCCGACTGCAACGTGCCGGACCTGAAATGGCTGGAAGGAAGCGCAATCAACAGCTTTATGTTCAACTCAAGCGGTGCGCTGGACTTTTCGCCGCTGACAACCTGCAAAAACCTGGAGTCCGTCAGGATCGACCTGTGGACCTGCCCAAACGCTGATTTCTCCGGCTTTGCCCCGCCGAACCTGAAAGAATTTTTACTGGGCAACGGTCACGCGGTTCCGACGCTCGACCTGAGCGCAATGAACGCCTGCGAAAAACTGAAGATCGTCGAAATTGATAGCACTCCGATCCGGGATCTGTTCTTCCTGCAAGGGAAAGAAAAGCTGGAGCGGCTGATGCTGATCAGAGTCAACGGACTGAACGACCTGAACCCACTGAACGGCCTGAAGGCTCTGAAGGATCTGGAGATCAGGGAGTGTACGGGCGTGCGTGACTACAATGCCATTGCCGGCTGCACCGGCCTGGAAAACCTGAATCTGCAGTCCAGTTGGGGTGAGGATATCATCAGAAACGTTGACTGGATTGCCGGTATGTCGAAAATCCAGGGAATCGGCCTGTACGGCTGTCGGCTGCAAAACGTTAACTTCCTGGACAGCATTCCGGAAAAACGGAGTATCAACTTCGGCTACGCAGGACAAATCGACGATCCGTCCGCGCTGGGCAGACACAGGGTGTACGGCTATCTGCATATCAACCCGCAGAACCACGATTACACGTCGCTGGCAGACGTACTTCAAAACGTTACGGCGAATCACATGGTACTGTACGAGATTTACCGGATCGATCTGAGCAGGCTGCCGAAGATTGAAAACAAACTGGAAATTGTCGGAGGCCGGATCGACAGCCTGGAGGGCCTGCAGGGAACAGGCATCAGGGAACTGGTACTGAACGATCTGCAGATGCTGAGATCCCTGAAGGGCCTTGAGAACCTGAAAACATTCAGCCAGCAGGCCGGCGTGTTTACGCTGGAAATTTACGGCTGCCCCCGCCTGCAGGACCTGTCCGCGCTGGAAGGAACGAAACTGAAGAAGCTGAAGCTGACCGCCACCTATGCCATGCCGGACTTGAGCACTTTCCGGACAAATGAATTGGAGCTGGACAGCGTTGAAGTGCTGGAGGACCTGAGCTGCCTGGAGGCGTTGAATCCGAACAACCGGATTAACCTGACGATTCTGATGCCGGATGAAATCACGAACCTGATGACTGCACGCAACCTGAAGGGTGACAAGCTGATCGTATCTCCCCAGTTTACGGAGCAGGCACAGGGGCTGGTAGAGGAAGGCCATTACAGGGAGATGGAGATCCAGTATCCGGACCGGTCGTGGCAACAGATCGACAACGGGTTTACCCTGCTGAGCCTGGAGGAAATCGACGAGCTGCCGAAGATTCTGCTGAGCAAGGTGGAAACCCTGATCCTGGCCGGTGATACCGTGGTGAATATGGAATCCCATGAAGCGCTGCCGGAGTGGGATCCGCAGAACAACCGGAACAAGTGGGTGATCCAGGAACGGGGAACCGGCATGATCACCGAGGCGGCGCCAGGCACGCTGACGGACCTGACGAGACTGAGCAAGCTGACGGGACTGAAGTGGCTGTGGGTGGCCGGCCAGCCGCTGGCAAACGTCAGCGGTGTGGAAGAAATGCTGCAGCTGGAGGAGGCTGACTTCCAGGACTGCGAACAGCTGACGGATATTTCTGCGCTGTTTACGCTGGAAAGCCTGAAGCGAATTGACATCCGTAATACGCCTGTTGCCTCCATTCAAGGGATTCAGAACCTGCCGGCGCTGACGAGCCTGAACCTGAACAATACAAGAGTTACGGATATTACGCCTCTGGCAGAGTGCGACCTTGCCACGGCAGAGCAGGAAGGCGGCCTGAACCTGACGATTCAAGGCAGTGAGCCGATTCAGGATCTGACGCCGCTGGAGGGCATCAAGACCTTCGGAATGATGTTCATGAACGAGCGGGACGCGGAAGCGTGGCTGCCGCATATGCAAGGAGCGCGGATCCGGGAACTGCATATCAACCAGGTGAACGGAACCATTTTCGGCCTGCTGGAAGGGATCAGTGTTGAGAACCTGGACTATGAGAAGTTCGTGTTGAAGAGCCTGGAGGAGATCAACAGCCTGCCGCCGGAACTGACTGAAAAGGTCACGCGCCTGTGTATCATCGGGGACCAGCTGTATGACGACAACGGCCAGATCAACATTGAAGAAGACTGGAAGGGAAATAAAGCCATCCCGGTCATTCAAAACTGGCAGACCCAGGAAAGAACGCAGGTCAGTATGGGTACGGGCCTTGACCTGAGCAGTCTGGGAAAACTAACGAACCTGGAGGAACTGACGCTGGCAGCCCAGCCGATCACGGACCTGGAAGCGTTGCGGGGGCTGAAGAAGCTAAGAATGCTGCGCCTGAACTTCTGCTCAGAACTGACTGATGTTTCGGTATTGGCAGAACTGACCGAACTGCAGCAGCTGAACCTGAACCGCTGCAACAAATTGAAAGATCTGTCCTCGATCGCCGAGCTGAAGAAGATCCGGGAGCTGCTGCTCAACGGTGTTCCGGCGGACCCGGAGGTGCTGGGACAGATGGACTTCAGCTTTGCCGACCAGAACGGCGGGCTGAATCTGAGTATCGATAACGGAAAGAAGAAGATGACCTGGCTGGCCGGTATCCGGAGCTTCAGCAGTCTGGCTGTGGGCGGGATCAAGACGGAAATGTGGCTGGATCAGGTCAGCAGCGCGAAGATTTACGGGCTTTGGAGCGGGGTTATGAACCAGAAGCAACTGGAACAGTTCCTGGATGAGCATCCGGAGATTCAGCGGCTGAATATTCCGAATAACAAGGGGATCAAAGACCTGACGAAGCTGCTGACCATGCCGAACCTGCAGCAGGTGACGGTGTCGCAGGATATGAAAAACGCCATCAAGAGCATCGACGGAGCCCAGTACGGGTTCCAGCTGGGGATTTGGTAAGATCCTTCGCGTTGCTCAGGATGACACCGGGAGAGGGAGATCTCTCCACTCCGCCTGCGGCTTTGGTCGAGGTGACATGGGGGTCTGAGGCTTTGGTCGAGATGACATAGGGGGCTGCGGCTCCGGTCGGGATGACACGGAGCAGAAGACCGTTTACGATGACACAAAAGGAAAGACCGGGAGGTTACTCCCGGTCTTTCAGATTATTCGCAGTTTTTCGGGTTATTCCCGGTCGAGGCGGTAGATGCGCAGGCCGTCGTACTTGCGAAGCAGCTTCAGCATGCTGTTGAAGGGGAGCCAGTCCTTGCCCTGGTCTTCCGGGGACAGGGTTGAGTAATGGGCCAGCATTTCTTCTTCAGACGCGTCGATGTCCAGGGTCAGCTTATGGCGGCGGAACTGCTCGCGCAGCGCCCGGCGGAAGAGATCCTCGTTTTCCGTTCCTTCCGGCAGGGGCACGGTCTCGTATTCGTTTCCCGCGTGCCATCCGGCCAGCTGATGATCCCGGACCCAGCGGGCATGCTCCATCGGGGCAAAAACAGCGGTCATTTCCGGCGTGAAGGTTTTGAGCATGTCATAGTCCACCGGCTTGTCGGTATAGAAGCAGTCGATGGCGTCCAGGTAGCGGGCAAAGCTGCGGACCTGATTGATGTTCAGAAGCTTGTATTCCAGGGAGAGGGCGTTGAATTCCTCTTCCAACTGGGCTACGCTGACGCTGTCTTCCTTTCCCTGGTATTTATACCGGGCATTTAGGGCAACGGCAAAGTCATAGATGTGGAGGAAACTGCTGGAAGAGAGGTAGGTATGCTTGACTTTCCGGTCCACGGGACGCAGGTCCGAGTCCACATACAGCGGGAACCCGGTCAGGTCCACGATGCTCTCGATATCCGTGCGGAAACGCTGCTCCTTGGCAGCGGTGTCGCTGTAATTCTTCAGGCGGGGCGCTTTGGTTCCATCATTGGCGGCTTCCCACTCAAAATAGGTTTCCCAGAAGCGGTGAATTTTCACTTTTTCCTCGATGTCGTAATGGTAGACGCTGTGGATGGCGTTACCGGAAAAATGGAAGTCCGCGGCCATGGCGTGAAGCTCGGTCCGGGAATTACGGCCGTAAGCGGTGCGGTCCCAGCACTGGAGCTCGTCGCAGAGCATGAGGAGCCACGCCAGGGGATGTAGTTCAGCCTTCAGGGGCGCTTTCTTTTTCTCCTCGGATTTATAGAAAGCGATGGCGAACTTGTACAGGCTGTTATGCAGCATGATGGCGGTGAGCGCGTCCACATGGGCGGCGGTCAGCGGCTCCGCGTCCGGAATGGAAACCAGTTCCCGGAAGAGACGGCAGGCGCTGAAGAAAGCGTGGTCCATATAGTAGCCGTTCTTTTCCGGATGGGCGGGTTTGCTTTCGATTACTTCCCGCAGATGCTGCTCGTCAATATCATAGGCGGCGCCCAGATGGAGACAGATCCCATGGGCCAGCAGATCGTACATGGAAGAGAAGGGGCGGCCGTAGATGGATTCCAGGCGGGCGTTTTCCTTCTCACTGATGGCGGCAAACTGGTCCAGGTCGTGGTAGGCAATATACATCATGCCTTTTTCCCGTTTCCGCAGATCCACTTCGAAATATGCGGCAACCTGCTCGAAAGGAATCTCAAAGGGATAGCCGATATCATGGAAGAGGGAAGTGAGGCCCCAGAATTTCAGGAAGAAAGCCGCGGCGGCAGGGCCGTCTGCGGAGCCGAGATTGTAGAAACCGCTGAAGGTCTTCCGGAATTCCGCGTTCATCTCATAGATGGCGAGGCCCAGGGCGAAGACGTAAACCGAATGGGAATAATGGTCACGATGCTTCATCAGCAGGGAGGACGCGTTTGACTCAAACTCGGACAGGAGCTCCACCATGGTCTGGGAGCGTCCGTATTCCCCGATGAACATCTCCAGGTAGGAATAGTAGACGGTGTAGGCGTCTTCCGCCGCACCGGAGTCAATGAACTTAGCCAGCTCGTTTTTCAGGCAGAGGCGGTCGATGTCCATCTGCATATTGTAGGGGATCTGGTTGGGGAGGAAACTGGCGCCGAGGTATCTGCCGGTATCCTTCTCTTCTTTTTCCTTCTCCGGGCTGAAGCGCAGGCCGACGCAGCGCCGCTCCAGGAAACGCAGGGCGGCGGACTTCAGGTCGGTGCCGATTTCCTCTCCGGGGAAAAGCGGCGGCGGAAAAGGCCCGAGATCCCGGCCGAAACGGTCTTTATTGGTCTGCCTCATGGCCTCCATCGCGGTAAAACTCATGTATATAAACCTCCCTGTTGTATGGTTGTTTCTGAATTTAAAATGATTATACCATAACCGGGAAGGGAAGGGCAAACGGCAGAGCACATCTTTTCGTTGACAATCGGGGCGGATGGGGATACAGTGATTTCATCCGTTTTTCAGTTGGAAGGAGAGGGCTTTTTTGAAGCACTGGATGAAATATATCAAGCCGTACAAGGTTTGGTTCATACTGGGCCCGCTGTGCATGATCGTCGAGGTTATCGGCGAGGTGCTGATGCCTATGCTGCTGGCACGGGTGATCAACGCCGGGAACGCGGGAACGCTGACGGTGGGCTCCAGCATCGGTACGGCCGGATTGATGATCCTGATCGCGCTGATCATGATGGCCGGCGGCATCGGCGGGTGTTATTACGCCTCCAAGGCGAGCATCGCTTTCGCGGGGGATATCCGCAACGACCTGTATACGAAGATCCAGAGCTTCTCTTTCGGCAATATCGACCGATTCTCCACCGGATCCCTGGTGACCCGGGTGACCAATGACGTAACCCAGCTTCAAAACTTTGTGGCGATGGTTATGCGGATGGCGCTGCGGGCGCCGGGCATGATGATCGGCGGCCTGATCATGGCGATCCGCCTGCGGCCGAGCCTGGCCACGGTGTTCCTGGTCAGCATACCGGTGCTGCTGCTCTTTGTGGGCGCCAACATCCTGACCGCTTTTCCGCGATTCCAGCAAAGGCAGGACAAGCTGGACGCCCTGAACTCCACCGTGCAGGAAAACATTACCAATGTACGCGTGGTGAAATCCTTTGTCCGGGAACAGGACGAGAACGAAAAGTTCCACAAGTCCAACAGCGACCTGAAAACCGCCGCCCTGCGCGCGATGCGGATCGTGATCCAGATGCAGCCGGTGACGACGCTGATTATGTACGCGACAGTAATCGCCGTCGCCTGGTTCGGCCACGGGCTGGTGCTGAACGGGGAAATGGCGGTAGGCGACCTGTCCGCTTTTGTGAACTACGTGATCCAGATCCTGTCCTCCCTGATCATGGTGACCTTCCTGCTGATGTTCTCCTCCCGGGCCATGGCTTCCGCCAAGCGGATCCGCGAAGTGCTGGAAGAGGAACCGGATCTGAACGACGACAACGCCGCACAGAAGGACCTGACCGTGAAGGAAGGCCGGGTGGAATTCCGCCACGTCTCCTTCCGGTATTACAAGCACAGCGAGGACAGCGTGCTGGATGACATCAGCCTGAGCATCGAGCCGGGCAGCGTGGTGGGCATTATCGGCTCCACGGGCTGCGGCAAGAGCACACTGGTGAGCATGATTCCGCGGCTGTACGACCCGGACGAAGGCGAGATCCTTGTGGACGGGGTCAACGTGAAGGACTACAGCCTGTACAACCTGCGCGAAGGCGTGGGCATGGTGCTGCAGAAGAACGTGCTGTTCTCCGGCACGATCGCGGAGAATCTGCGTTGGGGCGATGAAAACGCGACGGACGAAGAAATGATTGCCGCGGCGACGTCCTCCCAGGCGGACAAGTTCGTGTCCACCTTTACCAAGGGATACGATTCCGACCTGGACAAGGGCGGCAACAATCTGTCCGGTGGACAGAAACAGCGGCTGTGTATCGCGCGGGCGCTGCTGAAAAAACCGAAGATCCTGATCCTGGACGACTCCACATCCGCCGTGGATACGGCGACGGAGGCGCAGATCCGCCGCGCCTTTACGAACGAGCTGGCGGGCAGCACAAAGATCATTATTGCCCAGCGCATCGCTTCCGTGATGGACGCGGACCAGATCATTGTGATGAACGAAGGCAAGATTACCGGCGTGGGCACCCACGAGGAACTGCTGGCGACCAATACGGAATACCGTGAGATCGCTGAGAGCCAGCTCGGAAAGAAGGGGGCGTAAGCATGGCCAGAACGCTTGAACGCCTCCGGGCCCAATACGCCGCCAAACCCGGCGAAATGATGAAAGGACCGCGCCAGGGCCCGCCCGGACGCGGCATGACCGGCAAACCCAAGAACGCCCGCCAGACGGTCAGACGCCTGATGAGCTATGTGAGCAAATACTGGTACAAACTGGTGCTGGTGCTGCTGTGCATGCTGATTACGACGGTGACCAGCCTGTGCGGTGGCTACCTGATGGCGCCGATTATCGATAAGCTGACGCTGGCCGTGAAGCCGGACGCGGTGATCACCATGAGCCCGTTTGAGCAGATCGCGGACAACGTGCTGACCGGAATTACCTCCGGCGAGGCCGTGCAGAACTGGATCAACTCCGGAACCCTCGGCGCGGTATCCGCCTATGTGGCCATCGCGCTGATTGTGCTGGCGGTGATCTACCTGGTCGGCATCGTGACGACCTATCTGCAGGCCCGGCTGATGATGTCCGTATCCCTGAAGGTGATTGAAAACCTCCGGAACGACCTGTTTGAAAAGATGCAGACGCTGCCGGTACGCTATTTTGACGGTCATCCGACAGGCGAACTGATGAGCCGGTTTACCAACGATATCGACAACATCGATACGATGATCAACAACTCCCTGGTGGGACTGATTTCCGGCCTGATCTCCCTGGTGGGCACATTCGTCTTTATGATTACCACCAGCTGGGTGCTGACGCTGATCACGGTCGTTTCCATCCCGCTGTTCCTGTTCGGCGGTATGGCGATCGCGAAAAAGAGCGCGAAATACTATGCCGGGCAGCAGGCGGCGCTGGGCGCGGTGAACGGCTATATTGAGGAGACTGTCACCGGGCAGAAGGTCGTGAAAGTATTCAACCACGAAAGCGAATGCGAGGAAGAGTTCGACCTGCTGAACGACGACCTGAAGGATAAACAATTCGGCGCCCAGTTCTGGGGCGGCATCATGGGCCCGGTCATGGGCAATATGGGCCAGATCAGCTACGGCGTGACGATCGGCGTGGGCGGCATCCTGATGTGCGCCGGCAGCCTGACACCCGGCGGACTGACCGTGTTTGCGGGATACAGCCGGCAGTTCGCGATGCCCATTAACCAGATGTCCCAGCAGGCAACCACGATCCTGGCGGCGCTGGCAGGCGCGGAACGCGTGTTCGCAGTCATGGACGCGGAACCTGAGGTTCCGGACCGGGAAGGCGTAGAAGCGACTGAGATCCGCGGCGACGTAGTGATGGAACATGTGACCTTCGGCTATGTGCCGGAGAAGATCGTGCTGAAGGATATTACCCTGTACGCCCATCCGGGCCAGAAGATCGCCTTTGTCGGCTCCACCGGCGCGGGTAAGACCACTGTGACGAACCTGCTGAACCGCTTCTACGATATCGAAGAGGGCAGCATCACCATCGACGGGAAGGATATCAAAGACTATCCGCGGGACTGGCTGCGGCAGAACATCGCTATGGTGCTGCAGGATACCCACCTGTTCACCGGTACCGTACGGGAAAACATCCGCTACGGCCGGCTGGACGCTACCGACGAAGAAGTGGAGGCGGCGGCGAAACTCGCCAGCGCCCACAGCTTCATCATGCGGCTGGAGCACGGCTATGACACGATGCTGGAAGGCGACGGCGCGAATCTGAGCCAGGGCCAGCGGCAGCTGCTGAACATTGCCCGGGCCGCCATCAGCAGGGCGCCGATCCTGGTGCTGGACGAAGCGACAAGCAGCGTCGACACCCGGACAGAGCGGCATATCGAGCACGGCATGGACCGCCTGATGAAGAACCGGACCACCTTCGTAATCGCGCACCGGCTGAGCACGGTACGGAACGCCAACGCGATTATGGTGCTGGAGAAGGGCGAGATCATCGAGCGCGGAACGCACGACGACCTGCTCGAAATGAAGGGCCGGTATTATGAGTTGTACACAGGGAAAAAGGAACTGGACTGATTAGATATTCTGCGATCGCTGTTATCCGCAATCTCAAAGGTCGTGACTCCATACTATGGAGATCACTCCCTTTCGATTGACCTCAGAACCGATGAGATTCCTGCCACTGGCAGTCATCGGTTCCTCGCCCAAAGTTCCTTTGGGATTTTGACAGCTGTAGCATGGCAACTGTAACCCAAATCAAAGATTTGGACAGTTGCTCAACAATTCATAATTCAGAATTATCCGCTGCGGCGGGGAAAAGGATTGAACCATGATCATCTACGTTGACGCGATGGGCGGAGACCTGGCGCCGGAGGCGCCGGTCAAGGGCGCGCTGAGGGCGCTGCGGCAGTTCCCGCATCTGACAATCATCCTGGCGGGCAAGCTGGATGAAGTGAAACCTTTCCTGGGCGACTATGAGGACGTGAAGGACCGGCTGGTTCTGGAAGAGGAGCCGGAGGTCATCACGAACCATGAGAGCCCGGTGATGGGTGTGCGCAAGAAGGTAAACAGCGCGACGGTGCAGGGCATGCTGAAGGTGCGCAGCGGCGAAGCGGACGGCTTTGTGTCCGCGGGTTCCACCGGCGCGACGCTGGCCGGCGGCATGTTCCGGCTGGGCCGGATCCCCGGCATCGAGCGGCCGGCGCTGGCTCCCCTGATGCCCAACGGCAAGGGCCACTTCCTGCTGATCGACTGCGGCGCGAACGTGGACTGCAAGCCGGAATACCTGGTGCAGTTCGGCATCATGGGCGACGCCTATATGCGCGGCGTAATGGGGATGGAGAATCCCCGGATCGGCCTGGTGAACATCGGGGCGGAAGCCGAGAAGGGCAACGCGCTGGTAAAGGAGACCTATCCGCTGATGGAGAAGGCGCCGTACAATTTCGTGGGCAACGTGGAAGCCCGGGACGTGCCGCTGAACCAGGCGGACGTGTGCGTGACGGACGGCTTCGGCGGTAACCTGATCCTGAAGTATACCGAGGGACTGGCCAGCGCGCTGATGGGCCTGATCAAACAGGAACTGATGGCGGACACCCGCGGAAAGATCGCCGGGCTGATCGCGAAGCCGGCGTTTAAACGCGTGAAGAAGGCGATGAGCTCCGACGAGATCGGCGGTGCGCCGCTGCTGGGCGTGCAGGGCGCGGTGATCAAGGCGCACGGAAGCAGCAACGATTACGCATTCTGCAGCGCGATCAAGCAGTGCATCAAGATGATCGACGGCAACGTCGTCAAGACGATTGAGGAGAACGTCACGAAGCTGCTGAAGGAACAAGAGAGCAGCGCAGAGGAAAAGTGACTGCGGTGGGAGATCCCTCGACTTCGCTCGGGATGACACCCTAACTTGTCATTCCGAGTGGAGCGTAGCGGAATCGAGGAATCTCCTCCCGAGGGATATTACAGTATTGGGTTTCCTGCCGGAGATAATCCGGATAAGAAAGAATAATACAGGGAGGAAAACAAAATGGATTTTGAAACCGTCAAGAACATGATCGCGGATCAGCTGAAGGTGGACCCGGCACAGATTAAGCCCGAAAGCCGTCTGATGGAAGACCTGAAGGCCGACAGCGCGAACATCATGGTTATGATCATGGACATGGAAGACCGGTTCGGCATCACGGTGGAAGACGACCAGATCATGAAGCTGAAGACCGTAGGCGACGTGGCCGCCTATATCGCCAGCGTAAAGGGATAAGCGCCGGACAGCCATGCTGGATCAGGTGATGAAGGCCCTGGGCTACACATTCCGCGACGAAGCGCTGCTTCGCCGCGCTTTGACGCACCCGTCCATGGGGCGGGACGACAACCAGCGGCTGGAATTCCTGGGTGACGCGGTGCTGCAGTACCTGATGAGCGACGCCCTGTACCGGGCGCATCCCGGGGAACGGGAAGGCGCGCTGACCCACCGGCGCCAGCTGATGGTCTGTGAGGCGGCGCTGAGCCCCATCGCGAAGAAGCTGGGGCTGGGCGAGGCCCTGGCCATGGACAAAGGCGAGGAGCTGACCGGCGGCCGGGAGAAGCCCAGCGTGCTGTGCGACACGATGGAGGCGGTACTGGCCGCGGTGTATCTGGACGGCGGCATGGAAGCCGCCCGGGGCGTCGTGGAACGCTGCTGGCCCAAAGAGGACGAGGTGGAGCGGCCGCTGCAGGACGCCAAGGGGGCGCTGCAGGAAGCGCTGCAGAAGGACGGGGGAGAGTCCCCGACGTATGAGATCACCGGGCAGAGCGGGCCGCCGCACAATCCGGTGTTCCGTGCCGCTGTGTCCTGGCAGGGCAGAAAACTCGCTGAAGGCGAAGGCAAAACCAAGAAAGCCGCCGAGCAAAGCGCTGCTTTGGAGGCTTTGAAAACCATCAAGTAAACTATTTTCAACAAAGCATAACTACCAAAGGGGTCATCCCGAGCAAAACCTTAAGAAAATATTACGGAAAGATGAATATCCCGTTGACATTCTGTAACGCATGAGATAGAATTATTATGTATACGAATGTCGGCGGGATTTTTATGCCCTTTTCCCGCTCATGGGAGGTTATCGTATGTCTCAGCTGAAGCGGCGCCTTCGGACGCTGACGGCCCTGATGATGGCGCTGGCAGTTATTGCCTGCGCTGTTCCGACTGTTGTTTTTGCCGCGTCCGGCACGGAAACGACAGAGGCCCTGGAAACCGTCAGCAGCTACCCCTATACCACCAAAACGAAGGTGAAGGTGAACCTGCGGGCCGGCCGCTCCACCCGGAGCACCCTGCTGAAGAAGATCCCCGCGGGCGCCGAGATCACAGTGAACGCCGTGAAGGGTTCCTGGGCTGAGGTAACCTATAAGAAATACACCGGGTACGTGAAGACGGACTATATCGTCCTGAAGGAAGTCAAGAAGGTAAAGGTGACTCCCACGCCGACGCCGGCTCCCACGCTGAGTCCGGAAGAGGACGCGGGCGGATACCAGGTGCTGAAGAAGGGCGACAGCGGCGACAGCGTCACCGCGCTGCAGGAAGCGCTGATTGAGCTGGGTTACCTGAAGGGCGTATCCGACGGCAAATTCGGCGCCGGCACGGAGAAGGCGGTCATCGCCTTCCAGCAGAAGAACGACTATCCCGCCACGGGCATCATGGACGCGAACATCCAGGCCTTCCTGTTCTCCGGCACGGTGAAGAACGCCGCCGGCGAGAAGGTCAGCGTCCGGACGCTGAGCCCGGTGGACGGCGTTTCCATGAAGAAGGGCAACCGGGGATCCGAGGTGCTGAAGCTGCAGGAGCGGCTGATCGAGCTGGGCTACCTGAAGGGACCCGCCTCCGGCACCTATGACACAGACACCATCGGAGCGGTCCGCTCCTTCCAGAAAAAGAACGGCCTGACCTCCAACGGCACGGCGGACAGCGCCACCCGGAAAGCGATCTACGCAGAGACCGCGATCAACGCGAAAGCCACGGCCACCCCGAAGGTGACCGCGACGCCGACCCCCACGCCCACAGTAGCGGTTCCCACCGAATCCCTGTCCAGCGGCGCCAAGGGCGACGACGTCAAGACGGTCCAGAAACGGCTGAAGGAACTGGGCTATTACAGAAGCAATATCGACGGCAAGATGGGCCGGGATACCGTGAACGCCCTGAAAGAGTTCCAGAAAGCCCACGGCCTGGAGGATGACGGCGTGGCCGGCAAGGCGACCTACGCGATCCTGTTCAGCGAGACGGCGCTGCCCAAGGGCGTGACGCCCTCCCCGGTGCCGACAAACACCCCCAAGCCTGAAGCAACCGACGGAACCGCTGAAGCCTGGCCCACGCTGAAGAAGAACGACAGCGGCGACGCCGTGGCGCAGCTGCAGGAAGCCCTGATCAAGCTGGGCTATCTTTCCGGCAAAGCGGACGGCAACTACGGCACCGATACGGCGGAAGCCGTGAAGGCCTTCCAGAAGGCGAACGGCCTGACGGCTGACGGCACCGCCGGCGAGCAGACCCAGAAGCTGCTGTTCGGCGGAAACGCGAAGAAAGCGTCCGCGACCGCCAAGCCGACGGCCACCCCGAAGGCAACGGCGACGCCGACCCCCACGCCGGCCAGCACCGCCATGAAGGTCGGTTCCAAGGGATCCGACGTCAAAGCGCTGCAGAAGAAGCTGATCGAGCTGGGTTATCTGTCCGGCAAGGCGGACGGCATTTACGGCACGAAGACCGCGGAGGCGGTAAAGGCTTTCCAGAAGGCCAGCAAGCTGACCGCGGACGGCGTGGCCGGCGCGGCGACGATGAAGAGCCTGGAGGGCGCGAAGAGCACCGCCGGCACGGCCGCCACCAGTACAGCTAATACAACCACCGCCAAGACGACAACGACGACCGCCAAGCCCAGCGCCGCGAGAGTGCAGTACGCGAACTGGTACGACACGGTGAAGGCCATCGCGCGGAAATATCCCTACGCGACGGTATACGACTTCGCCACGGGTATCAGCTGGCAGATACACATCTTCTCCCTCGGCGCCCACGCGGACTATGAGCCGGTGACGGCGAACGACACGGCGAAGATGCTGAAGGTGTTCGGCGGGAACACGTGGAATCCCCGGGCGGTCTGGGTTGTGTTCTCAGACGGCAGCGTGTACATCGGATCGACGCACTCCATGCCGCACGACGTGCAGCATACGAAGGACAACAATTTCAACGGCCACTCCTGCCTGCACTTCCCGCGGACGCAGGAACAGGTCACCGCGATCGGCGCGTACGCCACAAAGCACCAGGAGATCATCGACGCCGGCTGGGCGACGACGCAGAAACTAAAATAATTAATTCAGAATTAAGAATTCAGAATTCAGAATTATATCCCCTCCGGCCCCTCGGGCCACCTCCCCTTAGACAAGGGGAGGCAATCCTGTTCGAGGAGTCGGAGAGTTTCCTGAAATCAAAACCGGAAGAGCTATTTGCTCTTCCGGCTTTTTCTGTTGAGTTCGTCGATCCCGCCGCGGCGGGGCATGGGCGCGCAGCCGGGACAGGGATTTAATTTGCTGTAAGGTTTCTGATCCAGCTCGCCGTAGGTAAAGGCGGTCATGGGTTCGTATTTGTCCTTAACAAGGGAGCAGGTGGGCTGGGAATGGTAATTCTCGCCGTTGACCGGGTTGTAGTACAGGAGCAGGTCGTCGCTGGGATAGGCCAACTCCCGGTCCAGGTCGTCCCAGATGATGACTTTGGTGCAGGGATTGCGGGAGAGATTGTCCCAGAGCCACTTGGCATTGACTCCTTCCGGGGTCAGCTGGCGCTGGACCCGGATGCAGCCATGGCTGGCCTTCTCGCCCAGGTACCGCTCGCAGCGGCGGTAGCTGATGGTCATATTCCCGGTTTTCGCGTCGGTCTCTTCCCGGTAGGGAACCTCGTGGATCAGGATACCGCTGTTGACGCGGATGCCATAGCCGCACCAGAGCGTTTCCGCCCGGAACTTTCCGACCCAGCTGACCATGAGGAATTCCCCGGCGGGGGTCTCATGGAAAAGGGTGGCCCTGTCCTTGGCAAAGCCGGTGGAGACGAGCATGGTGGTGAAGAGTTTCCCCTCTTTGAAGACATACATCCGCTGCTGCAGCTTATCGATGACGAGGCCGTAATCCTGCGCGACCTCCACCTGCTTCAGGCGCTTGGTTTTGACGTATCCCTGGAACTGCTCGGCGAAGACTTTGACGGCGGAGCCTTCCTCGGAGGAGGAATAGGCCTCGATGAGGGTCCAGTCCCCTTCTTCCCGCAGGACGTGGACGCCCTGGCTGGCGCAGGTGACGACGCCTACATAATCGGTGCATTTCTCATCCGGCTCGGCCAGGATCCGGACCTGTTCCCGCTGCTTTCCCTCAATGACGGTGACTGGCTGGGTCAGGACCTTCCAGATCATCGCCTCGTCCATATGCCCCATTTCCAGGGTCCAGAAGCACAGGTCGTGGTCGCACCTGACCGCGCTGCGCTCGTTGGGCGTATGGTAGAAGGTATCCGTCGCCAGGAGCGTATCCGGGGCGGACAGGTCCACTTCCTCCCAGTCCAGGTCCTCCCAGTCCAGGTCTTCCTCTTCCACTTCGGCATAAACGCAAAAAGGGAGCAGGGCAAGGATCAGGAGGAGAGATAATAATCGTTTCAATTGAAGCATGCTTGTTCCTTTATTCGGGCAGCAACCAGGCCGATTTAGTAAGGGATCCCTCGATTTCACTCGGGATGACACCCCGGGTATATGCCTCAGCGGGTCATTCCGACTGAAGCGAAGCGAAATGGAGGAATCCCTTGATATAATGCATTACAGCAGCGGAATGTTCCCGTTGCGGCAGGCCTGGACGACTTCGTCAGGCCAGATGCTGGCCTGGACTTCGCCGACGTGGGCCTTGCGGAGGAAATAAACGCACATGCGGCTCTGGCCGATGCCGCCGCCGATGGTCTGGGGCAGCTCGCCCGCGAGCAGCGCCTTCTGGAAGGGCAGCTCGGCCCGCTCCTCGCAGCCGCGGATCTTCAGCTGGCGGCGGAGGGCTTCCGGATCGACGCGGATGCCCATGGAGGAGACCTCCAGGGAGATGTCCAGCAGCGGATCATACAGCAGAATGTCGCCGTTCAGGTTCCAGTCGTCATAGTCCGGAGCGCGGCCGTCATGGATCTTTCCGCTCTTCAGGACGCCACCGACCTGCATGAGGAACACGGCGCCGTACTTCTTTGCGGCCATGTATTCCCGCTCCTTGGAGGTTTTGTCCGGATACTCGTCCTCCAGCTGCTGGGTGGTGACGAAGGTGATGTTGTCCGGCAGTTCCGGCTTGATATGGGGATAATGGGCGCAGACGAAGCCCTCGGTCTTCCGCAGGGTCATATAGATGCGGCCGACGATGTCCCGGAGGAACTGCTCGTTCCGCTCGGAGGGAGCCATGATGCGCTCCCAGTCCCACTGGTCCACGAAGATGGAGTGGATGTTATCGGTGGTTTCGTCCCGGCGGATGGCGTTCATGTCCGTATAGAGGCCCTCGCCCACGGAGAAACCGTAGGTCTTGAGCGCCTGGCGCTTCCACTTGGCCAGGGAGTGGACGATTTCCACGGTGGCGCCGGTTTCCAGCACATCGAAGGAGACGGGGCGCTCCACGCCGTTCAGGTTATCATTCAGGCCGCTTTCCGGCTTGACCATGATGGGGGCGGAAACGCGGGTGAGGTTCAGGGCTTTGGCCAGTTCCTGCTCGAAGAAGTCCTTGACGAGCTTAATGGCGATCTCCGTGTCCCGCAGGTCCAGGACCGGGTTGTAGTTTTTCGGGATGATCAGGTTCATGTTGTCATCTCCAGTCAAAAATATAGGAGAAGAATAACACTTTTTGGCCGGAAATGGAAGTAAAAGACATTGATAATTCAGAATTCAGAATTCATAATTACGGAGAACGGAAGAGATTCCTTGACAAAGAAATCAGAAAATGCAATGATATGAAACAGCGAAGGGGAGGGAAATCTCCCACTTCGCCAATACCTGTTGCGAAGAAGTGTGAAAAATGGCAAAGAAAACGCTGCTGATTGTCGGTCTGGGAAATCCGGGGGAGAAGTATGCCCATACGCGGCACAACGCGGGATTTGAAGTGATCAGCCGGCTGGAGGAACATTACGGCGTGAAGCTGCGGAAGAAGTTCCTGCTGCAGGGTATGACGGCGGAAATTACGGACGGGGAAACGAAGATCGTGCTGTGCGAGCCGCTGACGTTTATGAACAAAAGCGGGGACTGCGTGAAGAGGCTGCTGAACCGTTTCAAAGTGCCCCAGGAGCAGATGCTGCTGATCTTTGACGATATTGACCTGCCGCCGGGAAAGGTGCGGGTGCGGAAGAACGGCGGAGCCGGGACGCACAACGGGATGCGGAGCATCGCCGGCGCACTGGGGAAGACGGAGTTTCCGCGGATCCGGGTCGGGACCGGGGACCGGCCGGCCGGGGAGGACCTGGCGGCATGGGTGCTGGGAAGGCCCGGAGCGGAAGAGAAGGTGAAGATGGAGGCGGCGTTTGACAAGGCCGCGGAAGTGGCAGGGATTTGGGTTCGGGACGGCATTGAGAAAGCAATGCAGGAGGGAAACAAGGGATAATTCAGAATTCAGAATTCAGAATTCAGAATTATATCCCCTCCGGCCCTTTGGGCCACCTCCCCTTAGATAAGGAGAGGCTATCGCCTGCGGGCGGGGAGATCCCTCGACTGCGCTCGGGATGACATTGCAGTGTCAGGAAAGGTCATATGGGTTCTAAGATTTTAGGTTCTATCTCCGTTCCGGGGATAGAGAAGTTATGGGAGACGGCGCCGGGAAAGGCGACGGCGGTGGCGGGGGTGAACCAGACCCTGGCCGCGGTGATCGCGTGCCTGGCGGCAGAGAAGGGTAAGAAGGTCCTGCTGGTGGCGGACAATGACTTGAAAGCGGCGCGGGCGGCGGACGACGTACGCCAGCTGACCGGCGAAGGCTGCTGCCTGCCCGGGGGCGAGATCGACCTGACCCGCGCGGCGGGAAGCCTGGAAAGCAGCTGGCGGCGCCTGGAAGCGCTGAGCGCAGTGGCGGAAGGCCGGGTGCGGATCCTGTGCGCCGGGGCGGAAGCCATGGCGCAGCGCATGGGGCGGCCGGAACCCTTCAAAAAGCTCTGTATGACCCTGAAGCCGGGGGACGTGGTTCCGCCGGCGGACCTGGCGCGCCGGCTGACCCTGATGGGCTACGACCGGGTGGGCATGGTGGAAGGCAAAGGCCAGTTTGCCCAGCGGGGCGCGATCCTGGACGTATATCCGCCGGCACTGAGCCAGGGCCTGCGGATTGAGTTCTTTGACGACGAGATCGACGGGATCCGGGAGTTTGACTGCATCAGCCAGCGAAGCCTGGGCGAGGTAAAGGAGGCGGCGCTGACGCCAGCCTGCGAGGCGCTGCTGGAAGAGGACGAATACGCCGAGGCGGCCCGCCGGATGCGGGAAGCCGTCGGGGAGATGCCGGAAGAGGAAAGCGGGAGCGATAACCTGTTCGACGACCTGCCGCCGCTGCCGGATGATGACGACGACGCGGCGGTATTCGACGCGAAGATCGCGCCGAAGATCCGGGAAAAGCAATATCAGGAGCAGAAAGAACTGGAAGCGGACCGGCGCATGGAACGCCTGCGGGCGGACGCGGAAACGCTGGAGGCGGGCATACCCTTCCGGCGGATGCGGGCCTGGCTGACGGTGCTGACGGACAAGACGGCCACTGTCTGCGACTGGTTCAGACCGGACCTGGTGCTGCTGCTGGAGCCGGACCGGCTGCGGAACCGGACGGAGGAGCGGCTGCAGGGCTTCGCGGAGGACCTGCAGAGCGCGATGACCCGGCACGAGGCGGTGGCGGGACAGGAACGGCTGCTGAAGAGCTGGGACGAAGTCAAAAAAGAACTGAATGAATATCCGAAGGGCCTGCTGACGGAAATCCTGCTGGGCCTGGGCGGCATCCGCCCGGACGATACGGTGACCATTCAGGCCACCGGCCTGCAGGGATACGGCGGGCAGATGAAGGCCCTGAAGAACGACATGGCGCTGTGGCGGGAGCACGGATACCGGATCTGGCTGCTCTCCGGCGGCAGCAGCCGCGGCAAGCGCCTGGAAGAGAGCCTGCGGGAACTGAACGAGCAGGCGGTTTTCAGTGAAAACGAGAAGATTGCTAAGCCGGGCGAAGCGGTGATCCTGCCGATTACCCTTTCCGGCGGTTTCGTGATCGCCGGGAAGGACGGCGTGCCGGGCACGGCGGTGGTTTCCGACGCGGACATCTGGGGCGAGGGCTACCGGCGAAGCAAGAGCCGGAAGCACAGCGGCGAGCGGATCAGCACCTTCACGGACCTGAAGGTCGGCGACTATGTGGTGCACGAGGACCACGGCGTCGGCATCTACCAGGGGATCACGCGGATCCAGAGCGAAGGATGCTGGCATGACTATCTCCTGATCCACTACGGCGGGAACGACAAGCTGTATGTGCCGGTGGAGCAGCTGGAGCGGGTGCAGCGGTATATCGGCAACCCGAACCAGGCGCCGAAGCTGAACCGGCTCGGCGGCGGCGAGTGGGCGCGGCAGAAGGGCAAGGTCAAGGAGAGCCTGAAGACCCTGGCCTTCGACCTGAAGGCCCTGTACGCCGAGCGGACCCAGAATACCGGCCACGCTTTCAGCCCGGACACGGCATGGCAAAGGGAGTTCGAGGACGAGTTCCCGTGGGAGCTGACGCCGGACCAGGCCCAGAGCGTGCAGGAGATCCGGGAGGATATGGAAAGCGACCGGAACATGGACCGGCTGCTGTGCGGTGACGTGGGCTACGGCAAGACCGAGGTGAGCCTGCGGGCTGCCTTCAAGGCAATCACGGACAACAAGCAGGTGGCGCTGCTGGCCCCGACGACGATCCTGGTGCAGCAGCACTACAACACGATCGTGAAACGCTTCCGGCATACCGGGGCGCGGATCGACTTCCTGAGCCGGTTCCGGACACCGGCGGAGCAGCGGGAGGTTATCGCGAAGCTGGCGGCGGGGGACATCGACCTGATTGTCGGCACCCACCGGCTGCTGGGCAAGGACGTGCAGTTCAAGGACCTGGGGCTGCTCATCGTGGACGAGGAGCAGCGCTTCGGCGTGGCCCATAAGGAAATCATCAAGAACATGAAGCGGCAGGTGGACGTGCTGACGCTGAGCGCGACGCCCATTCCGCGGACGCTGCACATGAGCATGACGGGCATCCGGGACATGAGCGTGCTGGAGACCCCGCCGGAGGAGCGGATCCCGGTGCAGACAGTGGTGACGGAGTATTCCGACGCGCTGATCCGGGACGCGGTGCTGCGGGAGATCAGCCGGGGCGGGCAGGTGTACTTCCTGTACAACCGGGTGCGGAGCATCGGGAGCTTCTACGAGCGGCTGCGGGCGCTGGTGCCGGAGGCGCGCATCGGCGTAGCCCACGGGCAGATGCGGGAGCATCAGCTCGAGGACGTGATGATGGACTTCTACAACGGGAACTACGACGTGCTGCTGTGCACGACGATCATCGAGAACGGGCTGGACGTGCCAACGGCGAACACCCTGATCGTATACGACGCGGAACGGTTCGGCCTGAGCCAGCTGTACCAGTTGCGGGGCCGGGTGGGCCGGAGCAACCGGCAGGCCTATGCCTACTTCACGGTGCGGGCGGACCACATCCTGACGGAAACCGCCCAGCAGCGGCTGACAGCGATCCGGGAATTCACGGAGTTCGGCGCGGGCTTCCGTATCGCGATGCGGGACCTGGAGATCCGCGGCGCGGGGAACATCCTGGGCCCCGAGCAGCACGGGCATCTGGCCACGGTCGGGTACGACATGTACTGCAAGCTGATGGAGGAGACCCTGAACGAGGTGCAGGGCCGGACGACCGCGCGGGAACTGGAGACCCGGGTGGACCTGCGGGTGGACGCGTTCCTGCCGCCGGAATATGTGGCGGAAGAGAAGCAGCGGATGGAGATGTACAAGCGCATCGCCTCCATCGTGACGGACGAGGACCGGGCGGACGTGACGGACGAGCTGATCGACCGCTACGGCGCGCTGCCGCCGGCCGCGGAAACCCTGCTGGATGTGAGCCAGCTGAGGGCGCTGTGCAACCGGCTGGGGGTGAGCAGTGTGAGCCGCGGGAAGGAAGGGCTGATCATGAAGCTCGACGAGCGTTTTGTGCCTGATCCCGCATGCCTGCTGCAGGCGATTTCGGAGACCGACGGGCGGCTGGTGCTGAGCGCCAGGGCGCCGGCGAGGATGATTTTAAAAGTCATCAATTCGCAGGAACAGGAATTACTGCTTGAAGCACTGAAAGTGACAAGGAAGCTGACAAAGCGAATTGATGAGCTAATTCATAATTCAGAATTAATGAGATAAACGATATGAAGAATAAAAAGGTATTCTGGATTGTTGTAATCCTGGTTCTGATAGTGGACCGGGTTACAAAGGAGCTGGCCGTCGGGATGCCGGCGGAGGGGATTGCGTTGATTCCCGGCGTGATCGGACTGAGATACGCGGAGAACGTCGGGGCGGCGTTTTCGATGCTGAGCGGAGCGCCGCGGCTGCTGGGCGTGCTGAGCCTGGTGCTGATCGTCGGCGGGTTTATCTGGCTGCGGAAGAAACAGTTCCGGACGCTGCCGCTGGTGGGGCTGGCCCTGATGGCCGGCGGTGCGGCGGGGAACATGTTTGACCGGTTGATCCGGGGATTTGTGCCGGATATGATCGAGACGCAGTTTGTGAATTTTCCGGTGTTCAACGTGGCGGACAGCTGCCTGGTGGTCGGATGCGTGATGATGATGATCTGTATTTTAACGAAGGGAATCGAGAATAATTCAGAATTCAGAATTCAGAATTCAGAATTAAAAGAACGAAGGAAACGGATATGACAGAAAGTACGGAATACAGGGTGGTGTCCGACGGGCGGAGGCTGGACGTGCTGCTGAGTGAGCAGACGGGGCTGAGCCGGAGCCGGGTGGCGGCGCTGATGGAGGAAGGCCTGTGCGTTTCCGGCGGAAAGAAATGCCGGAAGGCGGGAACAAAGCTGCCGGAAGGGCAGGAAGTGATCCTGACCGTACCGGCACCCCGGGAGGCCGTGCCGCAGGCGGAGGACATCCCGCTGGAAATCCTGTATGAGGATGACGACCTGGCCGTGGTGGTAAAGCCCCGGGGCATGGTGGTGCATCCCGCGGCAGGGCATCCGGACGGCACGCTCGTCAACGCCCTGCTGGCCCGGCTGGACTCGCTGGGCGGAATCGGCGGGGAACTGCGGCCGGGGATCGTGCACCGGCTGGACAAGGAGACCAGCGGGCTGATGCTGGTAGCCAAGAACGACGAGACCCAGGAAGCCCTGAGCCGGATGCTGAAAGACCGGGAAATCGAGAAGCATTACCGGGCGCTGGCGGAAGGGAAGTTCAAAGAGCCGGAAGGCGAGATTGACGCGCCGATCGACCGGAGCAAGAAGGACCGGAAGAAGATGGCGGTGGATCCGGATGGCCGGCCGGCGCTGACCCGGTGGAAGGTGCTGGCGGAAGGAAACGGGTGCACGCTGCTGGACGTGCACATCCTGACGGGCCGGACGCACCAGATCCGGGTGCATCTGAAGAGCATCGGGCACCCGGTGTGCGGGGATGAGCTGTATGGGTATGAGAAGGGCGTGAAGGTGCCCTGCCTGATGCTGCACGCGTACAGCCTGGCGTTTGCGCATCCAAAAACAAAAGAAAAGATGAAGTTTACGGCGGAACTGCCGGATGACTTTCTGCAAGGACTAAAAAAGAATGGGATTGTGATTCGTTCATAATCCAATGAAATAAGGCCGTGACGCGGGGACAGTCCCTCTGTCCCTGATAAATACGGGACAGTAGGGACAGTCCCCGTGTCCCGTGTTCCGCGCTCCGTTAATGCTGCAGAAAAAACGCTCCGAATTTCTTCGGAGCGTTTTTGATTGGTAAATATAATTATGAATTCACTTCGTCTTGGATTTCTTCGAGGTAGCGGTCCAGAGCATCCTCGACGGAGGGCATGGGCTCGAAACCGGCTTCGGCAAGCTTGGAGCCGTCCATGCGGGAGTTGAGGGGCCGCTTGGCGGGAGTCGGGTATTCGGAAGAGGGGACCGGCAGGACCCGGCAGGAAAGGTGGGCCTTTTCCATGATCATCTTCGCGAATTCAAACCAGGAGATGAAGCCCTCGTTGCGGACATGATAGATGCCGTACTTTTCGGTGGGCAGCATATCGCAGATGACGCGGGCCAGGTCTTTGGTGTAGGTGGGGGATCCGATCTGGTCGCTGACCACGTGGATCTCCTTTTTTTCTTTGCCCAGGCGCAGCATGGTGCGGACGAAGTTATGGCCGTTCTTGCCGAAGACCCAGCTGGTGCGCAGGATGAAGTAGCGGGTCATGAGGGAGCGGACGGCGTCCTCGCCCTGGACCTTGCTCATGCCGTAGACATTGCGGGGGCCGTAATCGTCGTTGACCTTCCAGGGCTGATCGCCGGTGCCGGGGAAGACGTAATCCGTGGAGATGAAGACCACCTTGGCGCCGACGCTCAGGGCGGCGCGGACGATGTTCACCGTGCCCATGCCGTTGACGGCGGCGCAGATTTCCGGCTGGGATTCAGCCTTATCCACATTGGTGTAGGCGGCGCAGTGGACGATGGCGGTGGGGCGGTAGGACTGGACGTAGGCTTTGACGGCTTCGCCGTCGGTCAGGTCGAAGTCCTGCATGTCGACGCCGCGGCATTCGATGCCGCGGGCCTGGAGCAGGCGGACGGTGTCCCAGCCCAGCTGGCCGGCATAACCTGTGACCAATACTTTCATACGTTCTCCTTTCCTCTTTGCCTCTTCCCGGCCCAGATTTTGTCCGATTTCATCGGCCAAATTTCCGCAACCTCAATCGGCGCGACTCCACACTGTGGAGATCGCTTGTTTCGGTTGAATTCACCTCTTTTGAAATTTCTGCCACTGGCAGTCAAAAGAGGTTCATCCGACGAATTCGTGGTAGATCGCGTGGATGGTGGCTTCGAAGTCGGAGTCGTTGACGCCGACGATGATGGAGAGCTCGCTGGAGCCCTGGTCGATCATCCGCACGTTGATGCGGGCGCGGCTCATGGCGCCGAAGAGACGGGCGGCGGTGCCGCAGTTATGCACCATGCCGCGGCCGACGGTCGCGATGATGGACAGGTTGTCGCCGACGGAGACGCTGCCGCTTTCGCCGACCAGTTGCTCGATCTCCCGGAGGATTTCCACGCGATGGGGCTCCAGGGTTTCACTCTTGACGACGACGCACATGCTGTCGATTCCGGTGGGCATATGTTCAAAGGGAACGCCGTAGTCCTCAAAGATCTGGAGGACTTTGCGGCCGAAACCGACTTCGCTGTTCATCATGGTTTTTTCCACGGAAACAACGCTGTATCCCTTGTGGCCGGCGATGCCGGTGATGGTGGGAACAGAGATCTCGTTCGGGGCGTTCTTGCTGATCATGGTGCCCGGATGATAGGGCTTGTTGGTATTGCGGATGTTGGTGGGGATGCCGGCCTCGCGGACGGGGAACATCGCGTCCTCATGGAGGACGGAGGCGCCCATGTGGCTCAGCTCCCGCAGTTCCTTATAGGTGATGGAGGAGATTTCCGCCGGGCTGTCGATGATCCGGGGATCCGCCATGAGGAAACCGGATACGTCGGTCCAGTTCTCATAGACGTCGGCGTTCACCGCGCGGGCCACGAGGGCGCCGGTGATATCGCTGCCGCCGCGGGAGAAGGTGCAGACCTCGCCGTTTTCCTTCGCGCCGTAGAAACCGGGCACGACAGCGGACTGGCCGTCTTTCAGGAGAGCGGCAAGCTTCTCACGGGTCTTCCCGTCGTTCAGGGTGCCGTCGTCATGGAAAACGATGCCGTCGGCCGCGTCCACGAACTTCCAGCCCAGGTAATCCGCCATGAGGATGGCGCAGAGATATTCGCCCCGGCTGGCGGTCCAGTCCTTGCCCTTGCCGCCGGCGATGCCCTGTTCCACCTCATCCAGTTTGGAGGCGATATCCACCTTCAGGTGGAGGCCCTGGGCGATGGACAGATAGCGGTCCCGGATCCGGGCAAAGGGCTCCGCGATGGATTTTCCCTCGGAAGCGAGGTTATAGCAGGCGTAAAGCAGGTCGGTGACTTTATCGTCCTCTTTGAAGCGCTTTCCGGGCGCACTGGGGACAAGGTAACGGCGCGTGGGCTCCAGCTCCAGGATGCTGCGCACCTTACGGAACTGTTCGTCATTCGCCAGGGAACTGCCGCCAAACTTTGTTACGATACATTCAAGCACGGGTCTTCCTCCGAAGGAATTCAGAATTCATAATTCAGAATTCATAATTATTTATCCGCTGCGGCGGGGGAGATCCTTCGACTTCGCCTCCGGCTTCGCTCAGGATGACACCTGAAACCGGCATGATGAGGTGCAGGGAGAGGATCCACAGTCCGCAACAGACCAAACTATATAATACTGCCAACAAGCCTTGTATGTCAATGATTATCGGGCGGTGGCGGTGAGGGCGAAAATCTGTTCTGCGCCGCCTTCCCGGAGGGCGGCCGCACAGCGGCGCAGGGTGGTGCCGGTGGTGCGCACGTCGTCGATGATGAGCACCGGGAAAGCAATGGGTTCCTTCGGGCGGAAGGCACCGGCCAGGTTGGCTTCCCGCTGCTCCGCGGTGAGGGTGACCTGGCGCTTCTCGTGCTGATCCCGGCGGATTAGCAGCTGACGGCAGGGCAGGGACAACTTTTCCGCAAAGGTCTCCGCCAGCAGGCGGCCGTGATCGATGCCCCGGTCGCGGCGGCGGGATTCCGGCATGGTGACCCAGGTGACGACGGTGTCCGGCGGGAAGGAGACGTCCTCCGGCAGGGGGAGGAGCAGCTCCGAAAGCAGCCGGGCAGCCCGGGACTCGGCCCCGTATTTGAGGCGGATGACCAGCTCCCGGGGAACGCCCTCGTGGGGGCGGAGGGACCAGGCTGTCAGGCCCGGTTCCGGTTCGAAGGGCTCCCAGGCCCAGAAATAACCGTCGTGAAGGAAGGACTCGCGGCAGGCGGGGCACAGGGCGGTACCGTCCGTGATCCGGCCGCAGGCGCAGCAGTAAGCGCCCTCCGGCCAGAGGACATCCTTTGTCCAGGCGGCAAGCGATTTTTCCAGCGGCCCCCACTTGCCGAAGAGCCAGGAATCGAATTTGCGTGGACTCATTTCACCAGCTCCCGGGATTCCACCAGGCGCGCGGCCAGGGTGGTATAGCGGCGGATGACGTGGTCGTTTTCCACCATACGGCGGATAATCTGTTCCGTGCCGACGAGGACGACGAGGCTGCGGGCCCGGGTCAGGGCGGTATAGAGCAAATTGCGGGTGAGGAGCATGGGCGGGCCGGGGGTCACCGGCATGACGATGACCGGGAACTCGCTGCCCTGGGCCTTATGCACGCTGAGGCAGTAAGCCGGCTCCAGGTCGTCCAGGTCGCCGGACTCATAGGTGACTTCGCGGTCCTCGTCGAAGCGGACGGTGAGCATATGGTCCTCCGGGTCCACGGCGATGATGAAACCCACGTCCCCGTTGAAGACGCCGGCGCCTTCCTCAAGGCCGGCGGCGGTCATCCGCTGCCAGGGCAGGCGGTAGTCGTTACGGGTCTGGATGACTTTGTCCCCGAGGCGGAAGAGAGTCTCGCCCCAGAGGAACTGGGGCTTGTCCGGAGCGGGGGGATTGAGGACCTCCTGAAGGAGGAGATTCAGGTTGTTGACGCCGCACTCCCCCTTGCGGGAAGGGGCGAGAACCTGGATGTTCCGGACGGACAGGGCGAGGCGCTCCTTTTCCGGATATTTGAGATAGCCCGGCAGGCGGGTGGTGACCAGGGCTGTGATGCTCTGGGCCGCGTCCGCCAGTGCGGTTTTGCGTTCAAAGAAGAAATCGGTGCCCTTCTCGTTGAGGATGGGCATTTTACTGCTGTTGATGAGATGGGCGTTGAGGACGATATGGCTTTCGCCGCTCTGGCGGTAGATCTCGGTCAGGCGGGCGCAGGGCACCTCGCCGCTGTCCAGGATATCGCCCAGGACGTTGCCCGCGCCGACGCTGGGCAGCTGATCCGCGTCGCCCACGAGGATCAGGCGGGTGCCGGGGCGGATGGCCTTGAGCAGGGCCCGCATGAGGAGCAGGTCGATCATGGAGGTTTCATCCGCGATGACGCAGTCCGCGTCGAGCGGGTTATCCTCGGTGCGGGTGAAGGAACCCTGCTCGCCGCTGTATTCCAGCAGGCGGTGGATGGTTTTCGCCTCGGCGCCGGTGGCCTCGCTCATGCGCTTGGCGGCGCGGCCGGTGGGGGCGCACAGGACGGTTTCATGGTCCCGGGAAAGGAGCTCCAGGATGCAGTTGATAATCGTGGTTTTGCCGGTGCCGGGGCCGCCGGTGATCACGAAGACGCCGTTTTCCAGCGCGCCGGCGATGGCCTGGCGCTGGGTGGGGGCGAAGGTAATGCCGCGGCTTTTCTCAAAGGCCGAAATAGCCCGGGAGGCGCCGGCGTATTTGCCCGGATCGATGGAAACCATGAGGCGGCGGATCAGGAGGGCTACCTCCATCTCCGCGTGGCGGAGATAGGGCAGATAGACCCGGCGAAGGCCGGCGTCGTCCGTCTCGGACTGAAGGACGCCGGAGATGAGCATGCCGCGGAGCGCCTGGCGGCAAAGATCCAGGGGCACGTTCAGGAGGGAGGCGGAGGTGGAACACAACTCCTCCTCCGGCAGGTAGACGTGGCCGGAGGACACAGAAGCGTCCTGCAGGATATATTTCATGGCGCTGCGGACGCGGTTTTCGCTGTCGGCGGGGATGCCCAGGGACAGGCCGATGCGGTCCGCGGTTTTGAAGCCGACGCCCTCCAGGTCGTCGCAGAGGCGGTAGGGGTTCTCCCGGACGATCTCCGGCGTGCGGTCGCCGTAATACCGGCTGATGCGGACCGCCAGGGCGGGGGAGATGCCGTAGGACTGGAGGAAGATCATAGCCCGGCGGGCGCTCTGCTGCTCCAGGAAGCTTTCGGCGATCATTGCGGCGCGCTTTTTGCCAACGCCGCGGACCTCGCACAGGCGCTCCGGATGCTCGGAGAGGACGGTCAGGGTATCCTCGCCGAAGGCGGCGACGATGAGGGCGGCGGTGGAGGGACCCACGCCGTGGATCAGGCCGCTGCCGAGGAAACGCTCGATGCCCAGGAGGGTGGTGGGGGTTTTCAGCTCGCAGAAGGAACAGCGGAACTGGCGGCCGTAGGTGCGGTGCTCGGTCCACTCGCCGGTGAAGACGGCCTGCTCGCCGGGGCTGAGCTCCGGCAGGGTGCCGATGACGGTGACCTCGGACCGGCCGGAGCGGACGGTCAGCACGGAGTAGCCGTTTTCCGGATTCCGGAAGACGGTTCCCTCGATGGTCGCTTCAAGCTGTTCCATGGATACCTCAATTCTGCGATCGCCGTTACCAGCGCTAAAGCGCTGACGGCTGTAGCATGGGAGTCATTCGCCGCGCTAAAGCGCGGATGACTCCGCAACAATTCATAATTGATGCTTGAATTTTATCATAGAAAACTTCTATTGTCATCAGAGCAGGGGTTTGATATAATGATTTGAAAGGTAAACAAACACAAGGGACAGAGGAGTGGCGCGTATGGATTTGATGAAGACCCTGCTGATCTACATGTCGGCGATGATGACGCTGGCGGTACAGAACACAGCTGCTCCGAAAGTTACGCCTGTTCCGACGCCTGCGCCGCAGGCGATTGTGGAGACCGGGGAAATCCCCGCGGCGGATGTGACAATCACGGCGGTGCCGCCGGATCAGCTGAATCAGAACGGGACGAAGTATACGCCCGCGCCGGTGCGGACGATCACCCCGAACACAAAGGCTTACCACAATCTGGGGATGGGCGCCAAGGGCAAGGAAGTCAAGAAACTGCAGGAAAAACTGATTGAGATGGGTTATTTGCCGGAAGGCGCCGCGGATGGCGCGTACGGCCGGCAGACCTATAACGCGGTTAAGAAGTTCCAGTACTATAACGGCCTGGCGGCAGACGGCGTGGCCGGACGGAAAACCCAGACGAACCTGTTTGAGAATCCGGACATCGTGCGGAATCCCGAAGCGGAGCCCACCGAGGCGCCGGCAACCGAAGCACCGGAAGTGACGGAAGCGCCCGAGACCGAAGCGCCGGCAACGGAAGCACCCGAAGAGACGGAAACGCCGGAAGTAACGGAAGCACCCGCGACCGAGGCGCCGCCCACCGAAGCGCCCGCGACGGAGGAACCGAAGACGGAGAAAGGGCCGGAACCCACGGAAGCACCCGAAGCAACGGAAGCGCCTGAAGTGACAGAAGCGCCCGAAATGACGCCGGTGCCGGCCGACTATGAAGACGACACGTCGGTGGTGTTTGAAAACGTGGACCTGGACGCGGACGTCTATGAGCCGATCATCGCGATGGTCGCGCTGAACGAGGGAGACGGCCCGCTGGAATTCATAAAGACGGAAGACGGCGTACCGGTGATGGCCCAGCCGCGGCTGAGCCAGAACGGCGCAAAGATTCGCGTCAGCCTGGATGACCTGTGCGATTGCGTCGAGAGCTGGCGGATCACGGATGACGGCGTCGGATCGGTGGTACTGGAAGCGGCCGGATATACCCTGGCGCTGTATAATGAGGACGCGGGCTGCTCCGCGACCGTGGACGGGACCGAAATCCCGATGAAGGAAGACGACTTCGACTTCGTGACGGAAGGACACTTCATCAATGCCGAGTTCCTGGCGAGCGCCCTGAAGGGCGAAGCCATCTGGGACCAGGAGGAGAACACGCTGATCCTCCGGATCCTGGACAAGGAAGCCGCGGAAGCGGGCGAGTGATGGAGGATCCGGTCCGGAAATTGCCGAACATGCAATTGAAACCGATTTCGGATCGTTGTATAGTATGTGCTCATACCGGAGCGAGGGGGAGAATCCCTGCGTTCCGAGGATGACAGAAGGAGGTGCTTTGCCGTGAAGTCCGTTATGATCAGACTGAGCCTGGTTGAGAATGTGAACAACTTCGTCAATATCGTTACGCGCTATCCTTTTGAGATGGATCTGCGTGCAGGGCGCCACGTGGTTGACGCCAAGTCGATCCTGGGGATCTTCTCACTGGATCTGTCGAAGCCGATCACGCTGGAGATCTACAGCGATGAATGCGAGGATTTGCTGAAAGATATTGAACCCTTTGTGGCGGAAGAGTAATAAGGCCTCCCTACCGCCGGTGACTCCCCATCGGACACGTTCTCACTAACGGAACCCCGCAGCGGATGCTAAACTCAAACTTCGCGCAAGCGCTCGTTTATCGTTAAGCACCGGCGGGAACCCGATAGTCCTCTGTGGAGCACCCCGGCCGGTCGGCCTTTGGCCACGGAACGTAAAAACGAACGAACCACCAGTCAATATGGCTGGTGGTTTTAAAATTTCCGAACAATGCATCAAAAAATCTTTTTTATTGTTCGGAAATGTGGTATAATCTACAATTAGTAGTTACCAGATTTTAGGAGATGTGAAGTATGGACAGAATCCGCCGGAATGAGCGCATGACCGCGATGATGAAACTGCTGTCGGGCATGCCGAACAGGATCTTTACGCTGAACAGCTTCTGCGAGCTGTTCGGATCCGCCAAGAGTACGATGAGCGAGGATGTGGATCTGCTGCAGCAGGTGACAAAGGCCTTCGACCTGGGCGAGATCGATACGGTAACCGGCGCGGCCGGCGGCGTGAGATACCGTCCCGCGGTGAGCCGGAAAAAAGCCCGGGAGACCATCGAGGAGCTGTGCGGAAAGCTGAGCGGCACGGAACGGGTGCTGCCGGGCGGGTTCCTGTACTACAGCGATATCCTGTCGACGCCGGAGATCGTGAACAAAATGGGTGAGATCATCGCGACGGAGTATTACGGCGAGGAACCCGACTTTGTGCTGACGATGGAAACGAAGGGCATCCCGGTGGCTTTTGCCACGGCGAACGCGCTGGGCGTGCCGCTGGTGATCGCGCGGCACTCCTCCCGGGTGTACGAAGGTTCCGCGGTGAACATCAACTATGTTTCCGGCAGCGGCAGCATCGAGACGATGAGCCTGAGCCGCCGGGCGGTAAAGGAAAACCAGAAGGCGCTGATTGTGGACGATTTCCTGAAGGGCGGCGGCACAGCCGGCGGCATGGTGGAACTGATGCGGGAATTCAACGTGAAGGTGGTCGGCATGGCGTTCGTGATGTCTACCGCCGCGCCGGAGAAAAAGCGGATCAGCGGGGAGAAAGCCCTGATGACCCTGGAAGTGACGGACGGGGAACCGGCGGCGGCCGTTGTCCGGCCGGCCGGATGGCTCCGCTGATTTGCCAAAGAACAAAAGAGCGTGGTATAATATTTCGCTTCTGCGGAAGCGACCAGGGCTTTCCGATGGATGGATTAACGTTTCCCCGGCCTTTATCTGCCACTGGCAGCGGCCGTGAAAACGCCCATGGACCTTCGGTCACATGTGCGTAGATTATACGCTCTGATCTTTGGGGAAAGGGAGGTGAACGCGGGTGTACGATATGCAGCCTCCGCAGCCGGTGCAGATTCCGCAGCGGCCGGAGAACAAGCGCATGAGCGTGCCGCAGATCATGCTGATCGTGGTGGTGCTCGCGTTTGCCGTGTGGTATCTGATCACCACGCTGACCCCTGAATCCTCTCCCTACGCTACGATTACGGCGGGCGTAATCGGTTCCCGGTACACCGGGGACTGCCTGATCGTCCGGGACGAAACCCCGTTCGACGCCGAAGGCGTATCGAGCGTGGACTATATTGCCGAGGAAGGCAGCCTGGTGTCCCGCGGGATGACGGTATGCAACGTCTATTCCTCCGGTTTCAGCACGCGGGAGATGACCGCGCTGCAGGATTACCGGAACCAGATCAAGGAATACCAGATCAAGCTGCTGAAGGCCCAGGTGACCACGGATGCCTACATGGAGAAGCTGGAGGCCGACGTTATGACCCGGGCCCGGGAGGTCCGGGAGCTGATCGGCGGTGCCCGGGGCAACATGAACAACCAGGAATCGCTCCTTGCCGCGGCCATCCAGGCGCGCCAGAACCGGCTGCGCGAAATGTACAGCGAAGACCAGCGGATGACCCGCCTGTATGACGACGAGCAGAGCCAGCTGCAGCGTATCTCCAGCTGGACGAAGCAGTTCGGCGCCCAGGGCGAAGGACTGGTGAGCTTCTATTCCGATGGATACGAGTACGGACTGACGGTGACGAACTACGACCAGTTCAGCCCCGCCGAGGTCCGTGCGATGCTGAACGGCCAGAAACCCGGGGGAGACCAGTCCTCCAAGGGCAAGACCACCATCTACCGCCTGGTGCGGGACGGCCACTGGGTCGTGCTGATGCTGATCAAGGACAGCAACTGGAACCCGGTGGAAGGCGCGGAATACGAGCTGAAGCTCGAGAACTTCAAGGATACGATGGTGAAGGCCCGGGTGGTCAGCTTCACCCGGACGGGCGGTGAGCTGGAGGTCCGGCTGGACGTGATGAGCGACGTGAGGCCGGTGCTGTATATCCGGACCTGCACGGGCGTGCTCGGCGACAGCGTAAGCAGCCTGACCGTGCCGGCGAAAGCCCTGTACACGCAGGACAACATGCCCGGCGTGGTGGTGGTGCGGGAAGGATACCAGTTCTTTGTTCCCGTGAACGTGATCGACAAGCGGGACGGCATGATCTACATCGCCCCGATCCAGCAGGGCGCCCTCTATGAGGGAGACACGGTAAGGCTGTTCTGACGCGAGGAGGAAACGAGGAAGCATGACCCCCGAGGAACTGGCGCGCAGGGTCGCGAAAATCCGGCAGGAGCTGGAGGAAGCGGCGGACGGGAAATATCCCGCGCCGAAGCTGATCGCGGTAACGAAGACCCACAGCGCGGAGGAGATCCTGCCGCTGGCGGAAGCGGGCGTGACGGAGATCGGCGAGAACCGGGTGCAGGAGCTGCTGGGCAAGCTGCCCGGGCTGCAGGGCAGGTTTCAGGTTCACCTGATCGGCCGGCTGCAGCGGAACAAGGTGAAGCAGATTGCCGGAGAAGTATGCATGATCCAGTCGGTGGACTCGGAGCCGCTGGCCATGGAGATACACAACCGGGCGCTGGCCGCCGGCCGGCGGATGCCGGTGCTGGTGGAAGTGAGCCCGGCGGGGGAAGAGCAGAAGGGCGGCGTCCCCTTTGAGGAGACAGAAGCGTTCCTGAAACGGATTGCCCCGCTGGAGGGAATCGCAATCCAGGGCCTGATGGCGGTGATGCCGCTGACGGAGGACGAAAAGTATCTGGACGGACTGTTCGCGAAGACGCGCGGACTGTTTGACCGCCTGAAGGAGAAAGACCTGGGCGGCGCCGCGATGGAGGAGCTGAGCATGGGCATGTCCGGGGATTACCGGCTGGCCGCGGCCCACGGCGCGACGATGGTCCGGATTGGAAGCGCGATTTTCGGACCCCGCGGATGACGGGGAAGAGGAGAGGACAGAATATGGCACTGAAGGATCTGATGAAGAATGTCAAGGGGGTATTCTCCCGCGTGTCGGCGGACATTACCCGCCGGCCGGACGGGGGAACCAGCCATTACCGCCCGCTGCGGAAAAAGGCAGCGGAGCCCCAGGTCGGGGAAACGATGATGGGCCAGCCCCAGGATCCGCGTTATGTGCATACCGGCTTTACGGGCATGAACCCGCCGAGCTACTACGGCGGATTTGAGCAGCAGACAGCGTACGGCCAGACGGCATACGACCAGACCGCGTACGGCCAGACTGCCTACCAGCCCTCCGGCTGGAGCCAGCAGACCGGCGGACAGGGTAACTATTTCCGCCAGCAGGAACAGCCGGCGCAGCAGGACTATGTCGGCAAGGGCAGCTTCAGCGAGCAGCCGAGGCGGAACAACATCTCCTATATGCCCGGCGTGGATCCCCGGCCGGACCGGGGCGGACAGCTCCACGTGGAGCACATTATCACGCTGACAGGGCTGAAAAGCTGCTATGAGGCGATTGAGTGCATGAAGGACGGGGAAACCCTGATTGTGATGCTGGACGCGATCGCCAACGAGAGCGAGAGCATGCGGTGCCAGGACATGCTGGCCGGCGCGGCGTTTACGCTGGGCTGCTCGGTGAGGCTGCTGCAGGGCGCGCGGATCGTCGTGATCGCGCCGGAAGGCGTGAAGATCCTGCCGGAGCAGGCGGCGCTGAACATGGCGCCGATGGCTCCCGCGGCCCCGATAGCCCAGGCGGCCCCGCGGGCGCAGGATATGCAGGCGACGCGCATGGTCGCGACGATGCAGGTTCCGGTCCGGCGGGAACACCGGACAAGCGCCAACGCGGCGGAATGGAACGCGGCGCGGAACGGCCAGCTGGACGGATATAACCCGTATACCGGCACGATGCCGGTGGCGGCGGGCGCGTACGCCAGCTTCGGCGGATATGGAATGTAAGATCATTCAGGAGGTGCGACGATGGAACGGATTACGGCGGATATGATCGCGGACAAGGAATTTACCATTGAGAGCAGGGGTTACAACAAGGACGAGGTGGATACCTTCCTGGACCTGATCTGCGAAGAGATGGACCGGCTGAACAACGAGATCCAGGACCTTCGCCAGAAGACGACCATCGTGCGGCCTTCCGCGCCGGCTCCGGAAACGACGGGCGTGAGCAGGGAGGACGAGAGCAAGTTCCGTGAGATCCTGGAGATGGCGGCGACGGTGAAGGAAGAAACCATCCGCAAGGCCAGGGAGGACGCGGAGGCCATCCGGCTGAAGGCGGAGACCGAGGCGAACGAGCGCCTGAACGGACTGGCGGAAGAGCGGGAAGAGCTCGAGAAGGAAGTGGCCGCGCTGAAAGAGACGGCCGCGGAATACCGCCGGAAGTTTGAGGAGCTGCTGCACGCGCAGCAGGACGCCCTCGAAAAAGCCACCGGACTGTTTTGATTTTTGAAAAGATTCTTCGGCTTTCAGCCTCAGAATGACAGAAGCGGGTTTTGCGCGTCATCCTGAGCGAAAGCGAAGGATCTTTTTTCTTGCGATCAAAAGAAGACTGAAGAATTGGGAGGAATGAAGAATGTTTGGTTTCAGACCCGACGGCAGGAGACTGAAGGACGTGGATCCCCTGGTGCAGATTACCCCTTACCTGATGCCGATGCGCTGCGACGCGCAGGTGTTCCTGGAGCACAAGGCGGACTATGAAAAGATGGCGCGCTACATCGCCGAGAAGGGGCGGGAAGGGGAAAAGATCACCTTCATGCAGATCGTCGCCGCGGCGTATGTGCGCTCGGTGAGCCAGCTGCCGGAGCTGAACCGTTATATCTACAACAAGCAGTATTACGCGCGGGACAACTGCTCCATTTCCTATGTGGTGCTGAAAGACCCGCAGAACAACGAGAGCAACGAGGTAACCGCCCGGATCGAGTTCGACCTGACGGACACGATCTTCGACGTGCGGGACCGGATGGTGGCGGCGCAGGAGCAGATCCGGACCCAGGAGGACGACGCCTTTGTGACGAAGCTGGCGGGCACGCTGCTGAAGGTGCCCGGGCTGGCGACGCTTTTTGTGGGCATCGGCCGGCTGCTGGACCGCTACGGGCTGGTGCCGGCCAGCCTGATCAAGGAGCTGCCGTTCTTCAGCGGGCTGTTCATTACGAACAACGCGTCCATCGGCCTGAACCATGTGTGGCACCATATCTATAACTTCGGCAATGTGAGCATGTTCATCGGCATGGGCAACGTGCTGAAGGAGGCCACGGTGGACAGCGAGGGCAAGGCCCGGATGAAACGGTGGCTGCCGCTGGGCATGACGGCGGACGAACGGATGTGCTCCGGCGCCCATTACGCGGCGTTCTTCGCCTCCATGGTCAAGCACATGAACAATCCGGAACTGCTGGAAACGCCGCCGGAGAAGGTGAAATTCGATCTGGGCGGAAAACTGGAATACCACGTACCGAAAGTAAAATAAACCAAAAGGACCGGATTCCGGTCCTTTTTGAATTCATAATTCATAATACATAATTATATATGCTGATTATCCTCTGAGGATCCGTTCCGGAATATTCAGACAAAGCTTGCGTCATCGTTAAAGAGGGGGATGAAGTCCCGGTCGGCGGAATCGGGTTCCTGGAGGAAGCCGGGCAGGTCCAGGGCCAGCATATGATCCCGGACCCGGGCGTATTCCCGTTCCGTGATCCGGCGGTCAAGGCCGGGGACGGAGACGCCGTTGCAGGGGATATACTGGCGCATGAGGCTGACGGGCGTTCCGGCGGGGAGCTCATCCCGGATCCAGGTGAGCAGGCGCAGGCTTTCTGAGGTGAAGCCGGGCAGAATCAGGTGGCGGACCAGGGTGCCGCGGAGCATGATTCCGTCCTCCCCGTAAACCGGCGTTCCGGTCTGGCGGCACATTTCCTTCAGCGCCTTGGAAGCTGTGTCAAAGTAATCCGGCGCCCCGGCACAGAGTTTTCCGGCCCGGAGAGAGAAATGCTTCAGGTCCGGGAGGTAGACGTCGATGACGCCTTCGAGGAGGCGGAGGGTTTCCACGGTTTCATAGCCGGAGGTGTTCCAGACCAGCGGCAGCGGCGGGCGCCAGAGCTCCAGCGCCTCCAGGATCCGGGGCACGAAGGGGGTGCCGGTGATGAAGGACAGCGTGTGGACGCCCAGGTCGCACAGGCGCTTCAGGGTATCGGACAGCTCCCGCGGGGTGAAGGGACGGCCTTCATTGCGGTGGGAAATATCACCGTTCTGGCAGTAGACGCAGCGGAGGGTGCAGCCGGAAAAGAAGACCGCGCCGGTGCCGCGGGTACCGGAGACCGGAGGCTCCTCCCAAAGGTGCGGGGCAGCCCGGGCGATGAGCATCTGCTCCCCGAGGCCGCAGAAACCCGGACGGACGGCGCGGTCAGCGCCGCATCCGCGCGGACATAAATTACAATTCATAATTCACAATTCATAATTCATAATTGGGGAATGAGGAAACGAAAACAACACTTGTATTATAGGGAGTCGGGGCAGGATTGGCAAGGAGCGGGACTTGAGAATAAACACGGTTTCGACTATAATGGTAATGTCGGAATCTTTGTGCGTAAAGGAGAAGACGAAGGTTGGACAATTGGAATCGAAACGATGAAAATGAATATACGGGCATGACAGCCCAGCGCAGGAACCGGCGGCGGAGCGAGACAAACGAGGAACAGATCGCGATGCGCCTGGATCCGGTTGATCCGGTGAAAGAAGAGCCGGCGGCATTCGAAGCGGCTGAAGAACCTGTGATCACGGAAGCGCCCGCTGAACCCGCGGAACCGGAGCAGGAGATCAAGCCCGAAGCGCCGGAAGAAATCGTAAAGACTGAGGAACCGGAAAAGGCTGAGAAACCGGAAGCGCCTGACGAGCCGAAAGAGGAGGCTCCCGCTGAACCCGTGGTTCAGGCCGCGGACAGCCGGGTGCCCCCGGAAGCACGCCGCATGGCCGCCGCCCCGTACGGAACCGCACGGGAAGGCGCGAAACGACCGGGTACCCGGCCGCAGGTCGCACCAAAGCGTCCCCCGATGCCGGAACAGAAACGGCCCCCTGTGAGGCCGCGGCGTGAAGCGCCGCCGCCCATGGACGCGACGCGCAGCACCGTCAGGCCGCAGGCGGCCAGGCCCCCGCGGGTAAACGTGGGCTACGCCCCGGGGCGGATGAACGACGAGGAAACCCGGCCGATTCCCACCGCGGACGCCGCGAGGGAAACCCTTTACGGCCGGGACGCGAGAGCCTATCTGGAAAAAAGGAAACAGCCCTTCCGCATGGACGAGGGGAACAACGGCAGACCGCCGGAGAAGCCGGGCCATAAGACGCTGCGGGTAATTGTGGCACTGCTGGTGATCGCCGGCCTCGTGCTGAGCGGCTGGATGCTGCTCAAAGGCAGGGGCAGCAAGAATCAGCCTGAAAACCGGGAAGCGCCGCAGGTGATCAGCTTTGACACGCCGAACACCGAAGGCCTGATTGCCCCGGTGGAACTGAATTTCTCCGCCGAGACGGGGAAGGACGTTGAAAACATCCGGCTGTGCGCGGAAGACGGCACGGAGCTGAAGACCGCCGTGAAGTGCGGCGACAATGCCGACAGCAAGATCTGGACGATCAAGATGTCTGTGGAAACCGGCTTCAGCGGCATTGTGAAACTGCAGGCATACCGGACCGCGGAAGAAGGCTGGATCGATACCGGATCCACGGCTGAGGTTTCCGTGAGCACACCGCTGGGCGTGGATACGCCGGCGGAGACTGCCGGCGCGCCTGACGTTACGCCTACGCCGGATCCGGAAGACGATGACTATTACATCGAAGACGAGGAGCTGACCGACGAAGCGGCCGGAGCCGAGGACGGGATATCCGTCGAAGAGGGACAGGAAACCGTTCCCCAGACGCCGATACCGGACGAGGTGCCGGACGAGGAAACGCCTGAAGAACTGCCGGCGGAGGACGAGGACGAGGGCGAGATTCCGACCGGCGCGATCACCACGCCCGGACCCACCGATACCCCCGGCCCGACGGAGGCGCCCGCGACAACCGTGCCGCCGCTGACTGCGGAGGCGGCGCCGGAAGCCGATCCCGGCCTGATTTCCCAGACGACGGTGTGGACCAGCTTCACCAAGAAGGAAAAAGCATACAGCCGCTCGGCCAAGGAACTGATCCATATGCCCGAGGCGGACAAGTATACCAAGGACGGCAAAAAGCTCGGCGTACTGACCTTCCGGGGAGACAACTTCCGCCGGAACGCCGCGTCCGGAACGCTGAGCGCCCCGCCGGACAAGCTGGCGATCCTCTGGCAGACGGAGGCCGGCAGCGCACGCGGAACCAACCAGACCTTCTACGGGTACGAATGGAACGATCAGCCGGTGATTGCCCGGTGGAGTACGGAGATCCGCACGAAGAGCAACATCACCGAATCGAAAATCGAAAAGACATCCCTGAAGGAAGTTATCATTGCCGGTGTGGACGGCGTGATCCGCTTCCTGGACCTGGAGGATGGCAAGATCACCCGCAACAGCATCAAGCTGGGTTATCCCATGAAGGGTACGCCGAGCCTGCATCCCCGCGGCTACCCGTTCCTGAGCGTGGGCCAGTTCGCACGGAAGATGAGGTCCAAGACGGGCAAGATCGGCCTGCGGCAGTATAACCTGTACACCCAGGCAGAGCTGCGGCTGATTGACGGCCTGGACGGCAAGTATCACCGGCCGCTGAACGACATCGGCAGCTTTGAGACCTCGGCGCTGATCGACTGGACGAGCGACACCCTGATCACGGCCGGGACGAACGGTATGCTGTATCTGGAATCCCTGGGCACGAACTTTGACTACAACATGGGCGTGCTGCAGATTTCCCCGTCCATCGTGGCGATGAGCTCCCGGGCGAAGGGCCAGAAGAACAACGCCCTGCTGGCGGTGGAATCCTCCCTGGCCGCGTACGACAAGTACGTATTCTACGCGGATATGGGCGGCGTGCTGCGGTGCGTGGATACGAATACGCTGGCGCCTGTGTGGGCGGTGGACACCGGCGACTCGGTCATGGCGGCGGTTGCGCTGGACATGACGGAAAACCGGGAACTGAACCTGTATACGGCGAACATGCTGAACAACCGGAAGAAGGGGAACGGCAGCATCCAGATCCGCCGCTACGACGCGATGAGCGGCAAGGAAGCCTGGACCACGGATATCGGCGTATTCAAGAGCAAGAAGGACAAAGAAAAGGACAACGTGGGCGCGAAGGCCTCCCCGGTGATCGGGCAGTACAACCTGAGCGACATGGTCTATTTCACGGTGACGGGCCTGTCGGAAGAAGGCGCGGAAGCCCTGGGGCTGAACGGCGAGACGCCGGCCGCCCTGATTGCCCTGAACAAGGACAACGGCCGGGTGGTCTGGGCCTTCGGCCTGGGCAGCCGGAGCGAATCCTCCCCGGTCGCCCTGTATGACGACGACGGAGACGGCTGGATCATCCAGTGCGAGCAGAAGGGCATCGTCCACCTGATCGACGGCCGCTCCGGCCGGGAAAAGAGCAGCCTGGACCTGGAGGCGGAGATTGAGGCCTCCCCCGCGGCCTACAACAATGTGGTGGTCATCGGTACCACGGGCAAGGGCACGGCCTTTGTGTACGGCATTGAGGTCAGGCTGGAGAAGGCGGAAGTGAACGACGACAACATGCCGGCCGAAGATGAGAATGCCGTGAACAACGCCGAAGGCGAAGACGGTGAACCGGCGGAAGAGGAACCCGCGGAAGACGGCGAAGCAAACGAGGAAGAATGGTATGACGAAGAAGATTCTGGCGGCGCTTGACCAGGGAACGACCAGCTCCCGCGCGGTGATCTTTACCGAAGACGGCGAGATGATCGCGGCGTTCAACAAGGAGTTTCCCCAGCATTACCCGAAGCCCGGCTGGGTGGAGCACGACCCGAAGGACATCCTGGACAGCCAGGTGACGGCCCTGCGGGAAGCGGTGCGCCTGAGCGGCGTGAACCCCGCGGACATCGCGGCGATCGGCATCACGAACCAGCGGGAAACCACCTTCCTCTGGGACCGGAAAACCGGCGAGTGCGCGGGCAACGCCATCGTATGGCAGTGCCGGCGGACAAGCCAGATGGTGGACCGGCTGGTGGCGGACGGCTGCGCGGACATGATCCGGGAGAAAACCGGACTGGTGCCGGACGCGTATTTCAGCGGCACAAAACTGAAATGGCTGCTGGACTATTACAACCTGACGGAGAAGGCGGCCAACGGCGACCTGTGCTTCGGCACGGTGGACAGCTACCTGTGCTGGAACCTGCTGGAGGGCCGGCCCCACGTAACCGACGCGACCAACGCCGGGCGGACGATGCTGTTCAACCTGCGCACCCAGGACTGGGACGACGACCTGCTGAAACTGCTGGGCATCCCGAAGGCCTGCCTGCCCAAAGTGGTGGATACGGCCGGGCCCATCGGCATGCTGGATCCGGCGATCCTGGGCCGGGCAATTCCGGTGACCGCGATGGCGGGCGACCAGCACGCGAGCCTTTTCGGCCAGGCGTGCCTGAAGACCGGGGATATCAAGAACACCTACGGCACGGGCTGCTTTATGCTGATGAACACCGGCGACAAACCGGTGGAAAGCAAACACGGGCTGCTGACCACGATGGCGTGGCGCATCGGCGGGAAGCCGACCTACGCGCTGGAGGGCAGCGTGTTCATGGGCGGCGCGACGATCCAGTGGCTGCGGGACGAACTGAAGATTATTGACAGCGCCGCGGAAAGCGAGAGCGTCGCCCAGAGCGTGACAAGCACGGGCGGCGTATACCTGGTGCCGGCGTTTACGGGCCTGGGCGCGCCGTGGTGGGATATGTACAGCCGGGGTACCCTGGTCGGCATGACCCGGGGCACCGGACGGCCGCATATCGTACGGGCGGCGCTGGAGGCTATCGCCTACCAGAGCGCGGACCTGATGGACGCGATGATCGCGGACTGCGGCAGCCGGCCGGAAAGCCTGCAGGTGGACGGCGGCGCCAGCGCGAACAGCTTCCTGATGCAGTTCCAGGCGGATATCACCGGAATTCCGGTGGTGCGGCCGCGGGTGCTGGAGACGACGGCCCTGGGCGCGGCACTGCTGGCCGGGCTGGGAGCCGGAATTTACGGCAGCGCGGAGGAAGCGACGAAGGGATGGCAGAAGGATCTGGAGTTTACGCCCCGGATGGACGAAGCCACAAGGCTGCTGAATCTCAAAGGATGGCACAGAGCCGTGGAACGGAGTAAGGATTGGGCCCGGGATTAATTCAGAATTCAGAATTCAGAATGATGAATGGTAAACAGGGCTTTTGAGAGAAGGAAAACGGGTTGAAAGAGAAGATTAAGAAACTTTTCAGTAATGTGTGGACGATTCCGAACGTGCTGACCATGATCCGGATCGTGCTGATTCCGGTGTTTGTGGTGCTGTTTTTCAAGGGATACAAGATCGCGGCGCTGTGCGTGTTCTGCGCGGCGAGCCTGACGGACATGCTGGACGGGTACCTGGCGCGGAAACTGAACCAGATTACCGATTTCGGCAAGCTGTTTGACCCGCTGGCGGACAAGGTGATGGTGCTGACGGCAATGGTGTGCCAGACCTTCTGGGGCCCGCTGCCGCTGATCGCGGTAATCATTGTGGCGGCCAAGGAGCTGCTGATGGTCCTGGGCGGCATGTTCATGCTGAGCAAGAATGTGGTGGTTTACAGCAACTATTACGGCAAGGCGGCGCAGGTGGGGTTCATCGCCTCCCTGATCCTGTCCTTCTTCCACGACAACTTCGAGAACGGGAACGTAAAGCTGTGGGGCATGACGCCGGATATCCTTCTGCTGTGGATCACGGTGGCGCTGGCGATCATCGCGATGATTGTATACGGCGTCGCGGCAATTAAGACGATCAAAGGGAAAAAGAACGAGGGATAATATCCCCTCAGCCGGCGGAGCCGGCAGCTCCCCTTAGACAAGGGGAGCCAATGGAGGCAACAGATGAGATTTGACGGAAGAGCGCCGGACGAGAAGCGGCCGGTGAGCATTGAAACGGATTTTGTACGCACGGCGTACGGCAGCTGCCTGATCGCGACGGGGAACACCCGCGTGATCTGCACGGCCAGCGTGGAAGAAACGGTACCGCCTTTCCTGAAGGGCAAGGGACAGGGCTGGGTGACGGCGGAATACGCGATGCTGCCGGCCTCCACGACGGAGAGGAAAAAGCGCGACGGCATCAAGAAGGACGGACGGAGCGTGGAGATTCAGCGGCTGATCGGCCGGGCGCTGCGTCAGGCCGTGGACCTGAAAGCCCTGGGCGAGCGGACGATTACCCTGGACTGCGACGTGCTGGAGGCGGACGGGGGTACCCGCACGGCTTCCATCACCGGCGCGATGGTGGCGCTGACCTGCGCGGCGGACCGCCTTGTGCGGGAGAAGAAGCTGCCGATCAGCCCGATCGTGCACCAGGTGGCGGCGATCAGCGCCGGCGTGATTGACGACGTGCCGTGCCTGGACCTGTGCTACCAGGAGGACAGCCACGCCCAGGTGGACATGAACTTTGTGATGAACGAAAAAGGCGAGTTCATCGAGCTGCAGGGAACCGGGGAAGGCCGGGCCTTCTCTGGCGCGGAGTTGGACAAACTGATGGAATACGGCGCTAAGGGCATCCGGGAACTGATGGACGCCCAGCGGGAAGCCCTCGGAGAGCGGGCGGCGCACATCGCGCCGAAGCCGCTGCTGCTGGTGGCTACGGGCAACGAGCACAAGCTGCGGGAACTGCAGGAGATGTTCAAGGACTTCTATACCCTGGCCCCGATGACCGCAGCCGGCTTCTTCGGCCCGATCGAGGAGGACGCAGATACCTTTGCCGGGAACGCCGCGATCAAGGCGGAAGCTGTGAGCGAAGCGACGGGATATCCCGCGATCGGCGACGACAGCGGGCTGGAAGTGGACGCGCTGGACGGGGAGCCCGGGGTGATGAGCGCCCGGTACGCCGGCGAGCACGGAAACGACGAGGCGAATAACGACCTGCTGCTGAGCCGGATGGAAGGGAAGGCCAACCGGGCCTGCGCTTTCCGCTGCGCGCTGGCGCTGAAGATTCCGGGGCGGGAGACGCTGATCGCTGAAGGAACCTGCCCGGGCACGCTGCTGACGGAGCGGCGGGGGACCGGCGGGTTCGGCTATGATCCGCTGTTCCTGTACGAGCCGATGGGCAAGACCTACGCCGAGATGAACCAGGAGGAGAAAAACCAGGTAAGCCACCGGTTCCGCGCGGCGGAAAAAATGCGGGAAATTATGGAGAAAATTCAGAATTCATAATTCTGCGATCGCTGTTACCAAAGCCTCTTTCACTTTGTTCCGAGCCTTTGACAGCTGTAGCATGGGAGTCATTAGTCGTGCTAAAGCACGAATGACTCCTCAACAATTCAGAATTATATCAAGGGATCCTTCGACTTCGGCTTACGCCTTCGCTCAGGATGACAACAAAACGAGAAGCTCATCTGTTTTCAGATGGGTTTTTTCGTGCGGAAAAACAATCGAAAACCGCCGGAAACCTTGACGATTCAAGAGAAAATGGTGTAAAATTATCGGAAAGATGAAGAACTGAAACGGGAGGGATACAGATGCTCCATGATGGCAAGATCTGGATCGGGTCTCATGAGAAAACACCTGTATATCTGCTGCCCTCCATGGCCAACCGCCACGGCCTGATCGCCGGCGCGACGGGCACCGGGAAGACCGTATCCCTGAAGGTGCTGGCGGAAGGCTTTTCCGACATGGGCGTGCCGGTGTTCCTGAGCGATATCAAGAGCGACCTGAGCGGCATGGTCATGTACGGCAGCGAGTCCGAAGCCATTGACAAACGGCTGGAGAACTGCGGCGTGCCGAAAGATCAGTTCAAATACACCTCCTATCCGACGGAATACTGGGACGTATACGGCGAGCAGGGCATCTCCATCCGCTCGACGGTTCAGGACATGGGCCCGCTGCTGATGAGCCGGATGCTGAACCTGAACGAGACCCAGAGCGGCGTGATGAACATCGCCTTCCGGGTGGCCGCGCGGGAGGAGCTTCCCCTGGAGCACCTGCAGGACCTGAAGAACCTGCTGATCCACGTGGGTGAGAACGCGAAGGAATACACCCTGGAGTACGGCAACGTGTCCGCGGCCAGCGTGGGCGCCATCCAGCGGGCGGTCGGCGTGCTGGAGGACCAGGGCGGCAACGTGTTCTTCCGGGAACCGGCCATTGACATCAACGACTGGATCCAGACCGATCCGGCCGACGGCAGAGGCAAGATCAACATCCTGTGCGCGGACCGGCTGTTCAACAATCCTACGATGTATTCCACCTTCCTGCTGTGGATGCTGACGAAACTTTACGACCTGCTGCCGGAGCGCGGAGACGCGGAGAAGCCGAAGATCGTCTTCTTCTTCGACGAAGCGCACCTGCTGTTCAATAACTGCAGCCGCCCCCTGATGGAAAAGATCGAACAGGTGGTCCGGCTGGTCCGCTCCAAGGGCGTGGGCGTGTATTTTATCACCCAGAGCCCGGCGGACATCCCGATGTCGATCCTCGGCCAGCTGGGCAACCGGATCCAGCACGCCCTGCGGGCATACACCCCGCTGGACCAGAAGGCCGTGAAGGTCGCCGCGCAGACGTTCCGGACGAATCCGTCCTTTGATACAGAAGAAGCCATTACCACCCTGAAGACAGGCGAGGCGCTGGTATCTTTCCTTGACGAGCACGGAGCCCCGGGCGTGGTGGAGCGGGCCACCATTCTTCCCCCGCAAAGCTATATGGGAGCGATCAGCCAGGAAGTCCGCAGGACGGTCATCGCCGCCAGCCCCCTGAAGGGCAAATACGACGATGACGAGGCATCCGCGGGCGATCCCGGAACTCAGGAACAGCCGACACCGCAAACACCCCCGGCACCACAGGCCCAGCCCGCACCGCAGGTGCAGGACCTGGATCCCCAGCGGTTTAAGCTGATCAACGGCCAGTGGTACTATTTCTGAGGTGCGGTGTGAAGCTGATCCCCAATGTCACTGTTTACTTATCGACCCCTGTACGGCGCGGGGAGTGAGCGCCGCAGAGAAAGATGGCAACATTCAAGGTTTTCGATCCCACCACCGGTCAGTATGTTGAAAAAGAAGTGGAAGGCATGACCCCTGTGGCGGAAGCCGTTCAGGAAGCGGCCGCACCCATAGCTGAGGCCGTGCAGGAGGCCGCTGCCCCCGTTGTAGAAGCGGTTCAGCAGGCGGCCCAGCCCGTCGTCCAGGCGGTTCAGCAGGCGGCTGCGCCCGTGGTTGAAGCCGTGCAGAGCGGCGCTCCTGTCGGGGAAGCGGTTCAGCAGGCGGCCCAGCCCGTCGTCCAGGCGGTTCAGCAGGCCGCTCAGCCCGTCGTGCAGGCCGTGCAGCAGGCCGCTCAGCCCGTTGTTCAGGCCGCTCAGCCCGTCGTGCAGGCCGTGCAGCAGGCTGTTCCCACCATCCAGGTGCAGCCCCAGACCCAGAAGATGCCCGTGATGGTCCTGGACCAGGCCACAGGCCAGTATGTGCAGCAGATGGTGGACATGGTACTGGATCCCGCTACCGGGAACTATGTGCCGGCCCCCGTCGCCGCGGATCCCAAGGCCCTGGAAGCCCAGCAGAAAGCCGCTGCCGCCGCCGCGAAGGAAGCGGAGCGGAAGGCCCGCGAGCAGGAAGCCGCGGAACGCCGCGCCCGGAACGACCAGCTGCGTGAAGAAGCCGCCGAGCGTGCCCGCCGCAACGACTCCGTTGCCGGCCGCGTGAAGAACACCGCGATCAGCACCGCGACCCGCCAGGTGGTTTCCAGCATCATCAAGAACGCCGGCAAGGCCCTCAGCAATCTGTTCGGTGGAAAGAAGTAATGGCTGAAAGCGAACGGTGAGCGGTCGCGACGATCGCATACGCTGATCGCATCAAGCAATATAATCATCAATTAGTGGAAGGGGAAACTGATTATGAAGAAGTTGTTAGACGAGTTTAAAGCATTTGCGTTCAAAGGCAATGTTGTCGACCTGGCTGTCGCCGTTATCCTGGGCGGCGCCTTTGGCAAGGTTGTTACCGCGGTTGTGGAAATCTTCCTGAACCCGATTCTCGAAAGCCTGCCCAAGACGGCCGAAGGCGGAACCGGATTTGTCGGTTCCCTGATTTCCTTCGCGGCTGTGGTTGTTGAATTCCTGCTGACCGCGCTGATCCTGTTCGCGATCATCAAGGCCATGAACAAAGCCAAGGATCTGAAGAAGAAGGAAGAAGCTCCCGCCGAACCCACCACCAAGGTCTGCCCCTTCTGCCAGAGCGAAATCAGCATCAAGGCGACCCGCTGCCCCAACTGCACCAGCGAGCTGAAGGACTAAGATTAATTCAGAATTCAGAATTCATAATTCAGAATTATGAGTTACTCGAATATCTGGGATTAGAAAGAGAGTAGTATTCATGAACAAGATTCTGGTTGAGACTTCCGCACGGCATGTGCATGTGACCAAAGAAGACCTGGAAGCCCTGTTCGGTGCCGGACATGAGCTGACTGTGAAGAGCTGGCTGAGCCAGCCCGGCCAGTTTGCCAGCGAGGAGCAGGTGGACGTGGTCGGCCCCAAGAACACGCTGAAGCGCGTCCGCATCCTCGGGCCCGTCCGCCCCGCCACCCAGGTTGAACTGTCCCTGACTGACGCCCGTTCCATCGGCGTGACCGCTCCCGTGCGGGAATCCGGCGACATCGCCGGCTCCGGCGCCTGCAAGCTGGTCGGCCCCGCGGGTGAGGTTGAGGTTGCCGAGGGCGTGATCGCCGCGAAGCGCCACATTCATATGACTCCTGCCGACGCCGCCGAATACGGCGTGAAGGACAAGGATGTCGTTTCCGTGAAGGTGGAAACCGACGGCCGCGCCCTGACCTTCGGAGACGTGGTGGTCCGCGTGAGCGAGAAGTTCTCCCTGGCGATGCACATCGACACGGACGAGAGCAACGCCGCCTGCGCCGTGAACGGCACAATGGGCGAACTCATTAAGTAATTCATAATTATGAGAACCTTTTATCCGGTGTTGACAAACACCGGATTTCTGTTTATCATGATTCCGCAACTGAATACCTTATCACGAGTGACCGAGGGACGGGCCCGATGACGTCACGGCAACCGGCGAAAGCAAGGTGCCAAATCCCGCAGCGTGCACACCCCATTGGGAAGCGCTGACAGATAAGGACGGTCCCAAAGATCGAATCCCGCCTGGTATGTGTGCGTACCAGGCGGTCATTTTTTCAGCTCCGCAGAAAAAAGGAGGGAAACACAGTGAGCCATTATTTCTTTACATCTGAATCGGTGACGGAAGGCCATCCCGATAAGATCTGCGACCAGATTTCCGACGCGATCCTGGATGCGATCCTCGAAAAAGACCCCATGGGCCGGGTGGCGTGCGAAACCACCGCGTCCACGGGCCTGGTCCATATCATGGGCGAGATCTCCACGGATTGCTATGTGGATATTCCGAAGATTGCGAGGGAGGTCATCCGGGATATCGGATACGACCGGGCCAAATACGGCTTTGACTGCGATACCTGCGGCATCATCTCCAACATTGACGAGCAGTCCGCCGATATCGCGATGGGCGTGGACAAGTCCCTGGAGGCGAAGGACGCGGGAAGCGATGAGGACGACAACGGCGCTGGCGACCAGGGAATGATGTTCGGCTATGCCTGCGACGAAACCCCCGAGCTGATGCCGCTGGCGATCTCCCTGGCCCATAAGCTGGCCAAGCAGCTGACCGCGATCCGGAAAGAGGAAAAGGTGGACTACCTGCGTCCGGACGGGAAAACCCAGGTGACCATCGAGTATGACGAGGAGCGCAGGCCCGTCCGTGTGGATACCATTGTCGTTTCCACCCAGCACGCGCCGGAAGCTTCCCTGGAACAGATCCGGAAGGACATCATCGAACTGGTGATCAAACCCGTCGTTCCGGCGGATCTGCTGGACGAAAAAACCAGGATCTTCGTTAACCCCACGGGCCGGTTTGTGATCGGCGGACCGCAGGGCGACTCCGGGCTGACGGGCCGGAAGATCATCGTGGACACCTACGGCGGCAGCGCGCCCCACGGCGGCGGCGCTTTCTCCGGCAAGGACCCGACGAAGGTGGACCGTTCCGCCGCGTACGCCGCCCGCTGGGCCGCGAAGAACGTGGTGGCTGCCGGCCTGGCGAAGCGCTGCCAGATCCAGCTGGCCTACGCCATCGGCGTGGCGGAGCCGGTGAGCGTGCTGGTGGAGACCTTCGGCACCGGGGTGGTGGACGACGACAAGCTGAGCGAAGCGGTCAGCAAGGTGTTTGACTTCAGGCCCAGCGCGATCATCCGGGACCTGGATCTGCGCAAGCCGATCTACCGGAACCTGGCGGCTTACGGCCATATGGGCCGGGAAGACCTGGACGTGGGCTGGGAAAAGTGCAACAAGGTGGAGGAACTGAAGCAGGCTCTGAAGTAAGGACGTTCCGGTGACCCGAATAGTGTCAGAAAACAGTGATTACCACAGGATGTTGTGGGTGGAAAAGAAAGGGCCCGATGACCTCGCAAACCTTAGCAAAAAAGGCTTGACAAGGGTTTGAAGGTTCAGTATACTATTGAAGCTGTCCGCTTTGCGGATCGGCAAGTACAAGATGTTCTCGGAACCGGGTCATTCTCCCGGGATCCGCAAAACGATTTCGAATCTGTGAGGAGTGTTGACCATGTTCCGTACATACCAGCCCAAGAAACGCCAGCGCAGCAAGGTGCATGGCTTCCGCGCCCGGATGGCGACCAAGAACGGCCGCCGGGTTTTGGCTGCCCGCCGTCGCCGCGGCCGCAAAGAGCTGACGGTGTAAGAAGACCGTAAAGCCGAATTCTGTATGACTGTGGATGAGGCCCGCCCGTTGAAGATGGGCGGGCTTTTCCTCATAAAGGGATGATTCCGCGTGAAGCGGAAGGAAAGTGAATGGAAAGACGTTATCGGCTGAAGAAAAACAGGGCGTTCCAGTATGTCTACCGCAGAGGACATTCGGTCGCCTGCCGTAATCTGGTCATGCTCCTTGCCCCCGGCAGGGAGCTGAAGGTTGGGTTTTCCGTCAGCAAGAAAACAGGCAACGCCGTGACCCGGAACCGGATCAAGCGCCGCCTGCGGGAATGCTTCCGGCCCTATTTAGGGGACGTGAAAACCGGCCTGTACGTAATCGTCGCCAGACCTTCAGCCGCAGAGGCCGCCTTCGACGACCTGAGGAAGGATGTGCGCTATCTGCTGAAAAAGCAGGACGCGCTGCTGAAACATGCCTCAGAGGAAGGGAACCGCGCCGAATGAAACGATTTCTCCTTTTCCTGATCCGTTTCTACAGACGGGAATTGAGCCGGCGTAAACGCAAGCCGACCTGCCGCTATATCCCCACCTGCTCCGAATACGCCGTGACAGCCATCGAGCGGTACGGCGCGGTCAAGGGCGGGCGCATGGCGGCGTGGCGTCTGCTGCGCTGCAACCCCTTCAGCAAGGGCGGCTACGATCCCGTACCGGATGATCCCTGCACTACATTAAGGAGGGAATAACCCGGAATGAATGAGTTTCTTTTCAACATCCTGGCCTGGATCAGAAGCTGGGTCGGAAGCTGGGGCTGGTCCATGGTGGTCTTTACCATCATGATCCGTATTGTGCTGACGCCCCTCGACATCAAGAGCCGCGTGAGCATGCGCAAGACCACCAAGCTGCAGCCGCAGCTGCAGGCCCTGCAAAAGAAGTATGCCAACGACAAGGACAAGCTGAACGCCAAGACGGCTGAACTCTATAAAAAAGAGCATATCAACCCGCTGTCCAGCTGCCTGCCGCTGCTGCTGACCTGGCCGATCCTGATTGCCGTTTTCGGCGCGATGCGGATGGCCGCCAACAAGGAACTGCTGGTCCAGCTGAGCCAGCTCCTGAACAACGAAGTGCCCCAGCTGGAGCGCTGGCTGTGGGTCAAGAACCTGTGGATGCCGGACAGCCTGTTTGCCGCGTCCATGCCTGACCTGAACACACTGCGCCAGATTCCGGCGGACCAGTGGCTGAACTGGTTCAACGGACTGGACCAGAGCAACCTGCCGATCCTGATCAAGGATCTCGGACTGACGGCGGACAGCTTCGCCCAGGCGAACCTGGCCGCGACGATCCAGCAGATCTTTGACGCGCTGAAGCAGAATGCCGCCTATGTGGAAGCGGTGGCGGTCAAGCCCGGCTGGAGCTTTAACCTGCTGATCACCCAGTTCTCGCTGGTGAACTCCTTCAACGGCCTGCTGCTCCTGCCGATCCTGTCCGCGGCCTCTCAGATCTTCATGACCAAGATCATGAGCGCCGGCCAGCAGCCCGCCCAGGGCCAGGGCGCCGGCACCGGGAAGTTCATGCAGTATTTCTTCCCGATTTTCTCCCTGATCATCTGCTTGAGCTACTCCGCGGCGTTCGCGCTGTACTGGGTGCCCGGCAACCTGGTGAGCATGGGACAGACCTTCGCGATCAACAAGTATCTGGATAAGAAAGAAGCAGCGGCCGCTGCGGTGGCCGGGGAAGGAACCGTAAAATGAAACAGTATGAGTTTTCCGCCAGGACCGAAGACGAAGCCGTTGAAATGGGGCTTCAGGAGCTTGGCGTTTCCATTGCGGATGTGGATGTTCAGGTTGTGGAAGAAGGAAGCAAGGGCCTGTTCGGCCTGTTCGGCTCCCGCCCGGTGAAGGTTCGCCTGACCCTGAAGGACGCCGAAGAGGATCCGCTGGCTGACCTGCTGGAAGACAAGCCGGAGAAGAAGGCTGAAAAGAAAGCCGTAAAGGCCGAGAAGAAGACCGAGAAGAAGGCCGAAAAGGCGGAAGAAAAGGCCGAGAAGAAAGCCGAAAAGAAGCCGGAGAAGAAGGCTGAAAAGGCTGAGAAGAAAGCCGAACCCAAGGCTGAGCCCGCCGAAGAGAAGAAGGCCGCCCCAAAGCCGGAAATCCGGCCGATGGAGAAGCCCGAAGTGACGATGATCCCCGCTGAAGAACTGACTGAAGATTCTCCCGCCGGCATTGCCCACGCGTTCCTGATGGAGCTGACGAAGCTGATGGGTGTGGACGTGACCATCGACATGGGCACGGACGCTGAAGGCAACGTGTTCGGCTATATCAACGGCGACACGCTGGGCATCCTGATCGGCCGCCGGGGCGAGACCCTGGACGCCGTGCAGTACCTGACCAGCCTGAAGGTGAACCGGGGCCGCGAAGGCTACACCCGGGTCACGCTGGACACCGAGAACTACCGGGCGAAGCGGGAAGACACCCTGATCCGCCTGGCGAACCGGATGGCGAACCGTGCGCTGCGCACCGGCCGGAAGGTGAGCCTGGAGCCCATGAATCCCTACGAGCGCCGGATCATTCACTACGCGCTGCAGCAGACGGACGGCGTGGATACGCATTCCGAAGGCGAAGAGCCGAACCGGCACGTGGTGATTACGCAGAAAAAGTGACATCAACGATGTCATCCTGAGCGAAGCCGAAGGATCTCCTCCCGCAGGAGATTCCTCCACTCCACTTCGTTCCGGTCGGAATGACAAGTTAACGCGGCGAAACAGTACGAGTTTCGGAGGATAAAAACCATGTTAGATATTAATCTGATCAGGAATGATCCGGAGAAGGTCAAAGAGAATATCCGGAAAAAGTTCCAGGACGCCAAACTGCCCATGGTGGACGAAGTGATCAGCCTGGACCGGGAATTCCGGGACGCGATCCAGCAGGCCGACGCCCTGCGCAACAAGCGCAAGACCATCTCCAAGGAGATCGGCGGCCTGATGGGAAAAGGCCTGAAGGAAGAAGCCGATAAGCGGAAGGCCGAAGTGGCTGCCATGGCGGATGAACTGGCCGCGCTGGAAGCGAAGGAAGAAGAGCTGAAGGGCGAGATCCGCAAGCGGATGCTGGTGATCCCGAACATCATCGACGACAGCGTGCCGATTGGCAAGGACGACAGCGAGAACGTCGAGATTGAACGCTTCGGTGAGCCCGTGGTACCGGAATGGGAGATTCCCTATCATGTGGACATCATGGAGCGGCTGAACGGCATCGACCTGGACGCGGCCCGTAAGACGAGCGGCAACGGGTTCTATTACCTGACCGGCGATATCGCCCGCCTGCACAGCGCCATCCTGAGCTACGCCCGGGATTTCATGATTGACCGGGGATTCACCTATGTGGTTCCGCCGTTCATGATCCACGGCAACGTGGTGACCGGCGTCATGAGCTTCGCCGAGATGGAGAACATGATGTACAAGATCGAAGGCGAGGATCTGTACCTGATCGGTACGTCCGAGCATTCGATGATCGGCCGGTATATCGACACGATTCTGGACGAGGAAAGCCTGCCCAAGACCCTGACGAGCTACAGCCCCTGCTTCCGCAAGGAAGTCGGCGCCCACGGCATTGAGGAGCGCGGCGTGTACCGCATCCACCAGTTTGAGAAGCAGGAAATGATCGTGATCTGCAAGCCTGAGGAGAGCCCGATGTGGTTCGACAAACTGTGGCAGAACACGGTGGACTTTTTCCGGACGCTGGATATTCCGGTGCGTACGCTGGAATGCTGCAGCGGCGACCTGGCGGACCTGAAGGTGAAGAGCCTGGACGTGGAAGCCTGGAGCCCCCGGCAGCAGAAATACTTTGAGGTCGGTTCCTGCTCGAACCTGGGCGACGCCCAGGCCCGCCGCCTGCAGATCCGCGTAAAGGGCGCGGACGGCAGCAAGTACCTGGCCCACACGCTGAACAACACCTGCGTGGCGCCGCCCCGGATGCTGATCGCCTTCCTGGAGAACAACCTGAAGGCCGACGGAACCGTCGCGATTCCGGAAGTGCTGCAGAAGTATATGGGATTCAAGGACCACATTGGTTAAATTCATAATTCATAATTCATAATTCATAATTATGGATGAGAGAATATGAATTTTGAACGAAATGTTTCGAGGTTCATATGAGCGAAGAGAAAAAGAAGGGTTTGTTCGCGAGGCTCCGGGAGGGGCTGAGCAAGACCCGGGGAAACATGACCGAAAAAGTCGACGACATGGTCCGGGAAAACCGGAAGATTGACGAAGACTTTTATGAAGAGCTGGAGGACATCCTGCTCATGGCCGACTGCGGGCTGAAGGCGACCGAAGAGATCGTGGACGAGCTGAGGAACCGCGTGAAGGCCGGCAAGGTCAAAGATGCGGCGGAAGCCCGGGAGATGCTCAAGCAGATCATGGTTGAGCAAATGGACATCCCGCGGCCGCCGCTGAAGTGGCCCATGGTGATGCTGATCGTCGGCGTGAACGGCGTGGGCAAAACCACGACCATCGGTAAGCTGGCGTTGCGCTTCCAGGCCATTGGCCGGAGAGTTATGCTGTGCGCGGGAGACACCTTCCGCGCGGCGGCAGCGGAGCAGCTGACGGTGTGGGCGGAGCGCGCCCGGGTGCCGATTATCAAGCATGCCGAAGGCGCGGACCCGGCGGCGGTGGTGTTTGACGCCATCAAGAGCGCCAAGGCCCAGAACGCGGACCTGCTGATCATCGACACGGCAGGCCGGCTGCACAACAAGAAGAATCTGATGGACGAGCTGAGCAAAATGCGCCGGGTGATCGACCGGGAGTATCCGGAAGCGGATACCCGCTGCATCCTGGTGCTGGACGCCACCACGGGCCAGAACGGCCTGATGCAGGCCCGGGCCTTCAAGGAAGTCGCCGAGATCGGCGGCATCATCCTGTCGAAGCTGGACGGCACTGCCAAGGGCGGTATCGCGCTGGCGATCCGGCAGGAACTGGAAGTGCCGGTGTGGTACATTGGCGTAGGCGAGGGTATCGACGACCTGCAGCCCTTCAACGCGAAAGAGTTTGTCGAGGCACTATTTTAATTCATAATTCATAATTCATAATTCATAATTATGAATGGTCAGGACCTCTTTTCGAAAGATTGGGATTATACAAAGAGAGTTTCACGGTTATATACCCCAAAGGGAAATGGCAGAACACTATAGCAATTATGAATTATACCCATAAAGGGCACAGGTGAATTATGAATTCTTAATTGATCCGAAGGAGGATATTATGGCTGAACTGACAATGGACAAGCTGGTGGCGCTGTGCAAGAACCGCGGCTTTATCTTCGCGGGCTCCGAGATCTACGGCGGCCTGGCGAACACCTGGGACTACGGCCCGCTGGGCGTCGAGTTCAAGAACAACGTGAAAAAGGCCTGGTGGCAGAAGTTTGTGCAGGAGAGCAAGTATAACACGGGCCTCGACTGCGCGATCCTGATGAACCGGGAAGTCTGGGTGGCCAGCGGCCACGTGGGCGGCTTCAACGATCCGCTGATGGACTGCAAGGCCTGCAAGGCCCGCTTCCGCGCGGACAAACTGATCGAGGATTTCACCGAAGGCGCGGAGACCGGCGACGGCTGGAGCAACGCTGAACTGGAGAAGTTCATCGCCGAGCACGACATCGTCTGCCCGGTCTGCGGCAAGAAAGATTTTACCGGCATCCGCCAGTTCAACCTGATGTTCAAGACCTTTGCAGGCGTGAACGAGGACAGCGCGAACGAGATCTATCTCCGTCCGGAAACGGCGCAGGGCATCTTCGTGAACTTCCAGAACGCCATGCGGACCACCCGGAAGAAGCTGCCGGCGGGTATCGCCCAGATCGGCAAGAGCTTCCGGAATGAGATCACGCCCGGCAACTTCATCTTCCGCGTGAGGGAGTTTGAGCAGATGGAACTGGAGTTCTTCTGCAAGCCCGGCGAAGACCTGGAGTGGTTCAACTACTGGCGCGGATTCTGCCGCGACTGGCTGCTGAGCCTGGGCATCAGGGAAGAGAGCCTGCGGCTGCGTGACCACGAGCCGGAGAAGCTGGCCTTCTATTCCAAGGCGACGACGGACTTCGAGTTCCTGTTCCCCTTCGGCTGGGGCGAACTGTGGGGCGTGGCGGACCGTACCGACTACGACCTGACCCAGCACCAGGAGCACAGCGGCAAGAGCATGGAGTATCTTGACCCGGTGACGAACGAGAAGTATATCCCGTACTGCATCGAGCCCTCCCTGGGCGTGGACCGGATGGTCCTGGCCTTCCTGTGCAACGCCTACGACGAGCAGGAGTTGGAGGGCGGCGACGTCCGCACGGTGCTGCACCTGCATCCCGCGCTGGCACCCTACAAAGCCGCCGTGCTGCCGCTGCAGAAGAACAAGCTGGGCGGACTGGCCAGCGAGATCCACGCTGAACTGTGCAAATACTTCCCTGTGGAATACGACGAGACCGGCTCCATCGGCAAGCGCTACCGCCGCCAGGACGAGATCGGCACGCCGTTCAGCATCTGCGTGGACTTTGAGACCGAAGAGACCCAGACCGTGACCATCCGCGACCGGGATACCATGGAACAGGAACGGGTTCCGATCAGCGAAGTGCGCAAGTATATCGAAGACCGCATGCGGTTCTGAGCAAAATAAAAATGAGTCACCGAGAACCGTCCCGGTGACTCATTTTTCGGAGGCGGACAATGCAGATTGAAGAATTGACGGTCGGGATCGTACAGACCTGCTGCTATATCCTGAGCAAAGAGGGCGGGCAGGAATGCATCGTGATCGATCCGGGCGCCGAGGCGGGGCGGATCCGCAGGGTCGCGGGGGACAAAAAGATTGCGGCGATCCTGCTGACCCACGGACATTTTGACCACATAGGTGCAGTTCGTGAGCTTGCATCTCACGAACCGCACAATTCAGAATTCAGAATTCATAATTCAGAATTAAAAGGACCCAGGATCATTATTCATGAACTGGACGCGCCCATGCTGGGCGACCCGAAGCTGAACGCTAGCGCGGGCCTGATCGGCCGGCCGGTGACCGCGCCGGAAGCGACGGACCTGGTGAAGGAAGGCGACGAGCTGGAACTGGCGGGCCTGAAGGTGAAGGTGCTGCACACGCCCGGGCATACGCCGGGCAGCGTATGCTACGAGATCGAAGGCGAGCTGTTCACCGGGGATACGGTGTTCGAGTACGGCTGGGGCCGGACGGACCTGCCGGGCGGCAGCGAGGAGCAGATGATGGCCTCGCTGCGGCGGATGATGCCGATGGTGCGGACGATGCCGATGCACGCGGGGCACTGAGTAAGGAACGAAAGATGACAGAAATTGAGAGCTATCTGGAAACCATTGAGCCGGAGTTAAGAGTTTTAACCCGGCTTTTCGGGTTTCCGGAAAGCGTCTGGGACGAGCCGAAGCAGTTTGTACCGGTGACGGATGAGCGGGACGGACTCTTTCAGATTGCGTTTGAAGCTGACGGGCACCGGGCGGAGCGGACCGCTCCCGCGCCGGACGACCCGGATGAGCGGATCCGTATCCTGCACCGCAGGCGCGCGGCCCGCCGCCTGTGCAAGCAGACCCTCTACGATCTCCTGCGGGAGATGACCGGCGTCCGCCCGCCCTGGGGGAGCCTGACCGGTGTGCGCCCGACCCACCTGATGCTGGAAGCCCTGAAGGAAGGGCTTACTCCGGAAGCGGCCGTCGGCCGCCTGGCTGCGGATTTTGACGTCTCGCCCGACCGGGCCGCCCTGCTGGCGGAGATCGCGGCGGAACAGGGAAAGCTGCCGCCGCCCGGGGATGAATGGATGGACGTCTACATCGGCATTCCCTTCTGCACGACGCGCTGCGCTTACTGTTCCTTCTCCTCCGGAGAGATCGGGGACGGCAGCCTGGTGGAGCCTTATATGAACGCCCTGATCCGGGAAATGCGCGCCTGCGCGGAGATCCTGCGAGGCAGCGGACGGAAGCTGCGTGCCCTGTATGTGGGCGGCGGCACGCCCACCGCCCTGCCGCGGGACGCCTTCGAGCGCCTGATGGCGGAAACCGCCGCCTGTTTCCCGGGCGCCATGGAATATACCGTGGAGGCAGGGCGGCCGGACACCCTGACCCGGGAAAAACTCCGGGCCATCCGGAACGCCGGCATCGGCCGGATCTCCATCAATCCCCAGACGATGAACGACCGGACGCTGGAGGTCATCGGCCGGGCGCATACCGCGCAGCAGGTCCGGGACGCCTACGCCCTGGCCCGGGAGGAAGCGATCCCGCACATCAACATGGACGTGATCGCCGGCCTGCCCGGAGAGAATGAAAAAGACTTCGCCCATACCATGGACGAAGCCCGGAAGCTGCGGCCGGAGAGCCTGACGGTGCATACCCTGGCCATCAAGCGGTCCTCCCGCATGAGCCTGGAGAAGCACCCCCTGCCGGACGGGGAAATGACCGCCCGGATGGTGGAAGCGGGCCGGGAGACCGCCCGCGCACTGGGCATGGTGCCGTATTACCTGTATAAACAGAAATACATGGCCGGGAACCTGGAGAACACCGGCTACGCCCTGCCGGGGCATGCCTGCCTGTACAACGTGGACATCATGGAGGAAACCAGCCACATCCTTGCCATGGGCGCCGGCGGCATCTCCAAGCGGATCTTCCCGGAGGAAGGGCATATCGAGCGGGCGCCCAACGTCAGCAATATCCACGATTATCTCACCCGGACGGATGAAATGATAACCCGTAAGCAGGAACTGTTTCTGAAAGATGATTGACCGTATCAGTATCTATAATTATGAATTCTGAATTCTGAATTCTGAATTAAAAAAGGCGTTCGAATGAACGCCTTTTTAAAACGCTTTTTCACTGTCCAGGAGGATGGTGACCGGGCCGTCGTTCACGAGGGAGACCATCATCTCCGTCCGGAAACGGCCGGTTTCCACGTGGATGCCGCTGTCCCGCCAGGCGGCCACGGCCCGCTCGTACAGCTCGTTGGCCGGTTCCGGCCCGGCGGCCCGGAAATAGGACGGGCGCCGGCCGCCCCTTGCGTCGCCGTAAAGCGTGAACTGGGACACGGCCAGGATACTGCCGCCCACGTCCAGCACGGAGCGGTTCATGACGCCGTTTTCGTCGTCAAACACCCGCAGGTTCATGACCTTTTCCACGATGTATTTGAGGTCCTTATCAGTATCCTCCTTCGACACGCCGATGAGAACCATGAGGCCGGCGCCGACGGCGCCGACGGTTTCCTCACCGACGGTTACGGAAGCATTGGCAACACGCTGTACAACTGCTCGCATAGCGGCTCCTTTCGGGAAACGATATAGCAAGGGATTCCTCGACTCACTCCGTGCACGGGGCTGCCGCCCGTTTTTCGCTGAGAAAGAGTCACTGGCTCTTTCTCCGGTCGCTCCAAACCTCGGAATGACCCTGCTAGAGATCATCCGAGCAGATTGATGAAAACAAAGCGGTGTCAAAACAACTTATAATTCTGAATTCTGAATTCTGAATTATGAATTAGCAAGGGATTCCTCGACTTCGCTCGGAATGACCCTGCTAGAGATCATCTGCGCAGATTGATGAAAACAAAGCGGTGTCAAAACAACTTATAATTCTGAATTCTGAATTATTTAGTGGCGCGGTAGACGTCCAGGATATCGGCTTTGTTCCGCAGGGCCTGGATGACCTTGTCCATTTCCTCGCGGGAATGAACATCGAGGGTCAGGCGCAGGGTGGAGATGCGGGTCTTGTCATCGCTCTGGATGGAGGCGGCCCGGATGGACACGCCGTTCTCGCCGATGATGAAGGCGATTTCACCGAGCATGTTGACCCGGTCGTAGGCGAGAATGGTAATGGTGGCGTAGAAGGTATCCTGGCCGTCGCTGGCCCATTCCACGGGAATGCGGCGCTCCTGCTCGCCGGAGGCGGCGTTGACGCATTCCGCCTTGTGAATCGTGACGCCGCGGCCGCGGGTGATATATCCCACGATTTCATCCCCGGGCACGGGGCTGCAGCACTTGGCAAAGCGGACGGGGATATCCAGGTCCTCGCTGCCGGTGAGCACGATGCCGTGGTGCGCGCGGTGCTGGAGAAGGCGCTTCTCCTCGGAGACCATATCGTCCACGGACTGGACGGACTGGACAGGCGACTCCTTGGCCTTCTGCTCCTCCATGAGGCGGGTGACGACATAGACCGCGGCCATGCCGCCGTAACCGACGGCGCCGCAGATATCGTCAAAGTCCGTGAAGCCGGTGCGCTTGAGAATCGGATCGTAAAATTCCGGTTTGCAAATATCGGACATACGCACGCCGCGGCGGGCGCATTCCTTTTCGATCATTCCCCGGCCGAGCTCCACGTTCTCTTCCTTGAGGGCTTTCTTGAGGAACTGGCGGATCTTGGCCTTGGCCTGGGGCGTTTTGCAGATACGCAGCCAGTCGCTGCTGGGTCCCTTGGAGGAAGCGGAGGTCAGGATCTCCACCCGGTCCCCGGTTTCCAGCGGGGTATCCAGCGGGATGATCTTGCCGTTGACCTTGGCGCCGACGCACTGGTTGCCGACGCCGGAATGGATGCGGTAGGCAAAGTCCAGGGGCGTGGCGCCCTTGGGCATGGAGATGACGTCGCCCTTGGGGGTGAAGAGGAACACTTCCTCGGAGAAGAGGTCGGTCTTCAGGGTATCCAGGAACTCCCGGGAATCCCGGGTCTCCGTCTGCCAGTCCAGCATCTGGCGGACCCAGTAAAGCTTGTGATCCAGCGAGTCTTCCTGGGACGCGCCTTCCTTATACCGCCAGTGGGCGGCGATGCCGAACTCCGCAACCCGGTGCATATCCCAGGTACGGATCTGCACCTCGAAGGGGAAGGGGATCTTGCGGCCGCCGACGACGGTGGTGTGGAGGGACTGGTACATGTTGGCCTTGGGAACGGAGATATAATCCTTGAAACGGCCGGGTACCTGGTTCCACAGCGTGTGGACGATGCCCAGGACCGTGTAGCAGTCCGGGATGGTATCCACGATGACCCGGATGGCGATGAGATCGTAGATCTGGTCGAAGGTCTTTTGCTGGACGACCATCTTGCGGTAGATGGAATAGAAATGCTTGCTGCGGCCGTCGATCGTGTAATGGATGCCCTGCTGGTCGAGGCGCTCGGACAGCTCATCGATCACCAGGCGGATGTTTTCCTCCCGTTCCTGGCGCTTCATGCCGACGAGGTGGACGATGCGGTTGTAGCCTTCCGGATCGAGGTATTTGAGGGACAGGTCCTCCAGCTCCTGCTTGACGGCGTAGACGCCGAGGCGGTGGGCCAGGGGCGCGTAAATATCCAGCGTTTCACGGGCGATGGCCACGCGGCGCTCCTCCGGCTGGTAGCGCAGGGTGCGCATGTTGTGCAGGCGGTCCGCCAGCTTGATGAGCACGACCCGGATGTCCTTGGACATGGCCAGGATCATCTTGCGGAGGGATTCGGCCTGGGCTTCCTCGCGGTTGGCAAAGTCCAGCTTGTTCAGCTTGGTGACGCCGTCCACCAGGTCGGCAACCTCGCTGCCGAACTCCTCCCGGATGGTATCCAGGGTGATGCCTTCGCAATCCTCGACGGTATCGTGCAGGAGGCCCGCGGCGATGGTGGGCGGGTCGATCATGAGTTCCGTGAGGATGGAGGCGACGAGGCTCGGGTGGGTGAAATAAGGCTCACCGGACTTGCGGAACTGGCCTTCGTGCGCTTTGGACGCGAAATTCCAGGCTTTTTCCACAAGCTTATAGCCTTCGCCGGGATGGTATTTCTGGATCCGGTTGAGCATCTGGTCCAGGGGCATTGCCTCGTAGGATGTGAAAGCCATATTTGCACCTCCCTTCGGTCGGTTTCAATTCAGAATTCAGAATTCATAATTCAGAATTCATAATTCAGAATTCATAATTCACAATTCATAATTAATAGAATATATCTGGGCTTCGACGGCGGTTCTGCCGCGGAAGTCGTTAAGGGTGGGGCGGTAGAGCAGGTCGAGCTTCTGAGGGCTTTCGTCCGCGGTATCGCCGGCGCCGAAGGCGATGCCTTCGACAATGGACAGGTCCTCGTCCAGGACGGCGAGCCTCAGGTGGGAGCCGTCCTTGCCGACCCGGCGGATGGACTGGACCTCGGCGCCCTGAAGCAGGAAGAGCGGCGGCGGGTTGCCGCAGCCGGTGGGCTCCAGGCGGGATAGCAGGGAAAGGGTTTCCGGCGTCCAGGTGCGGAAGGGAACGGAGAGGTCATACTCCATGGCGGGGAGGAAGGTTTCCTCCGGCGCGGCGGCGGAGATGACTTTCTCCAGGCGCTGGCGGAGCAGGGAAATGTTCTCCGTTTTCACGGTAAGGCCTGCCGCCTGCTCATGGCCGCCGAAGCGCTCGAGCAGATCGGCGCAGGAGGTGAGCATCTGATAAATATTGATCCCGGGGATCGACCGGCAGGAACCGACGGCGGTATCGCCGTGGACGCTGAGGGCGATGGCGGGCAGATGGAAGCGCTCGCACAGGCGGCCGGCGGTGAGGCCGATGAGGCCGGGATTCCAGTCCTCCCCGGAAACGAGGATGACATGGGAAACGGCAAGGGCTTCCAGGGACAGCTGGGTCAGGGCCTGGGCGGTCATTTCCCGCTCAAAGCGCTGGCGGGTGCGGTTGGCCTCCTCCAGCATGGCAGCGATGTTGGACGCCTTGGCCGGATCCGGCGTCAGGAGCAGATGGACGCCCAGCTTCGCGTCGCCCAGACGGCCGGCCGCGTTGAGGCGGGGGCCGAGGCGGAAGGCGAGATCGTCGGCGGTAAGGCTTTTGGCAGATTCAAGCCCAGCCACTTTCAGCAACGCCCTGAGGCCGGGACGGGCGGTGGAAGCGATACGCTTCATGCCTTCGGAGACAATGATCCGGTTCTCACCCTTCAGGGGTACCACGTCCGCGACGGTGGCGATGGCGGCGAGATCCAGGCGCTTTTCCACGCCGGCCATGCCCTGGAGGGCCTGGCAGATCTTCAGCGCGACGCCGGCGCCGCAAAGCCCGGGGAAGGGATAATTCCCGATCAGCGGATCCATGACGACGTCCGCTTCGGGCAGGGTCTCCGGGGGCTGGTGATGGTCGGTGACGATGACGGTGAGGCCGAGCTCCTTCGCCAGGGCAACCTCTTCCGCGTCGGAGACGCCGCAGTCCACGGTGATGAGGACCTGCGCCTTCTGCGCGATCTCCCGGACGGCATCCGGGTTCAGGCCGTAGCCTTCGGTATGGCGGGAAGGAATGCGGTAGGCGAGGGAGGCGCCTTCCTCGTGCAGGGTTTCCATCAGGATGGAGGCGGCGCAGACGCCATCGGCGTCGTAATCGCCGTAGACGAGGATGGTTTTTCTCTCAGCGATCGCCCCTTTCAGCAGGGCGACGGTTTCAGCCATGCCGGGGAGAAGGAAGGGATCGTGGAGGCCGTCCAGGGACGGGTTCAGGAATTGTTCCGCCTCATCCCGCGTCCGGACGCCTCTGGCGTACAGCAGGGAGGAGAACCAGTCCGGCAGCCCGTCAAAGGGAGGTGTGTTCTGAACGCAACGCTGCATGAACCGCGTTTTGGTCATTGAAGCACCTCCTTTTATCAAGGGATCCCTCGACTTCGCTCGGGATGACAAAGGGAGGGACTGCGCCAGGGCAGTCCCTCCCCAAGGTTACAGATTAAGCTTTGGCCTTGCGGCTGCGGCGCTTTTCCTCCAGGAACGCCCAGACATAACCGTTGATCATGTTGGCGCTGTAAACACCGGAGAGGATGCCGACGATGATCGGCAGCGCGAACTCGCGGATGGAGGCGACGCCCAGGATGCACAGCGCCACGATGGTGATCAGGGTGGTGACGGTGGTGCAGATGGTGCGGCCCAGGCTCTCCTTGATGGAGATGTTGGTGACCTCTTCGCGGGCGACGGTCGGCATCTTCTTCGCGTTCTCACGGATCCGGTCGAAGATCACGATCGTGTTGTTGATGGAGTAGCCGACGATGGTCAGCGCCGCGGCGATGAACGAGGAGTTCATCTGGATCACGGAGCGGAAGATGACCATGAAGGACAGCATGATCAGCACGTCATGCAGGAGGCCGAACACAGCGGCGATACCGGAGTTCAGGTCGAACCGGATGGCGATGTAGATCAGCATCAGGGCGGCGGCCAGCAGCACGGAGATGACCGCGTTCTTGACCAGGGTGGCGCCGGCCACGGGACCGACGTAGTTCACGTCGCCGATGGAAACGGCGTCCGGATAGTCCTTCTTGATGTTCTCTTCGAACGTGGCCTGGACCTTCTGGATGTCGTCCTTGGAGACGTCCTTGATGCGGATAACGGCTTCGTTGTTGTCCCGTCCCTGGACGGTAACGGTGCTGGACTTGATGCCCATGCCGTCGAGCACAGCGCTCACGGTGGCGGAGGTGACGGAGGTCTTCATGTCATACTGCATGGAGAGGCCGCCCTCGAAATCGATACCCAGGTTGATGCCGTGGCCGAAGACGGTCAGCAGCACAGCGACGAGGATGATTGCGCCGGAAACGATCAGGCAGATTTTGGAGCGATTCTTGATTTTCATTACGCTTCAACCTCCTTTTCAGCTTCCGCTTTGACTTTCGTGTAGAGGGAAACTTTGGTGGCGCCGGCGTTCACGAAGCGGTTCATGAGGAAGCGGGTGACCATGATCGCGGTGAACATGGACACGACCACGCCCAGCAGCAGGGTCTTGGCAAAGCCCTGGATGGAACCGGTGCCGAAGAACAGCAGCACGATGGCCGCGATGAGGGTGGTGACGTTGGCGTCCAGGATGGCGGACATGGCGTTTTTGAAGCCGGCGCGGACGGCGGCTTTCACGCTGCGGCCCTTGCGGACTTCTTCGTTAAAGCGTTCGAAGATGATGACGTTCGCGTCGACCGCCATACCGATGCCCAGGACCACGCCGGCCAGGCCGGGCAAGGTCAGCTGGATATGGAACAGGGCGATCAGCATGAACAGCAGGATCGTGTAGATGGTCAGCGCCCAGGAGGCGATGAGACCGTTCAGGCGGTAACGGATGATCATGAGAACCATGATCAGCAGGATGCCGATGATGGCGGCCCGCACGGAGGTGGACACGGCGTCCTGGCCCAGGGTGGCGGAAACCTTGTCGACCTTCTGCTGGGTCAGCTCCAGCGGCAGGGCACCGGACTGGATCTTGGCGGCGATGGTGGTGGCGCGTTCCGCGCTGCCCAGGCCGTTGATCACGCCGGATCCGTTGGTGATGGCGCTCTGCACCGTCGGGGCGATCAGCAGCTCGCCGTCCAGGTAGATGGACAGGGTTTTGCCGATGTTCGCGGCGGTCATGTCGCCGAAGACCTTGGTGCCTTCGTCGGTCAGGGTGAAGGCGATCTGGTGGTCGCCCTCGGAATAGTAGTAAGTGGCGGTCTTGACCATATCACCGGTCATGAAGACTTCGCCGCTGGGATCCTTGAACTCCAGCTTGGCGGCCGCGCCGATCAGGTCCAGGACGGTGTCGTCCTGCACGTCCGGAATCTCAACGCGGATGCCGTCGGTACCGAGCTTCTGGACATTGGCTTCGGTGAAGCCCTTGTCGGTCAGGCGCTCGCGGATGATGGACATGGTTCCTTCGACCAGTTCGTCAAAGTTCGCGGAAGAGCCTTCCGGCGCCTTGCCGGAATATTCCACATACATACCGCCCCGCAGGTCAAGACCCAGGGACAGGGAAGCAGGCCAGTTTTCAGAATTGGTGGTGGGCAGCCAGGACAGAACCTTGTACAGGCCCTTCGGCGGCAGGCTCACACCGGTGAGACCGATCACGCCCAGCGCGACGGTGATCACCAGCAGCACACACAGCGCGACGATGGCCCCGGTTTTGCCGCCGGCGCGCTTTTTGCCGGATTTCATGACAATCGTTTCCTCCTTCGAAACACAGATGAAGATATTATAATCGCCTGACGGGGTTCCGTCAAGCGAAATTCAAGGAAAATCAAGGGAAAGAACGGGGCAGGCGTCAGTTCAGATACATGCCCGGGAAGAGCATATTCACCCCCAGGACGGTGGCGTTGAAATCCGCCGCGAGGCGCTGCTGGGGGAGGGAGCGGGACATGATCCGCGTGGTGACGCGGGTGACGCCTTCGGCCGCCATGATGGCCATCATCCGGTGGAGAAGCGCCTTGCCCATGCCCTGGTTCCGGCTGCCCGGCTCGATATAGATCGCGACCAGCTCGCAGTCGCTGCCCTGGCCGGCCATGATGACCTCGCCGATGAGCACCGCGTTGCGGTACAGGCCCAGGGTCATGAAGTGGGGCATGCGCTGGAGGGAATTGAGATACTTCATATCGACGAAGGTGATCTCGTTCATCTGGAGGCGGTAGATGAGGCTGTTCTGCTCGTCCCAGGTGTTCAGGGGCGTGGGGGCGACGGTGCAGCTCATCGGGATGCGGCCGTCCCCGAAGGGAATGGCCAGCTGGAGGATCTGGTCCGACTCATTGCAGTCGAAGCCGTTATGCACATAGAAGTCCTTCATCTGGACATCAGAAGGATCGATGCTGGTATACAGGCGGCAGCGCATCTGGGGATTGACGTTCTGAAGGATGCGCGCGCGGGCGACCAGGGCGCCGAAAAGGAGATACCGGGACGCGGGGTCCCCGGCAATCGAAAAATACAGGTTGACAGGGCAGTCCGGATAGAGCCCGGGCTGCAGCTGATAAAGGATAAAACCGTAACCGGTCTGCGCGCCGAGGTCGTCGACGGCGTAGAACACATCTTCCGGATTCAGCCCGTTGACAGGCTGCTGAGGATGCACGATCTGCATGGCAGGTACTCCTTTCAGGAATCCATTTATTATAGCGGCTTTGATACGGGATGTCAAAAACTTGCCATAGGAAGGGAAAGTAAGTATAATATGGGTGTTTTCCGTTAAAGAAAACGGATGGGGGAAACAACGGATTCCCCGTAAGGAGGGTAATTGAAGATGGCACAGAATCCTGTGTTTACGATTGTGATGAGCGACGGGCGCGAGATGAAGGGCGAGCTGTATCCGGAGGTCGCGCCGCAGTCCGTGGGCAACTTTACCGCGCTGGCCAACAGCGGCTTCTATGACGGGCTGACGTTCCACCGCGTGATTCCCGGATTTATGATCCAGGGCGGCGATCCCAAGGGCATCGGCATGGGCGGCCCGGGATACTGCATCAAGGGCGAGTTCGCGGCCAACGGGGTGGACAATCCCCTGAAACACACCTACGGCGCGCTGAGCATGGCCCGCAGCATGATGCCCGATTCCGCGGGAAGCCAGTTTTTCATCATGACCAGCGACAGCCCGCACCTGGACGGCCAGTACGCCGCCTTCGGCAAGGTGCTGGAGGGAATGGACGTGGCGGAAGACATCGTGAAGACACAGCGGGACGCTTCCGACAAACCGCTAGTGCCCCAGGTGATGGCTTCGGTCCGGGTGGATACATTCGGACAGGTCTATCCCTTCGAGCAGATCTGAGGCAGACTGAACCGGCGCGGAAAGGGCGAGTCCCTTTCTGCGCTTTTTAGCACTATCGGGGGTGTAAGGAAAAATGGAAAAACAGAAGATTACCGTAACGGTAGCAGGAAAAAACTATACGCTGGTTTCCGGCGATCCGCCGGCTTATGTGAAGCGGGTGGCGGCGTTTGTGGACCGGAAGCTGAGCGAAACGGAGGCGGTGACCAACCTGCCTTCAGGGCAGGCGGCGGTGCTGACTTGCTTCAACCTGGCGGAAGACCTGCTGAAGGCGCAGGATGAGAACACGATGCTGCGCCGCCAGATGGAACAGCTGGCGAGGTCGATAAAGAATTCATAATTCATAATTAAAGGAACGGGGAAAACAGGATGGAGAACCTGGCTCCGGCGGGAAACCGGGAGGCATTGGAGCGGGCCGAAGCGGCCGGCGCGGACGCGGTATACCTGGGGTATGCCGCTTTCAGCGCGCGCGCGGGGGCCGGCAACTTTGACCGGCAGGAGCTGGAGGAGGCGATCCGGTACGCCCATCTGCGGCACATGCGGGTGCACGTGACGGTGAACACGCTGGTGAAGGACGGAGAGCTGGAGGATGTGGCGGAGGTGCTGAAGCTGCTGCGGGACCTGCACGCGGACGCGGTGCTGGTGCAGGACCTGGGCGTGCTGAAGATGATCCGGGAACGCTTTCCGGAGCTGACAGTGCACGCCAGCACCCAGATGGCCATCCATAACCGGACCGGCGTGAACTGGTGCAAAAAGCAGGGGATTCGCCGGGTGGTGCTGGCGCGGGAATGCAGCCTGGACGAGATCCGGAAATGCGCGGAGACCGGAGTTGAGATCGAGGTGTTCGGCCACGGCGCCCAGTGCGTGGCGGTGAGCGGGCTGTGCCTGTTCTCCAGCATGGTCGGCGAGCGGAGCGGCAACCGGGGACGGTGCGCGCAGCCCTGCCGGATGGAATACAATTACCGCGGACAGTGGGGCGCCTGGCTGAGCCCCCGGGACGTGTGCCTGCGGAACGAGCTGCCGAAACTGAAAGAAGCGGGCGTTGCCTCCGTGAAGCTGGAGGGGCGGCTGAAGCGGCCGGAGTATGTGGCCGTGGTGACGGAAAGCTACCGGAAGGGGCTGGACAGCCTGGACCGGGGAAACTTTGAAAAGGCGGACGAAAAGGAGAAGGATGGACTGCTCCAGGTCTTTAACCGGGGCGGCTTCATGAAGGGATACGCGCTGGGCTGCGAGGACGCGGGCGTGATCTTTCCCGGGGCGGTGAACCACCGGGGGATCCGGATCGGGAGCGTGACAGGCGCGGACGGGAAACTGGCGCGGGTCAGGCTGGAAAAGGAACTGCGGAACGGCGACGGACTGGCGCTGCGCGGCGGACGGGATGAGGCCGGGATGGTTTATTCCGGGCCGGATGTGCCGGCCGGCGGAACGGCGGCGCTGCGGATGCGGCCGGACATGAAGGTGAAGGCCGGATATGAGATATACCGGCTGACGGACGCGGCGCAGATGGCGGCGGCGTCCGCCCTGAAGGGCCGGACGGTGCCGGCGGACCTGTATCTGCGGGCCATGCCTGGGGAAGCGATGACGCTGACGGCGACGGACGGCGAAAGCTACGCGACCGTGACCGGGGAGACCGTGAGCGCGGCGAAGACCCGGGCCGCCACGGAGGAAGAACTGGTCCGGAACCTGAAAAAGACCGGGGACACGGTGTTTGTTCCCCGGGAGGTGAAGGCGGAAACCGCCGGCGCGTTTGTGCCGGTAAGCCAGGTGAACGCCATCCGCAGGGAAGCGCTGGAACAGCTGGCGGAAGAGCGGATCAGGGCGTTTGAAGAAGTTAATTCAGAATTCTGCGATCGCCGTTACCAGCGCTTAAGCGCTGACGGCTGTAGCATGGCATCTGTTACCCAAATCAAAGATTTGGACAGATGCGCAACAATTCATAATTCAGAATTAAAGGAAGTTCAAACTAATCCGTCCGAAGAAGTACCGCGGATGGCGTATGTGCGGACAAAGGAGCAGGCGGAGGCGGCGCGGAAGGACGGATTCCGGATCGTCTGGCGGCCGGAGGATTACCGGGCGGAAGCGCTGGAGATGATGAAGGCGGAGATGAAGCCGGGAGACTGGCTGGCGCTGCCGGACGTGTGCGAAGAGGATACCCTGCTGGCGCTGCGGCGATGGACAGAGGAAAACAAAGACCTGCTGGGCGGCGTGGCGCTGGGATCGGTGGGCCAGTTGGGGCTGGACTGGCCGGTAGCGTACGGCGCGGGTCCCGCGATTCCGGTGATGAACCGGCAGGCGGCAACCCTGCTGCTGGAAGAGGGATGCGCGTTTGTGACCGCCTCGCCGGAACTGACCGGGGCGGAGCTGAAAAGGCTTAATTCAGAATTCTGCGATCGCCGTTACCAGCGCTTAAGCGCTGACGGCTGTAGCATGGCATCTGTTACCCAAATCGAAGATTTGGACAGATGCGCAACAATTCAGAATTCAGAATTAAAACTGCCCATTATATCGGTGGTGTATGGAAGACAGCGGCTGATGCTGCTGCACCACTGCCCGGCGAGGACGGCCCTGGGCTTAACGAAGGGACACCGGGACTGCCGGATGTGCGACGAGGGTTCCCCGGACGCGCTGAAAGGGCAGGCGCTGGAAGACCGGAAGGGATACCGGTTCCCGCTCCTGCGGCAGCGGCTGCCGGAGGGATGCATGACGGAGCTGATGAACGCGCTGCCGACGGACAACATTAATAATTCAGAATTCATAATTCATAATTCAGAATTAAAGGAACGAGGATCCGGAACAGCGATTGTGCTGACGACAGAGAATCTGGGAGAAACGGAAGGGGTTCTGGAGGCGTTCAGAGAGGGACGGAAGGTTCCGGGCGAAACGACCTCAGGCCACTGGAAACGGCCGGTGGAATAATTTACACAACGTTCACAGAGCAGACATACAGATAAGGGATTATTAAAGATGATGAAAGAGAGAACACTGCGGGTACTGGAGTTTACCAGGATCCGCGAGATGCTGGCGGAGGGCGCGCTGACGGAAGCCGGGGCGGAGAAATGCCGCGGGCTGGAGCCGGCGGACGACCTGGCCACCGCGCAGGCGCTGCAGGCGGAAACGGAAGAGGCGGCGGTGATCCTGCAGTATTCCGGCGGACACCCCATGACCGCGTTTCCGGATATCCGGCCGGCGCTGGCGATCTGCGGGAAGGGCGGAAGCCTGAGCGCGGGGATGCTGCTGAATGTGGCGGAACTGCTGCGGGCAAGCCGCGCGGCCCGGGACGCGCTGGTGACGGACCGGGAGAACACGCCGATCCTGAAGGCCAGGGCCGAAGGGCTGTTTGTGGCGCGGAACATTGAAAAGGACATCACGGACGCGATTATCAGCGAGGACGAGATCGCCGACCGGGCGAGCAGCGAGCTGATGAACATCCGGCGGCATCTGCGGGGCGCGCAGGACCGGATCCGGGACAAGCTGAACCAGATGATCCGCTCCGCGGCGCTGCAGAAAGCGCTGCAGGACCCGATCATCACGGTGCGGAACAACCGGTATGTGCTGCCGGTGCGGGCGGAATTCCGCTCCAGCGTGCCGGGCCTGGTGCACGACCAGAGTTCTTCCGGCGCGACGCTGTTTATTGAACCCATGGCCGCGGTGGAAATGGGGAACGAGCTGAAACAGTGGGAGCTGAAGGAGCAGCAGGAGATCGAGCGGATCCTGGCGGCCCTGAGCGCCGAGGTGGCGCCGTACGCGGCCAGCATGGAGGAGACCGAGGACCTGCTGGCGGAGCTGGACTTTATCTTTGCCAAGGGTATGCTGAGCCGGCGGTTTGTCTGCGTGAGCCCGAAACTGAACAACGAGGGACGGCTGAAGATCATCCGGGGACGGCATCCTCTGATCGATCCGGAGAAGGTTGTGCCGTCTACCATATGGTTAGGCGAAGAGTTTACCACGCTGGTGATTACCGGGCCGAACACGGGCGGCAAGACCGTGACGCTGAAGACGGTGGGCCTGTTTACCCTGATGGCGCAGGCGGGCCTGCAGGTGCCGGCGGACCTGGGCACGGAGCTGGCGGTGTTCGAGCAGGTGTTCGCGGATATCGGCGACGAGCAGAGCATTGAGCAGAGCCTGAGTACCTTCAGCGGCCACATGACGAACATTGTGGAGATCATGCACGAGGTGACACCGCGGGACCTGGTGCTGTTTGACGAACTGGGCGCGGGCACCGACCCCACGGAAGGCGCGGCGCTGGCCCAGAGCATCCTGACGCGGCTGCTGCACATCGGCGTGCGGACGCTGGCGACGACCCACTACAGCGAGCTGAAGGCCTTCGCCCTGACGACGAAGGGCGTGGAAAATGCCAGCGTGGAGTTTGACGTGGAGACGCTGCGGCCGACCTACCGCCTGTCCATCGGCGTACCGGGAAAGAGCAACGCCTTTGAGATCAGCCGGCGGCTGGGCCTGCCGGAGAACCTGATCGACGCGTCAAGAAAACTGCTGAGCGGGAACGCGATCCGGTTTGAAGACGTGATCGCCAACGCGGAATACCACCGGCAGGTGGCGGAAAAGGAACGCCAGCTGGCGGAGGAAGCCAGCCGGGAGACCGTGCGCCTGCGCAACGAGGCGGAGCAGCTGCGCAAAGAAATGGAACAGAAGCGGACGGAACAGCTGCGCAAGGCCCGGGAAGACGCGAAGCGCATTGTGGACCAGGCGAGGCGGGAGAGCGAGAGCGTGATCGCCGAGCTGAAGAAAATGAAGAAGAACGCCGCGGCCGGCGACGTGAACGAGCTCCGCAGGCGGCTAAACAAAGAAAGCGACGAACTGGCGGAAGGCCTGGACCAGCCGGCGCCGGAGAGCGGCGAAGCGCCCAAGACCGTGAAGGCGGGGGACAAGGTAAAGATCCTGACCCTCGGCGCGGAGGGAACTGTGCTCGCGCCGCCGGACGAGAAGGGCAAGGTACAGCTGCAGGCGGGCATGATGAAGTTCAAGGCGCCGCTGAGCCAGCTGCGGATGATCCGGCAGGAGCCGGCGAAGGAAAAGACCACCGTGAAGGCGAAAACCGGGATGATGACCCGGACGGTGAAGAGCGAATGCGACGTGCGCGGCATGAACCTGGAAGAAGCGCTGGACGCGGTGGGCCTGTACCTGGACGAGGCGGTGCTGGCCGGGCTGAACGAGGTGTATATCATCCACGGCAAGGGAACGGGGATCCTGCGGGCCGGGATCCAGCAGGACCTGCGGAAGAACAAGCATGTGAAGGGGTTCCGCCGCGGGATGTACGGCGAGGGCGAGGACGGCGTGACGGTCGTGACCCTGAAATAAGCCAGGGGCTTATTTCAAATTCATAATTCAGAATTATATCAGGAGATCCCTCGACTTCGCTTGGGATGACAACCTGGTTATCCGGAGGGAATAAGGTCAGATGAAAGATAAGCCGAATATCCTGGTGGTGGATGACGATCCGAATATCTGCAGGCTGGAGCAGCTGTATCTGGAGAAGGAAGGATATGAGGTGCGGACGGCGGCGGATGGGAACAGCGCGATTGAGGCGTTCCGGAAGCTGCCGCCGGACCTGGTGCTGCTGGACGTGATGCTGCCGGGAGCGGATGGGTACGAGGTGCTGAAAGCGATCCGGAAGAGCGGCGATATCCCGGTGATCATGGTCACGGCGAAGGGAGAAACCTTCGACAAGGTGCTGTGCCTGGAACTGGGGGCGGATGACTATATCGTGAAGCCCTTTGACGGGAAAGAGCTGACTGCTCGGGTGAAGGCGGTGCTCCGCCGGGCCCACGGCAGCGAGGAGGAAAAGGCAGGGGACCTGTCCTTCCCGGGGCTGACGGTGAGTCTGAAGGAATACGACGTCCACTATGACGGGAAACGGCTGGAGATGCCGCCGAAGGAACTGGAAGTGCTGTATTTCCTGGCGTCCCATCCAAACCAGGTATTCACGCGGGAGCAGCTGTTGAACCAGGTGTGGGGCTTCGAGTTCTTCGGGGACAGCCGGACCGTGGACGTGCACATCAAGCGGCTGCGGGAAAAACTGGTGGACAGCGAGAAGTACGGCTGGAGTCTGTATACGGTCCGCGGGGTCGGATACAAGTTTGCGACGGACCGGTAAGGATTAATTCATAATTCATAATTCAGAATTCATAATGATGAACAGAAAGGAGTGAAGGTGGCATGTTCGCGCGGATCATGGCGGTGGTGCTGGCGGCAATTCTGCTGACTACGGTCTGCCTGTCCGGCCTGTGGTGGCTGACGCTGCGGAACCAGCAGATTGACGCGCGGCTGGACCGCCTGATCTCCGAGGCGGAGGACATTGCCTATCTGGCCGGCAACCTGAGCGGCGACAGCCTGATGGACACCATCCGGGACCGGGACAGCGCGACACGCTCCTACCTGAACCGGATGGCGGACAAGGTCAACCGGGAATTCGGCGCGTATATCGCGGTGATGGACCGGGGCGGCAACGTGATGACCAACAGCCAGACGGCCTATGACGAGAACCCGGAATTCATGGAGAGCCTGAACGGCGAGGAGATTACGGAAGCTTTCCAGCGGATCCTGGCCGGAGAGACGATCCGGCTGCGGTCCGAGAGCGGAGAGGCGCCTACCTTCACGGTCGGCGTTCCCTTCATGATGGACGACACGGTGACCGGCGCGGTATTTATCCGGACGAAAGCCCAGCAGATTGAAAGCGGGCTGGAGGAGATCCTTTGGCGGATCGTGCTGATCGCGGCAGCGGTGATCCTGCTGTCCGGGATTGTGACGTTCCTGTTTGTGCGGCGGCGGATGAAACCGCTCAAGCAGCTGGAAACGGCCTCTGCCGCCATCGCGGAAGGCGATTTCTCCGTGCAGGTGGATGAAAAGAAGGGCGACCGGGAACTGCGGGAGCTGAGCGGGGCGTTCAACACGATGACCCGGAAACTGAGGGGCGTGGAAGAAAACCGGCGGGAGTTTGTGGCGAATGTGAGCCACGAACTGCGCAGCCCGATCACGAGCATCCGGGGCTTTGCCGAAGGCATGGCGGACGGCGTGATTCCCGCGGAGGAACAGCCGAAGTATCTGCGGCTGGTGGCAAACGAAAGCAAACGGCTGAGCGGGCTGATCGACGACCTGCTGGCGCTGAGCCGGCTGGAGCGGGACGACGCGAAGCCGGAGATGACGGTATTCGACGTGAACGAGATGCTTCGCCGGGCAGTGATCCGCCGGATGAACGATCTGGAAGCGAAGCGGATCGACGTGAGCTGCGAGTTTGAGGAGGACCGCTGCGAGGTACGGGCGGACAGCGACCGGATTGAGCAGGTGGTGATCAACCTGCTGGACAACGCAATCAAGTTCACGCCGGAAGGCGGGAAGATTACCCTGGAGTCCGCGGCAAAGGACGGCATCGCGGAAATCACCGTGCGGGACAGCGGCTGCGGTGTACCCGAGGAAGACCGGGAGAAGATCTTTGACCGGTTCTTTACGGCGGACAAGGCGCACACCGCCGGCAAGGGAACCGGCCTGGGACTGAGCATCTGCAAGCGGATCATGGAGATGCACGGGCAGAGCATCAGACTGCTGGATACCGACGAAGGCGCGGCGTTCCGCTTTACGCTGGAACGCGCCACTTGACGAACCGGCAAAAATATGTATCATGATGGAGCGGTTTGGAAACGATACCGGCGGAAAGGAGGGTCACGGCGTTGGAAAAACATCTGTTTCTGATCGGCATGCAGGGCTGCGGCAAGAGCAGCCTGGGCAAGCGCACGGCGAAAGAGACGGGCGTTCCCTTCGCGGATACCGACGCGATCGTGGCCCAGAGCGCCGGCGGTACGGTGAACGACTTCTTTGAAAAATACGGCGAGGAGACGTTCCGGAGAGCGGAGACGAACGCGCTGGCGGCGCTGACCTACGCCCGGCCGATGATCATCTCCACGGGCGGCGGCACCATCATGAACCCGGTGAACCGCCACATCATGCGGACCTGGGGAACGATCGTGCTGATCGACCGGCCGCTGGAGGATATCCTGAGCGACATCAAACTGGACCGGCGGCCCACCCTGCGGGACGGCGGCCTGGCGGAAGTGGAACGGGTTTACCGGGAACGGATCCCGGTTTACCGGAACCTGGCGGACATCACCCTGAGGAACGACCAGGGATATCATATGGCGGTGTACATCCTGACCCGGCTGGTCCGGGAACGGCTGTAAGGCGCAGGCGGGAGCGGAAAGCAGATGGAATATCAGTTTGAACTGGTGGGCAAGATCGGCAGCATGGCGCTGATCCGGCAGGAAGACCGGGACATCGACTACAACATCTTTTCCCGGATCGGGGCGGAACTGAAACCCGGCATGATCTGGGTGACCAGCGGCGCCACGGAGATCGGCCGGCTGGACTATATCAAGCGGACCGGGTGCGAGTTGAGCGGAGATCCGGATCAGGACAAAGCGGATTACGCCGCCCAGGGACAGACGATCCTGATGCAGAACTACCGGCAGTTTGTCTCGCCGGAATACGGCATCCGCCAGATCCTGGTGGAGCACACCCATTTCAACGACCCGGAAAAGAGCGAGCACATCCGGGCACTGCTGATCCGCGCCGCACGGCAGAAGACGATTCCGATCGTGAACTACAACGACCCGGTGAGCGACGAGGAAAACCGGAAAATGGAACTGGCGGCCCGGCGGGAAAAGGGCGGCGAGGTCCATGAATGTGTGGATAACGACGAGACCGCGGCGGTGATCGCCGGACTGGTGAAGGCGAAGACGCTGGTGCTGATGACCTCCACGGAAGGCATCTATCAGGACCGGCGGGATCCGTCCACGCTGGTGCGCGACGTGATCGGCAAAACCTATGAGGAAGTGGAACAGAAGGTACGGGAGCTGCAGAATGCCTGCGTCGGCGCGAGCCGTGCCGGCGCCAACGGCGCCCGGGCCAAGCTGGAATACGCGCTGAGCTGCGTGAAGGGCGGCACGACGGTGATCATCGGCCACGCCCGGCACCGGCTGAGCGACCTGAAAGAGGGCCGGGTGCCCTGCACCCGGATCGGTGTGGACGCATGACGAACAACCCCGAGCTGCGGCAGGCGCTGCAGTACTTTACCCGGGAAAAGAAGATCCTGGACGGCGCTTCCGTGATCTGCGGCGCCGGAGACAGGATTGAGGGAGCCATGGACGGCGCTGTCCGGGAGGACAGCGTATTTGACCTGGCCAGCGTCACCAAGCTGTTCACGGGCCTGTGCCTGATGAAAATGAAAGAAGAAGGTCTGCTGGATCCCGGCAGGCCTGTTTTTTCATACGATTCGCGGTTCCGGTTCCTGAAGGACACCACGGTGTGGGACCTGATGACCTTCGCGGTGACCGTCCGGACGCCGGTGCGCCTGGACGGATGCATGGACAAGGACAGCGCGATGGAGGCGCTGTGCGCCTCGACCGCGGCGCCCCATGAGGACGTGCGGCGGGTCTATTCCGATATCCCCGCGATGGTCCTGAAATATGTAGTGGAAGCGGCGGCCGGGATGCCCTTTATGGACTGCGTGCGGAAGCTGATCCTGGAGCCGGCCGGGATGAACGAGACCTGGGCGGCGGTGCCGGCGGAGCGGAAAAAGGACTGCGTATGCTATGACCGGGAACACCGGATTGAAAAAGCACAGCGGATCCTGCGGGAAGGCTGGCGGCCGGGGGTTCCACATGATCCCAAGGCCGCGGTGATGCAGGGGGACACGGGCGACCTGTGCGGCCACGCGGGACTGTTTTCCACCCGCGGTGATATGGCAAAATTCTGCCGGGCCGTGCTGGACCGGAAGATCGTCGGGGACGAATCCTTGCGGGAAATGGCCGTGAACCGGACCGGGCGGAAACGGACGAACGGGGCCTGGACGCAGTTCCTGGGCGTGCAGTGCTATGTGCGGCATCCGGACCAGTATTATTCGGAGATCCCCGGCTATATGGGACGGAGCGCCTTCGGCATCGGCGGATTCACGGGGAACCATGTTTCCATGGATCCGGAGCGGGACGCGTTTGTCGTGTTCCTGGGGAACCGGGTGCTGAACCGGCTGACGGTGCTGGTGCCGGAAGAGGGAAAGAGCCTGGCGGATTACGGGCTGAACCCGGACGGGAGCGGGGTTTTCCGCTGGGACGACGGGGAAGAGATTCCCTCATCTGTCCTGTACGTCCACCAGAAAGATGAACATCTGCACAAAACCATCGCGCATGTATTGGGTCTTGAATATCTTCCATTTCTGTGATACACTACATAGGTCAAAGAAAGTCAGACGTCTCCTTTGACGAAGGGAGGGTTATATATGCGCCTGAGTGATTCGATTGAGCAGTTTATCAAGGAACTGCTGAATGAAGAAGCCACGGAAGTGGAACTGAAACGAAATGAACTGGCGGAGTATTTCGGCTGCGCGCCGAGCCAGATCAATTATGTGCTGGCGACCCGGTTTTCCCCGGATCACGGCTATCTGACGGAAAGCAGAAGAGGCGGCGGCGGATACATCCGGATTGTGCGGGTGGTGCAGAGCGGCTCGCAGCGGCTGATGTACCTGGTGAACGACCGGATCGGGGACAGCATCGGGGAGGAAGAATGCCTGCGGCTGATCAGCCAGCTGAAGGAGCAGCGGATCGTGACCGCGGACGAGGCGGCCCTGATGGCCAGCGCGGTGAGCACCCGGGCGCTGAGCGTGCCGGTGCCGGACGTGCTGAAGGACGCCCTGCGGGCGAAGATGATGAAGAGCATGCTGATGACGATTGCGGCGCGGAACCGCAGCTGACTCAGAAAGAACGGATGAAAGTCCAGGGGGAAAAGAGGCGAAGAGAATGCTGTGCGAAGAATGCCATGTGAATGAAGCGAACTTTACGGTTTCCGTGGTTGCCGGAGAGGAAACCTCGGTCAGGCACCTGTGCGCCGACTGCATGAGCCGGATGAACGCGGACCTGGTCAAAGGAAATGTGCGGAGCCTGCTGAGCACGGTGCTCAACGCGATCCGGGCGACCGCGGACAACGAGAACAGAAAGGAATTTTCCATGCCGATATTCGGACGTTTTACCCAGAGAGCGCAGCAGACGCTGACGCTGGCCCAGCGGATCGCCGCGGAGCTGCAGCAGCCCTATGTGGGGACGGAGCATTTCCTCCTCGCGCTGCTGAAGACCGGCGCTTCCGTGCCGGAGGCCGTCGCCTCCCGGATGAACTATGAGGACGTTGTATCAGAACTGCGGGAACACCTGAAGGGCATCCAGGATCCGGACACGCCCCGGAGCCCCCGGATCGAGCTGAGCCCCCGGGCCAAGAAGACGCTGGAAAACAGCGTGCTGGAAAGCCACAAGCTAGGGCAGAACTATGTGACGGTGGAGCATATCTGGCTGGCGCTGCTGGGGAACGACGACGGTGTGGCCGGCGGCCTGTTCCGGAAGCACGGGGTGGACCTGTCCGCCGCGCGGGAGCAGCTGCTGCGGCAAATGCGCGAGAACGCGGGGAACGAAGAGACTCCGCGCCGGATGCCCGGCTTCATGCCTTTTGCACCGGCGAAGGGACGGAACAACAACGACAACGGCAAGAGCGAACTGGAGAAATACAGCCGCGACCTGACCGCGGCCGCGGAAAAGAACGAACTGGATCCGGTGATCGGCCGGGAGACGGAAATCCAGCGGATTATCCAGATCCTGATCCGGCGGACGAAGAACAACCCGGTGCTGATCGGCGAGCCCGGCGTGGGCAAGAGCGCTGTGGCGGAAGGCCTGGCCCAGCGGATTGTGCAGGGCAACGTGCCGGAACTGCTGCTGGGCAAGAAGATCATGAGCCTGGACATCGGCAGCATGGTGGCCGGGACCAAGTACCGCGGCGAGTTTGAAGAACGGCTGAAGAACGTGATGGATGAACTGCACAAGGCCGGCAATGTGCTGCTGTTTATCGACGAGATTCATACGATCATCGGCGCGGGCGCGACAGAAGGCAGCCTGGACGCGGCGAATATCCTGAAGCCGGCGCTGAGCCGCGGGGAGATCCAGTGCATCGGCGCGACGACGCTGGACGAATACCGCAAACATATTGAAAAGGACGCGGCGCTGGAGCGCCGGTTCCAGCCGGTGATGGTCGGCGAGCCCACGGCGGAGGAAACCCTGTCGATCCTGTACGGGCTGCGGGACCGGTATGAAGCGCACCACAAGGTGCGGATCACCGACGAGGCGCTGGCCGCGGCGGTGAAGCTGAGCGACCGCTATATCCCGGACCGGTACCTGCCGGACAAAGCCATCGACCTGATGGACGAAGCCGCCAGCCGCGTGCGGATCGCCGCGTGCACGGCGCCGCCGGACGTGCGGGAACAGGAGAAGCGCCTGGAAGCGGTGGTGATCGAAAAGAAGGAAGCCATCAGCCACCAGGACTTCGAGAAAGCCGCCGCGCTGCGGGACCAGGAGCGGAACCTGAACCGCGAGATCGAGGAGAAGCGGGCGGAATGGAACCGCGCCCAGAGCACCGCGCGGGACACCGTGACGGAAGAGGATATCGCCCAGGTGGTGAGCCAGTGGACGGGCATTCCGGTTTCCCGGATGACGGAACAGGAGGCCCAGCGGCTGGTGCGCCTGGAGGAGACGCTGCATCAGCGGCTGATCGGCCAGGAGGAAGCCGTGAGCGCTGTGGCGCGGGCCATCCGCCGGGCACGGGCAGGCCTGAAGGACCCGAAGCGGCCCATCGGCAGTTTCATCTTCCTCGGCCCCACGGGTGTGGGCAAGACCGAACTGTGCCGCGCATTGGGCGAGGCGATGTTCGGGGACGAGGACAGCGTGATCCGGCTGGACATGTCCGAGTATATGGAAAAGCATACCGTATCCCGGCTGGTGGGTTCACCGCCCGGCTATGTGGGATACGAGGAAGGCGGCCAGCTGACCGAGGCGGTCCGGCGGAAGCCCTACAGCGTGGTGCTGCTGGACGAGGTGGAGAAAGCGCATCCCGACGTGTTCAACATCCTGCTGCAGATCCTGGAGGACGGGCGGCTGACGGACAACACGGGACGGGTGGTTTCCTTCAAGAATACGATCGTGGTGATGACCTCGAACGCCGGGGCGCACGTGATCGGAAACGGCCGGATGGGCTTCGGCGCCGACCGGAAGGGCGACGCCCGGGACTATGAAGCCATGAAGGAATCCGTGATGAAGGAGGTAAAGGAGATCTTCCGGCCTGAGTTTATCAACCGGGTGGACGAGCTGATTGTGTTCCACAGCCTGACGGAGGACGAGATCCGCCGGATTACGGAGCTGATGCTGAAACAGGTGGCGGACCGGCTGAAAGAGCAGGAGATCCCGCTGACCTGGGACGAAAAGGTGATCGAGAAGCTGGCCAAGGACGGATACGATCCCAAATTCGGCGCTCGGCCGCTGCGCAGGCTGATTCAGCGCACGGTGGAGGACACCATGAGCGAGGAACTGCTGAAGGGCCATATCCAGCTGGGCCAGGAGATCCGGCTGACGGTGCAGGACGGCGAGATCGTGCCGGTGGGCGTGCAGAACGAAAAGGCGCCGGCGAAGAAGGCCGTGAAGAAACCCGCCGCGAAAAAGCTGGCCGCGAAGAAACCCGCGAAGGCGGCTGCGAAAAAGCCGGCGGCGAAACCCGTGAAGAAGCCGGCCGCGGCGAAACCGAAGAAGGAGGAGAAACCCGTTGGCTAAGCTGTATTTCCGCTACGGAGCGATGGGCTCCAGCAAGACGGCGAACGCGATCATGGTGCAGTATAACTACGGGGAACGGCACCAGAAGGTGCTGATGGTCAAACCTCAGCTGGAAAACCGAGACGGCGAGCGAATCATCCGCTCCCGCAGCGGCCTGGAAACGGAATGCGTTTTCATGGAGGAGATCGAGGGGAAGGACCTGAAGGGCTATGACTGTGTGATTGTGGACGAGGCCCAGTTCCTGACCAAGGCGCAGGTGGAATACCTGGTGCACATTGTGGACGACCTGAATATCCCCGTGATCGCCTACGGCCTGCGGGCGGACTTCAAGGGCAACTTCTTCGAGGGCAGCCAGTGGCTGATGGCCTGGGCGGATACGATTGAGGAAGTCAAGACGATCTGCTGGTGCGGCAAAAAGGCGACCTGCAACGCGCGGGTCATCGACGGCAAGGTAGCCCGGGAAGGCGAGCAGATTGTGCTGGGCGGAGACGAGAGCTATGTGTCCCTGTGCAGGAAGCACTGGCGGAACGGGGACCTCGGACCGATCACAATTCATAATTCATAATTCACAATTATATGAACGGAGGATGGGTTTATGTTGGAGGAACTGAAAAAGCAGGTATACGAAGCGAATATGCTGCTGCCCGCGTACCATCTGGTGACGTTCACCTGGGGCAACGTGTCCGGGATTGACCGGGAGAAGGGCCTGTTTGTGATCAAGCCCAGCGGCGTGCCCTATGAGGAACTGAAGCCGGAAGACATGGTCGTGATCGACCTGGAGGGCAACAAGGTGGAAGGGGAACTGAATCCCTCCTCCGATACGCCGACCCACGCGGAACTGTACCGCCGGTTCAAGGACATCGGCGGCGTGGTGCATACCCATTCCCGCTGGGCGACGATCTGGGCCCAGAGCGGACGGGACATTCCCGCCTACGGCACGACCCACGCGGACTATATCTACGGCAATATTCCCTGCTGCCGGGATCTGACGAAGGAAGAGGTCGAAAGCGCCTATGAGCTGAACACCGGCAGGGTGATCGCGAGCCACTTTGAGGAAAACGGGCTGAACCCGAACTATGTGCCCTGCGTGCTGGCGCGGCATCATGGTCCCTTCGCCTGGGGCAAGAACGCGATGGAAGCGGTGCACAACGCGGTGGTGATGGAGGAAGTCGCCATGATGGCGTGGCACACCGAGGTGCTGCCGGCCGGTCAGCCCCGGGAGAACCTGCCGGAGTACGTGAAGGAAAAGCACTTCATGCGCAAGCACGGACCCAACGCGTACTACGGACAGAAGAAGTAAAAAACAATTCAGAATTCATAATTCGGATCAGTCAGCCGGAGTGCCGAATACCCCGAAAGGGCAGAAACCATAAGGGTTTTACCAGTATTTGGTACACTCCGGTTGTCTTTTTTGTCAAAAATGGAAAAAAATCTTGCGTTTTCGACATGAGGGCATTATAATGGCGCCGGTTGAGTCCTTCGGGTCTGTGGTTGCAAGCCGATGCCAGTCGCAGGCAAAGCGGTCCACGTAATCCGCCCAAAGCGGCGGGGAGCATGGTGCGGTCTAGATGTAAGTCCGTCCGGGACAACGATCCCGAGAGAAGCGAGTGAGGGCGCGGACAGCGCAGAGCAGACTTCCAGGCGGCGTGTGTGGGGTCAAAGACCAGGTCAGCCGGAGGAATCGCCTATCTTATCTTTTATGGGGGTTACCTAATCATGTACGAAGACAAAACGCTGGTATGCAAAGACTGTGGCGCTGAGTTCGTTTTCACTGCCGGTGAACAGGAATTCTATGCCGAAAAGGGATTCCAGAACGAGCCCACCCGCTGCAAGGCCTGCCGTCAGGCGCGCAAGGCCAGCCGTGCTGCCGGCGCTCCGCGTCAGATGTTTGACGCCGTTTGCGCGGAATGCGGAAAGCCCACCCAGGTTCCTTTCGAGCCGAAGGAAGACCGCCCCGTATACTGCAGCGAGTGCTTTGCCGCCCGCCGCGGATAAGGAAAGCGCAAAAAACACTCCGGAGTGCGCACTCCGGAGTGTTTTTATAATTCAGAATTCACAATTCAGAATTCATAATTATATATTGGTAAAGAACGGGGTGCCGTCCTCGGTGCAGAGGACGCCGTCGACGAACTTCAGGGGCGTCGGCGCGGTGAGCATATACTTCAGGATTTCATCCATGCGCACGCTCTCCCGGAAGGTGACCAGGGAGAAGCTGACGCCGTGCTTGTGGGCGCGGCCGGTACGGCCGATGCGGTGCAGGTAATACTCGTTCTCGTTGGGCAGGTCGTAGTTGATGACCGCCTCCACGTCGTCCACGTCGATGCCGCGGGCGGCGACGTCCGTGGAGACAAGGATCGGGAACTTGCCGCGCTTGAAGTCGCTCATGACCACGTTGCGCTTCGACTGGGGGATATCCCCGTGGAGGCAGCGGGCGTCGTAGCCTTCCTTCACCAGGCGGCTGGTCAGCTTGTCGGTCATGAACTTGGTGTTGCAGAAGATCATGATCCGCTGATACTCATCGGCGTCCAGCAGATAGAGCAGATGATCGGTCTTCTGGTCCTGATCCACGGCGATGACGTACTGCGTGATCTGGGGACGGTCCTTCTTGGTCGCCTCAACGGTGATCTCCACCGGGTCATGCTGATACTTCCAGGCGATGGTCAGCACGTCCTGATTGGTAGTGGCGGAGAAGAGCACCAGCTGGCGGTCCGAGGGGGTCGCCTCGATGATCTTCGTCACATCCTTGACGAAGCCCATGTTCAGCATCTCATCCGCTTCATCCAGCACCATGGTATGGACGGCGTCGAGGCGGATGTTTCCCCGCTGCATATGGTCCAGCAGGCGGCCGGGGGTGGCGATGACGATCTGCGGATGGCGTTTGAGCGCGGTGATCTGGCGGGAGATGGACTGGCCGCCGTAGATGACGGCGATGCGTACGCCGTCGATATACTTCGCCAGGCGGGTCAGCTCATCGCCGATCTGCAGGGCGAGCTCCCGGGTAGGCGCCAGGACGATTTCCTGGACGCGGCTGTCCTTCAGCTGGACGTACTCCAGCATCGGGATGCCGAAGGCGCAGGTTTTGCCGGTGCCCGTCGGGGCGATGGCGTTGATATCCTGGCCTTCCATCATCAGGGGAATGGTTTTTGCCTGGACGGTGGAGGGTTCCTCAAAACCCATCGCGCGCACGGCTTTGAGGATCTCAGAAGAAAGATCCATGGAATCGAAAGATAATTCAGAATTCATAATTCACAATTCATAATTATATGTTATTTGCGTCAGTCGTGATATGCCCGGATAGCCTTGGAAAGCTGATCGGGGCAGGACGTGTTGCCGCGGCAGGGGATGCCTTCCAGCATGGCGGCGACTTCCTCCGCTTTGCGGCCGGTGGCCAGCTTTGCCACGCCCTGGGTGTTGCCCTTGCAGCCGTTGTTGATGCGGCAGAAGGTGATGACGCCGTCCTGAATCTCCAGATCAATGGAGGTGGAGCAGGTGCCCTGGCATTTGTAATTGAACATAGGAACCTCCAATCATGCAAAAGGAACGCTCCCGCTGCGGGGAGCGTTCCGGTTAAGCGTTGAAATTACTCAATGACCTTCGCCACAACGCCGGAACCAACGGTACGGCCGCCTTCACGGATAGCGAAGCGCAGTCCCTGCTCCATAGCGA
>JBGUHQ010000006.1:0-135842 GCA_045112195.1 Christensenellales bacterium | reverse complement strand
CAGGCTGATCTCCAGCGGATCATATCCCTCGCTGTAAAAATGCACTTTCAGGTCATCCCGGGGGCTGACTGCGCAAAGCGCGTCCAGGTTGACCGCTGCCGCCAGCACCCGGCCGTGATTGTGGTCCGTATGGTTTCCGCCGATCTCGATCCTTCCCGGTGCGCTGATCAGCTGTACGTCCGCCCGGTCGCCGAAGAGGTCCGCGTGGCGCCGGATCAGAGCAGCGTAACGTTCCCGCTGCTGTTTCAGCAGAGCTTCGTCTTCTCCGTACAGGTACCGGAGCTGCCTGGCCGCCTGCTCCGTTTCCAGTTTCCGGATCAGTTCATTCGCGTGATCCATGCTTTCGCCCTCTCTTTACTGAATCGCTTTCTGCCAGATATCAATCAATTCCTGCAGGCCCTTTTCCTCAACCGTTCTGCAGAACAGGTCCCAGTTTTCGTCCGTCAGCTGAACATCCCCCGTCACAAAGCGTGCCATGGCCTGCTCCGCGTATCGGGAGAGACCGTCCTGGATCTCCGCAACTCTTTTTTCCGATGCCGCGTCCAGCGTCACGGGAGGATACGGGATCACGCTGTACTGTTTCAGCATGCTCATCGCTTCGACGGTTTCACGTGTATCCTTGTCCTTGTATTTCAGCTGGAACGCCGAATCCGCATATCCCGGAGCCGTTCCGCCCTCGCTGATGGTATGAACCGGGATGATTGTGTTGGCAACCGTCTCCAGCGTGGTGCTCCATTCCCACATACCGTCGTCTGTCAGCAGATAATCTTCCCCTTCGACGCCGTAGAAAGCCATTCTGCTTCCGGCCTCGGTGTAAAGAATGTTCACCCACTCAACCAGCTTTTCCGGCTGTTTACAGGCAGAGGTGACCGCAAAAGTTCCCCGCACGAGATCACCGGCCAGGTCGCGGTAAACCTGCTTTCCGTCATAGGTCAGGGGCATCAGGATGGAATACTGTTCCAGCGCACTTTGCGGCAGAATCGTCACCGGCGTGGCACCCATTATCATTCCGTAGGGAATGTCTTTTTTCTCATCCGTGATCTGCCGCAGGCTGTCCGTGGTGGAAAACCCATTCGGGTCAAGCAGGCCTTCCTCCCACAGTTGGTGAAGCCATGTCAGAAACGACCGGTTCTCATCCGAGGTCAGGGAGGAAGTAACCTTCCCGTCCTTTGCCGTAATGTAGTAATCGTTGTCGATGATCCCGAACACGTGGGCAAGAAACCGCAGTTCCCACATACCGATAAACGTCAGCGGGACTTCATCCTTCTCGAAGTTTCCGTTCGGATCGCCGGTTTTAAAAGCCCGCAGCACTTCAGTCAGTTCTTCCGCCGTGGTCGGAGTCTCCAGCTTCAGTTTCTGCAGCCACGCGGTATTGATCCACATGGCGTCGTTGTTTTGAAGCGTATTGATTGAAGGCAGTGCGGGAATCGCACCGTCTTCCATGGAAATCGCTTTTTTCCATTCAGGATGTTCCTCAAGCGCCTTCCAGAGGTCCGGGGCATACTGTTCCAGGTAAGGCGTGAGGTCGATGATGAATCCGTTCCCGTAGAGGTCGCGGACTTCCGAAGCACTCAGTTCCGCCTTGAACAGCACATCGGGCAGGTCGGTGCCGCTCAGCAGTTCTTCTTTGCGCCGTGTCCATTCATCATAATCCGTGTGCTGGCGCAGCTGGAAAGAAATGCCGGTGCTGTTCTGCATCCGCTCAAAAAAAAGGTTGGTGTCCCAAACACGGTAGGATACGTTTCCGTCATATCCTTCCATAAGATAGTCCGGCGCCTTTTGGTTGTTTTCAGCGTAAGCCGCTGAAAACAGCATCACAATCATCAGGATCCAGGTAGCAGCTCTGCGCATGCTCTTCCCTCCCGAAACACTAAACTTTGACATTATATTATAGCTTATTCCCGGGTCTTTTTCCAGCATTCTTTTCCCGGGAATAAAGAAAAGACGACGGGAATAAACCCGTCGTCCGGAATCTTTTTGATTACTTTTTCTTCTTCATGAAGCTGGGAACTCCGTGGGTGTCTGTTTCCATGGCGGGACTCTGGGGAACCGCGTGGAAATTGCCGGTCTGTCCGGTCACCTGGCCGTTGTTGTTGAACACCGGCTGGTAATTCGCGGGCTGCGCGGCGAAAGCAGGATTAGGCTGAACCACAGGCGCGCCCTGCGCCATCGGCGCAAAAGGCTGCGTCGCCTGGGCAGGCTGCTGCGGCGCGGTCTGCTGGTAGCTGAATCCGGTCTGGAAAGAACCGGTGTTCACCATGCCGGGCACGCCCATGCTGGGCCGGCTGTTGCTCATGAAGGTGGGAACATCTCCGGTATTGCCCGTGGAGAAGGGACTGGCCGGAACCGCGGCAGGCGCTTCAAAGGCAGAACGTCCCGCGGCAGCTTCAGTCTTGGCAAAACTGGTGCCGAAGGATCCGAACAGCCGCTCGTGTTCGATCTCACGCGGCTTGCGGGCGGGTTCTTTGGTCGGGAAAGGCGTCTTCTCGAAGCCGGTGGCAATGACGGTAATACGGACTTCGTCCTTCATCGTCTCGTCGATGCCGGCGCCAAAGATAATGTTCGCGTCCGGATCGGCCGCTTCCATGATCAGGTTGGCTGCCTCGTTGATATCCACGATGGAAATGTCTTCGCCGCCGGTCACGTTGATCAGCACGGCGCGGGCGCCGTCAATGTTCGTCTCAAGCAGCGGAGAGGAGATGGCGTTCTTGGCCGCTTCGACCAGCTTGTTCTCCCCGCTTCCGATGCCGATACCCATATGGGCCATACCGCCGGATTCCATAACGGTCTTGACGTCGGCGAAGTCCAGGTTGATCATCGCGGGGACCGCGATCAGGTCGCTGATGCCCTGGATGCCCTGGCGCAGCACGTCGTCCGCGATCCGGAAGGCTTCCAGCATGGTGGTTCCCTTGTTGACCACCTGCAGCAGCCTGTCGTTGGGGATCACGACCAGCGTATCCACATGCTGCTTCAGCTCGGCAATGCCGGCCTCCGCGTTCTTCATGCGCTGTTTACCTTCGAAATTGAAGGGTTTCGTCACCACGGCGATCGTCAGGGTGCCCAGGTCACGGGCAATCTCCGCCACAATCGGCGCAGCGCCGGTGCCGGTGCCGCCGCCCATGCCGGCGGTGATAAATACCAGGTCCGCTCCTTTCAGGGCGGAGGCGATCTCTTCCCTGCTTTCCTCGGCGGCACGGCGGCCCACCTCAGGAATCGCGCCGGCACCAAGGCCCTTGGTCAGCTTTTCGCCGATCTGGATCTTCACCTGGGCATTGGTCTGGCTCAGCGCCTGCCGGTCCGTATTGACGGAAATGAATTCAACGCCCCGCAGGCCGGCGTCCACCATGCGGTTCACGGCATTGTTTCCGCCGCCGCCGCATCCGACTACCTTGATTGTTGCAAAGGTGCTCTGTTCTTCATTCTGGAATTCGATCATGTTCTTAACCTCCCAACAGACTGCGGAAAAAGTCTTTAATCTTTCCACCTGCGCCGGCAGCCGGCTGACGTTGCTGCTCAATCGTGTCGATAATCAGGTCCATCAGGCCGAGCGCGCTGGAGAAACAATGGCTGTTCAGTTTGGTCGTGCGGCGGGGTGTTTCCTGTACCGGACGTCCCAGCCGTCCGGAAAGGTATTCCTTGCCGCCGCGGTTGAAGCTCAGTCCGCCGCCGGTCAGGAACACGTTGGACCAGCTGCCCAGTCCGCCGAAATCGTCGTCGACCGCTTCTTTGATCTTGGCGCAGATCTCGTCCAGTTCCTTGCACAGGACCGGCTTGACCTGCTCCCGTGTAAAGACGGTACCCTTCTGCCCGTCCGCGCCGGGAACTTCATAGGTTTCCCCTGAAGTTTCGATGCCGTAAACAAACTTGCGTTTGATATCTTCAGCGGCGTCCAGGGTAATATCGAGCTCCTCGGCCAGCGCAACGGACAGGTCGCCGCCGCCGACATCCAGCACCTTGTGATAGATGATCGCGTCTCCCTCAACGCCGATGATTTCCGTGTTCAGGTATCCCATGTCGATCAGTACGGAGGTATGATCCCGTTCCTGTTCACTCAGGTACAGCATGGCCTCGCCCGCGGAGGTGGAATAGAAACCGGTTACCACGATCCCGAGATCGGCCATCCGGTTGGTCACGTCATCGATAAAGAAGCGGTTGCCGACTGCAAAACTGATATACGCAGTCATTTCACGTCCCTTCATGCCGACAGGTTCAAGCGTTTTCTTTCCGCTGTCAACCATAAACCAGGCCGGGCTTGAATGAACCACGACGCCGGGTACGCTGGCAAGGTTCTCCGCCGCCATGCTGAACGCCGTCTTAACATCCGACGCCGTCACCCGGGGATCTGTTCCCTTCAGCGGAACGGTAACCTTCGTGGCATAAACATGGGTAAAGGCGCCGGGCACGCCGACGTTGATCTCTTTGATCTTGCTGCCGGACTGTTCTTCCGCGTCCGCGATAGAGCGGCGGATCGCCTCATCCAGCATACCGGGGTTGTTCCATCCCTCTTCGAGATAACCGTCATACTTTGTCACGCCGGCCGCCGTGATATCACAGCGCTGGCTGCCGCTGTTTTCAGCCACGAGCGTAACAATCTTGCTCGTACCGAAATCAATGGCTGCAACCGTTGTTTTCATAGGTTTCTCATGCCCCCTGTTTTCCGCATTCTGTCAAAAAATCGCGGTCAATCACTACAAAATAATGTACACCTTTGAGAATTATACCCTCATCAGGCTTGTTTTGCAATAGTTTTCAATTGTTTTATTACGAATTTACGTTTTTTTGTAACATTTTGAGACAAAATGAACGGTCCCTTTTTCAATATATCGCTATCAGCATTTAATTATGAATTATGAATTGTGAATTATGAATTATTCTCACGGGTTGAATATCGGCGTTTCGGGATTGGTCACGTTGATGGTGCCGCTGAGGTAACCCATCTTTTTCAGTTCTTCCTGGACGATCAGCAGCGCGCGCATTTTGGCATGGAGGTTTGTCCTGTCTCCCAGCCCTGCCGTAAAACCGTCCCGCGTGGCAAGCAGGATGGAATCCGTGTTGCTGATATCCGCTTCCCGGATCAGGTTCACGCAGCCAAGCACCTTCATTTCCATGAACAGTTCGGTGAAGATGCTCTGCTGTTTTTCGTTTCCCAGGTTGATATACTGCCCCACCAGGGTATTGGACCTGACTTCCAGTCCTTTGATCTCCACCAGGTTCTGCGGCTGATCTGACGGATTCTCTGATTCATACAGCACCATCCGGTTTTTGTCCATCACATACATGATGCCGCAGTAATTCAGCCAGCAGCAGGGATCCCGTTCCTTGATCGAAAGGATCACTGTTCCCGGCATTTCGCGGGCCATATACCTGAACTGCAGGCGGTAGTCGGAAACGATCCTTTCCTCAACGGCTTTTTCGTTCAGCATCAGGATGCTGTCCCCCTGCCGGATGCCGCTTACGCGGATGATTTCCTCTGCCGGAATGGTGTTGTTTCCCGTCACGACAATTTGTTTCACGCTGAATACGGCAAACCGGAGCACAATAAAAACAACCGCAAGGAACAGAACCATCCCGATAATCAGGCGGAGTGCTTGCGGGTGTTTTTTCTTTTTTTCGTTTTTTGCGCGTCCGTTCCCCTCCGGAATTGCCCGGGTTGGAGCAGTGTTCTGGTATCCGGTTCCTGGCGCGTTCCAGAATTCACCGACGTGCTCGGTAACATTTTCTGATCGGCTTTCCTTCAGTTCAGGCGCGTCTTCCGGCTCGTCGAAAGGATTGTTGTTCAGGGGTGCCGGTCCGAACCAGGTGTTTCGCTGCCAGTCACGGACGCCGCCGTCAGGTCCTGCAGTATTCTTCTGTTGGCCTGCGGTTCTCGGCCTGTAATCGCCGTTTTGTCCGTCCACCGACGCTCCACCCTTCATCGTTCTGTTCGCCTGAATTCTGCCATAAATGATATGTGCTGAGGCATATGAATCATCCGAAATCAGAAATAATTATGAATTATGAATTAATTTAGACTTTGGTCTGTTTACTTTAATTCGTTTACAATCTGCTTATAGACCCGACCGCGTTCCTCGTAGTCCTTAAACATGTCAAAACTTGCGCACGCAGGGCTCAGCAGCACGCACCAGCCTTTACCGGCCAGTTTGCGGGCTGTCTCCACCGCCTCGCGCAGGGAGCCGGCATCTGTCAGATTCGTGTATCCGACACGCTCAAGGCTGTGGCGGATCAGCCCGGCTGTTTCACCGATCAGCACAGCGTGCCGGATCATCGGGCTGTTGATGATTTCTCTGCTCAGCGGATCAAACGAAGTATGCTTGTCGTATCCCCCGAGGATAATCACCGTCGGCTGACTCATCGTCTGGACCGCCTTGATGGTGGAATCCACATTGGTTCCCTTGCTGTCGTTAATATATTCCACACCGTCCAGTTCCCGCACAGACTCAATCCGGTGCTCTACGCCGCGGAATGTCTTCAGGCTGTGCCGGATCACCGGTACGGGTACGTTCATCGCCGCCGCCGCGCAGACTGCGCCGAGGGCATTTTCCAGATTGTGGGGGCCGGGAATAAACACTTCATTTGCGGAACAGATCTTTTTCTCATTTCCGTCCATCCGCAGGATGATCTGTCCGTCCCGGACAAAGGCGCCTTCCTTCACTTCCTGCTTGCGGCTGAAGAAAAGCACCCGGCTTTTCACCTGTTTGCTCAGCCCGTTCAGGCCGGGATCGTCCGCGTTGAAAACCGCGAAGTCAGACGCCGTCTGATTCCGGAACATGCGCATCTTCAGCGCCGTATATACCTCCATTGTACCATGGCGGTTCAGGTGATCTTCGGTGATATTGGTCAGCAGCGCCACATGGGGATGAAACGTGTCCGCAGTTTCCATCTGGAAAGACGAAACTTCACAGACAATCACGTCCTCCTTCCGGCTGATCAGCGAAGCCAGGGAAAAAGGATATCCGATGTTTCCGACCACGTGGGTCACCTTGCCGCTGTTGGCAAAGATCTCGCCCAGCAGGGAGACGGTCGTTGTTTTGCCGTTCGTTCCGGTTACAGAAATCAGCGTGCCGCGTGAAAGCTGTGCGGCAAGCTCCAGTTCGCCGATTACGTAAATCCCCATTTCTTTGGCTTTCAACACAAAGGGCACGGTATCCGGAATACCGGGAGAAATCACCAGGCAGTCTTTTCCTTCCAGCAGCTCCATCGCTCCGCAGCCGAAACGTCTCTCCAGCTGAAGCCCTTCCAGGGGTTTCAGCTGCTGGCCGAGTTCTTCCTCGGTCTTTGAGTCGTTGACTGTCACTTCCGCGCCGGATGCGCGCAGCAGCTGGGCCGCCGCGACGCCGCTGCGGGCCATACCGACTACCAGGACCTTTTTCTTCTCAAAATTCATAGTCTTGCTCCTCAGAACGCGATACATACGCTGATTATCGCAATCAGGCTCAGCAGCAGCGTAATCCCGGCGTACATGCTCACAATCTGTGTTTCTGAATATCCTTTTTTCTCAAAATGATGGTGGATCGGACTCATCAGGAAAATCCGTTTTCCATGGGTCAGTTTAAAATAGTAGCGCTGCATGATCACGCTGACGCTGCTCATAATCGGCGTAAAAAAGATCAGCAGCAGAAGCAGCGGCTGCCTGAGCAGTAGTGCGATGGCGGCTGTTCCGCCGCCCAGCAGCATGCTGCCCGTGTCGCCCATAAACGTCTTCGCTGGATAGCGGTTGAACCGAAGAAAGCCGATGCAGGCGCCCATCATACTTGCAGCAAAGACGCCGATCGTCGATATGTTCCGGGCATAGATTCTGGTGCCGGTCACCTGCGCGACAGTAATAATGATAAGGCAGATGACCACCCATGCTGAGGAGCTGACAGCCGTTACCGTGCCGAGCAGGCCGTCCAGCCCGTCCTGCAGGTTGCTGCTGTTAACGATAAAGATCACCAGCAGCGTCATCACCGGAATATAGAAAATACCCAGATCCCATTCCGCTCCGGTAAAAGGAATCCGGATGGCGCTTCCGACCCGGGGTGAGAAATAGCAGTATAAGCTGAACCCCAGCGATACGATCACCTGTCCCGCGATCTTCTGCCAGGGACTCAGTCCGTCATGGCGTTTTTTTACAGCTTTGATGTAGTCGTCCGCAAAGCCGACAGCCATGCTGAGGAACGAAACAGCCAGCAGCGGGATCACAAAATCCCAGGCGCCGTCCCAGATCGCCGGGTGACAGATCAGGCTGGCCAGCAGGATGCCCGCCGCCATCATCAGCCCGCCCATCACCGGCGTACCCTGTTTCTGCTGGTGGCTCGGACCCAGTTCATAGATCGTCTGGCCGAAATGCAGTTTTTTCAGATACCGGATCAGTCTTGGCCCGATCAGGAGGGCTGTCGCCAGCGCGATCAGCGCGGCGCCGATCATCCTATACATACTGTTTCTCCCTTATTCCTGTTCTTTTTTGATCTCCAGCAACAGGTCGCTGACAATGACTTTTTCATCGAAAGGCCGCTTGATGCCCATAATCTCCTGGTAGGTTTCGTGTCCTTTGCCGGCAAGCACGATCACATCCCCGTCCTCAGCCATCCGCAGTGCGCGGTTGATCGCATCCCGGCGGTTTTCAATCACCTCATAGGGTTTGCCTGTCGGCCTGATTCCCTTTTCAATCGCAGCAAGGATCACCATCGGGTTTTCGGTCCGCGGATTGTCGGACGTCAGGATGCAGTAATCCGCCAGCCGTCCGCCGATCTCTCCCATCATAGGGCGTTTACCCTTGTCCCGGTCGCCGCCGCAGCCGAAAACGGCAATCACCCGTTTCCGGGTAAACTGGCGTACAGTCTTCAGGATGTTTTCAAGTGCGTCCGGGGAATGGCTGTAATCGAGGATCACTTTATAGGGCGTGCCGGTCTGCAGAACCTCGATCCGTCCGGGCACCCGCGTCACAGCTTCCAGGCCCGCTTTGATCTGTTCCGGCGCGATGCCCATAATCAGCGCGCAGCTGGTAGCCGCCAGTGCGTTGTATACATTGAACATACCGGTCATCCGCATCTGGATCGCAATCTGGTTCATACCATGCAGCTGAACGTTGAACCGGGCTCCTTCCTCGGTGATCTCAATGTCGCGGGCGAAAACGTCAGCGTCCACACAGATGCCGTATGTGATGAACGGGCTGCTCATTCCGTCCTTCAGTTTTTCCGAGGTCTCGTCGTCTGCGTTTACCGCTGCGTTCTTAACCATTCCGCTGGTAAAGAACTGTTTTTTGGTCTCAAAGTACCGTTCCATGGTATAGAAATAATCCAGGTGATCCTGACTCAGGTTGGTGTAGCATCCCACCTCGAAATTCATACCGTCAAGACGGTTCATATCAATGGCATGGGCGGAAACCTCCATGCAGACAACCTTTACGCCCTCGTCCGCCATCATACGGAGCATCTTCTGCAGTTCGATGGGATCCGGCGTGGTCAGTTTGCTGTCCAGATGCTGTTCCTCCACCACCGTACCGGTGGAACCGATGATGCCGCATTTCAGTCCGGCCTTCTCGCAGATGCTCTGAAGCAGGTAGGTGGTCGTGGTCTTTCCTTTGGTGCCGGTAATCCCAACCATGCGCATCTGCCTGGAAGGATGGCCGTAAAACGCCTCAGCAATCCGGGCCATGGCGGCGCGGCCGTTGTTCACGCGGACCTGCGGAACGTTCATCTGGACGAAATGCTCCACGATCAGGGCGACGCATCCGTTCTCCACCGCTTCCCAGGCATAATCGTGCGCGTCAAAGCGCGCGCCGACGATGCAGAAGAAAAGCCCTGCGTCAGCGTGATCCCGGCTGGAGGATATCAGTTCCCGGATTTCCGTGTTCATATCTCCGCGGGTCTCCTCCACATAGGGGAGCTCCGTCAGCAATTCCCAAAGTTTCATGCCCGTCCACCTTTCCGTTTCAGCTGGTACAGCTTTTATGTATTTTACCATAAATCCGGCATCTTTTCCACCCGGGCGGAAATGCGAAATGGGAGACCGAGTGCCTCAGTCTCCCGCGTTGGAAGTCATTCTTCCCTCCAGGTCCGCATTCTCGGCGGCATGTTCCGCCGTCGATATTGTCAACTGCGCGTTGACCGGGGCCGTGAGCCGGATGGTCCTTGCTCCGTTGGAGGAGATCAGGTTCAGTTTGATCGCTTCCGTGCAGACGCTGGCGCTGCCGGTTGTCATATCAATTTCCGCCTGGATCCGTTCGTTCTTCGCTTCCAGGTCATGTATGGAGGAGTTCAGCTTGGTGACTGCCCGCGAGCTGGTTCCGATGCAGGCCAGGTCGACTGTGAGCAGGACCACCAGCAGCACGCCGATGATAACAAGTGCCGCCACCGCCGCGTCCCAGCGGATTCCTTCAGATGAGATCAGGCGTTTCCGGGGTTTTGCTTCCTCAATCACCGGAATGCGCCCGCTTGGTGTAAGGCCTCCCGTCCAGTCCTGTGTCTGATGAAACGATGGAAGTGAGGCGGAGCATGTCATTCTGGAACGATGAATGTCCGCCTGCTGCTGACGGAAATCAGTTTTCTGAAACCTTCTTTCCTGCCAGTTGATCACGCCGTCCTGCAGCCTGTTCCTGACCCTGGCAGTCATTTCTGTCATCCGCGCTCACCTCCTCTCATTCTTTGTTTACCTCAAGCCCCGCGATCATTTCAAGCAGCTGGGGCAGTTCTTCTTTAAACCGGTTCCAGATATCGCCGCTGTCGGATACTGCCGCCACGCGCACATGATCGTTCGCGCCGGTAATCTCCATATCGCGCTCATCGTGCAGGATCTTCTGCCGGATGTTGGCCGGCAGGAGCACTCTTCCCTGCGCGTCGCACGTCTGTTCATCAAAACTCAGTGCGTAAAACTGTTCAAGATACCGGTTCAGCGCCGGATTTAACTTGCCCAGCCGCTCATAGGTTTCGTTTCGCTCTTCCCATTTCTCTGTCGGATAAATCGCGATGGAACGGAAATCAAAGGAAGGAGCCACGCAGAAAGTCTCTCCAAGCTTGTCCCGGAATCCCTGGGGGATCACCAGTCTTCCCTTGTTGTCCAGGCTGTGGTTAAACGATCCTATGAATCTCCTGGCCCTTTGTTCTGCGGTCTTTTCGGGGGTTACGGTGCTGTTAGCCGTGGTTTTGTTTTTGGAGCCGTCCACTACACCTTCCCCCTTCTCTACCACTTTTATGCTCAATTTTGGGATGAGATTCCCTTTTTCCCCACAAATTTAACACAAGAATTCGATCTCTGCAAGCCCTGGTTTATAAGGATTTCAGGCCGCATTCTGTAGTGTGTTAACTTTATTTAAATATATTTGTAATATTTTTGTAATATTTATAGGCTCGTTTGTGGTCGCTCTGTTTCTTCGTACGCTATATTTTGTATATAAAAACAGGCAAGTCCCTGCCGGGCACTTGCCTGTTGATTGAAAATGTTTCAAAAAATTAATATTTAATTTGAGGGAAATACCGCCTTCGGACTGAATCCAATGCTGTCACATGAAACCAGGTGGTACCGGACCCCGTGATGTACTCCCGTGAATCCGCACTGGATGCCGTTTCCGTGCAGATGCCCGTATACGGCGGTATGTACCCCGAAAGCCTCCATCAGTTCAGTAAATACGGTGTCGGTTTCACCCGCCAGCAGCGGCGGATAATGCGTCATCACGATCAGCGGCCTTCCGTCAGCCCGTCCGGCTGCGTCCTCCAGGGCGAGCCGAAGCCGTTCCGCTTCCCGCCGGCAGATCTTTTCATCCTGCTCGCTGAGCGGTACATCCTTTGTCGGAATGATCCATCCCCTGGTTCCGCATACCACGGCGTCTCCCAGCTCAGCCGCGCTGTGCTGTAGTGCCGTCATGCCTTCCGGCAGGGCAGCCCTCACCTGGCTGATGGAATTCCACCAGTAATCGTGGTTGCCCTTGCATAGGATCTTTCTTCCGGGCAGGCGGGCGATCTCCTCCAGATCAGCCCGGGCATCCCGCAGCTGCATGGCCCAGCTGATATCACCGGGGATCAGCACCGTATCCTCTTCCCGAACAGCCTGCCGCCAGTTCTCCTGAATACGTAAAAAATGCCTGTACCACTGGGGACCGAACACGTCCATGGGTTTGTCGTCTCCCCCGGACAGATGCAGATCTCCAATGGCAAACAGGCGCATAGTGTCTCCTTTATGATCGGGCGGAACCGCTCCGGTCAGACTTCTTCGTCCTCCTCGTCGTCTTCCGCGTCCCGTTCCTCGTCTTCACGGACATCTTCCAGGCTCATTTCCTGGTCGATCTCTTCAAACTCGTCCGTTTCTTCCTCTTCGACTTCGGGAATGATTTCGTCCATTCCGCTCACGTCGTCCATATCTCCGATGGTGGCGGTATCAACGTTTTCCGCTTCCACGCCGGGCTCGGCCTCTTCCGCGCTGTTGCTCTTGTTCATCTCCCGGAGGCAGAACAGGCAGACATCCTTGCCGGGCAGTGCCGGTTCCTCGTTACAGATACTGCACAGTTCAATCTCTTCTGAGCGGGATTCCCCTTTCATTTCCTGCAGGCATACTTTGCAGTACTTCTCATCCTCCCGGATGTAGTTCAGGTCGCAGCGGGGACATTTAACCAGATTCATTGGCTTTTCCTCCTTGATTTGGGAGTTCTTCCCACTCTCTTGTTTGTCTGTGGCACAAACAGCGCATCATTTTACACTTGCACGTGAAATAAGGGGAATTATTGCCCCTCTCCTTCCACTTTTATGGAGATTACCTCCACTTTTACGCCGAAAGCGCTCCGTAATCCACGGACATGGATTATACTCCCGAAGGTTCCTATATGCAATAGGAAAAAACTGCCTTTTTGAAAAAATGCAAAACTTATGCCTCGGCCGGATGGAGAATTCCGTCCAGAAGCTTCAGCAGATCATCCCGGCCTGTGCCGTCCTCTCCGCTGAAGCAGATGATTTCCCAGGGCTGCACGCTCAGCGCGCGGCAGATCGGCGCCAGGTATTTGCTCCGCGCGCCGCGGCTGATCTTGTCCGCCTTGGTGGCGATCACGGAAAAAGGAATCTCCATTTCCCGCAGGAACCGGTTCATCTGTTTATCGTCCTCGGTGGGTTCGTGGCGGATATCCACCAGGCAGAGCACATGCAGCAGCTCGTCCGCTTTCGCGAAATAGTCCTGCATCATTTTGCCCCAGCGCTGTTTTTCTTGCTTGTCGACCTTGGCGAATCCGTAACCGGGCAGGTCGACCAAATGAAACTCCCCGTTCAGCAGGAATACGTTCAGCAGCCTCGTTTTGCCTGGCGTGGAGCTGGTTCTTGCCAGCTTGTTCCGCCGGCAGAGCTTGTTGATCAGCGTGCTTTTGCCGACGTTGCTCTTCCCTGCCACCGCGATCTGGGGCAGGCCTTTCCCCTCAAACGGCCCGTAATCCGCCATGGAGGTAATAAACTCAGCTGTCTTGATATCCATCATGATGATTTTACCTCCAATCATTTTGGTCAAGGCGCTATGTGCGTCAGGTCAGTTTTCATAATTATGAATTGTTGAGCAGTTGTCCAAATCTTTGATTTGGGTAACAACTGCCATGCTACAGCTGTCAAAATGCTGAAAGCATTTTGGTAACAGCGATCGCAGAATTATGAATTAACAATGGCTGTCTTCAGCACTTCCCTGACGTCTTTCACTTTCACAACGGTAAACTGCTCCAGCACATGTTCCGGAATCTTCTCCAGATCCTTCTGGTTCTCTTCCGGAATAATCAGCGTACGGATGCCCGCGCGGTAGGCCGCCAGGGTTTTTTCTTTCAGTCCGCCGATGGGCAGCACCCGGCCCCTCAGGGTCACTTCGCCTGTCATGGCAACGTCCTGACGGACCGGTTTCCCGGTCAGGGCGCTGACCAGCGCGGTCGTCATCGTTACGCCGGCGGACGGACCGTCCTTGGGCACCGCGCCTTCCGGTACATGAATATGAATGTCTATGCTCTGATAGAAGTCTTTCTGCAGGCCCAGCTCTTCGCTGTGTGCGCGGACCCAGCTGAAGGCCGCTTCCGCGGATTCCTTCATCACGTCACCCAGCTGGCCCGTCAGTTTCAGCGTCCCCTTGCCGCTCATGGTGGAGCATTCCACCTCCAGCAGTTCACCGCCGACAGTGGTATAGGCCAGGCCGTTCACAACGCCGACCCGGGGGTCCTTCTCCGGCTGTTCCCGCAGATAGCGCGGAGCGCCGAGCATCTCCCGCAGCGCTTTTACAGTAACGGTCATGGACCGTTTCCCCTGATCCAGCATTTGTACCGCTGCCTTGCGGCAAAGCTTCGCGGCGGTCCGTTCCAGCGTCCGGACGCCGGCTTCCCGGGTATAGTCCTCAATCATCCGCTTCAGGACCGTGTCGCCGGCCTTCAGTGCGCTCGGTTTCATTCCGTGCTCCCGGATCTGTTTGGGCAGCAGATGGCGTTTCAGGATCTGGAGCTTTTCCTCTTCCGTATAGCTGGGCACCTCAATCAGTTCCATCCGGTCCAGCAGCGGTGCGGGAATAGTCTCCATGTTGTTGGCTGTGGTAATGAACATGACCTTGCTCAGGTCAAAGGGCAGCTCCAGGTAATGGTCCCGGAAAGCATGATTCTGTTCAGAATCGAGCACTTCCAGCATAGCGGCGGCCGGATCGCCCCGGAAATCCCCGCTCATCTTGTCAATCTCGTCAAACAGGAAAACGGGATTGCAGGTCCCCGCCTGTTTCATACCGGCGATAATCCGTCCGGGTATGGATCCGATATAAGTCCGGCGGTGTCCGCGGATTTCGGCTTCGTCCCGCACACCGCCAAGGCTGACCTGGACAAACTTCCGGCCGACAGCCTCTGCGATTGCCTTGACGATACTGGTTTTGCCCACGCCGGGCGGTCCCACAAAGCAAAGAATCGGACCCTTCATGTCCTTCTTCAGCTGCAGCACTGCCAGATACTCGATGATCCGTTCCTTGACATCTTCCAGGCCGTAATGATCCCGGTTCAGGATTTCCCGCGCCCGGTTCAGGTCCAGGTTGTCCTCCGTTTCCTTTCCCCAGGGCAGATCCAGGATCCATTCAACATAGGTCTGGCTTACAGAGCTCTCCGGGCTTCCCGGCTGCATGCGGGAAAGCCGGTCCAGTTCCTTTTCGCACTTGGCGCGGGCTTCTTCGTTCAGCGGCGTCTCGGCAAGCCGTTTGCGCAGGTCGGACGTCTCCATCTCGTCTCCGTCGCCCAGTTCCGTCTGGATCGCCTTGATCTGCTCCCGCAGATAATAATCCTTCTGGTTCTTCTCTACCTGTTTCCGGATCCGGGCCTGGATCTGCTTTTCTGTGTCCGCCATGTCAGTTTCCCGCATCAGGATCGCGCAAACCTTCTCCAGCCTGGTCACCGGGTTCAGCTCGTCCAGGATTTCCTGCCGGTCTTCCCGCTTTGTCAGCACATTGGCCGCCAGCAGGTCTGCCGCCTCTCCGGGTTTCTCGATCGCGTGGATCGATTCCACGGTGTCCTGGCCTACCCGCTGGGAAGTCCGTGCGTATTCCTCAAACAGATCCTGCGCGGTGCGCAACAGCGCTTTCGCTTCCGCGGAGCGGACAGCTTTATCCTCACAGACCTTGATTACGGCCTTCATGCAGGGCTCTTCTCCTGCTTTTTCCAGGATCACGCCCCGGGACGCTCCCTCCACAAGCACGCGGATATTCTCTCCGGGCAGGTTCATCACCTGTTTGATCTCCGCGACGGTGCCGACCTTGCACAGGTCCTTCCAGCCGGGATCTTCCGTATCATCATTTTTCTGGCTGATCAGGAAAACTTTCTGCTGATCCATCATGCCCTGTTCCAGAGCGGCCAGGGACTTCTTTCTGCCCACGTCAAAATGCAGGACCATGTTCGGAAAGAGCATCAGGCCCCGTAAAGGCAGTACAGGCAATTCGATTGTCTGGTTTTTTCTCATGATATCCTCAAATTACGTTTCACCTTCGGTCCGGATCACTGCTGTCATCCCGAACCGAAGGTGAAGGATCGTTTTTCTCAGGACGCGTCTGTCTCGTCCTTTTTCTTTTCCGTGCGCCGGGCAGTTCTCTTGCCCACACCGGAAATCAGTGTCGGCTTCCCGCCGTTCACGGCTTCCTCGGTAATCACACACTCGTTGACGTCCGGCATTCCCGGCAGTTCAAACATGGTATCCAGCATCGCGTCTTCAATGATGGCGCGCAGGCCGCGGGCGCCGCACTTGCGTTCAATGGCCTGCCGGGCGATGGAACGGATCGCGTCCTCTTCAAAGGTCAGCCGGACCCCGTCCATGTCCAGCAGTGCTTCATACTGTTTGCACAGCGCGTTCTTCGGCTCGGTGAGGATTCGGACCAGCGCGTCCTCGTCCAGCCCGTCCAGCGTCACGACGATGGGCAGGCGGCCTACAAACTCAGGAATCAGTCCGTACTTGGTCAGGTCTTCCGGCCGCACTTCCTTCAGCGCGTCGGTCCTTGTCGGATCCCGCTGGCTCTGGATTTCCGCGCCGAATCCCAGTGTCTTCTTACCGATCCGGTTTTCGATGATCGGAACCAGGCCGTCGAAAGCGCCGCCGCAGATAAACAGGATGTTCGTTGTATCGATCCGGACCATTTCCTGGTGCGGATGTTTCCGGCCGCCCTGGGGCGGCACCGCGGCTTCTGTTCCCTCCAGGATCTTCAGCAGCGCCTGCTGCACGCCTTCACCGCTGACGTCCCGGGTAATGGACATGTTTTCTCCCTTGCGGGCGATCTTGTCAATCTCGTCAATGTAGACAATCCCTCGCTGGGCTTTCTCAATATCCCAGTCCGCGGCCTGGATCAGGCGCAGCAGGATAGTCTCCACGTCGTCGCCGACGTATCCCGCCTCGGTTACGCTCGTCGCGTCCGCGATGGCAAAAGGTACCTCCAGGATTCTGGCCAGCGTCTGAGCCAGGTAGGTCTTGCCGCTGCCCGTCGGTCCCAGGAGCAGGATGTTGCTCTTCTGGAGTTCCACGTCGTTCCGCTTGGTTTTCCGATTGATGCGCTTATAGTGGTTGTAAACTGCCACGCTCAGCGCGCGCTTGGCCCGTTCCTGGCCGATGACGTACTCATCCAGTGTCTTCTTCATCTCAGCGGGAGACGGAAGTTTCACCGGGCCGATCTGCTCGTGGGCTTCCTCCCCGTTCAGGAAATCCTCGTCGTTCAGGATTTCATTGCACAGCGCGATGCACTCATTGCAGATATAGACGTTCGGGCCGGCCACCAGCCGGCTCACCATGCGCTGTTCCTTCCCGCAGAAGGAGCACCGCGGCGTCTGTCTGCTGTAATTGTTTGCCATGGCTTAACCTCACTTCTCCTGCTTGTCCCGCGGCTGGTAAATCTCGTCAATGATGTGGTAATCCAGCGCTTCCTCAGCGCTCATGAAATAGTCCCGTTCCACATCCGCCTGGATCTTCTTCAGGGGCTGTCCGGTCATTTCCGCCATCATGGCAGTCATCTTTTTCTTTGTTTTCATCAGCCATTCGGCGCGGATGGCCACGTCGGTCGCCTGTCCCTGCGCGCCGCCCAACGGCTGATGGATCATGACTTCAGCGTTCGGCAGCGCCAGGCGCTTGCCCTTTTCGCCGGCCATCAGCAGGAACGCGCCCATGCTGGCGGCCATGCCGACGCAGACCGTACGGACCTGCGGTTTGATATACTGCATCGTGTCGTAGATCGCCATGCCGGCCGTCACGGAACCGCCCGGGCTGTTGATATACAGGCTGATGTCGCTGTCCGGGTCCTCCATTTCGAGGAACAGCAGCTGCGCCACCACCAGGTTAGCCGTGTCGTCAGTGATTTCCCCTCCGAGGAAGACAATCCTGTCCTTCAGCAGGCGTGAATAGATGTCGTAGGAGCGTTCCCCCCTGTTCGTCTGTTCAATGACCATCGGAATAAGCGGCATATCTGTCCCTCCTTTGACTGAAACGGGCGGCCCGGCCGGGCCGCCGTATGGTGGTAATTACGCTTCGGTTTTCTTGGCCGTCTTCTTGGCGGCAGGTTTCTTCGCGGGCTTTTCCTTGGCGGGAGCTTCCTCCGCGTCAGCCTTCTTCACGGTCTTCTCGGCGGCAGGTTTCTTCGCGGGCTTTTCCTCTGCGGGAGCTTCCTCGGTGTCGGCCTTCTTGGCGGTCTTCTTCGCGGCAGGCTTCTTTGCGGGTTTCTTTTCGTCCGCTTCTTCTGCCTTCTTTTCCGTGATCTTGGCGCCCTTCTTCAGCAGATCCAGCACCAGGCGGATCGCGGCGTTGTCCTTCAGGTAGCCCTTCTGTTCTTCCGTCAGGTTCTTCTTGAAGGTTTCCACGTCCTGACCCATCTGTTCAGCCTGTTCCGCGATCGCCTTCTCGACGTCTTCCTCAGTGGGCTCAATCTTTTCAGCCTTGCGGATCGCTTCGATCACCAGCTCGATCCGGACGCGCTTCTCGGCTTCAGGCTTGTACATCATCTTCAGGCCGTCCATCGTCTGGCCGGTGTACTTCAGATAATCTTCCATCCGCAGGCCCTGATAGCTCATCCGCATCGCCATCTCGCGAACCATGTAGTCCGCCTGGTCGTCAATCATGGCTTCCGGGATATCGATCTGCGCGTTCTCGGCGGCTTTTTCAACCAGCGCGTTTTCCGCGGCGATATCGTTGTTCTTGTTGATGCGGTCGGTCAGCTCCTTGACGATGTTTTCCTTATAGGCCTTGAAAGTATCGAATTCGCTGATGTCCGCGGCGAAGTCGTCGTCCAGGTCCGGCACTTCGGTCTTCTGGATGCCGTTCACCTTCACATGGAACACAGCGTCCTTGCCCTTGAGCTCTTCGGCGTGATACTCATCCGGGAACTTGACATTCAGGTCCTTTTCCTCGCCGATCTGCATGCCGATCATCTGTTCCTCAAAGCCGGGGATAAACTGATGGCTGCCGATGGTCAGGGTCTGGCCCTGCGCGGTGCCGCCGGCAAAGGCGACGCCATCCACGGAACCGGCATAGTCCAGGTTCACGGTATCGCCGTCTTCAACGGGACGGTCGTCCACGTCGATGGTACGGCTGGCCTTTTTCCGGTCTTCCTCAATGCGGGCATCAACCATTTCATCCGTCAGTTTCTGGATCTCGGTCTCAACCGCCAGTCCCTTGTATTCGCCCAGCGTCACGTCGGGACGGACAAACACTTCCAGATGGAACTTCAGGTCCTGCCCGGCGCCGATCTCGTCCAGGTCGATCTGCGGCTGGTCAACAGGCTTGAGATCGTATTCTTCAACGGCCGCGCGATACGCGTCCGGGAAGATGATCTCAAAAGCGTCGTCGTAGAAGATGCTCTCGCCGTACAGCGTCTCGATCATCTTTCTCGGAGCCTTGCCCTTCCGGAAACCCGGAACGTTAATCCGCTTGCGCAGCTTCAGAAATGCCTGCTGCATCGCTTCATCAAACTGTTCCGCGGGGATGGTAAAAGTCAGCTTCGCTTTGTTTCCGGACAGCTTCTCGTAGGTGTGGCTCATGAATAACTTTCCTCCTGAATCATTTCAGCATAAAACAGCGGTGCGTATAAAACACCGCATGGCATTCTAACACAAGTTCCCTTGCATTGCAACACTTTCGCCCGTTTACCATGGATCTTTGACTGTCGGCAGCAGGTCGGAGGTGCCTACCCCCAGAATATCGCTCGTGCTGCGGGACGGTATGTTCTTCCGGCCGTTCTGATTCTTGCACAGTTGGTGGCCCATAAACACAATACAGGATGTGTCTCCGCCGTCCAGGTTGAAACCCAGGGTGCATCCCTTGTCAAACAGCTTTTCCGCCAGGAACCGGATGCTGTCTCCCTTGCTGCGGGTAATCCGCCCTTCCAGCATCATGAACCAGTAATGGCCCTTTTCCACCATGCCTACAGCCGTGCGCTGGGCGTGGCTCGTGCCGTATTTGTTCAGTCCCTCTTCGTTCAGTTTTCCGTCCCGGATCAGGATCGGCCCAAAAGCCAGCACATCCACCGCGCCCGCCTCCAGGTATTCCTCTGCCGTCAGCTCGTCGCTGTAATATACCTTCATGTCCCCGTCCGGCCAGATCGCCAGGCAGTCCAGATTCGGGAACCCCTTCCCGTTCTGTTTCTTGGTCTTGTCCCACAGGATCTTTCCGTCCCGGATAACGATGCCCGCCTTGGTGTTGCTGGTCTTCCTTTTCGGGATACGCAGCTGGGCAAAATCGCTGGAGACCGCCAGCACCGTTCCGTTTTTCCGGGCGATCTTGTGCGGATAATCCCGGTTGTTCTTCCAGTTTTCAGGATCGTTGGCCACCATTCGCGGCCCGGCGCTTCCTTCGGCGCAGAAGATCTCCGCCTCGTACCAGACCCGGGCAGGCTTTTTCTGTTCCCTGCGGTAAATCTCGATGCGGAGCGTTTCGCTGGCATACCGCCAGACGCCGTTTTCCGCGTCCTCAAACACAAATTCTCCGGAATCCAGAAAACCGGCATCGTTCAATGCCGGAAACTCGCCTTCTTCCGCCGCCGCGACCGCCGCGCCCAGCAGAAGCGCCAGTGCCAGCAGCAGGCTCATCCATTTTCTGATCATTTTCTTATCCTACGCCCATCATCCGGTGAAGCACTTCCTGATAGGCTTCCGCTACGTTATCCATGTCTTTTCTGAACCGGTCGATATCCAGCGGCTCATGTGTGCCCGCGTCCCAGAACCGGGCAGTGTCCGGTGTGATTTCGTCTGCGACGAGGATCTTTCCGTGCCAGCGTCCGAATTCCAGTTTGAAATCAATCAGTTCAATATTGATATCCTTCAGGTACGCCGTCAGGATCTCGTTTACCTTCAGGCTGACGCGGTTGATCTCGGCCATCTCTTCCGGCGTGGCCAGCTTCATGGCGTAAATATGGGAGTTGTTGACCAGCGGATCCGCGTCCAGGCCGGTGTTCCGCAGTTCGAACTCCACCACCGTCGGATCCAGTTTTGTCCCTACCGGAATGCCGGTCCGCTCCGCCAGTTGCCCCGCGGAACGGTTGCGGATCTTGACCGAAAGCGGAATCATCTCGCAGCGCTTGATCAGGCAGTGCCGCGCGTCAATCCGTTCGATATAGTGATTCTCGATCCCGTTTTCCTTCAGCAGCTGGAACAGGTGTTCACACACCGAATTGTTGACTTCGCCCTTTCCGAGGATTCTCCCCCGTTTCAGGCCGTGAAACGCCATCGCTTCGTCCTTGAAAAAGACGATCGCCTTGTCCGGATCATCCGTTGCGTAGATCTTCTTGCCTTTTCCTTCCCGCAGAATCATCCCGATCTCCGGCATTCCGTGTCCCTCCGTAATCAAGATTACACAGAGTTATTTTATCATTCTCCCCCCTATTTCTCAAGACGGACAAATTGTTCGATCCGTTTCCCAGATCCGACAACCTTTCCGGACGTTCAATCCCTTGTTTCTCAAATCGTTCGCGTCTTTGCCAATTATTACTGAATCTGCTAAAATACGGTTGGCTGATTCAGCCCGTATTTCATTTTTCAATTATGAATTATGAATTATGAACTATGAATTGAAACGAAGTGATACCATGGATCATTACAGCAAAGCCCGCCGTGAAGGGCTGCGCGTTTACCAGGCCGCTATCCAGGCCAACACCGACCCCTACCTGCCCGTGCTGGAGGAAAAGGTGCCGAACCTGTCTTCCCTCAGCCGTCTTTCTCTCGGGATCATGCCCATTCCGCTGGACCGGGTGATCGGTTCCGTCTCCCGCGGACGGAGTTACGCTTTTGCGGATGGCTTCCTGCCCATCCTGGAAGACGGCAGCGAATTCGCCTCCAAGTGGGAGCAACTGTGCGAAAGCGTGGAGCAGTCCGGCGTCAACCAGCCGGTCACCGTCCTGGAATATCTGGGATATTATTACGCGATCGAGGGCAACAAGCGTATTTCTGTCATGAAGTATCTGGACGCCCGGGATATCGAGGCGGACGTCACCCGCGTATATCCGCCCAAAAGCGATGACCCGGAGATCGTCGCGTATTATGAATATTGCGATTTCACAAAGGAAACAGGCCTCTATTCCCTCTTCTTTTCCCGTCCCGGTTCCTATCAGAAACTATACTCCCTGCCGGGCGTCCGCGCCGGTGAAACCTGGACCGAGGATGAGATCCTGTCCCTGCGGAAACTCTATCACTATTTTGCCGAGAACTATCAGACCATTATGAAGGGAAAGCCGGCCCAGCCCTGTGGCGACGCTTTCCTGATTTACCTGATCGCTTTCGGCTGGCAGGATGTACGGGATGACGACATGGCGAAAACCGCCGAGCGCATCCGCCTGATGTCAAAGGAGTTTGAGCTCCGGGAAGGCCGGGTCAACCTGGTCATGGAGCAGGTGGAGCATGCCGGTCCGAAACCGCTGATCTCCGCCCTGTTCCGTCCTTCAAAGATCAAGGCCGCCTTCCTCTTCAACCGCTCCGTCGAGGATTCCGCCTGGAACTACTGGCATAACCTCGGCCGGCTGGAAGCGGAAGAAAAGCTGGGCGACAAACTGGAGACTGCCGTCCGTATCGTTCCCTCCCGGGCTGATTTTGAGGAGGAGATCGACAAGCTGATTAAGGATGGCTATACCGCCATCTTCGCCACCTCGCCGGTCATGCTCAACAGCGCGATCGAACCGGCGCTGGAGCATCCGGATGTCCATTTCCTCTGCTGTTCCCTGCTGTCCAACTACGCCAATATCCGGACCTATTACATCCGGTTCTATGAAGCAAAATTCCTGCTCGGAATCGCTGCCGGCATCCTCTCTGAAAACGGAAAAATCGGCTATATTGCGGACTTCCCGATTTACGGGGCCCCGGCAGCGGCTAACGCCTTCGCGCTGGGCGCGCGGATGGTCAATCCGCAGGCCCGGGTATACCTGAACTGGTTCTCCGCTTCCTGGTTTAACGCGGAAACGCCCTTCGAGGACCCGGAGATCCGCGTGATCTGCAACCGGGACATTACCGCCCCGAACCATGACGCCCGTGATTATGGCCTGTATCTGCGGGACGGAACGGAAATCGTCAACATCGGTACGCTGATCCCCCGCTGGGGCCTGTTCTATCGGATGATGCTGGAGCGGATCCTGAACGGTACCTTTAACCAGGCCGAAAATAAAAACGACGTGACCAATTACTGGTGGGGCCTTGGTTCCAACATTCTGGATGTCGCTTTCTCCTCCCGTTTTGATCCCTATGCTGCCCGGACGGTCCACCATTTCCGGGAGCAGATCCGGGAAGGTTCCTTCTCCCCCTTCGAAGGGGAACTGAGAGATCAGGACGGCGTCCTGCGCTGCGATGCGAACCGGCGTCTCACACCGGCGGAGATTCTCTGCATGGATTACCTGGCCGACAACATTGTCGGCACCCTTCCTTCCGCGGAGGAACTGATCGATTCTGCTCTTCCGCTCGTCCGGCTCCAGGGCATCCACGGCGAACTGAAGCCTCAGCTGTCAGCCTTCAGCTGGAACAGAAAGTGAGCGTGCGGTGATGAGGATTCTGGCGATTGCGGACGAACCGTCCAAAAGGCTTTGGGGGGATCTTTGCCGGGAAGCGCTCAGCGGCGTGGATCTGATCCTGTCCGCCGGCGACCTGCCCGCGAAATACCTGTCTTTCCTCACCTGTTTCACTGACGCGCCCATCGTCTATGTCCGCGGCAATCATGACGACCGGTATGAAAAAGAGCCGCCGGAAGGCTGCCTCTGTGCCGACGGAAAAATCATTCAGGTAAGCGGCGTCCGGATCCTGGGACTGGGCGGTTCCATCCGCTACCGCCCGGACGGTGTCAATATGTTTTCCGAAAAGGAGATGGCCTCCCGTGTCGCTTCGCTCCGCCGGAAGTTGCGCGCCACCGGCGGGTTCGATATCCTGCTGACCCACTCGCCGATCCGCGGCCTGGGCGATCAGGATGACCTCGCTCACCGCGGCTTTGAATGCTTCGGGCCCCTGCTGGATGCGTGGCGTCCGGCGGTCATGGTTCACGGTCATGTGCATCAGGCCTATACCGGCGCCCATTTTCAGCGGCAGCGGGACTGGAACGGTATCCCCGTCATCAATGCCAGCACCGCTTATGAGTTTGACCTGCCTGAAACCCCGGACCGGAAGGAACCCTCCCGCCGCGGTTTACGGCTGATGAAAAAAAACACCCAGTATTGACTCAATGTTTAAAAATCCCGGAAGCGTACTCAATCATCCGCTTCCGGGATTTAACTATTAATTCTGAATTATGAATTATGAATTACTATTACAGTATTTCGCCATGAACTCTTCGGCCAGCAGTGGCTTGCTGAAATGATAGCCCTGCAGCAGCACGTCGCCGTAGCCCTTGAGGTAATCAACCGTCTGCTCGTCCTCGACGCCCTCGAAACACACGTCCACGTTATTTCTGGCCGCTGAAGCGCAGAGTGTATGGGTCAGGAGTTCATGTTTCTCTATCCCCTGCAGTTCCCGGGTGAAGGTCATATCCAGCTTGATTTCGTCCGCTGCCAGATGCAGCAGCAGATCGATCGTGGAGTAGCCGGTACCCATATCGTCCAGGGCCACTCGTACGCCGGTTTTTCTCAGTTCCGCAACCCGTTCGCTCAGCAGGTCAAATTCCATTTCCTTGCAGCGTTCGGTTAGTTCCAGCATCAGGTACGCCGGATCATACTGTTCTTCTTCCAGGATCTTTGTCACCGTCGGGATAAACTCGTCTGAAAGCAGCTGGATGGCGGTGATGTTCACGTTGATGCGGAACTCCGGCATCGTCTTCCGGATCTGCCCTGCCGTCCGGACCGCGTGGCGGATGATGTCGTATCCCAGCGGCTCGTAGGCCGGATCGTTCTCCAGGAAGGCAATAAAGCGTCCCGGGGATACCTCGCCGTGTTCGTCGGACTTCCAGCGCAGCAGCGCTTCTGCTCCTGCAATCTCTCCGGTCTGCGCCCGGACGATCGGCTGGAAGCGCAGATAGAAGTTCTTCCGGTCCATCACGCAGTCATGCTGGATCGTCCGAAGCAGTTCTTTGTTGTACGTGCCGGCTCCCTGGTCCGTCTCGCCGAAGAACCAAAGCCTGCCGGCGTTGTGATAGTAGGCCTCTTCCGCGGCGAACAGCGCCGCCTGGCGGATGGCGGTCGGAACGGTCAGCGAATCGTCCGGCATCTTGACCGCACCGCCGGTAATATCCACCGGGATCAGTTCCTGGTCCGTCAGGATGCCCGCCTTGCAGTGTTTCCGGATCTGGCGGTACAGTTCATTTGCCTTTGCCTCATCATAGTAAGGAAGGCAGAAGATAAAGTTGGAACCGTGGTTGCTGAACACCTCGCCGTCCTTGTCCACCGCGTGGGCAAAGTCGCTGGCCAGGTTGCGGATCAGCGAAGCGCCGGTCTCGCCGCTGTAGAGCATCCGAATCCGGTTCAGGTTCCGGATCTCCAGCCGCATCACCACGCCGGGACGGTGTTCCGCCAGTGCCTCAGACAGGTACTCGTACATAGCTTGGTGGTTTTTCAGGCCTGTGGAGCTGTCGATCGTGCCGGTGGCCCCGTGGTTCACCATATAGCCGCAGAACACGTCCGGCTCTCCGTCGCGCCCGTGGTAAATGCCGCCGCGGCAGGTCAGTTCTACGTACTCTCCGTTCTTTGCCTTAGCCCGGTAACGACAGAAATGATACTGTTTCCGGCCCGCCAGCGTAGCGGAAATATCCGTGACGTATTCCTGCAGGTCATCCGGATGGACATATTCCGACCAGATCTCCGAGAAGTTGTCCAGGAATTCCCCGTCCAGCCCGAAGAACTCGGCCATGGCCGGTGCGACGCGCGTCACGTTGGTTTCTAGGTTGGTCAGATAGGGATAATACTCCTCGCTGGTCAGGCACATGGCGTCGAACACCCGGTCCGTCAGGCCGCTCAGGTTCAGATGCGTGCCGGTATGGTGGATCGCGTCTTCCGCGATCTCCCGCTTCAGATCCGCCTTGTTGCAGTACATCATGTAGTCAGCGACGCGCAGCACGTCCCGGAGGCTGTTGTAGTTCGGATCGGAAATCGCGTAACCGATGGCCAGTTCCGGCGTATAGTCATGCCGGTCACGGCCCTTAACGCAGGCTTCATGTACGCGTTTGATATCCCGGATCACGACTTTTTCGTCCGCTTTCCGGTAAATGGCCAGGAACTCGTCGCCGCCCATGCGGTAGATATGCTCCGCGCCGCGCAGGTTGGTCATCAGGATCACCGTGACGTTGCTGATGTAGCTGTCGCCCTCCTGGTGGCCAAACAGGCCGTTCACGCTGCGCAGGTTGTTGATATCCACAAACAGGAATGTAAATTTTATATCCTTGTTCGCTTCAAATTCCTTATCGTACTCGGCCATGTCGTGTTCGTATCCGGACCGGGTGCCCAGTCCGCTCAGCGCGTCCATCATGACCTTCCGTTCCAGCACCGTGGCAGGATTCTCCAGCGTGAAGAAGAAGGCCACCGTGATCGCCGTGATTGCGCAGCCGGTAAAAAGGAATTCCTTTACCTGGGTCTGGATCAGTTCGGAGATAACCAGCAAAAACAGCATCGGCAGCATCACTTTCTTGAAGTGTTTGCCGACTTTATGCCAGTGGGCAAAGATGCTGCCGATTGCCACGGCAAAATACATAAACGCAATCACGTAGCCCACCGTCGGTGCAGAACCGACGCTGGCCTTGGTTCCGTTCAGCTGTTCGTATTCGATTTTCAGCAGCGGCGTACAGAGCAGTACGACATAAATCATGACCGGCAGCAGTGCGAGCAGCCGTTTCACCCGGTTCATCTGCTGCGGCCGGGTAAGGTTCAGCGTATACAGGCACATCATATAAGAGTACATGATCGCTGACAGATAAAAGATAATATGCGCAATTGTGTTAAGCAGGTTATCGCCGAGATTGTTGACCGTATACACGGTCACCATATCCATAACTGCATGAATAATCGCGAAAAAAAGGATCTGGTTAAAAATCCGGACGTCTTTGCCCATCCGGTAGGTTCGTGATACAAATGTCAGATAGAGCAGGATGATCAGGCAAACAAGTTCCGCTCGTAGGACCAGAACCAGATTCATCTCCGTCCGTCCTTTCTGAAGTCAGGATCGGCTCAGTCGATCCATTCTTTTTCAGCAGGATGCTCCCGTTCATTCTCGTCCAACATTAAAGCCCGATGTCTTTCGTCAATCACCGGCGGTTCGCTAAACTCAAGCCTGCCTTCCGGAATATGCAGTTGAACAGAATGCTTTCCCATGATTATATTGACATAATCCGCTATGCTTGTCAATCGTTTTTCCAGTACCACGCCGTACAGCGGCCAGTTCCCGCCGCAGTGGTTGTCCGATCCGGCGGTCATCACCAGACCTTTTTCCCGGCCGTAGCGCCAGGCCCGCGCGTCGTCCATCTGCTCGTTTCCCGCGTTGGCAACCTCGATTCCGTCGCAGAAATGCAATCCCAGACGGATCCGGTCCATATAGTTCCGCATCCGGAAAGGATGTGCCTGGATCACGCAGCCGCCGGCCCTGTGTACTTCTTCCAGCTGCTGCCGCCGGTTCCAGTGTTCCATTTCCGGGTGCGCCTTCATATATTCTTTTGTCAGGCCGTAGATCAGGTATTCGTCGTAATGAATGTTCTGTTCCAGGCCGAAAAAGACGTCCAGCCCGATCCGGTCGCCTTCCTCTTTTGCTTCCTCATAACCCTTCCAGAACAGGTCAATCCGCTCTTCCCAGGGCAGTTCGCGGTTCACCGCGGTGTTCCCGCCGAAAAAGTGGTCGGTAATGATGATGCCGGTATATCCGGCCTCCTTGTATACACGGGCCTGTTCCCTGCCCGTAGCCTTTCCGCAGGCGCTTCCCTGGCAGGTATGCATATGGGTTTCATATAAAAATGGCATGGCCTTTCTCCTTCCGGATCCGCTCCATGCCATTATATTCATTTACCCTTCGTTTGTCACCGGTTTTCTTTGCCCTTTAATGACTTTTCGTTTCTCCCGGTGTCATCCTGAGCGAAGCGCAGCGAAGTCGAAGGATCTCCTCCGCCGCAGCGTATAATTCTGAATTGTGAATTACTGTGCTCTCTCCAGCAGTGTCAGCAGGTACACAAACTCTTCTTTGTACGCGTCCCCGGTCACGCTTTCGCATCCGCGGACCAGTTCCAGCGCCTGCGCCCAGTCCGCGGTACCCTTCCATTCGCTCTCCCGCAGGATCATGCCGGCCTCTGCCACGCCCGCCGCAAAGCGCAGGTTCCCGCTCATGGTTTCGCTGACCGCTTTCGCATCCACGGGATACTCATACAGCTTGCTTTCCGTGCCTTCCGGCTCCTTCGCCCGGATCGCCACCGTCAGCCATTCCGCATCTGCGCCCGCTTCCCCGGTCTGGGTGTTCTGGTAGCGGCTTTCCGCTTCGCCGAAATCGAAGTCCGAATCCGCCGGAACGATCTCATACAGGGCCGTCATCCGGTGTCCGCTGCCGATCTCGCCGCCGTCCTTCTCGTCGTTGGCGAAATCCTCGGCGGCCATCAGCCGGTCTTCATAGCCGATCAGCCGGTAACCCTTGACTTTTGCCGGGTTGAAGTCCACCTGGATCTTCACGTCCTTGGCGACGGTAATGAAGGTGCCGCCGGCTTCCTCCACCAGCGCCTTGCGGGCTTCATAGATCGTATCCAGGTACCGGCAGTTGCCGTCGCCGTAGTCCGCCAGGGCTTCCATCTTGTTGTCCTTGTAGTTGCCCATGCCCACGCCCAGGCAGGTCAGGCTGATGCCGGCCTTTTTCTTTTCGCTGACCAGCCTTGCCAGATCGCCCTCGCCGGTGGTGCCGACATTCAGATCGCCGTCCGTGGCCAGCAGAATTCGGTTCACGCCGCCCTCACGGAAGTACTTCGCAGCGATTTCATAGGCCTTCATGATGCCGGCGGATCCGTTGGTCGCGCCGCCCGCTTCCAGTTCAGAGATAGCTTCCATGATCCTGGTCTTTTCCGAAGCGTGTACGCCTTCGATGACCACCCGGTCCTGGCTGGCGTAGGCCACGATGGATACGGTGTCGTCCGGATCCAGTTCTTCCAGCAGCAGCATGAACGCGCGCTTCACCAGGTCCAGCCGGTCACTGCCGTACATGCTTCCGGAGGTATCGATCAGGAACACCAGGTTGTGTCCCGGCCGGTTGTCCGGCTTCACTTCCGCGGCCTGCAGGCCGACCAGCAGCAGCATCGTCTTGTCGTTCCACGGGCAGGGCGCGATCTCCGTCGTCACGCCGAAGGGCTCGCCGTCTTTCGGCTGCGCGTAATCATAGTGGAAATAGTTCAGCATTTCCTCAATGCGAATGCTGTCAGGGGCGACCCGTTCCCCGTTCAGCACTTTGCGCCGGAACAGGGCGTAGGAAGAGGTGTCCACGTCCGCCGCGAAGGTGGACAGGGGCGAAGTCGTCACGCTCAGGAAACGGTTGCTCTCGAACGTGGTGTATTCTTCCGTGTTCCAGTCAAGGCGTTCCGATTTGGCCATGCCGGACAGCGGCATGCCGGTCGACATCGGTGCGGCGTTTGATCCCACCGAATAGGATTCCGTTGCCTCGTAGCACGCGTCTTCGTATTCAACGCTCCATCTGCTCTCACGTTCAGACCGGGTCTCTGTCGCGGTTTCCAGCGCCTTCATGGTGACGCTGTCCGCCATGCCGGTCTTCAGCAGGCCGTTGTCCCACTGGAAAGCTCTCAGGGCTTCCTCGGTTTCTTCGTCAAAAGTGCCGGTCGGTTCCCGGTCCATGTACTCCAGGTCCTTCAGCCGCTGCTGGATCCAGGTGACTTTCTCACCGCTGTCTCCAAGCTGCCAGATCCTGTTCTCTTCTCCCATGGCGGACGCCGCGATGCTCAGCAGCATCAGTACCGCCAGAATGATCGCTGTAATCTTCTTCATTGTCTTCCTTCTCCTTTCACAGTCCCGGTCTTCCCGGTCTCACTCTGTCAGACGCCTTCGAAAAGAAAAAGTTCCCGAATTTCTTCGAAAACTTTTTGAATATTATTTCATCGTTCATTTTCCTTTACTGTTCAGGCTTATCATAATTATGAATTCTGAATTATGAATTATGAATTTCATCTAAGTATTCCTCAAACCGGTACGCAATCGTATCCTTTGCGTGGCTGTCGCTGGAAAGGATCAGCTTGCCGCCGCGCGCGCGGATATAATCCCGGATCTCCTTGTGAGGGTACGGGCTTGTCCGGTAGCCCCGGGACATGGCGCCGGTGTTGATCTCGAACGGTTTCCCGGTCTTCAGCAGGATATCCGCCGCATTCTGCCAGGCCTTCACATACCGGGGATGGCGGATGTCAAAGTTCGGTTCCTGCTCGATAAACTTGGTGATCAGGTCAAAGTGCCCGATGATATCGCACTTCGTCACCTCAACGACCCTCGCTTCAGTGGCATAGAACGCCTCGGCAAAGGCATACCAGTCGCCGCCGAAATACTTTTCCACTCCTTCCCGCTGCTTCTCCGCGGTCCAGTCGATGGAAACATGGTGCCCGTCCGGCATCGTCAGCAGGTGCACCGAGCCGATCACATAGTCGTACGGCCCGAAGTCGTCCGAGATGAAGTCCCGCTCCAGTCCGCACAGCACCCTGATCTGCCCGGCGTACTTTTCCTTCAGCCGGGCAATCTCTTTCCGGTATTCCGCGGACGCTTCCAGCGTCATCCCGCAGGGGTCCAGGTGGCTGTGGTCGGAGATTCCGACTGTATCGAGCCCGAGCCGGATCGCTTCCTGCACCATCTCCTCCGGCGTATTCTTTCCGTCGGAGAATACGGTGTGCATGTGCAGATCTCTCATCAGACCATTTTCTCCTGCTTGACCTTCTTGTCGATCACATGGCGGGACGCCAGTTCCTTATGGATATCCTCCAGGGAGATACCTGCCTCGATCATCAGCACCATGACGTGATAGGCCAGGTCCGCGATTTCATAGACCGTATTCTTCTTGTCCTTGTCCTTCGCGGCAATAATGACCTCTGTGGTTTCCTCGCCTACCTTCTTCAGGATCTTGTCCAGGCCCTTCTCGAACAGATAGGTGGTATAGGATCCTTCCTTCTTCTCCGTCTTCCGGCCGGCAATCAGCTCCATCAATCCTTCATAGGTGAACTCATGCAGCTCGTCGCTTTCCCAGAGGACGTCGCCAAAGCAGCTTTCCGTGCCCGTATGGCAGGCCGGTCCGTCCTTCTCCACCTTCACCACCAGCGCGTCCCGGTCACAGTCCGCCGTAATGGACACGATGTGCTGGTAATTTCCGCTGGTTTCGCCCTTCAGCCACAGTTCCTGCCGGCTCCTGCTCCAGAAGCAGGTGAGCCCCTTTTCCATGGAAATCTTCAGGCTTTCCTTGTTCATGTACGCCAGCGTCAGCACCTTGCCGCTCACCGCGTCCACTACGATTGCGGGGATCAAGCCATTCGAATCATATTTGAGATCGTCAATACTTAGCATAGTCTCCTCCAAAGTTATAATTATGAATTCTGAATTATGAATTCTGAATTAAATTCTTGCCGGAATCCCGTTTTTCTGCATTTCCAGCTTCAGATCATTAATTGCAACCTCCCCGAAGTGGAAGATCGAGGCCGCCAGCCCGGCGTCCACCCCGGGCAGCGCCTTGAACAGCGTAATGAAGTCTTCAATACATCCGGCGCCGCCGGAGGCAATCACCGGCACCTTCACCACGCTGCATACCTGCTCCAGCAGTTCCAGGTCAAACCCCTGTTTCACTCCGTCGGTATCCATGGAATTGACCACGACCTCGCCGGCGCCTTCACCGACGCAGCGCTTCACCCACTCAATCGCGTCCATCCCGGTATTCTCACGGCCGCCCTTGGCGAAGATGCGGAACACGCCGTCCACCCGCTTCACATCCACGCTCAGCACAACGCACTGATCGCCATAAAGCTTCGCGGCCTTCCCAACCAGCGAGGGATCCCGGATCGCGCCGGAATTGACGGACACCTTGTCCGCGCCGCACTTCAGCACCCGGTCGAAATCGTCCGTTGTGTTGATGCCGCCGCCTACCGTCAGCGGGATGAACACCGTCCGCGCCGTTTCCGTCAGGATGTCCGTGAACAGCGCCCGGCCCTCGGCCGAAGCTGTGATATCGTAGAACACCAGCTCGTCCGCCCCGTTGTCGCTGTAGTACTTTGCCAGTTCCACCGGAGATGCCACGTCGCCGAGCTTTTGGAAATTGACGCCCTTGACCACCCGTCCGTCCTTCACGTCCAGGCAGGGAATAATCCGTTTGGTGATCATTTACATACCTCGATCGCTTTCTTCAGGTCAATATCGCCGGTATAATATGCCTTGCCGATAATCGCCCCATACAGGTTCATGTCCCGCAGGCTTTCGATGTCCTCCATCGTGCTGACGCCGCCCGAGGCTGTGATCTGCAGGCCCAGCGACTCCGACAGCTGCTTATACATTTCCCGGTTGGTGCCCCGCATGGCGCCGTCCCGGGAGATATCCGTGCAGATCAGCGTTTTCACGCCGATCTGTTCCATCTCTTTGCAGAAATCCATGAAGCGCAGCGCGGATTTTTCCGTCCAGCCTTTTACGGCTACATATCCGTCCTTCACGTCCACACCCACGGCGATTTGCCCGCCGTACTCGTCCACTGCCGCCCGCAGGAACACCGGATCCTCCACCGCCGCCGTACCCAGGATTACCCGGTCCAGCCCGGCGGAAAGATAGGTTTTCACAGTTTCCATGCTGCGGATGCCGCCGCCGATCTCGCAGAACAGGCCGGCTGCTTCTTTCAGTTTCAGCACCGTGTCCAGGTTCGGCGTCGTGCCGCTCTTCGCCCCTTCCAGGTCCACCAGGTGCGCGTGGGTCGCGCCTTTGGCGGCAAAGTCCAGGGCGATCTCCTCCGGGTGCTCGCTGTAGACCGTCATCTGCGCGTAATCGCCCTTGTACAGGCGCACTGCTTTACCTTCATACAGGTCGATTGCAGGAAACAGGATCATGCGGATACCTCCTCACAGAAGGCTCTCAGGATCCGCAGGCCGACCTCGCCGCTCTTTTCCGGGTGAAACTGGCAGCCGAACACGTTGCCCTTCCCCACGCAGGCGGTCAGGTCCGCCCCGTATTCCGTCACGGCCAGCAGGCTTTCTTCGCAGTCCACCGCACTGTAGGAATGAACGAAGTAGACATACTCTCCCGCCTTGGTATACTTCAGCAGCGGGGACTCCTTCACGATCTTCAGGGCATTCCATCCCATCTGGGGAATCTTGAGCCCGGCGGGAATCCGCTCCGCGATCGGGCGGATTTCACCCTTCAGCAGGCCCAGTCCCTCATGCACGCCGTATTCATGGCTGCGCTCGAACAGCATCTGCATGCCCAGGCAGATCCCCAGCAGCGGCTTCCCTTTCGCCGTCTCTTCCTTCACCGCCCGGTCCATGCCGGAAAGGCGCAGTTTTTCCGCCGCGTCCTGAAACGCGCCGACGCCGGGCAGGATCAGCCGGTCTGCCCGGCGGATCTCCTCAATGTCCCGCGTCACAACGGCGTCCTGTCCGATCGCGGCGAAGGACGACTGCAGGGAAAACAGGTTCCCCACGCCGTAGTCGATGATCGCAATCATCACAGGACTCCTTTCGTGGAGGGGATCTCCTCCGCACAGGCCGGATCAATCGCCGCGGCGGTCCGCAGGCTGCGGGCGACGCTCTTGAAGGCGCCTTCTATGATGTGGTGACTGTTGCCGCCGGAAAGCTGTTTGATGTGCAGCGTCATACCGGCGTTGTGGGCCAGCGCCCGGAAGAACTCTTCCGTCAGCTCGGTATCAAAGGTCCCGACCTTTTCTGCCGGAATGGCCAGATCGTAAACCAGAAGTCCGCGGCCGGACAGATCCACAGCGCTGAGGATCAGGCTCTCGTCCATGGGCAGGATCGTGCTGCCGTAACGGGTCACGCCCTTCTTGTCGCCCAATGCCTGCTCAAAAGCCTTTCCCAGGGCGATACCGATGTCCTCCACGGAGTGGTGGTCGTCCACATACGTATCTCCTTTGCAGGACACTTCCAGGTCAAACCGCCCATGCCGGGCGAACAGCGTCAGCATGTGGTCCAGGAAGCCGACGCCCGTATCGATGGTGCTCTTACCGGTTCCGTTCAGGTTCAGGAGCACTCGGATATCCGTTTCGCCGGTCTTCCGGCTGATCTCTGCCTGTCTCATTTTCTCTCCTCCTGGATCTCTTTGATCGCTTCAACCAGTCTGTCCATCTGTTCCGGTGTGCCGACCGTGATCCGGTTATAGTCTTTGATGCGTTCCACGTTGAAGTGGCGGATCAGCACACCCCGTTTCTTCAGTTCCAGGTACAGTTCCTCTCCGGGGATGTCCGGATGCCGGGCGAAGAAGAAATTCGTCTGGGATTCGGTCATCTCGAAACCCATTCCCCGCAGGATCCGTCCGTATTTATCCCGGGTATCCATAATCTTCAGGCTGTTTTCCCTGTTGTACTCGTCGCGCTTCAGGGAGGCAACGCCCGCTGCGGAAGTCAACCTGTTCACGTTATACGGATTGATGGAATACTTCACGGTGTTCAGGTCACGGATCAGTTCCGGGTTCCCGATACCCATGCCCAGTCGTGCACCGGCCATGGACCGGGACTTGGAGAAGGTCTGCGTCACCAGCAGGTTATCGTATTTCCGGATCAGCGGCACGCAGCTTTCCGCGCCGAAGTCCACATAGGCCTCGTCCACAACCACCACATTGTAGAGATTCCGTTTCAGGATCTCCTCAATCTCCCGTGCCCGGAGGGCAATAGCCGTCGGGGCGTTTGGATTGGCAATAAAGATCGTGCCGGCTTTCTGATAATAATCGGTGATATTGATGGTCAGGTCTTCCTTCAGCGGGATCTCCTCATAGGGCACCCGGTTGATTGCCGCGAACACCGGATAGAAACCGTAGGTGATATCCGCGAAATAGGCAGGCGTGTGTTTGTCGCAGAAAGCCATGAAGGCAAAGTTAAGGATCTCGTCCGAGCCGTTGGTCATCAGCAGCTCGTCCGTCGATACGTCCAGCCGTTTCGCCAGCGCTTTTCTCAGTTCGGTGCATTCCGGATCGGAATAGAGGTGCTGTTTTCCGCTTTCCTCCGCAACCGCCTTCGCCACTTCCGGCAGGGGCGGATACGGATTTTCATTGGTGTTCAGCTTGACGTACTGCTGATCCCGCGGCTGCTCTCCCGGCACATATGGTTCCAGATCCAGGTACTTCTCCGAAAAGAACCGGCTCATCCTGCTTCTTCCTCTCTGGTTATTCTTCCGTTCTGATCAGCGCGCTCCGCGCGTGTCCGGTCAGTCCTTCCATTCTGGCAAAGGCGGCTACGTCCGGCGCGAGGGCGGCCAGCGCTTCCCGGGTGAAATAAGTATACTGCGTTTTCTTCACAAAGTCATCCACCGAAAGCGGGCTGGAAAATTTCGCGGTGCCCTGGGTCGGCAGCGTGTGGTTCGGTCCGGCCATATAGTCGCCCAGTGCCTCCGGGCAGTTCCGGCCCATGAACACCGATCCGGCGTGGCGGATGCTGTCCAGCCAGTCAAAGGGATTGTCCACGCACAGTTCCAGGTGCTCCGGTGCAATTTCGTTGGCGATGTCGATGACCGTCTTCAGGTCCTCCGCCACGATGATCTTTCCGTTGTTGTCAATGGATACCCGGGCAATCTCAGCCCGGTCCAGCAGCGGGATCTGCTTTTCCAGTTCATCCCGGACCCGCTCTGCCAGTTCCATGGAATCGGTCACCAGCACCGCGCTGGCCACCTTATCGTGCTCCGCCTGGCTCAGCAGGTCCGCCGCCAGGTACGCCGGATTGGACTTCCCGTCCGCCGCCACCAGAATCTCGCTGGGGCCGGCGATCATATCAATGGAAACAATGCCGTATACCTGGCGCTTCGCTTCCGCCACAAAGGCATTCCCGGGACCGACGATCTTATCAGCCTTCGGCACCGACTCCGTGCCGTACGCCAGGGCGGCGATCGCCTGCGCGCCGCCGGCCTTCACGATCCGGTCCGCGCCGGCCACCTTGGCCGCGGCCAGGATCGCTGGATCGATTTTTCCGTCCTTTCCGGGCGGGGTAGCCAGGATCACTTCCTTCACGCCGGCGATCTTCGCGGGAATCACGTCCATCAGCACCGTGGAGGACAGCGGCGCCGTGCCGCCGGGTACATACACGCCCGCCCGGTCCACCGGGATCACCTTCTGCCCCATCACTACGCCGGGTTCGTCATTAATGATGAAGGAATTCCGGACCTGCCGGCTGTGGAACTTCCGGATATTGGCCGCCGCCTTTTCCAGCACGGCCATAAATGCCGGCTCAATTTGGTTCAGCGCTTCTTTCATTTCCTCCGGCGTCACAAGCAGGCTGTCCGTTCTGACTTTATCGAACTTTTCCGTATATTCCTTAACGGCCGCGTCGCCCCGCTCCCGCACGTTCCGGATGATATCCGCCACGGCGTCGGTCACGTTCACCGTGGGCATGGCCCGCGCGAAAATTTCCTCGTTGGACACCTCGCCGTATTTCATAATGCGGATCATGCTTCCTGCACTTCCTTTCTCAGTCCCTCAGTCAGCCGCTCAATCTGCTCTGTCCGGAACTTGAAGCCGGACTTGTTGGCAATCAGGCGGGCCGAAATCGGAACAATCTCCTCAATCACATTCAGGTTATTCTCCCGCAGGGTCGTCCCTGTCTCCACGATATCCACGATCACGTCCGAAAGTCCCAGGATCGGCGCGATCTCTATGGAACCGTTCAGGTGAATGATATCGATGTCTCGTCCCACGGAAGTATAGTAATCCCGGGCGATGCGGGAGAACTTCGTCGCTACCCGCAGGGTCCGGTTCATATCATCCTTGAAGCCGGCCGGCGCCGCGACGGCCATCCGGCATTTGCCGACATTCAGGTCCAGCAGTTCATATACGTCCGGCCGGTACTCCAGCAGGATATCCTTGCCGGCCACGCCGATGTCGGCCGCGCCGCGCTCCACGTAGATCGCGACGTCCGACGGCTTAACCCAGAAATACCGCACGCCGGCTTCCTCGTTGTCAAAAATCAGCTTGCGGCCCGGTTCCATCAGGGCGGGGCACTCAAAGCCCGCCTTGGCAAACATGGCGTAAACCTTCTCGCCCAGCCTGCCTTTGGGAAGTGCGATATTAAGCACGGAAGTCACCCTCCTCTGTCAGTCTTTCCAGCATGTCCAGGAACACGGCAAATCCGATCGCCCGGTCCCGGCGGCCCATCTTCTTCATCAGCGCGTCGTACTGCCCGCCGGACAGCACGCTGCCGGGAATGCCGCTGATAAAGCCCTTGAAAGCAATGCCGTTGTAATACTTCAGATCGCCCGTCGCGGAGAAGTCAATCTGGATCCGGTCCTCAATTTCGCTGCCGGTGAATCCGGCCACTACCCGGCCCAGCTCGGCTGCCATCTCGCCGGCGCCGTACTCTTCCGCCAGTGCCCGGATCTTCGGCATCACGGTCCGGGGCGTGCCGTACAGGCCCAGCAGCTGTTTCAGTGCGTCCTCGGCGCCTTCAGCCAGACCGTTGTCCCGGCAGATCCGGCTGATACCGTGCAGGTTCTTTTGTCCGGCGCAGCGCAGGATTTCCTCCCGGACCGTCTCATCCGGCGCGATGGCGTCCACAAAGGCGCTCAGGATACCAACGTGGCTGATCTCCAGCACGAACTGTTCGGAGCAGAGCCGCAGGCTTTCCGCAGCCAGCCGCAGCACCTCGGCAACGCAGGCGTTGTCCACCGCGCCCATGCATTCCAGGCCGACCTGCGTCTGCTCGCGGAAGCCGTCTGCCGCCGCGGAAACCCGGTACACGTTTTCATGGTAATACAGTTTCTGGATTTCCCCGGGCGTATCCTTCCGGTTCTTGATAATCGAAAGGGTCACGTCCGGCTTCAGGGCCATCAGCCGGCCGTTCGTATCGGTGAAAGTGATGACGCCTTCCGAGAACAGGAAGTCCTTGTTCCGGCTGTACAGGTCGTATTCCTCAAACTTGCTCATCCGGTAACGTTCATAGCCGTATTCCGAATAGAGCGCGCGAAGGCGGAAGCTGATCCGCTCCTGTCCGTTCATCACCCGGTCGTCAATCAACATAGCGTTTCCTCCAGGATCCGGAACCGGTCTTCAGACCGCCCCGGCGAAATTTCTTTATCATGATAATGCTTTACCGTGATAAAGTCAAGTCTTTTTTTGCCACAATATCTTGTATGCCGGCCTTTGATTAGTTACTAATTTGTGATTTTTCTATAATATTATTGTAAATAATTCTTCAAAAAGGGTTTTCAATTTGAAAAAAGTTGTATATAATGGACGGTGGTTATTCATATTTGGTATTACTTTTTTGGAGGGAACCCCAATGAAAAAACGTTTGATCGCTCTGCTGCTCGTAATCGCGCTGCTGATTCCCGCGGGCATTGCGTCCGCCGCCACCTGGCACCGGGTGAACACCAACTCCCTGAAGGTACGCGGCATGCCCGGCGAAAACACCCAGGTCCTCGCAAGCTACCGCAGGGACTACGCGTGCAACATTATCAGCTCGAAGGACGGCTGGGCCTATGTCAAATTCTCCAATGGCTACCAGGGCTATGTACAGTCCAAATACCTCAAAAAGGGTTCGTCCTATAAAGCCTGGGTCGGTTATGACGATACCAAGCTGCGCAGCATGCCTTCCGGTGACGGTGCTGTCCAGGCCACGCTGGCTAAGGGTACCCGGGTTACGGTACATACCCATGGTTCCCAGTATGACTATGTCACCGTCCCCAATTTCGGTTCCGGCTACATTCGCAACAGCCTTCTGAGCAAGAAGCAGGTCAAGGCTTCCGGAGCTGAATCTTCTTCCGCTGTCGTGTCCGGCGGCGGCTATAATGCCTGGATCATGAGCACAGGCAAGGTGAACCTGCGGAACAATCCCAGTCAGAACGCGCCTGTCATCGCCCAGTATGCTCCCTACACCCAGGTGTATGTCATCAGCAAAGGCGCCACTTGGAGCAATATCCAGGTCGACGGAAACACCGGCTGGATGATGACCAAGTTCCTCACCGACAGGGAACCCGCCCCGACTGCCACGCCGAATCCGGATCCCGGCGGCGGCGGAACCAGTACGGGCTACACCGCTTACGTTGTCTCCGGCAATAAAAAGCAGGTACACGTCCGGAAAGGCAATTCCACCCATTATTCTGTCATATTCAATGTGCCTTATGGCGCCCCGGTTCTGGTTCTGAAGCATGACAAGAAGTGGGATTATATCCAGTATAATGGAAAGAAAGGCTACATCGACAACGGATATCTGCAGCTTTCCAAGCCCGCAGACGCCGGGGATATCCCGACTGAGGATCCCTCCGTTACGGCTACCCCGCCGCAGCCCTTCTCCCCGTATCCGGCGACGGTGAATATTAACGACCTGAACTTCCATAAGCAGAAGGGCGACTGGTCCTCCAACGTCGATGGCGTAGGCCGTCTGCAGCAGGGTGATCAGGTTACGGTTCTGGCGATCGAAGGCGGTTGGGCCAAGGTCGAATATAACGGCTTCAATGGTTGGGTCCACAGGCAGTACATCTCCCCGTAAGCGGAGCGCATTATGAGAGGAAGAAACTCCGGCGCCGTCGCGATTTTTATCGGAGCGCTGCTAATCGTCATCTTCGCTGTCGGGCTGGCCGTGGACGGGAATCCGAACGCGCTGATGCAGAAATACCGCTACGATCTGTCGATTGAGCAGTTCGGCGTCTTCTGCTCCAAAGTGTGGCTTCCCGCCGGCATCATCGGCATACCGCTTTTCCTGATCTCGCTGATTGTCAGCCTGATCCGGGAAAAGAAGGACAAAGAATAAACGCAGACATAACGGAGCGCGGTTCATCAGAACCGCGCTCCTTCTTTCATATTATCATATCTTACTTCAGGAAAACCTCAAACTCCTCCGGCGGAACTGGCCGGGAGAAATAGTACCCTTGCACGATGTCGCAGCCCAGATCCTTCAGTGCCAGCATCTGTTCCTTCGTCTCCACGCCTTCGGCGATCATCGGAACATTCAGGGTTTCCGCGATATCCACGATCACCTTCAGCATCCGGGTATCCCCTTCCCCGCTGAACGCGTGCCGGATGAATCCCATATCCAGTTTCAGCATATCAATCGGCAGAGTCGTGATCATGTTCAGGGAGGAATAGCCGGAACCGAAGTCATCCATCTCCATCACAAAACCCAGCTCCCGCAGGGTATTCACTGTGTCGACAATCTGCTCCGCGTCCTGCGTATAGGCGGATTCCGTAATTTCCAGGTGCAGGTCGCCGTAGTCCAGTCCGTTGTCCTCTACCAGGCCCCGCAGTGTATCCGCCAGATCCGGGTCCATCATATCCACGCGGGAAACGTTGACGGATACCGGCACGGTCTTTCCCGGGCTCTGTTTCCACGCCTTCATCTGTGCCGCGGCTTCGCGCCATACGTAATGATCCAGTTCCCGCACCAGTCCGTTGCTCTCAAACAGCGGCACAAACACGCCCGGGCTGATCATGCCCAGCTCCGGATGTTTCCACCGCACCAGTGCTTCCGCGCCGCACAGCACGGGGGCCTCCGGCCGGATATCATACTTCGGCTGGAAGTAAACCAGGAACTGTTTCTGGTCAATGGCCTCCTGGAACTCGTCCAGCAGCCGCTCCGCGTAAACCTCTTTTTCATGGAGCCGGTCGTCGTAGGCCGCCACTGTCACGTTATAGCTGTTCCGGATCGTGTCAGCGGCGCTCTTGGCCCGGTCAAACCGCTGTTCCATATCAATGGATTTGTCCACGTCTGAATAGACGCCGAGCCGGACCCGGATCCGTCCCTTCATCCCGCCGCCTGCCGCCGCGGTAATCTCATCCGCCAGGGTTGTATAGTCCGCCGTATGTGGGCAGTAGGCCAGGAAGCGGTCCGCCTCCCGCCGGCAGGCCACGCCGCCGTTCCGTTTCACATACGCCTTCACCGCGATGCCGATCCGCCGGAGCACCTCGTCTGCGAAAGCCTTGCCGTAGCGTTCGTTGATCATCCGGAAATGATTGACGTCCATCACGATGGCGTCCGTCGGCTCGTCCCGGTGGAAGTGGTCGTACTGTTCCGCGTAATGAAAGAAGTATTCCCGGTTCAGCAGGCCTGTCAGGCTGTCCCGGGACGTCTCCTGAACCAGGTCCCGGGTTTCATTCAGTTCGATGATGCGCCGCACCCGCGCCTGGATCACCTTCGGCATCGGATAGGGTTTCGTGATGAAGTCGGCAGCGCCGATGTTCAGGCTTTCAACCTCGGATTCCTTGTCCGAAGTCACCACAATCACGGGAATCTTGGAAAAATACACGTCCTCCTGGATCCAGCGCAGGATATCCATCCCGTGAATATCCGGCAGGTTCAGGTCCAGCAGGATCAGGCTGATGGTATCGAAACCGGCACGGATCATTTCTTTGGCTTCCTCGCCCGTTTCCGCGCAGATCACCTCATACTCTGCCTCCAGGTAGGCCTTCAGGATCTCCCGGTTGACAAATTCATCCTCCACGATCAGGATCTGGCGTTTCCTCATGGCGGCCAGTCTTTCCCGGTCCTCTCCCGTGAAGTCTGTCCTCATTGCCGTCTCACTCATGGCTGGTTGCTCCTCTCCCTGCGCCGGGGTCTTTGTTTTTGCCTTCTTTATCCCAGAATATGCCGCAGCGTTTCCATCATTTTCGGAATATCGTAGGGTTTCGCCAGATGGTCGTCCATGCCGGCCTCCATGGCGTCTTTCCGGTCTTCCTCAAAGGCGTTAGCCGTAACCGCGATAATTGGGATGCCGGCCTTCTCCGGATCTGCCATCTGCCTGATCTGCCGGGTGGCTTCATATCCGTCCATCTTCGGCATCTGGATATCCATCAGGATCACGTCGTAGCTTCCCGCGGGCGCGTCAGCCATCTTCCGGACCGCTTCATCGCCGTCCCCGGCGATTTCCACCTCAAAACCGTGCTGCTTCAGAATCTCGGCAGCGATCATCTGATTCATTTCGTTGTCTTCCGCCAGCAGCACGGTCTTCCCGCTGAAGAATATGCAGTCCGTCGGCGCTTCGTCTTTTCGTTCCCCGCTGCTGAAGCGGCACGGCAGAGTCACGGTCACTTCGGTCCCCTTGCCCGCTTCGCTTTCCACGGTAATGGTCCCGCCCATCATGTCCACGATGTTCTTGGTAATCGCCATGCCCAGGCCGCTCCCCTGGATGCCGCTGACTGTGCTGGTCCGTTCCCGGGCAAACGCCTCAAAAACGCTCTGCCGGAATTCCTCGCTCATCCCGATGCCATTGTCCTTCACGCGGAATTCATAGTTGGCGGTATCCTGCTGTTCGTGAGGCAGCTGGCTGACCCGCAGGCTGATCTCCCCGCCTTCAGGTGTGAACTTGACCGCATTGGACAGGATGTTCAGCAGAATCTGGTTCAGCCGCAGCTTGTCGGTCATAATATCCTCGTTCCGGATGTCCCGCGTGTCAATCGTCAGTTGCTGATGCTTTGCTGCAGCGCTTTGTTCAATGATCGTATGCATATCCCGGATCACGTCCGGCAGATGGACGTCCGTTTCCTCAATGGACAGGTTGCCGCTCTCAATGCGGCTCATGTCCAGCACGTCATTGATCAGGGACAGCAGATGCTGGCTGGACACGGAGATCTTGCCCAGGTAATCCTGCACCCGTTCCTTTTCGTCAATATGGGTGGATGCCAGTTCGGTAAAGCCGACAATCGCGTTCATGGGCGTGCGGATATCGTGGCTCATATTATTCAGGAACGTGGTCTTGGCCCGGCTGGCGTTCTCCGCGGCGTTCAGGGCTTTTGAAAGTGCCTCCCGTCCTTCCGCCAGCTCCTTGTTCTTCTCTTCCAGTTCTTTCCGGGCTTCTTCCTTTGTCCTCGTCTCTTTCCGGGACTGGCGGACGCTGCGCACCAACAGGAAGATAATCAGCGCCGCCACCGCAAGGATCAGCGAACCGACCAATGGCATGTTTTCTTTCAGCATATCGATCAGCGATACGGAATACAGCCCGTCTGTATAGCGGTAGGAAATGCTCTGGGCATACTCCGGCCCCAGCACGCTGATGCCGCGGTTCAGCAGCTTCAGAAGCCCTTCGTTTCCGATCTTCACGCCGAAGCAGCGGTCGTCGCTCCGCGTCAACTGGTACAGCGACAGATCGCGGTATTTCCGGTTTTTCAGGATATCGTTCGCCCGGAGGCCGTTCAGCGTCGTACCGCCGGTCTTTCCGTCCAGCACAGCCGCCAGGCAGTCGTCAATAGACGGGAACGTCAGGATCCGGGCGTTCGGAAAGTTGGTGCGGATGTAGTAATACTGCATCCTGTTTTTCTCGTTTACCGCGAAGCTGGCCGTCTTTTCTTCGGAATACTCTCCTCTGTAAACCAGCTCGGTCGGCGCGGAAACCACCGTGGTAGACTGATAAATCCCGTTCTCCTCGGAATAGTACAGGCCGCCGCCCACCGGGAATACCGCGTCGACGTTTCCGTTGTTCACCGCGGCGATCATATCGTCATAACTGTCGAAGGCCAGATAGGAAACCGAAACCCTGTCGATTCCGAGCCCTTTCAGGATCTCCGGCACTATGTCCTGGACGATGCCTGTCACATTTCCCTGCTCGTCTGTTCCGCTGTAGGGCAGATAACTGTTCAGGTAACCGATCCGCAGCACGTCGTGACCGTCAATCCATTCCCTTTCCGAAGCGGAAAACGCCCTGCTGGACATGCTTACGGAATAGTATTTGGAGTTCAGCGAGTGCAGGTAGTTCGGTTCTTCCACCGCCAGCTGCGTCTGGGCCGTGTTCAGTTCGCCCAGCAGGTCAGGCCGCTGAATATTCACGCACAGGTAGTAATCCGACGCCCCGAAGGAACAGAGCACCTCCGCATGGTTCCGGCCGTAGGCCCCGTCGCCTTCGGCGGCAAGGATGTCAACCGTACCCCTGTCAAAGGCGGTAAAAAGCTCTTCGTAGTCCGCGAACCTGACCACCTCGGCGGTGATCCCCTTGTTTTCCATCCAGGCGTCCAGCACGCCGACCATGGCGCTGTCCAGCACGCCGATCTTTTTCCCGGCGATCGTGGCCGGATCCGCGGTGATATTCGCGTCCGCCTCATGTTTCACCAGGCTGTATGTCTCATGGCCCATGGCGGCGTCCGGATAGCCGATCAGCCCGGCGCGTTCCTCTTTCCAGGCCAGTCCGGCCAGCAGGTCGATCCGGCCGTCCAGCAGCATCTGATACAGCTCGCCGTAGCTGCCGTAAACATACTCATATTTCCAGCCGGTATATTCGGAAATTTTGAGATAGTATTCATAGGCGTAGCCCGTCTTGATGGCTTCCGGCGACGCTCCTTCCTGGAAAACCTCGTTTTCATAGTAACCGACCCGCAGCGCGGCGGTGTTTGTTTCCGCGCTTCCGCCGGCCGGGAAAAGCAGCGCGCACAGCAGTAAAAGGCACAGCCACGCGGCCGTGTACCTGTACCCCATTCTCCGGCGCTTTGATTCTCTCATATCGGTTGCTCCCTTTGTTTCCTGTTCCGCCTTACGGCCGGATCAGGCTTTCCAGCGTTTCAAACAGTGCGTCCGGTTCCACCGGCTTGCTCAGGTGGGCGTTCAGCCCGGCCTGAAGGCTGCGCTGAACGTCCTCGTCAAAGGCGTTCGCAGTCAGCGCGATGATCGGTATCACCGTGGCGTCCCGCCGTCCGGTGGCGCGGATCTTCCGCGTTGCCTCCAGGCCGTCCATCTCCGGCATCCGCATATCCATCAGGATCGCGTCATAGTATCCGTCCGGATGGGATTCATACATCTCCACCGCGATTCGGCCGTTCTCTGCCACGTCCACCTCGATCTCCCGCATGTTCAGCACCATCACCATGATCTCGGCGTTCACTGCCACGTCCTCGGCCAGCAGGATATGCCTGCCCTTCAGGTCGGCAGCTTCTTTCACGGCGCCGGCGTTCTTCCGCTTGAATGCCTCCCGGAACTCGTCCATCACGCTGCCGGCAAACAGCGGCTTGGGCACAAAGGTGTCCACGCCGGCCTGTCTGGCTTCCTCGGCTACCTCATCCCAGTTATAGGAGGTCAGGATGATGATCGGCGTATCGTTTCCGACGATCGCGCGGATCCGGCGGGTGGTTTCCACACCGTCCATCTCCGGCATCTTCCAGTCCACCAGCAGCAGATCGTAGTCCGCCCTGCGGCCGTGGCGGATCTGAACCATTTCTACGCCCTCCGCGCCGGACTGCGCCGTTTCACAATTGATCCCGATCTGCCCCAGCACGATCTGCGCGTGCTCCACTGCGATCGGATCGTCGTCGATAACCAGCACGTTCAGTTCCTTCGGGTTCAGTTCGCCTTCAGGCAGGCCGTCCTTCCTGTCGGACTCGGTCAGCGTTACCGTCACGGTGAAGGTGGTACCTTCCCCCTTTTCGCTTTCCACTTCGATATGCCCGTTCATCAGCTCCACGATGTTCTTCGTGATGGGTAGGCCCAGACCGGTACTCCCGTATTTGCTGGTGGAGGAGGAATCCTCCTGGGCGAAGGCGTCGAACAGGTGCGGCAGGAATTCTTTGCTCATGCCGATGCCTGTGTCCTTGAAAGTCATCTTCAGCGTCGCCTGCCCGTTGTACCGCGGACCCTCCTCGATCAGGAAAGTGACCGTGCCGCCTTCCGGCGTGAACTTGACGGCGTTGCCCAGGATATTGATCATCACCTGGCGCAGCTTCATGCCGTCGCCGATATAATAGTCGTCAATCTTTCCGGACATCCGGCAGTCGTATGTCAGTCCCTTCTCCGCGCACTGGCCGCTGATGATTGTGTTCACCTGCTCCAGGTTCTTGGCGAAGGAGAATTCTTCGTTCTTGATGACCATCCGGCCGGACTCGATGCGGGACATATCCAGGATATCGTTGATGATCCCCAGCAGGTGCTGGGCGCTCTCCCCTGTCTTCGTCAGGAAACCGCGGACCTTTTCCGGCATGTCCGGCTCGTTCAGCGCAATGTTGTTCAGGCCGATGATCGCGTTCATGGGCGTACGGATCTCATGGCTCATGTTGCTCAGGAAAGCAGTCTTGGCCTTACTGGCCTGTTCCGCCGCGGCCAGTGCCTCGCTCAGCGTCTGTTGCTGCGCCAGGGCCCGCCTGGTCTCGGCGTCCACGTCCGCGAAGCATGCGCCCACGCTGTGCACCAGGTGATCTGCCCGGTCCTCCGGATGGCGGACGCCCGCGAAGCGGACCGCCTCCCAGGATTCATGGCCGTCCACGTTGATCAGGTAGCGGAAGGAAATCACCAGGTTTTCCTTCAGGCCCTCCCGGATGGCATCCGGCTGGATAAACTTCAGGAACTCCTCGCGGTACGGCTCCAGGATGTACTTGTTGCAGTAGGCGGTCACGGATTCCAGGTAGTTGAATTCCTCGCCTGTCCTGAATCCGTGCAGGTCGGTCCGGGCCTGGTAGCATACGCCCCGGTTCCTGTCCAGTTCCAGATAATACACGCTCCGGAAATCGGAAGCCAGCGCGGTGATCAGCTTACTCTGTTCCTGCTGCTGGGTTTTTTGCTCCAGCAGTTCTTCCTGCAAGGCCAGCCGCTGCTCCATCTCCTCGCTGCGCGCCCGGTTCTCTGCCTCGGTGGTTTCCTTTTCCAGCTCCAGCTTCGCGTTCTTCCGGTTCTGGTGAATAATGAACGCGAACATCATGCCCAGCACCAGTGCGGCCAGAAGGGACTGGATCAGGCTGCGGGTGATGATCCCGCTGGATACGGAGCTGATTCGCTCGCTGATCACGCTCTCCCGGATCAGGTAGGTCAGCATCCAGTCCGTTCCCTGGACGGGCTCGTAAGTCAGCGTTTCGCGCGTCCCCTTGTAGGTGAACGAAACCGTGCCCTTCCTTCCCTGGGCAAAATCGTCTTTCACCTGGTCCAGGGAGTAGCCGTCCATGAATTCCGCGTTGTCCAGCGCGTCAAACAGGCTGCTTTCATCTGCGGCGCCGGCCAGCACCTGGTCGCTCAGCGGAATGCCTCCTCCGGTATAGATGTTGCAATATGTTGCCCCTGTGTCCTGGGTCACGATGGAAACGTTCTCCAGCATGTTCTTCATGCCGATTTCCATAAAGCAAACCGTCAGGTGCCTGTCCCCCAGCATCTTGTCCACCGGTACGGCGATAATCACCTTGCGGTCTGTGCTTTCGGGGTTTAGCAAGGAGATTTCCGGCTGTTCCAGGGACAGGTGATCAAAATGATAATCGTCAATATTATCCTGCGTTCCCTGAGAAGTATAGATCACGCCCTCCGTATCGACGAAGGCGAACTTCTCCAGCTCGTACAGTTTTTTCATCCGGGCCTGGTATGCCCGCAGGTGTTCTTCGTCGCTCAGGTCCTCTTCCGTCATCAGATCGACGGCCGTCCGGATCTTTTCAGAGCTGTCGTTGAGGGTGTCCTCCACCACCTGTTCCCGGCGGCCGGCCAGCTCATCCAGGTACAGCAGGCTCACCGAACGGACCGCGCTGTCCGTGTCGCGGCTGGCGCTGTGCCCCATCCAGACCGTGCCGAGCACCAGGATCGCGGCTACCAGAATGCCGCCGATTACCGCGATGCGAACCGTCACGTTCTTCCGTCCGTTCCTCATCCGGCCAACCCCCTCAACCGTCCTGAATCTCACATTCAGATATTATGAAAACACCATATATAATTATGAATTATGAATTAATTTTCCACGATAATATAGTCTCTCAACACATATCCGAAGGACGGATTGGAAGAATACTGGCATTCGGTATAGCCTGTACTCAGGTCGATCGTATCCGCCGGGTTGATCGGGTTCACGCCGGTGTAGTTCCCGTAGAACACCCGGATCCGTCCCTTTTTCATGTTCTCTATTGCGTTGGCGACCTTCTCCTGCGTGCCCTCCGCGGCGATAAACTTGTTCAGTTCCATCAGTTCCACCCAGCCGCTTTCAAACCCTGCGCTCAGGTCCCGCCCGTGAGCGTGGGCCTCCACCACTTTCTCAATCACCTGGTCGTCCATCACCGCCTGCACCGCCTGGATGACATACGGTGCCCAGTTCGTCCTGACGCTGGTCAGCGAGGAGGAAGGCGCGACGTCCATCATGCTTTGGTGGTAACCGATATGGTAGACTGTCCGTCCCGCTGCCGCCGCTTCTTCACAGACAATGGCCGGCGCCATGGTGTTCACATGCTGGGCGATGATCACGCAGCCCTCGTTGATCAGTTCCCGGGTCTGTTCCTTTTCCGCGGCAAAATTGCTCCAGCTGCCCGTGTAGCGCACCCGCATGGTCGCTTCCGGCGCCACGCTGCGCACGCCCAGCAGGAATGCGGTATAGCCTGAAATAACCTCCGCCGTGGAGTTCGCGCCGACGTAGCCCACCAACGCGTCCTTCGGCAGCAGCGCGCCGCTGTCCAGCAGCTGGCGGAGCTTCATGCCGGCGGCGATGCCGCTGACGTACCGGGCCTGGTAGATCTCGCCGTTGAAGGTATGGTAGTTTTCCGGCGTGCCCTCGATGCTGATCGTCGGCATGGACGCCTGGCAAAACTGCACCTGCGGGAATTCACGGGCCAGGGTCACCGGGATATCGGTATCCATGTTGATGAAGATGATCTTCACGCCGTCCCGGATCAAATCCCGGATGGGCGTCTCGCATTCCCGGCTGAGCACGTTACTCTTGGCCAGGATCTCTACCTCGCTGCCGTATTCCTCCTCCAGCGCCCGCTGCGCCTTGACAAAGTTGGCGGTATAGGGCGTGCTCTCGTCCTCGGAATACACGAAGCCGACCTTCAGGACGCCCGCACCTTTCCGGTCGCTCCAGAACCCGGTCAGGACCGCGGCCGCAGCCAGCACAATCACGCAGACAACCGCTGTCAGGATGATCTGTTTCTTCATGCTTTGCCTCCCTTCTCCGGATCCTTCCGTTCAGAGATGCTGCCGGAACTGTAGGGACTTTGCTCTGTTTTCTGTTCACCGGCGGCCCGGGCTTCCGCCGCGGCCTTTTCCGCCTGGTCGCTGTCTTCCTTGGACACGTGATAAAGCTTGTTCAGGTCGATCTTGCCGTCATTGATCAGCTTCAGCAGGATATCCACGAACGTGGGATCAAACTGGGTGCCGCGGCCTTTTTCCATCTCGCCCAGCACGTAGCTGAAGTCCATCTGCTGGCGGTAGATACGGTTGGCGGTCATCGCGTCGAAGGCGTCCGCCACGCCGATAATCCGGGCGAACAGCGGGATGTTCTCCCCGCTCAGCCCCTGCGGATAGCCCCGGCCGTCGTACCGCTCATGGTGGTACTGGGCGCCGTCGATAACGTTGTCCAGCAGCGTAAAGTCCTTCAGGATTTCCGCGCCGCGGTTCGTATGGGATTTCATGACGGCATATTCCTCGTCCGTCAGCCTGGCCGGCTTGTTCAGGATCGCGTCCGGGATGCCGATCTTGCCGATGTCATGCATCTGGGCCGCCCATTCAATGTCCCGGCACTGCTTCTCATCCAGCCCGTATTCCTCAGCGATCTGTTTGGAATAGATGGCCACGCGTTTGCTGTGGTCGCTGGTACGCTGGTCTTTGGCGTCGACCGTGCGGGCAATGGCGATAACCGTCTGCTTGCCCATCTCGATCTGGCGGTTGGCGATGGCCAGTTGTTCTTCCATCTTCCGCTCATGGCGCTTCACCATCAGCCAGGTAACCCAGCCCACCGTGAACATCGGAACGGAAAGCATATAGAAGATGAACCAGCTGTTGTCGTACATCTCCTTCTCTTTGGTGATGTTGTAGGTCCGTTCCACCAGCACGTTCTCCTGGTTGTTGTCGAACACCGCCAGGTGGAAGGTGTAGTTGCCGGCCGGCAGGTTCGTGTAGGAGATAGTGCCCAGCGCGTTCTGCGGCACGATGGTCCAGTCCGGGTCAAAGCCTTCGAGCATGTATCCCACAAAGGGATCCTGGATCGTGTAGTTGATGACCTCGGGCTGGATCTCGATGCGGCTGACGCCCCGGGAGATCTTCTGTGTCACGCTCCGGTCCACCCGGTGCGCGGCGCCGTCCAGTTTGATCGTGGGCACGCTCAGCCGGTAGATTTTTGAACTGGAGGAGAAGCTGTTTGTGTTGATCACGAACACGCCTGTGTCGCAGGCCAGGTACAGCTCGCCGGTTTCATCGTTGAACCAGGTCCAGCTGTTTGCCGTCAGGCTGCTGTTCAGGCCCCGCCTGGAGTCCAGCAGGTCGTAGGAAATCTCGTCCTTGCCGCTGAGCAGCTCGTTCCGGTCCACGGTATAGATACCCGCGCTGGACATCACGAACATGCTGTCCGTCCCCTTGATCCAGATATCATAGTTGTTGAAATACGGGAAATTGTCCAGCGTCCGGATGGTTTCATCCGTGTTCATGTAGCACAGGCCGTTGCTGGTCACAACGAACACGCCGCCGGTCTTGGCGTCCAGCACCGTCCGCAGGATAACCTCGCTGCTCAGCCCGTTGGCCCGGGTCAGCATCCGGGTCACCTTCCGGTCCTCAATCACGGCGATGCCGTTTCCGTCCGTGCCGGCAAGGATTGTGCCGTCCGGCAGCTCCGTCATGGTCATCACCGTGTTGCTGGTGATCCGGGTATCGGCATAATAGATCATGTCCACGATCTGGTGGTCCCTGAAGAATCCCAGCCCCGTATCGCAGGAAACGAGCACCGTGCCGTCCCGCAGCTGGGTCACCACCCTCGCCTTGTTGCCGAACAGGCCGTTTTCCTTGTTGTACGTATACTCCGTGCCGTCCGGGTCGTATTCATACAGGCCCTTGCCGTGGGTGCAGACCCACAGGTGGCCCTGGTCGTCCACCGTCATACAGCGGATCCGGACGCCCGTAAACTTCTCCGTCAGCTCGTTGGTCACGCGGTGTTTCCCCTTCAGGTCCACCGCGTCCATGCCCTTGTCCGTGCCGAAGTAGTATGCGCCGTTCCACTGGACGATGGTGTTCGTCACCCGGTTGTCCATGCCGGCGGTTGTGTAGATATCCCGGAAGTCGGACGCAGCCATCCGCAGCAGGCCCAGCCGGGAGGAAGTGAACCACAGGTTCCCCTGGTAGTCCACCAGCATATTGTCGATGGAGTTGTTGAAATCGTTGGTGTTGATCTTCTCGTATTCGCCGTTCGGGTCCACATAGGCCACGCCGTTGTCCGCGCAGATGAACATGCTCCCGTTTTCCATGAAATACATATTCTTGATGCTTTCCAGGCTCGGGCATTCCATAACGCTGAGCAGTTCAAACCAGCCCTTGCTGACATCAAAGCGGAAAATCTCGTTGCCCGAGGTGGCGGCCAGCAGGTAGCCGTCCGGATCGAACGCGCAGCTCCGGAAGGTGTCCTGGCGTTCCGGCAGCTGGCGGGAGGAAACGATCTGTCCCTGCTGCAGAAGGAACAGGTTCCCGTCGTTGGTCACCGCCGCCACGTTGCCCTTTTTGTCCGCTGCCACGTGGTCCGCGTAGGAAACCTCGCTCAGGGTGTTCAGCCTTTTCAGGCCGTTGTTCAGCGTCAGGATCTGCATGCTGCTCGTCGTGCCGATGTAGTAGTAGCCGTCCGAGCTTTTGATGATGGACTTGACCGCGTTGGCCGGCAGGCTCTGGCTCTGGTCGATGACGTTGACCACCTGCTCGTTGATCACGATGGACAGGCCGTTGTCGTTCGTGCCGATCCACAGGCGGCCTTCCTCGTCCACATACAGGCAGTTGACGTTCCGGACGGAATCAAAGCCGTCCATCCAGCGGAATTCCCGGCCGTTGTAGCGGTACAGGCCGGCGTAGGTGCCGATCCAGATGATGCCGTCCCCTGTGATGGCGATGTCGTTCGCCTCGCCGCAGGGCAGGCCGTTTGTGCTGGAGAAGATGGTCTGGACGTAGTCGTTGTAGTTGACCTCGTTCACGGCGGTTTCCGCGTCCGCCGCCCGCGCCGCCGGCACAAAGCCGATGCAGCCCAGGCCCAGGCCCGCGGCCAGCAGCAGCGCCACCGCCTTCACCGCGGCGGATGTGCCTTCTTCGTTCTCTTCTTCCGCCGTTTGCTCCGGCTTTACATATTTCTTCGCGATCAGGCGATACAGGCGGGTAATCAGGAACAGGACGATCAGGATGAACACCTTATCCAGCAGTTCCACATACAGTTCGCCGATGAACAGGCTGATCCAGTTCGGAATCCCGGCCTCTCCGAGGAAGCCGATCACCGCGTCGCCCCAGTTGTTTCCTGTGCTTCCGCCGTTCAGGATCACGTTGATCGGGTAGGCGGCTATCGCCACCACGCCGGCCATGATCGCGCCGGTGGTCAGGGTGCCGAGCAGGGAATCCAGCCACTTTTTCCGCGCGCAAAAGCCCGCGATCAGGCCGATCACGATGCTGACAAGCGCGTACCACCAGGGAATCCCGTACAGGATATACCCCAGCAGGTTATAGCTTCCGCCGATGATCGCCGCGCACCAGGGTCCGAGCAGATAGGCTGCCAGCATGGTTCCAAGCGAATCCAGCCAGATGGGCCAGTTCAGCCGGGACACGATCTGGTCGCCGCCCCAGTTCAGGAACAGGTACAACATGATCTGCAGGCAAAACACCGGTATGAAGGCTTTTTTATTCTTCACGTGCATCCCTCCTCAGCGCTTGAGTCTCCGCGGACATTTATTACATGCCCAGGTCCGCAGCCCGCTTTTGCGCTTCCTCAAGCCACTTTGCGTAGGTTCCGTCGGCGAGCGCCTCGTCGATCACGCCGTTCACGAAATAAATCAGCTGCAGTTCGCCTTTCTTCGCGGCGATCCGGAGGCCCAGGTACTGTTCCTCCAGCGTGAAAACCAATCCTTCCGCCAGCGTCAGGCCGGCGTCCTTGTTGTTCCGGATATAGTTGGTCGCGGTTTCCAGGTCCACGATGCCCGCGTCCGCCTTGCCCTTGCGCACGGCCTCGTATACGGCCTGCACGGAGGAAACCCGGCGGAATTCCCGGTAGCTCAGGATATGTTTGGAGGCCAGCGCCTCCTGCAGGGAACTGCTCTGGGCCACAATGGTCTTATCGGCCAGGTCCTCCAGGGAGGTGATGTTTTCCTGATCCTCTTCCCGGATCACAAAAGCGGTGCTGGCCGATGTCGCCGGGAAATAATAGCCTTTGGACAGCGCGTAAGCCGAGGCTCGGCTCGGCGTAAAAGCGATGGCCGAGAGGGTCAGGTCGCACTGGTTTTCGGACAGCGCCGGCAGCACCTGTGTGAACTCCATCGGGACGATTTCAAGTTCCACGCCCATCTTTTCGGCAATCAGGCGGGCCAGCTCCATGTCCGCGCCGACATACTGCTTCTGGCCAAGCTGTTCCGGGTCGATAAACTCATACGGCGCGAAATACGGTTCCGTTGCCACCCGGAGCACGCCCTTGCGTTTGATCCGGTCCAGCACCCCGGTCGCGTTGTCCGGAATGCCGTGGTCGGGGTCAATGGACCCGTCCGCATAGTTCCATTCATTTTCAACGTAATACTCTTCGGCGCATCCCGTGCTGAAAAGCAAACAGAAACACAGGGCTGCGCCCAGCATCAGGGTCACCGCCGTCCGGAAAAACTGTCTTTTCATTGGTCCCTCTCCCCTGCCGGATTGTCCGGCTTTGTGCATACAAACAGAAAAAAGGAATACCTGCGTATATTATAGCAGGTATTCCCTTGATTGACCATGTTTTTTTACTGCACAGTGACATCTCCGCTGACGCTTTTCGCGCGGATCTGGACCGGGGCGCCGGCGCCTGCGTCGGACACTCTGGAAAGGCAGTCTCCGCTGACGGTGGAGCACTCCGCGTGCACGCCGGTCAGCCCGTCCGGCAGGCCGATCTCCACGTCGCCGCTGGTGCTCTTGGCGTCCACACGCTTCAGGGAGGTGTTCTCAACCGTCGCTTCCACGTCGCCGCTGATGGAATGTGCCGTCAGGTCGATCACGGAACCGGTGAACTTCACGTCGCCGCTGGTGCTTTTCATTGTCACATTCTCAAACACGCCGTCCGCGCTCACCTCGCCGCTCATGCTGCTGATCTCCGCGTCCAGCGCGGATCCGCGTACCTCCGCGTCGCCGCTCACTGTGTTCACCAGCATGCTTTCCGCGGTCTTCTCGGTCACGGGCTCCAGCGATACGTCCCCGCTCGTGGAGCGGACCGTCATCTTCCGTGCCATCGCACAGCTGCATTCGATGTCGCCGCTTCGGCTGTTCAGCTCGATCTCTTTCATCTGTCCGTCCGGCACTTCCACCCGGATCGCCGGGCCGGCGATAAAGGAAGTTGTTACATTCCGGATCGCCTTGCCGACCATGTTCAGCAGCCCGCTGAAGGTAATCTCCTCTCCCTCTTTCATCTCAAAAGCGGAAGCGGCTTTTTCTGTCTTCTTCATGCCGGTGATGATCAGTTTAGTTCCGGCGGTTTCCGCCTTCAACCCTTCCGGATCGTCACAGTAGATATGAACGTTGCCGTCTGCCGAAGGCCCGACAAAGATATCCTGGTCACTTGTCTCCACCTTCAGGCTGTCCATGCCAGCGAAGATCCATGCCTTTCCTTCCTCTTTTTCCACGGCCGCTGTTCCGGCAGGTGCCGCCGTCTTCTTCGGATACTGGGCAATCACGTCCTTCATGCCCTTCAGGCTGTCCACCACTTCGCCGACTGCCTCGTCCTCGCTCAGTCCCCGGCTGACCAGGTCCTGGTAATGCTCCTGGCAGTTGTTCATCAGCTCTTCATGCAGCGCGTTGGTTTCCTCATTTTCCACCACATCCTGGAACAGGATATCCACGATCCTCTTTACTGTCTGGTTCATTTTCTTTATGCTCCCCTCATATTGATTCTTATCGTTTCTGCTTTTTCTGATCGTTTGGAAGCTCGTCCCTCTCCCGTGTCATTTCGACCGACCGAAGGGAGTGGAGAAATCTCCCCCGCCGCAGCTCCTGCCCCTTAGTCATCCTGAGCGAAGCCGTAGGCGTAGTCGAAGGATCTCCCCCCGCCGCAGCGGTTAGTATAACCTCCTGATTACCCAATCAGCGTATCCATCACTCTTCTTGTCTCTGCCCATGCCTGCTTGTCTTCTTCAAGTTTCTCTTTCCCCGGTTCCGTCAGGCTGTAGTACCGCCTGCGGGCACCCGTGGCCTCGTTTCCCCAGTAGGAGTTGATGTATCCGCTTTCTTCCATCCGCCGGAAGGCCGTATACAGCGTGGCTTCCTTCAGCTGCACCATCCCGTCGCTCTTTTCCGCGACCGCGCGGCTGATACCGTAGCCGTAACCGTCCGTTTCCGCCAGCTGCCGCATAATGATAGTGTCTGTATATCCGCGCAGCAGATCCGCTGAGATTGTCATGGCGTTCCCTCCTTTCGAGCTATATCATACACATATATACCTCGCCTGTCAATGTATTTCGTCAAAAAAATAACAAGGCCGCAAAATGCGGCCCTGTTTCGCCTGATAATCATTCCGTCTCTGCTTCCATCTCCGCCAGTTCCTGCTGGATCTTCTGCTGTTCCGCTTCGTCTATTTCCTCCATGTCGCTCATGTATGCGGATACAATCGCCTCTCCCCAGCCCTTCGCGTGCGAGATCTGGTAATTATGCAGTTTCCGGCAGAAAAAATCAAAATAGACATTGGTGTAAACAGGCACCAGCGGAAGGGTTTCCGTAATCCGCTCCTGCAGTCTGATCCACTTTTGTTCAAAGCCGATGAGGTCATTCGGTTCAGTGCGCACCAGATCCAGCGCCATACTGTACAGTTCTTCCTTGAGGGCGCTCAGTTCCGTTCCGTCCGCGTGCGGGGCAAACACTTCCGGATCAAAAGCGACGGAGAAATTATCCCCCAGATAAAGCATGTCCGCTCCGCTGTCCGTCCTGCCCTCATATGCGTCCTGCAGCGCCTTCATGCTGATCGTTTTCACCTTGAGCGTAATCCCGGCCGCTCTCAGCCTGTTGACCAGGTGTTTTTCGATAGCCGTTCTCGCCTCAGCGGATTCCGGCATCACAAGGGTCAGGGCGAGCCTGGTCAGTTCCTCTCCGTTCTTTTTGTATCGGACGCGGTCTTTCGTCCTGTCAAAGGGCTCGCCGTTTTCATTCAAGTTCCAGCCGGCCTCTTCCAGCAGCCGGATTGCCTCTTCCGTGTTGTTCTCATACAGCGTCAGCCCGTCAAGCGTAATGTTCTTCCATGCCGCGTTGGCGGCCTCGTAAGCGTTTTCTTCCTGCTCTGTCGGATTCTCCGGCAGGAGAACGGGCGGCTCTGCCTGCCCGGACGCGACCCGGTACATCCATTGGCCAAGTCCGTAAAACCCGTCTGTTTTCATACCGAAGCTCCCGGTATACTCCTGGACAAAAGAATCGCGGTCAAAACAGTATGCGATTGCTTTCCGCACGGCCGTTTCCTGGGCAATCCGGCTGGTTTCCGTGAACCAGAGCATCGTCAGCCCGGTGCGCATGGTGTTGTCCATGGAAAAAGATTCCGGATCGGACCGAACCAGCTGGATTCCCTGCTGGATCGGTTCAGCCATGGTAACCTTGTTCAGCAGGTCCAGCCGGCCCTCAGCCAGCCATTTAACCATGTTCCCGTTGTCGGCCGTCGTATACTCAATCTCACCGATCCGCGGGACCATGCCGGCTTCGTTTCCTTTGTACAGTGGGTTGATCGCGAATTTTGCGGTTGTTCCGTCAAAGCTTTCCAGTACATAGGGACCGGAAGTCACCCGCGGGCGGCTCAGGTAGCCGATTTTTTCATCCAGTACATATTCCAGCAGCAGGTCGGCGGTCAGCGGCTGCGTAAGGTATACGCCTTCGCCGTCGTCCATGACCTTCGTTCCGGGAGCGATCTCCGTAATCGGGTAAGGCAGGATGTTCAGCCGGTTCAACTCATAGAAATACGGCAGCGACTCCGCCTTCATGGTAATCTGCAGCATATTGTCCGTTATGATCCGGAAGCCGGCCAGGGTTTTCGCGTTACCGCTCAGGTATTCTTCGCTTCCCATGAGCCAGGAAAAGTCCACGGGCGTTCCGCCTGTTTCCGCCACCGCGGGATCCATCCGCAGCAAAACAGAAAAGGCATAATCGCCGGCTGTAACGGGTGTGCCGTCTGACCAGACCAGGTCGTCCGCCAGCACCATCAGGCAGGTTCGGTTTCCTTCCTCATCAGTAGTAAGCAGTGCGTCCTGCACCACGCTGTGATCAAACCGGAAACGGCCCAGTTCCCCGTCCCAAATAATCGGCGAATAAGCAAACAGCAGGTTCTGGACATCCAGGTCGCTGGTGTTCCCGCCCCACATGCTCGTAAAGAACTTACCCGTAAGCGGTGTGGGATTCCCGGCTTTCAGTTTGGCATGCCGGTCAAGGTACCATTGATTGGTCATGACCTCTTCCGGGAGCAGAACGGTCCCCTCCGCCGAAGCAATGCCGGTCGTCATGAGCAGAAAGAGCGCCAGCAGCAGACAAATGATCTTTTTCATTGGCTCTTTCCTCCCGTCATTCGGCGCAAACGCCGACCTGAAGATCGTTGAACCCCGGATTCAGCGGCGTATCATACTCGTCAATATTGGCAAATCCCTGCTGGTCTTCAGGCAGATAAATCACGGTATACTCTTCATCCCGGCCCGGATTCACCCCGGTAATCTTCAGCCTCTTTGTCTTGTATCCGGGGATTTTCGGACTGTACACAGTATAGGATTCATCTGTCCGGACTTCGGTTTTGTATGCCGGCGCAGCTTCGCTGCCGTCCGCGAAAATATAGTTGACGGTCAGCTGATAAAAATTCGGCGTATAGGTAATTACAATAATCAGGTCTTCTGTGATCGTATCCCGGATGATCTCTTTATTCAGAGTATATCCCGGTTTTTGCGGGGCAACGACATAATACTGGTCTCCGACCATATGGATGAACACCTGCTCCGGGAACAGGACCTCGCCGTCCTTGCTCAGATATTTCACGGTCAGTTTAACCGTTCCGTCGCCGGGTGTCTGAGTCGGTGTCGGCGTCGGCGTGGTGTGACTGGTTCCTCCGCCCTGCGTCGGTGTCGCTGTAGGCGTCTCGGTCGGAGTTGGGGTCGGCGTCGGTGTCGGCGTCGGCGTGGCGGTCGGGGCGTCTGTCGGTTCGTCTGTCGGCGTCAGGTTTTCCCTTTCCGTCATGCAGCCGAATACAACCAGCCGAGCATTGGTCCCGACTGTGGCACAGGTTGACAGCGCCAGGATCTTGTCTGCGCCGTCGGCAACGCTGTGGTCATAGATCAGCACCTCAGTGCCGAGTCCCGCGTCGTTGGCGCGGCTGCCGGTCAGGAATGTCTTGACGGCGTCCGCCCTGTTGCCGACGTTGTAGATCTGCTTTTCATAAGCGTCCGTTGTTGCGACCGCAAAGAACGTTACGTCATAGACTGTTCCGTCTTCCGCGATGACTTCCGCCTTCCGGTGCGCGTTGAAATAGGCCTTATCCTTAAACTTATCCAGCGAACCGAACATCGCTCCGTTCTGCATATGGTGACCGTAAAGCAGATTGTAGCTGTCCGTCATTTCCGGAGTGTTTCCGGCAGCCAGGTAGATCGCGCCGGTCAGGGAATCCTCCTTGTTCGCGTCATGAGTCGCGTAATACAGGTCATCTTCTCCCTGCACAATCGGATAATCGATCGGGTTGTCTTCCACCGTAATCCAGGCCCTGTAATCCGGGTTGATGGACGCCAGTGAAATCTTGTTCGGTGCCTGGGCCATCGCGGCCGGCTTATATTTCAGCAGATCGCCGTGGGAGCTGAATGCGCTGATTTCGGTCGCGAAACTGTCATACAGCACATAGCCGGAATAGAGGATCAGGACCGTCGCGAGCAATACCGCGCAAGCGGACGCCAACCCGCTGCCAATGTTCAGCAGCCTGGTTACGGCGTCTGTTGTCTTCTTATTTTTCATGCCCCGTCCTCCTTTCCTTAATCATGTCATCCTTCTCCCCAGTCCCCGATCTCTGTCATCCCGAGCGAAGTCGAGGGATCCCTTGCTAAGCGCGAAGCACTGTCATCCTGAACGAAGTGAAGGATCTTTCTCCGTTTAATTCTGAATTATGAATTAATTAGAGGTTGTTCCTCCTGAGGATTGTAATCACAACTCCTTTGATCTCCTCCGTCTTCACCGTCCCGAAATAACGGCTGTCCATACCGCCGTTCCGCCGGTCGGCCATTACGAAGTATTCCCCGTCCCCCAGCTTCATCGGATATTCCATTCGGTTCTCATACGCGTCGGTAGGATAGAAAATATTGTTCTCGATCAGTGTATTCCCGTTCACGCACAATCCTTTATCCGCCGAGATCTCCACCGTGTCTCCCGGCACGGCGACCACCCGGCAGACGAACCGCTGCGTCTTCTCTCCGCTGTCCGCGGCCTTTTCGATCACCACGATATCCTGGGATTTGGGGCTCCTCTCCAGCCGGTAATATAGCAACAGGTCGCCCGCATCCAGCCTCGGGTACATATCCCGGCCCGGCATCGTCGTGATCCCGACAATGTGGAAGAACAGGACGTAGAGCACCAGAAGCAGAGCCACAGTCCGGAACAGGAAGGTTCTCAGCGCGCGCATCCGGCGCTTGTGCCGTTTTTTCAGCGCGGCGTCACGCTCGTTCACGTCAATTTCAGTAACCGGCGATTCTTTCACCGCTTCCTGCTTTTCTTTTCCGGCTTCCTCCACGCGCGTCCCTCCTTCCCGTTAGTTTCCCCGCCGTGCGGGTTAATTCTGAATTGTGAATTATGAATTCTGAATTATATTACTCTTCCTCGTCCGAATGCTTCTTGTGCTTCTTCGCAACAATCAGCAGCGCGATACCGCCGATCAGCATCAGAGCGTACGGCGCAAACCGGGTCACATATCCGGTCGGAGAAATGGTATCAAGGGTATTCGTGATGAAAATCTCGCCCTTTGCTGTGCTCATCGTAACGTCGCCCGAGGCTGAGGAAGATTGGCCCGCAGCAACAACAGCCTCCGTAAGCAAGTCGGTTGCGCCGCTTGTCGTTCCGGCTTTGACCTTGTATGCGTCAACGGTGTCGTTGGTTTCGACAATCTTTGCTTTAGCTCCGGCTGGAATGCCTTTGATGGTGATCAGGGCACTGTCTTTGACTGTACCTGTAACATCTCCCCATGCTGCGACATAAGTATCGCTTGTAGTTGTCAGTGTAGCATTCGTTACAGTCACGTCCATTTTCGGAGCCGTTACCCCTGTGGGAGCCGTCAGCGTAACAGTAACCGGGAAATAATGGTTCTTGTCCGCCAGGGTGCCTGTAGTGGTCTTGTGGATATACAAGTTCTGGGTTGTATAAACATCCACATCCGCCTGCGTTCCGGTTGTCGATGAAGTATTCACATATCCCTCGGACTTCATCGTAACGGTCGGAGAAGTAATACTGGTTGTCGCCTCTCCTTCAAACAGTACGTATCCGTAGATTTCCAACGCTGTCCGACCATCGTTCCATTTGACGTAAACGTCAAGGAAACGTCCCACATTGTATCCATCCGGAGCTGTGATCCCGACAGAAGCCTTCGTCGGGCTGCAGGTCTCCGTAATGGAGTAGCGGTAAACGCCCGGAGTTAAAGCATTGTTATCTAAGAATTTTGAAGGATCAAAGGTGAAGCTCGCGTACTTTATCACAGGCGTTCCGTTCGCGGTCGCGGAAGCAGTATTGGTATCCGCAAATGTCACCGTGGAGGTCGTTGCCGATACCGCTGCAATCGGTCCCGCCTTCACATTTCCGATATCCCCGTCTTTATCTGTTACTGTGGCTGAGGCAGGAGCCGCGGACGCGATCGTGTATGTATACACGATAGTCGGTTCACGGACCGTTGTCTCTTCCGCATTGACAAATATGATCTGTTTTGCAATACGAATCGTATTCGCAGTCGAGTCAATACCTTTATCGGTATTGATCTTAGTAGCATCATTTGAGTCCACGGCCTCTGTTGCCAGTGCAGATGCGCATACCGCCAGCATCACCAGCGTCAGCAGGAGAGAAATGATCTTTTTCATCGGTTCAGGTCTCCTTTCATGGGGTCCTTTTCACAGTCTGTGTTGCTTCGTTTGCCGGTCCGGTCCGGCGCCGCCCGGCTTGTTCCGCCGCCCGGCGGCCCGGTATCAGGAATAATCGTGTTGACGGAAAGTGTTTCTTCCCCGTCAGGTTCTTTCGCCCGTCTCCGGCATATCCGCATGCCGCCCAGCAGGATCATCAGGATCAGGCCGGCCGCCAGCATCAGGAAAAACGGAATATGGCGCGAAGTAAATCCGGTCGGGGCAGCAGGCTTTTCCTCTTCCTGCTCAGCCGTGTTGGTAAAGATAACTGTCAGACTATTTGTCTCACCTGAAACAAATGCGTTGTCATTGTCAGTAAAGTGGCTGTCCCTGGTATTCTCTACAACCGTAAAACTGTAAGAGGGTTTGGAAGGATCTGTTCCATAAGAGATACTATCCTCGGTCGGTTTGACATCTGTTACACTGATACCCGGTGTATAGCCCGTCTTCTCCCTCTGCGTAATCGTCAGCGTATACTTATAGTCCGATACCTGATAATGGTTTTGTTGCCTTAAACATTCGAGCAGAAAGCCTTCTTTTACCAAATTACCAGCATTGTCTGTCACTTCGATCCAGACACTGTATTCAGCTTTATTGCCAGTATTGTTATTATTTCTTACTGTTATTTTGATATTGTACTGTTCACCATTTTTCAGTGTCGTCGATGCAGAATCCCAAGTTTTGTTTGGTTCTCCATAATGCAAGCTTGTGTCTGTCATCACCATTTTGCCATAGCACCAAACATCTGACACTTTGATTTCATATTCGAATTCATCATTCTCATTACCGTTTACGACCTGATTCTCTACCTTAAATGAGAACGTCTGTATTTCTGATTTTACCCACGAAGTAATGAGCGTTATATCGTCGGTTACAGGTTGTGTAAAATCAAATGAGTAATTAGTCAGATTGACGTCTTTCGTGTCTGTTGCAGTATATTTATACGAGCTGACTGTAGTTTCATCTCTCAGCCACTGCATGAAATGCCATCCCCGCGTATTGTTTTCAGCATACACGGCAGGATCGCCCGGCTTCGGTACTTTTTCACCTTTTGCCAGCGTATAGGTGACATTCTGATCCGTATCGCTACTTCTGTAGAAAACGTGGAAACCTTCTTCGCCTGTGGTTGCAGTTTGTTCCTGGTTCCATGTGTGCAGTTTAGCATCCTTATAAAGCAGATTGAATGTCACAGTTACCGTATCGCTCCATACGGCATACAGCGTCTGGTCATAGGGTGGATCATCATCGAAATTCCAGAGATATGGGTTCTCTGTATTCCTGAGCATTTCCAGCAGATTACAACCGGCGTCCGTCGTAATGATTGTCTTGTTCTCTCCTGCACCCAGTTCAACGGTACCCGTCCGACCGAAATTCGTTTCATCAGCGATATTTGGATCCGTTGTCCAGCCGATAAAGACTTTACCTTCTTTGGTCGGTTTGTTCGGCTCGTATTCATTGTTGTTCGCAGCGATTCCCGTTGCGTCAATAGTGTACCGGCCCGTCTCCCCTTCCACAGGAGTGAAGACGTCAGAAGGACCGGCCCATTCGCCGCCGTTTACATCGAAGGTCACTCCGGGTATAGCCCTGGGCGTGTTGGTGAAAGTAATCGTCCCTTCTTCTGTGATGCTGGATACGGTAAAGCTGGCAGGCTTCGTATCGCCGTCTGGAACAGCGGTATCGTTGTTGTCAACCATCTCAGCCCCTGGACCGTAGTTCAGCATAAAGGCTTCTTCCACCACCAGTTTCGCGCCTTGCGGAATATTCAGCACCTGAGTGGCGTCTTGTTTCAGGGTGAAAAAAGCTTCTCCTCTGGCATTTGTCGTGATACGATTGTTGCTGTCCGTCGGATCTGTATAAATTGTATAGTTTGCGATCGGTGTGGTATCGTTCAGGAGAGTCGCTGTAAAATGGAAGGTCTCATCGGTCGTAATCTGATCGACCTCTTTTTTCACCGTGATTTGCTTTGCTTCCCGGATATTGGTAACAGTGGCGGCAGCATCCCCGGCAAGGGTAAACGTTGCGGCAGCGTCGTTGCTATCGTCCGTGGACAGCTCCAATGTGCCGGTATCGTCCTTCGTCCATGTTGTCGTGTAGTTTGTGTTGTCTTCAGAAATGGCCACGGCTTTGTTACGCGGCACCTCAATTGTAATGGATTCCCCATGCTTCAGCGTGAAGGTATCGCCAATCCGAAGCCAGTCTTCTCCGGTGGAAATATTATTCCTCGTCTTCGAATACTTATACTCTGCCGTTTCGGCGGTATCTCCCTCTACACTGTCCAACGTAAAGGTAAAATTGCTGTCCCGGTCACCCAGGTCGTATTCAACATGTTTGGTAACCGTTAGGTCAACTTTTCTCCGGTTTGTGAAGATAACCGTTGTGTTCTTATTCCTGTCGTTTTTCTCACTGAACGGGTTCACATTTAGATTATAATGGTTGCCGTTGCTGCTGAAGAAAGTAAACTGATTATGCAGCAGCGTCAGGATTGTTACCCCGGTTGCGTCTGTTGATACATAAGTGCTGTATCCGGTTTTCGGGGTTTGAGCCACCCGGATCGTGTATTTATAATGCGTTCTTGCCTCATCGTCGCCGTTGTAGCTGAGCAGATGCCCAGATCCGCCGGGAACCGGGTTTCCAGCCCTGTCGGTAATTTCAGCATAAACGTCGTATCCGTCATAATTATGCGAAGTATTGCTTGTGCTGGGCTCCCTGACTATCGTGATCCGAATGTTGTATTCCTCATCGTTTTTCAACTGAGTGGTGACTGAGCCGAACGTGGGCTGCACATAGGCGCTGCCCGTATACTTCTCCATGTCCTCCATGGAGATGGTGTACGTGAACTCGTCATTCGGGTCAATGGGATCCACAACGTCATTATGTACTGTGAAGTTGTAAACCTGATAATTTGTTTTGGCCTTCCAGGAAGTATAGATATGCTGATCGTTATCCAGGTACTTGTCAAAATCAAAGAGGAAGTTTTCGATCGCAGCCCTGGTTGACGCACTTCCGGAAAAGTTGGGTGCCGTTACCCACTCCATAAAGTACCAGCTGCCGTTTGTCGGATTGCTGGGTTTTTCCACCTTTTCACCCTTCATAACGGTATAGGTAATATACCTGCTGTTGTTGCTTTCCCGGACGAATTTCCTGTATTCCCGGGTCGTCTGCGTTGTTGGACCTTTCCATGTATGATTTGTGTTGTTCCCAGCACTGACCACGTCAAATGTCAGCGTCGCCGTCTCGCTCCAGACGGCATAAAGCGTCTTGTTATAGGGCGGATCCTGCGTTTCAAAATTCCACAGGTATTCGTCCTTCACCTTTTGGAGCACATTGGATCCTGCATCCGGCCTGATGGTCGTGTTTCCCCATTTGACCTCAGTTTCCGAGCTGAAGTTGGTCTGCCCCGCGATATCCGGATTGTCCGTCCAGCCCACAAAGATCATACCGTCGCGAGTGGGGTTAACAGGCTTGTAGTGATGGGTGGGATCCGCTTCGATCACATCCCCGGGCAAAGCATAATCATCATTCATCCGGTATTCATAACCGGACTCGGGATATAGCGGCTGCTTCCAGGTGCCCTTGTTGACGTTATAGATCACTTCATCAACCGGCTCTTCCGTGTAGGTAACGACAATGCCGACACCTGTCCGGTCCGTATCCAGCACCTGCTGATAGGTCACCGTACCGCCGTATTTAACTTCCGAGCACGGGTCTGAACTGATGGTATGGTAGGCTGTTTCTGCCGGGGCAAGTGCAGGGAAATCCCCGTCGACGCTCATTTTCCTGCGGATATGGTCGTTGACCGCCGTCGCTGTAAATTTGTCGGTACCGGGGATCGCACCAGGCAGCACAATTTTGACCATACCGTTATTTCCGTCTTTCTTCGCCGGTATGGTTATTCTGCTATCTGTTCTCTTCCGGTCATATTTACCGGATGCGATATTCACAATGCTGATGGTGCTTTCTCCGGTTCCCACAAGATCAATTGTGATATCCTTGTCTGTTGTGTTGACAAAGGTGACGTATACCATTCTTTCCCATACGGCATCCAGTTTTAAATGATCCGTTCTCTGTACGGCAATCACGCTGTCAGCCGGATAATGGGCAATATAGTCGTTATGGGGATCATCCTCGCCGTCGAATCCCAGGAGGAAATAAGCCCCCTGATGCCTGAAATAGTTGTTGGGCGGAACGGCATACTGGTTCAGGTGCACGGCAATACTGCTCTGGATATTGCCGAACACAATCTGGTCTTCATCCGCGTCGAGATAAACATCCCCTATATCTCCGAGATCAGGCAGTGCTTTGTTCGCAGCCAGCGGTTCTGTTCCGTCCGCATCGGTAATGAACGCGTCCTCGTCATAAGCGTCCAGAATCAGATTGGCAATTTCCGGCCGGCGGACGGAATCTTTGTCCAGCTCATAGAACGCCTGCATATGAATGATGGAGCCGTACGTCGATTTGTCCGAAATGAGGTTTGAATCAATTGTAAAGTGATCGCCGGGCTGATAGTAGATCGTGTCTCCCTTTTCATCAAGCTGGATTGGTTCCCAGACGTCATAGGTTTTGAGCTGCCCGTCTACTGTATTCGTTACGGTGTCAACCTTTTTGACAACCCGCCATCCGCGGAATACCCAGCCTTCCTTCACTCTGTCCGGGGCCTGCAGAATATGGGTCGGCGCCTGGTCTGCATAGAGCTGCCTGGAAGGTTCTTTGGGATCCGTCCACTGAGTAAGATTGCCGGTTACCGAAACCAGATCCCCTTGCTCATCTTTACCGATAAAATCCGGATTGTACGCAATATAGTATCCGCCGTCGAGCCTCCACAGAGCACGAAGTTCCATGTCGTTGTATACCGGCTCATTGAAATTGAATGGCATAGAGGCAATACTGCCGTTTGTGACCTGGTACCAACCCATAAAGGTATAACTTTCCGCTGCTTTCAGTTTACGGTACGGCTGGCTCGGATAGCTTGTATAAGCCGCCGCAAAATCATCAAAGCTACTCAGAACAGTAACCCCGGTATAATATTCCAGATTGTCTGTCGCAACCCGCACATAGAAGCGGTGATAATTACGGAGCTGTTCTTCCGTCATATACACAGCATTGCGGAGGTTGGGCGGCAGGCCCCAGTCGCCGTCGTACCTGCCGAAGAACTGTGTGTTGACGTAATAATACCAGTCCTGATCCGGCTCAGTCGGATCGTAATACACCGTTGTTCCCGGAGTCATCTCTTTCTCCGTGAGCTTGATGTATTCCCGCTTAATGGTATATTCGCCGATCGTCGTTCCGTAATCCGCTGTGAAGTAGGTAGCCTGCGATCTGTTGTATCCCGATCCCGTTACTTCAAAGTCGTTTGCTTTCCGCCCATAGTCGTCCGCGACGTCATAGTTGATATGGTCGATCACGCCGCCGTTCGGATCAATTTTGACAGTGTACTGCAGCACCCTGTACACCGGGTACAGCACAAGGGGTTCACAGGGCATGGTGGTATTTGAGAAATCAAACGGTTCTCCCTGGCCGGAGTCATTGGTGTACCAGCCGTCGAAATAATAACCTGTCTTTTCGGGTACCTCTTTATACGCTGTCGCAAGGGATTGTTTGTAATAGAATTCTTCTTCCTCTTCACCGGTCTCGAATATATAAGTAATCTTATATTTCTTGGGCGTATAGAAGAAGTACACATGGGACTCGTCCTTGGGCGGATTGCCGTTATCCGAGTACATCGTTTCATCATAACAGCTGTAGATCATCTGATAACCGTCGATTTCCGTTCCCAGCTGGAACCACGGAGCAAGGTTGGAAATAACCGGAACCGGCGATTCGCCCGTTACTTCGTAAAAAGACTTGTCCAGGATCACACCCACGCCTTCGCCGTTGGTATTGGCGCCGCTCCACGTCGTAGGCGCGAATGAAAGGTACTCGTCGCCGTCATGGGGTACTGATTCAGTGGGCGGTATGACCCCATTCACTTTTTCATACAGGAAATGGTATTTCTTAAACCTGTTCTGGTTGTTTCCTTCGCCGAAATACGCAACAAGATGATGCACCCTGTTCTCGTTGATCAGTCCGTTCCCTGTACGGTCGGCGCAAAGCTCCGCGGACATATATTCGTATACGCCGTTAATGTCCGGATTATTTCCATTTGGATTGCCCGGCGCTTCACGCTTGAGCGCCCTTGCATGATACAGGCTGTTGTATGCCGCGGTCCAAATGTACAGGGCCTTTCGAACCCCATTAACCAATACCTCGTCGAACCGGAAAGCATTGTTTACCGGGGAAGGCCAGCGGTCTCCGATATAAGCGCCGTATTTGGCGGTAATAATATACAGGTTTGCGTCTTCCGGATGAAGGCTGGCGTCCGGAACATATTTCACTTTAATGTTGGCTGATGAAGTCGGATAACTTGAATCGCAGATAACATTGCCCTGTGCGTCCTTCATCTCAGCCAGTCCGGGATACGATGGTGACGCCTTCCCCTTATATGTATGTCCAAGTAATGTTTCTGATTTCGCGATGGGATCGTTATACATATATTCAAGCCAGTTGTCACAAGACGCGGTCTGCTTGCCCGCGTTTTTCAGATAGTTGTCGCGTCCGATATGGAAAACCAGCATGAATTCTTTCCGGCTGTAATAGACGTTGAATACCGTGGTGCTCCGTCCGTCAACCACTTTGCCTTCATGCGGAATTTTGTTGTTCTCGTCGTCAAGCGTATAATATATGTTGTTTGCTCTGGTTAAATCGTCATCCCGGTTGTAGAAAAGTTCCTCCCGGGGTTCCAGCTCGTTCGGGTCTGTTTTTTTTGCAACTGCCCCTACGTCGTCGAGGATCAGGGGATTCACAAAATAATCATCAAGCTCCGGATGATCGCTTTCTATCGCGTTATCATACGCGATCAGGTCATCCAGGGTGATGACTGAACCGGACGCGTATGTTCCCGGCAGCACGCCGGTCAGATCAGCTGTCGAAATAGTTCTGGTCGCGCTGGCGGTATATTCGCTCTGTGTATCGCCCTTCAGCAGAGCGTTCTCCGTCCAGTAGATAATGGTAATATCGGCATCCTGGGGAACCCAGTTGGCATAAAGAGTCAACCGGTCCAGTCCGTCAAACAGTTTCAGATTATTGCCGTCCCGGCTGAACAGGTGGTAGCCTCCTGCTGTGTAATCACCGGTATAGGCAATCGCACCGTTGCCATCCGTAATCCGGACGGCGGTCATGGTTTCCGTGTATGTTTGCGGCTGATAATTGCTGTCCAGATAGGTAGCTTTCACGTCTTCGGGCGTTGTCAGGTTCGTAATCTCACCTGTTTGCGAATCCGTTACCGCAAAGGCATACCATCCGTCAAACTTATAGCCCAGGCGTGTGGGAACAGGAAGAGATTCGAAAACATTGTTTTCTCCGCTTATGTGTTCCGCCATGCCCTGGGGCGGATTCGCCGGATCGAATCCCCAGGATTCCCGGAACATAGACGCCACATATGTAGCTCCGCTTCCGGTGACCCCTGACACGAAGTCCACCCAGCGGGCCTGTACGAACATAGGATACAGGTCGAGGCTTACCGTATCGTCCAGATTGACGCCCAGATATACGCCGTCTTTTCCGGGATCCTTCATCTCCGCGCCGGTATAGTCAATCGTCTGATACTGTCTCCAGTCCTGTGCTTCTTCCGTCCCTGCATTGTATTCCCATCCCGTAAAGATCAGGTGCACCGGATCTTCACTGGCTGACTGTATATCACTGATTTTCACCTCAACCTGCGGCGAAGAACCAAGTGCGATCATTTTCCGCGTCATCAGGGTCTTTTTCGCCTGCCCGCTGGTTTCCCGCGGGAACAGCATGAAATTGATAAAGTTGTAATTCTCGAACACAGGTGCGAGTAATACATGAACACTTCCGTCACTGTCCACAGTGCCGGAGCCGGAAACATCGCCGATGCTCCAGTTCACAACAGCCCCGATGGCTACTTCGCTCTCCGGGATGGTAATGGGTGACTCAAATGTCACGGATACCGGAGCAGTGGGCCAGGTATAATACAGCGTCCTGTCTGTGCTGTTGTACCCATAATTGTTTGAGGTTCCGTCAATCGTTTTCGGATCTACAACATACCAGCCGTAGAAGTATTTTTCTGTTTTATTGCCCGGGTCTGCGATCAGCTCCAGCGATTCTCCGTTCTTCAGGATCTGGCTGTGCTGCGTTTCCGAGTTCTTATTTCTGAAGGAGTATTGCTGTCCGATATAGTAGGCCGGATACTCGTCTTCTTCATTTGTTTTGACAGGCGTCGGGTTGTCCGCGACAAAGTGGAACTCCACGCGCGGTGTAACAACGGTGGGTGTAATGTCCTCATCGCCCTCATGGTCAATGATGATATACACGGAGAATCCCGTCGCCTCAAAGGCGATTCTTCCCTCTTCAATGGTAAAGTCCGTCACCTGCTCCCGGGTTCCGTCGTCCCGGAAATGCCAGAGCTCGATGTTCCCTTCCGCCGTAATCCGTTCATCCAGGATCTCGACGCTGATGGGTTTGTCCTCGTCCGGCTGGTACTCGCCGTCCGGATGGGAAATGGAAATGTCATAGGCGGCCAAAGTTGTCCGGGTGTCGCCGGTCTCTGTTTCTTCCGCCTGTTCGCCGGCTTGTTCTGCCTGCGGCGCTTCTTCCGAATAGGTATAGTCGGCGTACTGTTCCGTTACGTCGATGATAGCAGCTTCGGCATCCTTGGGCATCATGCCGTCAAGGGTAACCGTCTGAGACTCGTTTCCGTCCTCCGGACTGACCGTCAGCGTCAGGTGGCGGTAGCCAGTATCCCGAATCACGGCAACCTGCTGCGCATCCAGTTCGGTAATATCGCTGTTCTGCGACAGGTCTTCCACCAGCATCTCGGCTTGTCCGTCTTCGACGCGGTAGAGGGAAACGCTCTCCATCGGAGTCAGGTTCGCGTCCCCGTTCAGTTCTGCCTTGATCCATAGACCGTCCGTATCCTCGTCCTCGACGGCCTTCGTCTGATCCTCAACGGTGAAGGTGCCGATCACTTCCAGGCCTTCCTCAACCTCAGGTGCTTCCGCTTCCTTCAGGGCGACCTCCGCGTCTGCGGAGAAACCAAGCACTTCCACGGAAGCCAGTTCTGTTTCCTGGGTGTCCAGGGGCGTAAACGCGTTGCCGATGCCGAACACGGCAAAGGCATCCGTCCGGAAGGAGATCGCCTGCCCGTCCCATTCGCTGTCCATCAGTTTGGCTGTACGGGTATCGAAGCGAACTGCCTGCAGTGCGCCGGCGCCCTCGCTGACGTCGGGCAGGACCACGCTGAGGTTCACCGGCGTCGTCAGTTCGACCGGTTCCCCGTGATGGAGCAGGCTGATTTCCAGGTATTTGGTGTAATACAGATAGGATTCGTCGCCGCATTCCAGCGCTCGGACTGTCCGCGCCTGATACGGAGCCTGTTCTTCCGGCGTCAGTTCCCTGACCCGCAGTTCGGCGTCTTCCGGAATGCCCGCGTTGGACAGGAAGGTGACGGACGCTTCCGTTCCGGCATTAATAGTGTCGATCCGGATTTCCGCAGGAGCTTCGACCGTTGTTTCCGTGGGTTCCTCCGCGGGTGTTTCCGGAGCAGGCTCCGCTACGGTCTCCGCGGGCGTTTCTTCTGGCATTTCAGTTACGGATTCCGCCGGAATGTCTTCGGCTGTTTCAGCCGGAGTATCTTCGGGCGTTCCTTCAGGCGCCTCCGTTACGGCCTCAGCCGGAGTTTCTTCAGTTGTTTCGGCTGGTGTCTCGGGTGTGGAATCCCCGGGCGTATCAGCGGGTTCTTCTTCCTGCGCTTCCGCGGTTTCCTCCTCCGCTTTCAGGATGCTCATCTTGACCATGCGGATGGCGAATTCCGCCGGTTTGTTTCCCGAAAGCCGGATCAGGTAGGTACTGTCCTGGTTGACTTTATAGTAAGGCAGCGTCAGGACGTTCTGTCCGTCTTCATCAGTGTGGTCAAAGATAAACTGTTTCGCCGCCCCGGTGTTTTCATCCGTTACAGACGCTTTCAGATCCCCGTTCGTCGTCAGGATCAGGCACAGGGTCTGATTCTTTTCCGGCGTATAGCGGACCAGATAATCGGCAGGCGGGTTCCCTTCCAGGCTGCCGGAGACTGTAATGTCGTCGCTCCCGGTCACTTCCCTGTCCGCTTCAGGTTTGATGATCTCCGGTTCGTCCGTTTCTTCCGGTTCGGCTTCATCAGTCGGATCTGCCGGCTCTTCCGCCGGAGTTTCCGTGGCTGGTTCAGGATCCTCCGCCGCCTCTTCCGGTTCTCTGGATTCCTGTGTTTCTTCCGGCTCTGCCGTTTCCGGGATTTCCTGTTCCATTGGTTCTTCCACAGGCGCCAGGTCTGTAGGCGTGGCAGGAGTAAGATCAGTGTATGCTGAAACAGGCATGCTTACGAACAGCATGCAGAAAGCGCACAGAACGGCGAACAGTCTGCGGCTTGCCTGTTTCATCGTCAGTCCTCCTGTTTCGTGTCAGGGGCAGTAATCGGCTAAATAGACTTATCCAATTTTTAATTATATCACAGATATGTAAATAATTTACACTTTTTTGAAATTTTTCTTCTATAATATGCAGAAAAAAATCAATACCGGAACACCGGTATGTTTCCTGCCTGTTCACGGCCTGAACCGGATATGAAAAAACGCTTTTATTTTCAACCGTTTTGTGTTATTCTTCCCATTGAGAAAAACGATTATGCAATATGTGGTTCCGATCGAAGGAAAATGCCGTTTCCGCTCGTTTTATTGTTGGACATCTTCTGAAGGAGGTTTTTCCATGAGGCGTTTTGCCGGACTGCTTCTGGCACTGATGCTTGCCTTTTCCTTATCCGCCGCGCTGGCGCAGACGGCGGAATGCCCGGTGGGCGGTTTCTCCGTAAACCTGCCGGATCATTTCTGGGCTGAGGAGCTTGACCCGGGCGATCCGGATCTGTGCTTCAACTGGCGCGGAAACAAACTCACCGTTCACGCTTACGCCTCCTACCAGGGTGAAGTTGCCCTCTCGGATCTGTTCCTGGTAATGACCGATGCCGAAACGGAATCCGGTTACACTTACATCAACGGCATGGAAATGTTCTGGACCCGGGCAGAGGAATACGGCATGGTTACCGTGACCTATACCTGGATGGACCGGGGCAACAGCGTCACGCTTGAGTTCTCCTGGGAAGCGTCCGAAACTTCCGTCCAGAAAACCGTCGATTCCATCATCAATTCCGTCCGTTTTGACTCAGGCCACTGACAGGCAAAGCAAAACAGGCCGCGGCCGCGGCCTGTTTTTTTGTTTCGGTTTATTTCCCCTCGTATACGATAAGGGATTCCACATCGTACTTTGCCAGCTTTTCCCGGCCTTTGAGCCCGGCCAGTTCCATGACAAAGATCATCTTCACGACCTCGCCGCCGAGCTTCTCTACCAGCTTTGCGGCGGCTTCCGCGCTGCCGCCCGTGGCGATCAGGTCGTCAACGATGACCACCTTCTGGCCGGGTTTAACCGCGTCCAGATGGATCTCGATCTCCGCCTGGCCGTATTCCAGGTCATACTTCTGGCTCACGGTCTCACGGGGCAGCTTGCCCTTCTTGCGGACGGGCACAAAGCCCTTATGCTGCAGATAGGCCACCGGCACGCCAAAGATGAAGCCCCGGGATTCCGGACCGATCACGATGTCGTACTCCGTATCTTTCAGCAGGCCCACCAGGCCGTCGACCGCCAGCTTCAGGCCGTCCGGATCCTGGATCACGGAAGTGATGTCCCGGAACATGATCCCGGGTTCCGGAAAATCGGGAATAGTGACAACATACTCTTCCAGCTTCTTGCTCATTGTTTCTTGCTCCTTTTTCTTCTTCCGTAATTATGAATTGATAAATTCCAGGATCTTCTGATAGACCGTCTCTTTGTCCGTCTCGTTCAGGATCTCATGCCGCATCCCGTCCAGTGTAACGACTTCCAGTTCACGGAAACCCGCCTTGCGCAGCACGGTTTCGGAGTCTGCCCGGCCCTTTTCGCCACCGGTGCAGGGATCATCCTTCCCGGAGATCAGCAGGATCGGGAGCTCCTTCCAGACTTCTTCATACTTGCCTGGTTCGCCCATCAGCTTGATCAGGCCGAAGAGGGCAGCATAGCTTCCCAGGGTAAACCTGGCGCCGCACAGCGGATCCTCCCGGTACCGCTCCACGTTTTCCGTATTGACTGAAAGCCAGTCCACCGGCGTTTTCGCGTCCGGTACCGCCTTGGAGAAGGTGCCCAGCACCATCCCGTCCACAAGCTTGGAATAACCCTTCGCGCCTTTGAAGGAGATCAGCAGGCCAGCCAGTGCGCTGCCCGCCGCGGCGGCAGGGTTCGGATTCGGATAGCCGGAAAGCACCACCTTGTGGAATTCCCGGCTCCATTTCTGCAGAAATACCCGGGCAATAATCGTGCCCATGGAATGGGCGAAAAGGATCACCGGTACACCGGCCCAGTTTTCATGAATCATCTCCAGGATGGTCTCTTCGTCCTCCAGCAGGCGCAGGTGGCCGTCCCGGTCAGCGATATGGCTGAGCATAGGGGCATTCTTCCCGTGGCCGCGCAGATCCGCGGTCACCACCGTATAGCCGGCGTCCTGAAGGAACTCCGCAAAGGGCTGGTACCGGTCCTGGTATTCCTCCATCCCGTGGATGAACTTGACGACGGCTTTGGGTTCCTGCGCCTCATAGATCCGCAGGGAAAGCTCATAGCCGTCTTTAGCCTTCAGTTTCTGCTCCCGAAAGCTCACTTCGTTTCCTCCCCGTCTCCGTACAGTTTCTGATGCATTTTGTTGAAACTCTTCGCCATATACCGGAATTCCTTCGAGCCGGTGACTGTGAGCGGCTCGCCCTTTTCCGCCTGCTCCACCGCGTTGATCATCGGGATGGTGCCGAGCTTCGCCGTGAACCAGATGAGCAGCAGGATGATCACCGTCAGCACGATGATGGCCACCCGGGTAATCGTCAGCTCGCTGTTCAGATCCGCCGTGGTGCTCTGGCGGGTCGTGGTCATCAGCTTGTCCAGCGTCTGCAGGCTGGCCTTGAGGTTCGTGCGGATGACCTCCTTGCGCTGGTAGTATTCCGTGCCCAGCACCATCTCCTGGGCCTTTTCCATCTTTTCATCCATGGAAAGGAAGGTGTCCTCATCCTTGAGCTCAATGGCCCGCAGCTGTTCCGGATAATCCCGGATTTCCTTCGCGTCGATGACCAGCTTCATGGCATAGTACTCCCGGTACATCAGGGACATGGACTCGTCCATGGCCGCCTGGAGCTGAGCCACCAGGGCTTCCTCCGCCTCGTTTTCAGACATGCTGGTGATGGAAGCTTCGCGCCGCTTGGACACGAAGGCCTCCTCGAAATAATTGTCCAGGTACTGTGTATCGCCCTCCAGGGTGAAACGCTGCACCATTTCCGTCAGGTAATCGGACGCTTCCATCAGGTCGTGGGCCGCCTTCTGCCGGACGATATAGTTTCCCGTGGCCTTGTTCAGTTTGCTGAACACGCCGGCGGACTGATAGGTGGAAAAGATCAGCAAAGCCGAAATGATGACCGCGCAGATCACCATGGCGACATGCAATGTCCGCAGGGAAATGCCTTCTTTGCCCGTCTTCCCGTTCTTTTTCATGTGAGCGCCCCCGTTCCGTATTCGGTTGAAACCGGTTGTCTGCCTGTTATTATACACGTTCTGCCCAGAATGGACAAGAGCGCCGCTTCCTTAATCTTCCGGTGTTACGATAATCTTGGTATCGCGGCCCATATGCGTCCAGATCCACCACGCGTTGATCGTGTTCTCGTCCGACGCGCGGGGATCGACGCGGATGCAGCCGTGGCTCGCCTTGGTGCCGAGGGCGGCTAGCTCCTCCGTATAGTCCCGCTGTCCGTGTACCGTTTCATACCCGGCCGAATGGATCAGGTTGAAGCAGTCGATCCGCACCGGATAGTTGTATATATGCCCGTTTTGCGGGAAATTTTCCATCCGCGTGCCCATCAGGAAAACGCCGCTGTGGGTGTCCGCTTTTCGGGATTCCAGGGTCGTATAGCCGGTGGAAATCAGGACCGTCCCGATTTTTTTGCCGTTCTCATAAATTGTCATCGTCTGGTTTTTCTTGTCCACCACGGCGCCGTAGCGGTCGTTCGGCCGGATCATCCGCAGTTTATCCGCCTTCACCCAGCCTTCGGCCCAGTACCCGTCCGCCTGCTGCCACGCACCGACCTTCACCCAGCCGTCGTCGCTGATTTCCAGCACGGCAAGTCCGGTTGTCCGGCAGGAAACGGTGGCGTTATCGCCGGAACGCGCGCCTTTTTTCGCCATGATCCGCAGACCGGATCCTTCCGCTCCGTCTCCAACGGCTACCGGCGCGGTCAGCGCTTTCCATACCGCCTCGTCATCGGAAAAGTCCACCGGCATAAGGCGGCCGGTTACTGTAAGTTCCAGCTTCTCTTCCGGCTCGGCCAGCACGGTCACAACGGCGGTCTGCGCATAGTCCGGGCGGGATTTTGATGTGGCGGTAATCACGTATTCTCCGGGTTCACAGGGCGTCCGGCCCCGGAGCATGCCGTTCCACCTGAGCACCACCGGTTCCTTCGCGTTGTTGAATCCCCGTTCGTGCCAGACCGCTTCTTCCGGGCGGTCCTTCGGGGCTGCTGTAACATCATAGGTGCCGGCGGCGGACATGGCCACCTCCACCCGCAGGATATTCTTCCCGTCCGGATAAAAACGCTGCGCGCTCGGCAGGCAGCAGACTGCCGCCGGCAGCGGCGTACGGACTTCCGCCGTTATCTCCGTCTGTTCCGTCGTGCGGTCCGCGCCGACCAGCGTCGCCCGCAGGGTGACCTTGCCCGCCGGCATCGGTTCGCCGCCCCAGCTCAGCCCGTCCCAGGGGATCTCCGTCTCTCCCGCTTCAATGCGCAGATCCGTCACCGGGTTTTTCAGCTGCAGCGTGCCGCTCCAGGCTTCAATCGTCAGCAGGCCGCCCTCTTCGCAGGTTACGGTCAGGATATTCTGGCCAAACGCGCGGACTGTCCCGGTTTTCAGCTCCACCGCGGACGCTCCGGCCATCAGTGCGAGCAACAGCAACAGGATTGCCAGCGCGATTCCCGCTTTTTTCATCGTCTGCTCATCCTCCCGTCTCACAGATTCTGCAGTGCCATAATGCCAAGGCACATCAGAAACGTCCCGGCCAGCATCACGGCGAACATCACCGGCCACCGGCCGTTCTTGTTAAACCCGTAAAAATCGTTCCAGCGTTTTTCTTCCGGCGCGTACAGGATTTTGTACAGGTACAGCGGGCCGTACAGCGCCACCGGCAGCATGCCCCACAGGCTCTGGAGGAACGTCATCCCCTGCTTTTCCAGCACGCAGAAGGAAAACAAGGCCATCAGCGGCGTCAGTAAATGCATAAACAGGTTTGAGGCGCCTTTCAGCAGCACGTCGTACCAGCCCTTCCCCACGCTGGGAGCCAGGAACAGGAACACCGTCAGCATCGTCACCGTCACCGCGGCGGTGCCGGCATACTTCAGGATCCATACCCACCTTGGCAGGGCGTCCGCCAGCCGCGAAATCAGCATGGCCAGTGCGGAAAGGGAGCACAGGATATTGCTCTGGCAGGTAAAAAAGCGGAACGCAGCCCTGAACTTGTCGGGCTTTTCCTTCCCTTCCTGCAGCCAGTACAGGGTCAGCAGCAGCGGCGTCACCAGGAAGATCGCCAGGTTCAGAATGATATCAGCCATATTTCACCGTCCGGCCTTTGGGGCAGCCGCGAGGGTCTGCCCCCGCCTGGTTCCCCGTTTTGATTTCATCTTTCTGTTAACAATTCGCCGGAAACAGCGCAAAGCCCTGCTTTCGCAGCAGGGCTTTGTGATCCGGCGGGAATATTCAGTTTTCAGGCCGCTGGGGTGCTCCGCAGACCTGGCAGGGTTTCAGATTGAGGTAATTCTCGTCATTCAGTTCCGACAGGTGGAACACGCCCTGCAGCGGCAGGTAGTTCGGATGGACCCGCGGGCAGTTCTGGTCCAGGTGGTAGTATTCCCCGCCCTCCGGCTGGTAATACAGTTCCATGTCCTCCGCGCCGGCAGCCTCCGGTTCAGGCGTCGCCTCCGCCGGGATTTCGTCTTCCGCTTCCTCGCTGTTATCCAGACTGTCCGGGCTGATATACCAGAGCCCGTCCTTCTCCTGCACAACCAGGATCCGGTAAAGGTACTTGATATACGCCATGCCGTTGTGCCGGTCCATGTCGGTCAGCGCGTACGCCAGGCAGTACGTCCGGCCGTCATAGCTTTCCCCGGCGATGTCCTTCACGCTTTGAATCTCCAGGCTGACCGGGGTCCGGTTTTTCAGGATCCGGAACAGTTCCGTTTTGGGGTTTTCCTCCCGTTCCTTCCAGGCGGGGTCGCACAGCGTCAGCATACTGTCCAGGTCGTTCCGGCTCCAGTACACGAAGAACGTCATCACCCGGTCCCATGCTCCATGCTGTTCTTCATTTGTTTCCGGAGTGTCCGGCAGTCCCCGGCGTGCCATCTCGCTCTTTACGTTCCGGTTCAGTTCAAGCAGTTCCTCGTCCGTCATTTCAGCCAGGTTTTCGGCCACGGCGGCCGCGGAAAACAGGAGGACCAGCGCGGCCAGGATCGCGATTCCTTTTTTCATCACAGTCTTGCTCCTTCAGGTTGTTTCGGGTGCCGGAAGCGTTCCGTCCCGCTGATCAGACGAAGCATCCGCCCGGTTTCTTCCCCGGTTTTCCGCCCGGGCGAAGAGCATCAGGCTGGCGCTGAACAGCACCATGCACAGGATATGGGCCAGCGGATCGGTCCAGACGGTCGAGGAAGCGCCCAGCAGCAGGTCTGACGCCAGGAAGATCCCGGCGGCATACCGGATCCGGGCGTTCTGCGCGCTGGCGCTGTAGACCATCAGGAACAGCACCGGCGCGTACACCGCCGCGGCCCAGGCCGTGATGCCAAGCCGCGGGACGAAGGTCCAGATAATCAACCCGGATACGATCAGCGACAGGACAGCCCACTGAGCCCACTGGCCGCGGCTCATGCGGGTTTTCCTCATGAAGCAGATCACCAGCAGCACATGCGCGATCAGGAACAGCGCCGCGCCCGGCAGGAACGTGTAGGTCATTACCAGGTCCGCCGCGACGGCTGTAATCAGGGCAGGCAGCACGCTTGTCCAAAGATTTTCAACTTTCCGGTGTTTCAGGAAGAACACCGCCAGTACCGATGCGCCGGCGACTGCTTTCCAGATCAGCCGGATCAGAGGCCGGTCCGCCAGCAGCCAATAGGCGCCCTCTGCTTCCACAGCGGCCACGCAGAACACCGCCGTCAGCAGCCAGATCGCCGCGCCCTGTTTCTTTTTGTTCGGGAAGAACAGGGAGGCCAGGCGGATCACCAGGAAGATCGCCAGCCCGATGACCAACAGGATGCCCACCGCCATCAGGCGCCAGGTAACCACCCATCTGGCGATATGGAGGAACTCAGCAATGTCTGCTGCGCGCCAGCTTTCTGCACTGTAGCCTTCCGGCAGCGTACCGTCCCGCTGCGCCGGCGTCCAGGCGTCGCCGGAGTCTCCGGCGCTGACTTTCATCCGACCGCTGGTCGCCCCGGGATACTTTGACGCCATGCTAAGCGCGGCGCGCGCGTATCGCACCTCCACCTCGCCCGCGGCGTTCGCCGTCCATTTTGCCCGGACCGCCAGGTCTCTCGGAATTGCCGCGACCGACACGTCGCCGAACCGTTCCATATAGTACTCCTGGTGCTCCGGGTTCTTCTCCGGTTCGGTGGCCGTAATCCATTTGATCAGCCTGTCGCCCTGCTCCGTCAGCGTCATAATATAGCCTGGTATTTCATCGATCGTAATCTCCAGGTCCACTGGACCTTTGACCATGACGTAAGTGAACTCGCTGTCCTCTTCAAACACCCCGTCCTGCAGGATCAGCGTGTTGGACAGGTAGGTATCCTCCCGGTGCTCGGTAAAAAGCAGAAACAAAGCGCTTCCGCTGTTCCGGTTCACCGCCGCCAGTTCCGTTCTGGTGATGGCGTTGCCGAACACCCGGAACATGTAGTTCAGCACCATATCCAGTTTTTCCCGCGTTTCTCTGTCGGAATCCTTCACACTCAGAAGCATATTCTGCAGGGTGGTCAGCAAGTTGGAAGCGTTCTTTTTCTGCATGATCTCCACCGCGGTATTCTGGATATTATCCACATAGTTGTCGCGGCTCTGTATAATATCCAGTACCATGGAAACCAGCAGCCGCATCCGCAGGTTCAGCGAAGAGCTGTAATAAATGTCGATCCCGAAGTTCTCTTTGATTGTCTCCTCCCGCAGCATCACCACGCCTTCCCCGATGGACGAGAATTCCGGCACCGGAAGCCACAGGTCGGTTCCGTACCGGCCGTAGCCCCATTCCGCCGGCATCACCTGGGGAACTACGTCCGTCGGGCAGAGGATGTTGAAGATATTCTCGTCCCCCTCCGCCGGCGGGTTCAGCACTGCGGCGGGCGTCGCGAAGGTATAGGCGTACACGTCTTCCTTTGCGAAAACGCCGGCCCGTGTGAGTCTCCCGGCTGTCAGATTGGCCACCGCCGCCGCCCGGCTGAAACCGGAGATCCAGATCTTAATCCGTCCTTTGATGCCCCGGGTTGCGATATAACCGGCAATCCGGTCGATCACCAGGTCGGAAGCGCTGCGGAACCCCTCATGCAGCTCGCCCTTCCCCGCGGTGATATTGGACTGCCATTCGTTGTTATATCCCGCCCCGCACACGCCCACCGCGATCAGGGTAAAGGGTTCCTCACCCTCATGTTCCATCCGGCGGATGCCCATGGCGGTGGAGATGGTGTAGATGCTGGTTTCCTTGGAATAATCGTCGGTCCGGATGTCCTCGAACCCGGCGCTTTCCAGATAGACCTCCAGGTCCTGCGCCGGGTTAAAGGTACCGGGATCTTCGTCCCGCAGTTTGTCCCGGCCGGCGCACATCGTCATGATCAGGGACATGTTGGCCAGGCTGCCGCAGTACTTCGTCGCCGGCTGCCAGAACGGATAGTCCACAAAATCCGTATAGGTTACATACTTATCTTCCACCGAGCGGACGTTGAAGGCCGTCAGCACCTGATGGACCGGATATCCGTTCACGGATACGGGTTCGCCGTTTTCATCCGTTTCCACCACTGCGTCATATCCGAAGCGCTCGGCCATGATATCGGCGAGGGTTTCCTCGTTCGAAGGTTCCTCCGCGGGGCTTTCAGCGCCGGCGGCGGGCAGAAGAGCAAACAGAAACACAAGCGCAAGCAAATACGCTGCAATGCGTCTCATCCCTGTTTTTCTTTTCATAACCGTAACCTCCGCGTCCTCATTTTCTTTTTCTTCCGCACAAAAGCCGCAGTCCCGCGGCAATCCCGTAGGCAGCAGCCGCCAGGGCCACAAACCAGATCACGCTCATGTACCAGGGCTGATCGTGTACCCGCATGAACGGATAGGGGCCGTCCACCGCCCTGACATAATTCAGTGTGTACAGGATCACGCCGTACACCACTGTGGGCAGCAAAGCCCACAGGCAGTCCTTCTTCCTCATTTTCCCCAGGAACGGCAGCCCCGCCACCGCCAGGATCGGGCAGAGCAGATGCTGGAACAGTCCGTTGGTTTCAAGCAGAAAAAACTCCGGATGCCCGTACCAGGGAATCAAAATGCACACCGTCACCAGGAACGTCACCGCCGTCAGGCATGTCGCGATGTACCTCAACCGTTCCACCGCCGCCGGCACAGACCGCCGGAGCAGGCAGACCAGGTGAACCGCGCACGCAATCATCAGGATATAATTGCTGCACTGGGTATAATACACAAACTGGCCCCACCAGCCGTGCTTCCCGATCGAAAACACCAGGCCGGCGATCTCCCCCGCGATGATGGCGATATCCAGGTACAGCATGTCTCTGTCCGTTCCCCGCTTTCAGCGCTTGCTTGTCTCAAACTGTCAGATTGTCATACCTTGTATATTGTAGCATAAATCATTCAACAGAAAAAGGCGTCCGTGCTCCCGGCACGGATGCCTTATAATGAAAAACGTTTTTTGTGCAGATTCTTCTCACCGCCTGATCAGAACAAAGGGCTGACCGCCCCGCTCAGGCATACCCATACTTCCGGGACGTATCAAACTGTTCATCCTCTTCCGGGAACTGAATCGTCGGGACGTTCGCCGCCATCGCGGCCGTTCCGGCGTCTCTCTCCAGGTCATCCGCCAGTTCCCGGATCTCCTTCGCTTCACGGGTATCGCATTCAGGCAGGGCATAAACCGTCCGGAACGCTTCTGCTTCCTTCTGATCCTGCGCCGCTTTGCGGGTCTCTCTTTCCGCTCTCCTGGCTTCCGCCTCCGCGTGGATCGCCTCCAGGCGTTCCGCAATCCGCTGATCACGATCCGCTTTCCGGGCATTATGGATTTCCTGTCTGGCCGCTCTTGCGGCTTCATGGGCCGTTCTCCTGGCCTTCCGGGCTGTCTCCCGGACATCTTCCCGAACGCGGTTCATGTCGAAATCCCTGTTCGCGAAATAACCCAGGAGTGCGCCAAGCAGCAATCCCCTGCGCAGCGCGCGGCGATGATGCCGTCCCCCGAACAGCAGATTCCCCAGTGACAAAATGCCAAGCAGACGAAGCATTTTCTTTCTCCTCGTTTCCGATGATCCTTTCACCGTGGCAAAAGCATATCACCGTCCGGAGCCGGATTACAGGGCAGTCTCCGAAAGATATACCCGGTTATTGTGTTTTACAAAGAAAAATAATACAGCTAAAACATTTATGGGATGCCATGTCGTTCTCCTGTTATCAACTGGAAAATATAAACAGTTGCATCCGTCACGCTGATCAGGTAACATGATCAATAGCAGACAAGTGAAAAAAAAGAAAGGAGCTGACCTTCCAATGAAGAAAACCATCGCACTGGTACTTTCCATTATTCTCGTCCTCGCTTCACTTTCATGCACCGCGCTGGCGGAAGAAGCGCCTCAATTCGTCACCATTCAGGAATGGATGGACGCCAAAGGTGAATGCGGTGACTGCATGCTGCTGCTGAGAATTACCCAGATCCTCAATCCGGTTCTCGCGGTAGCCGCTGACGATACCGGCACGATCAACCTGTTCTCCGGAACCGGGGAAGACAGTATGGTCATCAACTTCAGGAGTGATGAATGCCCCCAGAACGGTGCGATCCTTGTCATCGCCAATCCCCGGTTCAATGAATATGAAGGCACCGTTGAAATGGCAGACTGGACGATTCTCCGGATCATGAAAGATCCGACAATCGTCGAAGAAGAATAAAAGCGCGTCACATCCGGACCGTTTCAGCGTCCATTCACCGGCAGTCTTACTGTCAGTAAATATGATTATATAGTTCAGAAGGAGGATCAAAACATGGGATTCCTGTCAAAGCTTTTTGGTAAAAAGGACTCACAGCCCGCTCCTGGCAATCGGCCTCAGGCCAACAATCAACCGCTCAGGCCGACATTCTTCGTGTTCGGCCTGCAGGGCCCTGCTTTCAGCGCCGGCGCGGCACAGGCCGGGGACATCATGCCGGAAAAAGCACAGACGCTCAAGGATGATTACGCTCCGGCAGCCAATATGGAATTGAAACTGATCCGTCCCGCGCAGTGGGGCGGAACGGTCAAAGTCAACACACCCATGGCCGGTCTTGTCCAGACCAGCATCAACATCGATGATCACCTGCCTGCGATCCGCAGCTATCTGCAGAAAAACGGCGTCAAAGCGGAAGCCATCGACAAAGCGATCGCCGCGGCACAGGACAACCAGCTGATCCTGACCAATCCCTTCAGCGGAGTCACCGTCATCGGCATTCCTGTTGAATAAAGCCAAAGGAGACGGATTATGGGAATCAAGGGCTGAATACTAAAGATTGCATTTCACAGTATTCCCCTGCTCCACAGATATCCCAGGATCCCAGCCTGCAGGACCAGCAGCAGCGGAAAAAACACCACAAAATACCAGTGCTTCGTCTTATGCCGGAAAACAAACATCCCCAGCGTTCCGCCCAGGGCGCCGAACAGAATCGCAGACAGAAACAGTGTCTTTTCCGGCACCCGCCGCTGATTTTTCCTGGCGCATTGTTTATCATGTCTCATCAGGAAGAATGAAATGATATTCAAAAGCAGCAGAGCACCCAGAACAATAATCGTGATTGTTTTCATCCGGCAATTACCCCTCTTTTCCTTCGATTCTTCTGGTATTGTTTTTCACTGATATCATACACTATTTAACCAAACAAAAACAGGCCGCTTGGGCCTGTTTTTGTTTGGTGGGATTAGTAGGACTCGAACCTATGACCCCCACGATGTCAACGTGGTGCTCTAACCAACTGAGCTATAATCCCGCGCGGTCAGCGAAAGGGATTATAGCATAGGCTGAATCAATTTGCAAGGACTTTTTCCGCGCGTTATGCTTCCAGCTTCGGCCAGGCCTTGCGCCAGACCGGAAGCACGGTCAGCAGCATCCAGACGCATGCGGCGGTCATAACGAGATAGCACAAATCCAGGCGCATCCACATCAGGAAAGGAATCTTCTGTTCCAGCGCAAACTCCATGACCATGATAAGCCCGGCTGCCAGCAGCAGCATGGCCGTCCGGATCCACAGCTCCGCCTGTTTCCGTTCCTCCTTTGGCTGTTTCAGCCAGCAGAAAACCAGGATGCCAAGCACAAGCAGCGCGCTGATCAGCTGGTTTGACTTCACAAAGCCCCAGATGACGACCTTATCCTTGCGCATGGACTCAAAGAGAATCTGGCAGGAGGCGTACATCAGCAACAGCAGGGTACCGGCTCCGCCCTGTTTCCTTTTTTTGAGGCGAAGCAGGATCACCAGGAACACCACAGCGGCGATCCCTTCCCACAGGTTGATCGCGAAGCGCCAGGTGCCATAATAGTTCTGGCTGGCAAAGGGGAAACGGCAGAGCAGATCCGGTTCCTCCCAGGCGATCATGCTCAGGCCTTCATACGGGTCAAACCATTCAACCACGGGAGATCCGAAGCCGGCCGGAATAAGATACTCACCGAAGCGGCCTGCCGCGATAAGCAGCGCTGCCGGAGCGGCAGCCGCGTCTACGACTTTCCCGAAAGACTCGCCGTTGAGCTTCGCGGCCAGGAATGCGGCAACCAATCCGCCGATCACCGCGCCGTAAAGCAGAAACGTATAGCCGCTTCCGGCGAAATCCCAGAAGGAAGTTTTGGTCCTGCTGAGCCACTCAATCAGACAAAGCCAGTAGGCTCCGCGCCCGATCAGGATGCACAGCGGTACCGCAAAGGCACCGAAAACAAACGCTGTCCGTATGCTGATCCCCGTTTTCCCTCTTTGCAGGATCATCATCAGCAGCGCCAGGACGGCCGCTCCCGCGATTACCAGTGCGAAAGCTCCCATTTCGTCAGTCCTCCGATACCGCGGACGCGAAATAGATCATTCCGTATCCGTTGCGCTTACCCATTGTCTTGTTGACTTTCTTCTTTCCCATGAACAGGCTGGAGGAGTTGCCTCCGTCCAGGTTATAGGCGATCTTGCATTCCGGGAAAACCTTGACAATGAAATTGGCCATTTCCTGGCAGTTCATGCCGTAACCGGTCTTCGGGCAGTCCGCGGCGAAGATGGCGTATTTCAGCGTGTCCAGTTGGCAGATCGCTGTCCGGGCGGTGGCGGTGATCACAGTGTGAGTGCTGTCTTTTCCCCGGATTTCCTGGGCTTCCCCGTTCAGCACCAGCGTCGGGCCGAATGTGAACGTGTTGACCGCCTTCCGGCCCTGCCCTTCCAGTTCGGCGATAAAGGCCTGCACATCCGCGGAAGAGGCCCGCTGGACAACCGAAAAGTCGCCCTGGTCGTCAATGATCAGCACGTCCTGCTTCAGGTCTTCGCTCCAGTCATCCAGGTTATCGCTGTAAAGCACACCCTGGCGCATGACGTAGCCCTTGTAGTTGTTCATCTTGACATAGTCGTCGTTGCACGCGACCACAGGATTGATGTGTGCAACCATTTCGGCGGGAGAAAACTCAGTTGTGTCTTCGAAACTTTCCCCGCTCAGCATCGTGCGCAGCTGGGACGGGTCCTTGATCTCGATCACGACCCAGCGGATCGTGATATTGCCATCGCTGGATTTGGAATCATAGTTCTTCCGCTCGTCCAGGACCACATGGATGGACTCGTCCTGATACTCCCGCTCCGGCACAATCCAGCCCTCCGCTTTCGGCGGTGTTCCGAAGTCGTTGATATCCAGCGGGATCGGTTTAACGTCCGCCAGGGCAGAACCAAGAATACAGACCGTCAGCAGCACGGCCGTCAGCACCAGAAGAACCAGCTTTCCTGTGCGCATTTTCGGATTACTCCTCCCAAATCTTCATTTGGCATATATATACCATATGTTGGGTTTTTGCGCAAGCTATTCCCCAAGATTCGCTTGACAGCACCCGCTTCTTTTATGATAATGATCCGTGTATACGAATCGAGGAGGTTTCGCCATGCGCAGCCGTTTCCGTTTTTCCGGTTTTCTTCTCTTTTTATGCCTGCTGGTCTTCCTGCTGCTGACCGCCTGCGCCGCATCCGCGGACGAACTGCCGGCCAACTACCAGAAAGCGCTGAAATATGTAAAGAACAACCAGCCCATGGAAGCCGTGGCTGAAAAAGTCGGCTGGAGCCCGGTCCAGCTGGCAGAGATCCGGGACGCGCTGCCGGAAGGCGCCGTGTTCCGTTTTTCCTGCAAGTGGAACGGCATTTCCTTCACCAGCGAAAGTGAGGAGCTGAACCTGAACAAGGCAAAAAAGGACATCGACGGGAAAACACTCCGCGCAATCCTGTCCCTGTGCCCCGGATTGAAATCCGTGGACAACTCCTCCAAACGGAAGCCCTCCAACGATGTGTTCATTCCCCTGATGGAGGAATATCCGGATATCCACTTTGAGTGGGTGGTTCATCTCCGGGGGGATCACTACTGCCCCACCGACGCCACCGCCTACAGCACCCTGAACCATACTGAATACGGCACGCGCCTGAAGTCCGAAGACATGGAACTGCTTCAGTATATTCCCGGCCTGAAGGCGCTGGATGTGGGCCACAACTCCTTCACCGATCTGAGTTTCCTTCGGTTTTTCCCGGATCTGGAACTGCTGATCATCTCCAACAACGAGCATATCAACGACCTGACGGAGGTCGGCAAGCTGAAGCACCTGAAATACCTGGAAGTGCATAACACCAACATTTCCGACCTGTCTCCCCTGGCGAACTGCACGGAAATCCTGGACCTGAATGTTTCCTCCACGCTGGTAACGGATCTTTCCCCGCTGGATAGCGTCATGTCGCTGGAGCGTTTCTGGGCCAACCACCTGAAGAAGCTGCCCGAATCGGAGCAGACCCGCTTTAAGGAACTGCACCCGAATTGCACCGCCGACTTTACGGTGAACGGCTCCGCGATCTCCCATCACTGGCGCGATCACGACCGGTTCTTCCGTTTCCGCAGGTGTTTCAAGCATAAAATGTGGGTCCCCTTCGATGAACCCTGGCCTGAAGAATAACCCTTTCCGCCCGGCGCCGCCGGGCGGTTTTCATTTCTATACACCGCATGCATTGTTTATGCATTTATTCATGCATATATTCATTCTTGTTCTTTTTGAAAAAATGTTTTGATTTTATATTGTTTTCCTATTGACAAGCGGATATTGGAGGTGTATATTGCCTGCATAATCATGCAGAAGGAGGTTCCCCCAATGAATAAAGCTGACATCAAGAAGGTCGTCCTCGCCTACTCCGGCGGTCTCGATACATCGATCATCATCCCCTGGCTGAAGGAGAACTATAACAATCCTGAGATCATCGCCGTCTCCGGCGACGTGGGACAGGGCACCGAACTGGACGGTCTGGAGGAGAAGGCTCTGAAGACCGGCGCCAGCAAGCTGTACATCCTGGACCTGACCGAGGAATATGTGGACGATTATATCATCCCCACCATGAAGGCCGGCGCCGTGTATGAGGATTACCTTCTGGGCACCAGCCACGCGCGGCCCTGCATCGCCAAAGGCCTGGTGGAGATCGCGCTGAAGGAAGGCGCCGACGCCATCTGCCACGGCTGCACCGGCAAGGGCAACGACCAGGTCCGGTTTGAACTGGCCGTGAAGCATTTCGCGCCGGATATGCCCATCATCGCTCCCTGGCGGGAGTGGGACATCCAGTCCCGGGATGAGGAGATCGACTACGCCGAAGCGCATAACATCCCGCTGAAGATCACCCGGGAAACCAACTACTCCAAGGACAAGAACCTCTGGCACCTGAGCCACGAAGGCCTGGACCTGGAAGACACCGGCAACGAACCCCAGTATGAGAAGCCCGGCTTCCTGGAGATGGGCGTTTCCCCCATCGACGCGCCTGACAAACCCACCTACATCACCCTCGATTTTGAAAAGGGCGTGCCCGTTGCCCTGGACGGCGAAAAGATGTCCGCCAAGAACATTGTCCTGAAGCTCAACGAGCTGGGCGGCGCCAACGGTATCGGCATCATCGACATCGTGGAGAACCGGCTGGTCGGCATGAAGTGCCGCGGCGTTTATGAAACCCCCGGCGGCACCATTCTGTACAAGGCCCATGAAGCCCTCGAGTCCGTCTGTCTGGACAAGCTGACCATGCATGAAAAACAGAAGCTGTCCATCACCTTCGCCGAACTGGTCTACAACGGCCTGTGGTTCTCTCCCCTGCGGGAAGCCCTCTCCGCCTTTGTCGACAAGACCCAGGAGAAGGTCACCGGCAAGGTAAAGCTCAAGCTCTATAAGGGCAACATCATCAAGGCCGGCGTCTGGAGCGACTATTCCCTCTATTCCGAGGACATCGCCACCTTCGGCGCCAGCGATTATAACCAGAAGGATTCCGCCGGCTTCATCACGCTGTTCGGCCTGCCCACCAAGGTTCAGGCGCTCGTGGACGCCGCGAACAAGAAGTAAGTTAATCAAGGATCAATCCAAACTCCCGCCCTAATCGGCGGGATAGTTTGGTATTATGACACACGGAGGACCATTTATAATTCTGAATTATGAATTGTTGAGCAGCTGTCCAAATCTATGATTTGGGTAACAGCTGCCATGCTACAGCCGTCAAAGTGCCCCCAGGCACTTTGGTAACGGCGATCGCAGAATTGAGGTAAAAGCCATGACCAAAGTATTTATTGACGGCAGCGCCGGCACCACCGGCCTGCGGATCCGGGAGCGGCTTGCGGACCGGAAGGACCTGGAGTTGATCATCCTGCCGGAGGAAACCCGCAAGGATCCCGCCGCCAGGGCGGACGCGCTGAACAGCGCGGCGGTTTCCTTCCTCTGCCTGCCGGACGCGGCGGCGATCGAGGCTGCTTCCTTCGTCACCAGCCCGGACGCGGTGATCATCGACACTTCCACCGCCCACCGGGTGGCGGAAGGTTGGGGGTACGGCATGCCGGAGCTGGCCGGGCAGCGGGAAAAGCTGCAAGCCGCGAAGCGGATCGCCAATCCGGGCTGCCACGCCACCGGCTTTATCTCCCTCATCGCGCCGTTGGTCAGCGCGGGGCTTATCCGGAAGGATGCCCGGCTTTCCTGCTTCTCCCTCACCGGATACTCCGGCGGTGGAAAAAAGATGATCGCCGAATATGAAGCCCCCGACCGGGACCCGCTGTACCAGGCGCCCCGGCAGTACGGCCTCGGCCAGACCCACAAGCACCTGCCGGAAATGGCGAAGGTCTGCGGGCTGGACCACGCGCCGGTCTTCTGCCCCATCGTGGCGCCGTATTACGCCGGCATGGAGGTCACTGTCCCCCTGACCCCGGCGGAAAGCTCCGCCTCCCTGGAGGAGATCAAAGCGATCTACCGGGATTATTACCAAAGCGGACTCATCCGCTTCACGGAAGGATCCGACGAGAGCGGCCTCCTTTCCGCCGGCGCTTTCGCCGGGCGGGACGACCTGGAGGTTTCCGTATACGGCAATGAGGAGCGGATCCTGCTGGTTTCCCGCTTCGACAACCTGGGCAAGGGCGCCTCTGGTGCCGCGATCCAGAACATGAATATCGTTCTGGGCCTGGATGAAACAGAAGGATTGGTACATTGAACGAGACAGAAAAGAAATCCTTATCCGAGATCGTCATCGTCCCCATGAAGCCGGAAGACTATGACGACGTCCGGGCGCTGTGGATGACCATCCGCGGCTTCGGAATCCGCGCGCTGGACGACTCCCGGGAGGACATTGAGCGGTTCATCGCCCGCAACCCTACCACCAGTGTGGTCGCCCGGGACGGAAAAAAGATCGTCGGCTCCATCCTGTGCGGCTCAGACGGCCGCCAGGGCGCACTGTACCATGTATGCGTCGCGAAGGACTATCGCCGCCGGGGCATCGGCACCCAGATGGTCGCCTTCTGCATGCACCAGCTGCGGTATATGGGCGTCAATAAGGTATCCCTGATCGCCTTTACCACCAACGAGGCCGGCAACGCCTTCTGGAACAAGATCGGGTGGACAAAGAAAACGAACGTCAATTATTACGAGTTCGTACTGAACGAGGAAAACATCACGCAGTTTATCACAGGAGAGGAATAATGGAGATTCGGAAGATTCAGGGCGGATTCACCGCCGCGAAAGGTTTCAAAGCCGCCAGCTGTGAGGCCGGGATCAAGTATCAGAACCGGAGGGACATGGCGCTGCTCTTTACGGACGTGCCCTGCGCCGTCGCCGGTACCTTTACCTCCAATAAAGTAAAGGCGGCTCCCGTGCTCTGGGATATGGAGATCGTCAAGGGCGGCAAGCCTGCCCGCGCCGTGGTCGTCAACACCGGTATCGCCAATGCGGGCACCGGGGCGGAAGGCCTGCGCCTGTGCCGCGAAACCGCGGAGCATACCGCTAAAGTGCTGGGGATCTCTCCGGATTCCGTGCTGGTCGGTTCCACCGGCGTCATCGGGCCCAACGTGCCGATTGACCGGATCACCGCCGGCGTCAGCAAGATGGCGGATACCCTTTCCGATTCTGCCGAAGCGGCCACCCTGGCCAGCAAGGCAATCATGACCACGGATACCGTAAACAAGGAGTTCGCTGTGGAATTCGACTTGCCCGACGCCTCCGGAGAAGGAACCGTCACCGTGAAACTGGGCGGCATGAGCAAGGGCTCCGGCATGATCCACCCAAATATGTGCACCATGCTGGGCTACCTGGCCACGGACTGTGCCATCGCGCCGGTGCTGCTGCAGAAAGCCCTCAGCGCTGTGATCAAGGATACATTCAACATGATCACCGTGGACGGCGACACCAGCACCAACGACACCCTCCTGCTCTTCGCCAGCGGCCTGGCCGGCAACAAGCCGGTAACGGAGGAGGATGAAAGCTACGCCCTGTTCCTCGCCGCGCTCACCAGCGTCTGCGGAGATCTGGCCAGGCTCATGGCCTCCGACGGTGAAGGCGCCACCCACCTGCTGGAGATCCGGGTCTTCAATGCGGACACGAAGGAGAATGCCCGCACGCTGGCCCGCTCCGTAGCCGGTTCCAGCCTCGTCAAGGCCATGATCTACGGCAAGGACGCAAACTGCGGCCGCGTGCTCTGCGCACTGGGCTATGCCGGCGTGGACTTTGATCCGGCGGGGATCGAAATCTATATGACCGGCGTGTCCGGGACCGTCTGCTTCTATAAGGATGGCTGCGTGCAGGTCTTCGACGAGGACAAAGCGCTGGAGATCCTCTCGGAGCACGACGTGCACTTTGACTGCAATATGAACATGGGTTCAGAGGAAGCCATCGCCTGGGGCTGCGACCTGACCTATGACTATGTAAAGATCAATGGAGATTACAGAACCTGATCAAAGGAGAAGCGTCATGAACACTGATCTGACCAATATGGAACGGGCGGAAGTCCTGACCGCCGCGCTGCCCTACATCCGCCGCTACAACGGCAAGGTCGTCGTGGTGAAATACGGCGGCAACGCCATGATCAACGACCAGCTGAAGCAGCAGGTCATGGAGGACATCGTCCTTCTGTGGCTCATCGGCGTACGCATCGTGCTGGTGCACGGCGGCGGGCCGGAGATCAACGAGCTGATGGACCGGCTCGGCAAAAAGCCGGAATTTGTGGACGGCCTGCGGGTGACGGACAAGGAAACCATGGACATCGTCCAGATGGTGCTGGCCGGAAAGATCAACAAGACGCTGGTCAACCTGCTGGAAATGAAGGGCGGCAAAGCTGTCGGCCTCTCCGGCATGGACGGCCGCCTGCTCCAGTGCAGCGTCAAGGACGAGCGCCTGGGCTACGTGGGCGAGATCCAGAAGGTGCACATCCAGCCGGTCACAGACCTGCTGGACCGGGGCTATATCCCCGTGGTCTCCACCGTCGGCTGCGACAAGAGCGGCAACGCATACAACATCAACGGTGACACCGCTGCGGCTTATATCGCCGGCGCGCTGGGCGCCGAACGGCTGATCATGATGACGGATATCGCCGGCGTGCTGAGGGACAAGAACGATCCTTCCACCCTGATCCCGGAGATCACCCTGCAGGAGCTGCCCTCCCTGTATGACAGCGGCATCATCTCCGGCGGCATGATCCCGAAGGTGGAGTGCTGCGCCAAGGCGCTCTCCCGCGGCGTCCGTAACGTGGTCATCATGGACGGCCGGGTTCCCCACTCCATCCTGATGGAGCTCCTCACCGACGAAGGCGCCGGCACCATGGTCTCCAAAGGCGAAACCACGGAAGATCGTCAACAAGGTTGGGAATGAAGCTGACGACTGCCAGTGGCGGAAATTTCGTCAGATTCATTCTCAATCGAAACAAGCGAGCTCCACAGTGTGGAGTCGCGCCGATTGAGATTGCGGAAGTGAGGATATATTTATGAACACATTCGACCTCGATAAACAATACATCGCCGGCACCTACAAGCGGTTCCCGGTGGAGATCGTCAGCGGCAAGGGTTCCCTGGTCAAAGACGTGAACGGGAAAGAATACATCGACATGGGTTCCGGCATCGCCGTCACCTCCTTCGGGGTAGCGGACGACGCCTGGATCGCCGCTGTGGAAAAGCAGATCCACTGCGTCCAGCATATGTCGAATCTCTACTACACCGCACCCTGTGCGAAGCTGGCTCAGGCCCTATGCGAAAAGACCGGCATGGCGAAGGTCTTCTTCTCCAACTCCGGTGCCGAGGCCAACGAGTGCGCCATCAAGGTCGCCCGGAAGTGGGCCGCGGAGCATAAAGGCCCCGCCTGTTCCACCATCGTCACGCTGGAAAACAGCTTCCACGGTCGGACGCTGACCACCCTGGCCGCCACCGGCCAGGACCATTACCATGAGCTGTATCAGCCGCTGACGCCGGGTTTTGTCTCCTTCCCCGCCGGGGATCTGGACGCGCTGAAAACGCTTTGTGCGGGCGGCACGGTCGCCGCGGTGCTCATTGAGTGCGTTCAGGGAGAAGGCGGTGTGGTTCCGCTGGATCCGGACTTTGCCAAAGAGCTGGCCGCCTACCTGAAGGAACAGGATATCCTGCTCATGGTGGACGAGGTGCAGACCGGCAACGGCCGCAGCGGAAAGATGTATGCCTATATGACCTACGGACTGCAGCCGGACGTGGTGTCCACCGCGAAGGGCCTGGCCGGTGGCCTGCCCATGGGCGCAACCCTGCTGAGCGAAAAAGTGAAGGACGTCTTCTCCTACGGGGATCACGGTTCCACCTTCGGCGGCAATCCTGTGGCCGCGGCGGCAGCCCTCTCCGTTGTCGAACGGCTGACAGACGGGTTCCTGGCGGACGTGGCCCGGAAGAGTGAGCTGATCCGGAAAGAGCTGGAAGGCGCCCCCGGCATCGAGAGCGTATCCGGTCTGGGCCTGATGCTGGGTCTCAAGACCGTGAAACCCGCTGCGGAAGTCGTCGCCGCCTGCATGGAAAACGGCGTCCTCTGCCTCACCGCGAAGGACAAAGTCCGTCTCCTCCCCGCCCTGAACATCCCGGACGATCTGCTTGTCAAGGCAGCCAAAGTCATTAAAGAAGCTTGTAACCCCGCGTAACCATTAATTCTGAATTATGAATTCATCCGGAGGATTCTATGGCTTATCTGGTACTTTCCAACGGCACCGTCTTTGAAGGCAAGCGCATCGGCGCGCATACAGACCGGATCGGCGAGCTGGTTTTCACCACCGGCATGGAAGGCTATCTGGAAACCCTGACCGATCCGAGTTATTACGGCCAGATCGTAACCCAGACCTTCCCGCTGATCGGCAACTACGGCGTCATCGAGGAGGACTTCGAAGGCAACAGCACGCTCTTCGGCTATATCGTCCGGGATCTGTGCGACACGCCTTCCAACTTCCGCAGCGCCTATCCGTTGAACGATTACCTGGTGGCCAAGGGCATTCCGGGCCTGTGCGGCGTGGATACAAGGGAGATCGTCCGGATCACCCGGGAGGAAGGCGTCATGAACGCCATGATCTGCGACGAGGTGCCTTCGAACCTCAGCGCGATCCGCGCTTTCACCGTAAAGGACGCCGTGGATTCCGTTTCCAGCAATGAAAACTATACCTGCCCGGCCGAAGGGGAGGAAAAATGCAAAGTCGCCCTGATCGACTATGGCGCCAAGCATAACATCATCCGCAGCCTGCAGAAGCGCGGCTGCACCGTCACGGTCTGGCCCGCCCGGACCCCGGCGGAAACGATCCTTGCCTCCGGCGCGGACGGCGTCATGCTCTCTAACGGCCCCGGAGACCCGAAGGAAAACACCTTCTGCATCGGGGAGCTGAAAAAGATCATCGGTCAAAAGCCGGTCTTCGGCATCTGCCTGGGCCACCAGCTGACGGCCCTCGCCCTGGGCGGCGACACCATCAAACTGAAATACGGCCACCGCGGGGGCAACCAGCCCGTGCGGGACCTGAAAGCCGGCCGGACCTACATTACCTCTCAGAACCACGGATACGCTGTGGTTGCGGGTTCCCTGAAAGGCGTCGGTATGGAATCCTTCCAAAACGCCAACGACAGCAGCTGCGAGGGCATGGATTACCCGGACCTGAAGTGCTTCACAGTCCAGTTCCATCCCGAAGCCGCCTCCGGTCCCCGGGACACCGCGATCCTGTTCGACCGCTTCGTTGAAAACATGGTAAAAGAAGGAGGAAAAGATCATGCCTAAAGATTCCTCCATCCGCAAAGTATTAGTGATTGGTTCCGGCCCCATCGTCATCGGCCAGGCGGCCGAGTTTGACTATGCCGGCGCCCAGGCCTGCCGCGTACTGAAGGCGGAAGGCGTCAACGTCGTGCTGGTCAACTCCAACCCGGCGACGATCATGACCGACCAGCACCTGGCGGACGAAATCTACCTGGAGCCGCTGAACGCCGCCACGGTCCGCCGGATCATCGAGAAGGAACGCCCGGACGGCCTGATCGCCGGCCTCGGCGGCCAGACCGGTCTGACCCTCGCCATGCAGCTAAGCCGGGACGGCACGCTGGATGAGTTCGGCGTCCGCCTGCTGGGCACGCCCATCGAGGCGATTGAGAAGGCGGAAGACCGGGAGAAATTCCGGGATACCATGCTGTCCATCAACCAGCCCTGCGTGCCCTCTGAGATCGCGGAAACCCTGGAAGATGCCCTGAAGGCGGCGAATGATATCGGTTATCCCGTTATTGTGCGGCCGGCCTATACTCTGGGCGGCAGCGGCGGCGGCATCGCCGCGGACGAGGCGGAAATGCGCGTCATCGCCCGGGCCGGCCTGGACGCCTCCCCCATCACTCAGATCCTGGTGGAAAAGTGCATCTCCGGCTGGAAGGAAATCGAGTTTGAAACCATGCGCGACGCCCAGGGCAACGTGATCGCGGTCTGCTCCATGGAGAACGTGGACCCGGTGGGCATCCATACCGGCGACAGCGTGGTGGTCGCCCCGGCACTGACTCTGTCGGACAAGGAATACCAAATGCTCCGCAGCGCCTCGCTGGACATCGTCAGCGCCATCGGCATCGTCGGCGGCTGCAACTGCCAGTTCGCCCTGAACCCGGATTCCTTTGAATACGCGGTCATCGAGGTCAATCCCCGGGTCAGCCGTTCCTCCGCCCTGGCCAGCAAGGCCACCGGCTATCCAATCGCCAAGATCACCACGCGCCTCGCCCTGGGCTATGCCCTGGACGAGATCGCCAACGATATCACCGGCAAGACCTGCGCCTGCTTCGAACCCACCGTCGACTATGTGGTCGTCAAGTTCCCGAAGTGGCCCTTCGACAAGTTCTACGGTTCTTCCCGCCGCCTGGGCACCCAGATGAAGGCCACCGGCGAGGTCATGTCCATCGGCCAGCGCTTTGAGGAAGCCCTGATGAAGGCGGTCCGCGGCGCCGAGATCTCCCTGGACACGCTGAACGCGCCGCCGCTGACGGACGAACCGATCCGCGAGCGTCTCGCCCGCCAGGACGACCGCCGGCTCTTTACGGTCTTCGAGGCCCTGAAGCAGGGCATGACTGTGGATGAAATTTTCGACATCACGAAGATCGACCGGTTCTTCCTCTTCCGCCTCCGCGCCATGGCGGAGCTGGAGACCCGGACGGAAGGCAAAGGCCTTCAGCCCGGCGACTATGAAGTCTTCAAGCGCATGGGCTACCCGGACGCCGCCATCAAACGGATCACCGGCGCGAAGGAAGTCCCCGGCTGGACCATGAGCTATAAAATGGTGGATACCTGCGGCGCGGAATTTGCCGCGGAAACGCCTTATTTTTATTCCTGCACGGACAAGGCCTGCGAATCCCGGAGCCTGAAGCGCTCCGGCCGGCCGGTAGTCATCGTGCTGGGCTCCGGGCCGATCCGTATCGGCCAGGGCATCGAGTTTGACTATTCCTCTGTCCACTGCGTGTGGACCCTCCGCCGGATCGGTTACGACGTGGTCATCATCAACAACAACCCCGAGACCGTCTCCACCGACTATGACACCGCGGACCGGCTCTATTTCGAGCCGCTGACTCCGGAGGACGTGATGAACGTCATCAAGGTGGAGAAGCCCGTGGGCGTGGTGGTCGCCTTCGGCGGTCAGACCGCCATCAAGCTGACCCAGTTCCTGGATTCCCAGGGCATCCGCATCCTGGGCACCAGCGCCGAGTCCATCGACATCGCCGAGGACCGGGAGCGCTTTGATAAGCTGCTGGAGCAGTTCGGCATCCGCCGGCCCCGCGGCATGGGCGTGCGCACAATGGAGGAAGCTGTCGCTGCGGCCGAGGGTCTGGGCTATCCGGTGCTCCTGCGCCCCTCCTACGTCATCGGCGGCCAGAACATGACCATCTCCCGCAGCCGGAAGCACACAGTGGACTATATGACGCGGATCCTCTCCGGCGGCATTGAGAATCCGGTGCTCGTGGACCAGTACCTGCCCGGCATCGAGCTGGAGGTGGACGTCATCTCCGACGGGAAGGACGTGCTGATTCCCGGCATCATGGAGCATATCGAGCGGGCCGGCGTGCACAGCGGCGACTCCATCGCCGTGTATCCGCCCTTCAACCTGACCGAGAGATTCCAGGAGAAAATCTGCGATATCTCGACAAAACTGGCCCTGGCGCTGGGCACCAAGGGTCTGGTGAATATCCAGTATCTGATCTATGATAACGAACTGTATGTAATCGAGGTCAATCCCCGGGCGTCCCGCACCGTGCCGTATATCTCCAAGGTTACGGGCGTGCCCATGGTAGACCTGGCTTCCCGCGTGATGCTGGACGAGCCGCTGAAGGACCTGGGCTTCGGTACAGGCCTCTATCCCGCCCCGCCCTACTGTGCGATCAAGGTGCCGGTCTTTTCCTTCGAGAAGCTGAATGACGCCGACTCCATTCTCGGACCGGAAATGAAATCCACGGGCGAGGTGCTGGGCATCGGCATCACAAAGGCGGAAGCGCTCTTCAAGGGCCTGTCCGCCGCCGGCTTCCACCTGCCCACCGCCCGCGAGAAGGGCCATACCGGCGTTCTGCTGTCCGTTGAGGATGAGGACTTCCCGGACGCCATCACGGTGGCAAAGCGCTGTTATGACCTGGGCATCAGCGTCTACGCCACTAAGGATACCGCCCGGGCAATTTCCGCTGTGGGCATCCGCGTAACGCCGGTGCAGGATCCGAAGATCAGTGACGAGATCTTCGGGCTCATGGAAGACGGTTCCGTGAACTACATCATCTATACCGGCGCGGTCAAGGACGACACTGTGGGCGACTACACCCTGCTCCACCGCCGGGCCATGGTACTTGGTATCCCCTGCATGACCTCCCTGGATACCGCCAACGCCCTGATGGACATCCTCGGTTCCCGCTTCTCCCTGCAGAACACGGAACTGGTGGATATCAACCATATGAGAAAATAATCAAGCGCACTGAAAAAGGCCGGCAGCGCCGGCCTTTTTTCCATATCCTTTTATTTCTTTTTCGGAGTCACCAGCTGGATGCCGCGGTAATTGCTCCAGATGTAGCGGTACATCTCGCCTCCCGGCACCGTGACCTTCAGCTTCTTGTTATGCTCCTTGAAAACGTCTTTGCCGATCTTTTCCAGCGTATCCGGCGCCGTCAGTTTGGTCATTTTGATGCAGTAGTTGAATACGTCGTCCCCCAGCTCGGTAACGCCGCCGCCCAGGTTGACGCTGGTCATGGACTGGCATTTCCGGAAAGCGGCATTGCCGATCTTCCGCAGCGAATCCGGCAGATCGATCTTCTGCAGGCGGAAGCAGTATTCAAACGCGCTGTCCCCGATTTCCTCCAGCTGTGCGTTCTTCGGGATAGTGATGCTTGTCAGGCCGTCGTTGGCGATGAACGCGGCTTTTCCGATGGTTTTCAGCGTGCTGGGAATCTTCAGGGAGCGCAGTTTCGAGTACGTCCGCTTTCTGCCGTACATGGTAACGGCGTTGCTGACGTCAAAGGCAAAGGCTTCCTCCCCGATGCTTTCCAGCCCTTCCGGCAGGTTCAGGCCGCTGATCTGGCAGCGCATAAACGCCTTGTTCCCGATCCGTTTCAGAGTCTTCGGCAGCGTCACCTTGGCCAGGTTGAAGGAATAGGCGCACAGGGAATCCGTGATTTCCTCCATGTCCGCGGGGAACTTCAGGCTCTTCAGTGCGCTCAGGTAGAACGCCCGGTCTCCGATGGCGGTTACGCTGTCCGGAATCTGCAGGTTCGTCACGCCGCTGCTCCGGAAAGCCTCTTTTCCGATCGATTCCAGGCCCGCGTTCAGCTTCAGTTCAGTCAGCGCTTTGCATTCCGCGAAGGCCCGGTCCCCGATGCGCAGCAGCCCGTCCTTGGGCAGGGTAAGCTTCGCCATTTTCCTGCACTCGGCAAAGGTTTCATTACCGATCTCCGTCACGCCATCGGGTACAACCATCGCCTTAAGTTCAGAGCAGCCCTTGAACGCCGCCTCACCGATCTCCGCCATGGTCTTGCCCAGGACAACCACGTCCTTCAGGCCGACGCAGCCTTCAAAGGCATGGGCGCCGATCCGGGTCAGGGACGCCGGCAGGGTGATCTTGTTCAGCGTGGTCAGGCCGGTAAAGGCGCTGTCCGCGATCTCCTCCACGCCTTCCGGGATCACCAGCTCGTATACCCGGTCCTCATTCGTATAGAGCCCCGCCTGCAGCACCCGTTCCGCCGGCGCGGTCATTGCGTTGTCCTCGCTGCCCTTCAGGTAGGTTTTGGAAACGTGGTACTGATAGAGTTCATCCGCCCTGCTGCCGGGGTAGCAGGTGATGGTTAGTTCGTTCTGGCCGAAATTGCCCGGATCCCGGTAATAATCAATCCAGAACTGCGGATCCTTTTTATCGTAATCTTCTTTCGTCAGGTCGGTTTGTCCGTTTTGAAGCTTTTCGTAAAACTCCGCCCATCCGTCGTCATAGCCGAACACGCCGGCGCCGGGCTCTGTAGACGCGCTTTTGAAGGTGATCTTCTTCAGCGTCTTCCCTCTTTCCGGGTCGAAGGCCGCGTTGCCGATCTTCTTCAGGCTGGCCGGGAAAACAATCTCCCCCAGCCTGTGGGCTAAGAACGCGCTGTCACAGATCTCTTCCAGGCCTTCGTTCAGGGTAATTGAAGTGATCAGGCAGGAGGCAAAAGCCTCTTCCTCCACCACGCGGACGGAAACGGGCAGCTTTACCTTGCCCAGCTTCCGGCATTGGTAGAAGGTGCGTTTACCAATCTTGATCAGCCCTTCCGGCAGCGTCGGAAAAGTGAGCTTGCTGCAGTTGCTGAAGGCTTCGTCCCCGATGCTCATGACGCTGGCGGGGATACCGATGCTGGTCAGCTCCTTGCAGTTTTTGAACGCCGCGTACCCAATGGTTTCCAGGCCCTTTGGCAGTTCAACCTTCGTCAGGGCGGTGCAGCCTTCGAAAGCCTGCTGTTCAACCGCCTTCAACCCCTTCGGGAACACGACTTTTTTGATCGCGTGAATCTGATTGTAGTCGACCTTGACCGCCGGATCCCGGGCGACCATGGTGACGGGAATCCCGTCCACCTCGTCCGGGATTTTCAGCGTGGATGACTCCACGGTGAATCCGGTGATCACCGCCGTGCCGTCCTCCAGCACGCCGTAATCCCATTTCCCTGTCTCATCCTTTTTGGTTTCCGGACACTGCCAGACACCGGAAGCCGGCGGTTCTTCCCCGCCCTCCGCGACAGCGGAAACCGACAGCAAGGAGAGCGCCAGCAAAACGGCCAGCAGCAGCGCGGTCCATCTCTGTGTGTTTTTCATGTGCGTTCCTTTCCCGGCTTACAGCATCTCCTTTGCCAGCCGTTCAATCTGCGCCTTGTTTTCCTCCGTCATAGCGGAAAGGATCTTGACTTCCGTTTCCGCGAAGGCGGTGTTTTTGCAGCCTTCCAGCATGCCCTTCATGACCTTTGCCGCGGTGGGCGCCCAGCTGCCGTTCTCGATCAGGCCGATCAGGCGGTTCTGGTATCCGCGTTCGGTCAGGTGTTCAATAAACTCCCGCATAAAGGGGAAGATATCCGCGTTGTAGGTGGTGGTGGCCAGAACGATCTTTCCGTAGCGGAAGGCGTCTTCCACCGCCTCCGCCATATCGTCCCGGGCCAGGTCGCTGACCGCGACCTTCGGGCAGCCCAGCTCCTTCAGCTTCTGCTCGAGATACAGCGCCGCCTCCTTCGTATGGCCGTAGACGGAGGTGTAAAACACCGCGACGCCTTCGGTTTCCGTACCGTAGGAAGACCAGGTGTTGTACAGGTCCAGGTAATAGCCCAGGTCCTCCTGCAGGACCGGTCCATGGAGCGGGCAGATGATCCGGATGTCCAGCGCCGCGGCTTTTTTCAGCACCGCCTGTACCTGGGCGCCGTATTTGCCCACGATGCCGAAATAATACCTGCGCGCCTCGCAGGCCCAGCCTTCCTCGTCCACCGCGTCCAGCGCGCCGAACTTGCCGAAAGCGTCCGCGCTGAAGAGGACGCCGTCCTTCACGTCGTAGGACATCATCACCTCCGGCCAGTGGACCATGGGCGCGGTGATAAACTTCAGCGTATGGCTGCCGAGGGTCAGTTCATCCCCTTCCTTCGCGATGATTCCGCGGGGAGCATAGTCCGTGCCGGTAAAATTCTTCATCATGGTGAAGGCCTTCGTCGTCGCGATGATTTTCGCTTCCGGATAGGCTTTCGCGAAAGCTTCAATGCCGGAGGAATGATCCGGCTCCATGTGGTGCACAACCAGATAATCCGGCTTCCGGCCGGCCAGGGCGGCCTCCAGGTTGCCAAGCCACTGTTCCGTAAAGTGCCGGTCTGTGGTGTCCATAACGGCGATCTTTTCGTCCAGGATCACATAGGAATTGTAGGCCATGCCTTCCGGCACAATATACATGCCCTCAAACAGGTCGATCTCGTGGTCGTCCACGCCGATATAGAAAATGTCCTTCGTAATGCTGTTCACTGTTCAGTTCTCCTTCCGGAATGTTCTGTTGGTTTTCTGTATTTTATCATATCTGTGAAGGATTCATCAAGGTTTTTCCCTTGTGGTTTTGCGGAAACGGTGCTACAATCTCCCCCGTGCGCGGACGCGCGCAACGGATTCTGAAAGGAAGCGCAACCCCTTTTATGCAAACTCTCCTGCTGATTGCTGTTGCCCTTTTCGCCGGTCTGCTGATGACCCGGCTTTTCGTGAAACTCCACCTGCCGGACGTAACCGCCTACCTGGTGGCCGGCATCCTGATCGGTCCCTGCGTGCTGGGCCGCCTGGGTCTGCCCGGGCTTGGCTTCAGCACATCGGAGCAGGTGGATTCCCTGTCCATGATCTCCGACGTAGCGCTGGGCTTCATCGCCTTCGCCATCGGCCATGAATTCCGCCTTTCCGCCCTGAAGCAAACCGGGCGGCAGGCAGTAATCATCGGTATCCTGCAGGCGGTCATCGCCACCGTATTTGTGGATATCGCGCTGGTTTCCCTGCACTTCATCATGCCGGACGTGCTGCCCCTGCCGGTGGCGATCACCCTGGGCGCCATCGCCGCCGCCACCGCTCCGGCTGCCACGCTGATGGTCGTCCGCCAGTACAAGGCGAAGGGCCCGGTCACGGACGTGCTGCTGCCGGTCGTCGCGCTGGACGACGCGGTGGGCCTGGTGGTCTTCGCGGTCTCCTTCGGCATTGCCCAGTCCATGAAGAACGGCTCCACCAATGTGGCTGCCCTGATCCTGGAACCACTGGCGGAAGTGATCCTCTCCCTCGGTTTCGGCGGTCTGGTAGGCCTGATCCTGACCTGGCTGGAACGCTTCTTCCATTCCCACCGCAACCGGAACGCCCTGATCGTCGGCAGCGTGGTGCTGACCGTGGCGGTCAGCCAGTATATCATCTCCGTCGGGCCATTCACCTTCGGCTTCTCTTCCCTGCTGGTATGCATGATGCTGGGCACCGTGTTCTGCAATTTCTGCCCCCTCAGCGAGGACCTGATGCTGCAGGCGGACCGCTGGTCAGGACCGGCCATCACGCTGTTCTTTGTGCTCAGCGGCGCCGCGCTGGACTTCAGCGTCTTCGCGGACGTCTCCGTGATCCTGATCGGCTTGGTCTATATCGTCTCCCGTTCCCTGGGCAAATACTTCGGCGCGGGCTGGTCATCCGCCCTGGCGAAGAGCCCTCAACCGGTTCGGAAATGGCTGGGCATCACGCTCCTGCCCCAGGCCGGCGTGGCCCTGGGCATGTGCGCGACAGCCTACCGCGTGCTCGGCGGAGCGGAAGGCACGCTGATTCGGAACATTGTTCTGTTCTCCGTGCTGATCTACGAACTGGTAGGTCCGAGCCTGACCAAGATGGCCCTGACTAAAGCCGGCGATATCCAGGCGAAATCGCCGGAGCTTCTCTCCCGCCGGAAACGGCGCCTGGAGGAGATCACTAAGCCGGTTCCCCCGGAATTCAACAAATAACTCTGTACAGAATCCCCGGTCTTCAGAAAGCGCTTGAAGGCCGGGGATTTTTTTGTTATCATCGCCTTACAGAACAAAGCGAAAAAAGACGACAGGAGGACGTTATGAACCCGAATATCGTGAAGCGCAATGAACTGCTCGCGCAGAAAGTAATCAAGGGTCTGGAATCCCGCAACATGAGCGGGTACTACGCCGCCTCAAAGGAGGAAGCGCTGAAAACCGCCCTTTCCCTGATTCCGGAAGGCAGTTCCGTCACCATGGGCGGCGCCATGAGCGCCCATGAGATCGGCCTGGTGGACGCCCTGAAAAACGGGAATTATAACTTCATCGACCGGGACAAGGCCGAAGACAAACGCGCGGCGATGCTCGCCGCCTACGACGCGGACGTCTTCCTTTCCAGCGCCAACGCGATGACGGACGACGGCATCCTTGTCAATATCGACGGCAACGCCAACCGGGTTTCCGCCATCTGCCAGGGCTCGAAAAAGGTGGTCTTCATCGTCGGCATGAACAAGGTCTGCGATGACCTGGACGGCGCGATGAAGCGCGCCCGCAATGTGGCCGCGCCGATAAACGCCCAGCGTTTCGGTCTGAACACGCCCTGCTCGAAAACGGGCAAATGCATGGATTGCAAGAGCCCGGACACTATCTGCTGCCAGTTCCTGATCACCCGTTTCAGCCGGCACGCCGGCCGGATCCACGTGATCCTGGTCAACGACATGCTGGGGTTCTGATGGCCCATTATAATCAGATCGATTGTTCATATAATTATGAATTATGAATTGTGAATTATGAATTCTAAAAAAATCTCTCCCGTTACCTTCCATTATATGATCATCACCGGCGGGTTCTGGATGGCCTTCTGCGTGGTGACCGCCTACGCCGCCGTCTACCTGCAGGGCGTTGGCTGCACCAATGCCGAGCTGGGCCTGATCCTGGCTTTGGGCAATGTGGGCGGGGCCCTGCTCAGCCCGGTGCTGGGCGCGCGGATCGACCGGAACCGGAACCTGCGCCACGCCGCGGTGATCAACGTGCTGCTTGCGATTCAGGCAGCGCTGCTTGTCGTGCTGCGGCTGCATCCCCGCCATGATCTGCTGACCGCTGCCTGCTACGTGCTGTATATGACGGCCATGATGCCGGTCAACGCCGTGAACCTGGACCTGTGCGTCCGGCTGGAGCGGGCGAAGGCGCCGCTCAATTTCGGCCTGGCCCGGTCCATGGGCAGCTTTTCCTTTGTGATCCTGAGCACCCTGCTGGGCGTCATCACGGCCCGGTGGGGGTATCTGTCCCTGCCCTTCGCGGGGCTGGCGGTGATCGCGCTGCAGTTCTTCGGCAACCGGCTCATCGACCGGGACCTGCGGGAAGCGGAGGCCGCCCTGCCGCCGGATGAAACCGCGGCGGCAGAAAAGTCCTCCTCCCTGTCCGTGTTTATCCGGGAAAACCGGATGTTCTGCCTGATGCTCTTCGGCACGATCATCCTGTTCATCGCCCACAACATGGACGGCAACTTCCTGATCAACGAGATCCGCGCCCTCGGCGGGGATACCGCGATCATGGGCTACGTGGCCGCCTTCACGGCCATCGTGGAAGTTCCGGTGATGATGTTCGCCTCGAAACTGCCGAAGAAATGGTCCACGGTGCAGTATATCCGCCTGTCCTTTGTCTTCTTTGTGCTCAAGATCCTGGCCTACGCCCTGGCGCCCACCATTCCGCTGTTCTTCGCCGCGCGGGTGCTCCAGGCGCCGAGCTACGCCCTGTATACGGTGCTGATCGTCGGCTACGCCGACCGCCAGGTAGCCCGGAAGGATTCCGCCAAGGCCCAGAGCCTGGCCTTCAGCATGACCACCGTCGGCTCCGTGCTGGCCAGCCTGATCGGCGGCGCCATGTTTGACGCCGCCGGCGTGAAAACCACCATGCTGACCGCCGCGGCCATCGCCGCCGCCGGCGCCGTCATCGCCTTCGCCGGCACCCTGCAAAAAAAGCAGCCCGCAAAATGAGCCGCTTTAAATGTTTAAATAATTCTGAATTCTGAATTCTGAATTATGAATTATGAATTCATTAACCAAGTCCCACCCGGAAGAGGTACATCCAAAGCCTCTTCCGGTATTTTTCATATATCCCCCGGTTTTGGTACATCCGCTTCAGGTGGCCGTACAGCACTACCTTGACCCGGATGTTGTCCGCCGGATGCTTCACGCAGTCCAGCACCTGCTTTACGGAGGCGCTGCCCGGCGTCCGCCGGTAGTCGTACAGCGATTCCGTCATAAAGGAAACCGTCTTCACCCCGGCAAGGTAGTCCATCACAAAGGCAAAGTCCTCGCCCCAGGTCAGGTCCTCCTGGAAGCGGCAGCGCTGTTCCTCAACCAGTTCCCGCAGAAACAGCTTGTTCCAGAGCACGCCGTAGAAATAGGAATTTGCGTGGCTGCACAGGTGATCCATGACCTTGTCGCATTCCGCGCTGTCTCCGCGCCCGGCCAGGTTATGGACGCTGCGCTTCTCGCCCAGATACTGATCGTATCCGCCGATTACCAGTTCCGATCCGTCCTTCTCCGCCCGGGCCACCATCTTTTCGATGGAGTCCAGCGGCATGGAATCGTCCGCGTCCGCGAAGCGGATATATTTTCCCGTGCACAGATCCAGTCCGGCGTTCCGGGTGGCGGAAACGCCCAGGGGTTCCCGGACGAGCACTGTCAGGCGCGGATCCCGCGCCGCGTAGATTCGGGCGAGCTTCACCGTGTCATCTGTACTGCCGTCGTCCGCAAGGATCACCTGCAGGTTCCGCCAGGTCTGGCCCAGCACGCTGTCCAGCATGCGCGGCAGCGTTTTTTCCGCGTTATAGGCAGGGATCACCACGCTGACTGTCGGCTCCGTCCGGACCGTTTCCACCGGTTACCCCTCCTGTCCTGTTTCCCTGCTTTGAACCGACGGTATTCTACCATGCTTCCGCCGGTTTGAAAAGCCGGCGGAAAACTGGACAGGCGGTTGAAAAGCGGATAAAATATAATATCACGTTTTGAGTGAAAGGAGGCCCGGCATGGATCCGAAAGTGAAGCGCGTCCTAAGCGCGCTGTTCATCATTTTGTCCGTGGCCGCGGTCTTCTGCATCGCCTTCGGCAACCCGGAGCTCAGCAGCGCATGGGACGCGCTGGGCAGCCTGAACCTGAAATGGATCGCCGGGTTGTTTTTGTGCTGGGCGGCCTACGCCTTTTTTGACGCGCTGGGCACCTGGTTTTGCCTGCGGAAACAGGGTTACCCGCTCGGGCTCGGCACGGTTGCCGGCATCACCCTGATCGGCTTCTATTACAGCAATATCACCCCTGGCGCCAGTGGCGGCCAGCCGATGCAGGTCAATTCCCTGCGCAAGGCCGGCGTTCCGGTGGGCAACGGCACCACGGCCGTCACCATCCGTCTCATCGCCAACCAGTTCATGGTCTGCGCCCTCAGCCTCATTCTCCTGCTGCTGAACCGCTCCTTTGTCTATGAGCAGCTGCAGGGAGCCATCTGGTTTGTCCGCGTCGGCTGGCTCATTAACTTCTGCGTGGTTCCGCTGGTGCTGCTGGCTGCGTTCCAGCGCCGGCTGATCCGGAAGATCGCCTCCGGCCTCATCGGCCTGGGGGTCCGGATCCGGCTGGTAAAAGACCGGGAAGCCGCCCTTGCCCGGACGTATGACGTGCTGGATACCTATCACGGGGCCATCCATGACCTGCTCCGCTCTCCCGGCCAGATTCTGGTTCAGTGCCTGTGCAGCGCCCTGAGTCTGCTGGCGCTGACCGGGTCCATTGTCTTTGTCTATTACGCGTTCGGCCTGTCCGGAACCTCCTGGGACAAGCTGCTGACGCTGAGCTTCCTGCTGTTCGTCAGCGCCAGCTACACCCCGCTGCCCGGCGCCAGCGGTGCCCAGGAAGGCGGCTTCATGTACTACTTTAACGGCGTCTTCCCCGGCGGAACCAAGGGCCTGGCCCTGCTGATCTGGCGGTTCTTTACCTATTACCTGTTCCTGTTCACCGGGGCAGCCACGCTCCTGCTTGAACGATTCCGCCTCTGGCGGTCAAAAAGGAGGGCTGAACCATGACAGGTGAACTGCTGGACCGGTTTATCAATACGCACTATACCGATCTGATGATCGTCCTCCCTGCCGTGCTGATGCTGGCCGGCCTGCTTTTCACCGTCGCGGCGGACTCGTATATCACCCGGCGGCGCAAGCGCACCATGGCGCTGATCTGCGTGCTCGTGCTCAGCCTGATCGCGCAGAACTATCTGGAAAACCTGCTGTCCTCCGGGGAGCCCCGGGTCATGCTGCGCACCTGTGTGTCAATCTACGGCTATGCCGTCCGCCCGGTTATCCTGCTGCTCTTCATCTATATTGTCAGCCCTGGCAAACAAGTCCGCTGGGGATGGATCCTGATCGGCCTGAACGCGGCGGTCTACCTCTCCGCACTTTTCACGGACGTGACCTTTTCCATCAGCAGCGACAACCACTACCGTCCCGGTTTCCCGCTGCTGTCCAATTTCTGCCTCTTCGTGAGCTTCCTGCTTCTGGTACTCCTTCTGTATCTGACGCTCAGGAACTTCCGGGCCTACCGGTGGAAGGAAACCTTTTTCCCTGCCGCTTCCTGCCTGCTGATTATTCTTTCTGTTGTCATGGACAGCTATGTCGGCGGTCTCCGCCAGCCGGTCAGTTTTCTCACGATCGCCATCGTGATCAGCTGCGTGCTGTTCTATTACTGGCTGCATTTCCAGTTCCTGCAGGAACATGAACAGGCCCGCGCCCTCGAGCAGCGGATCCAGCTGATGATGACCCAGATCCAGCCTCATTTCCTGTACAACACGCTGGCAACCATCCGGAGCCTGTGCCTGCGCTCCCCGGAAACCGCCGCCCATACCATTGACCAATTCAGCCTCTATCTGCGGCAGAACCTGGAGGCGATGGACCAGCCGGACCTGATTCCCTTAAAGCAGGAGCTGGAGCATGTGCGGATCTACGCGGAGATCGAGATGCTGATGTTCCCCTATATCCACGTCACCTACGACACCCGGGATGAAGACGTCCTGCTGCCCGCGCTGACGGTTCAGCCGCTGGTGGAGAACGCGATCCGCCACGGCGTGCGTGCCCGGGAGGAGGGGCTGGTCCACATCTCTTCCCTGCGGGACCGGGACGGCCACTATGTGATCATCTCCGACAACGGCGTGGGGTTCGACCCGGAAGCGGTTTCGGAAAAACCCGGCGCCCACATCGGCCTGCGCAACGTCCGGGAGCGGATTGAAAAACAGTGCGGCGGCAGGCTTGACATTGACAGCACGCCGGGCAAAGGCACGACTGTCACCATTTTTATCCCGGATCCGCAGCAATATGAGTAAACCGATCGGGATGGCCGTTTATTTGTTACAGTTTCGTTAACAAATCGCCGTTTTCGGCGATTTGTTTGATTTTTGTTGAACATCTGTTGGACATTCTATGGTAGAATGTCCGTGATAATACATACCTATCCTTTTCATTCACCCGCGCATAGGCGCGGACATAAATTGTTTCACCCAATGCGAAAGGAGAAACAGTCATGAAATCAAGCGCCCTGACACGCAAATGGACCGCCCTGCTGATATCCCTGGTCCTTCTGCTGAACGTCGGCTTTGCCGCCGCGGAAGCACAGCCAAAGGAGGAGCTCTTCGGCTCCCCGTGGATCAACTCCGCTGTCATCGGCAACGTGCTGCCGGAAAAGCCGGACGTGAAAGACGATCTGTACCAGTCCGTCAACTACGAAACAATCCTGGAACACCAGGAGCCCTATATACCCATGCTGACCGCCGGAACCGCAATCCAGACCACGGTGCTCGGCATGATCGCGGAAACGGATGTCTCCGATCCGGAAATGAAGGCATTGCAGACCATGTACCTGCAGGCTTCGAATGACGAAGGCCTGAGCAAAACCGGTTGGACGGAAGCGGACGCCTGGGTGGAAAAAATTATGGCCGCCTCCACCCTGGAGGAGCTGAACGACGCGCTCCTGGCGGAGGACTTCCCGTTTTCCCCCTATCTCTTCATGAGTATCATCCCGGAGAGCATGAGAAAGAATAACGTCGTTTACTTCATGCCGTCGCTGGCCATGTCGGATGACCCGCTGGGCGGGATGATGGAGTATTATGACAAGGAAGAAACCGATCCGATGAAGCTGTGGCAGAAACTGTTCCAGCTGAACCTGGGCCTGAATTCCTTCATCGTGCTGCAGCATATGGGCCTGGGAGAGGATAACATGACACTCCTCAGGATTGCGATGGACCTGTATAACATGGAAATTTCCTATATCGGGAAAATCCCGAAGACCAAAGAGGTCCTGAGTGAGACGTACGGTTTCGGCTCTGAAATCGAGGAATGCCTGACGTCGGAAGAATTGGACGCCCTGTCTCCCTCCTTCCCGCTGACGGCGACGCTGAAAAAGTTCGGCAAGGATTCCTCTTCCGTCTACCGCGTCACAAGCTCCGAATGGATCAGCGCGCTGAACGATCTGTGGAAAGAGGAGAACCTGGATCAGCTGAAAACCCTGACCGCCTGGAAAGTGCTGACGGAATGCTCGCCCTATATTACCCAGGAGCCGTTCAATTTCACCAGGAATGCGATGCAGATGGAGATGCTGTCCGGCGCGGCCAACGGCTGGAGCGTCATCAGCCGCAACCAGGTTTTCAGTCCCCTGATTGCGAAATACTATGCTGAGAGCATTCTGGGCAGCGAGGTGAAGGATAAGCTGACCGAAGTAACCAACGGCTTAATCGAAGTGTACCGGCAGCTCTATACGGAAACGGAATGGATCAGCGGGGAAACCCGGGCAAACGCACTGGAAAAGCTGGACAACATGACCCTGAACATTCTCGGTCCGAAAGCCGGATACATCGACTTCTCCGGCCTGCAGCTGAAAACGTCCGAAGAGGGCGGCACCCTGCTGGGCAATTACCTGGCCGTCAAAGCATACCGTAACGATTTGGAAAACGGGATGATCGGCAAGCCCGCCACGGCGGATATGGTATGGCGCGCAACGAATACGACGGCTGTGAACGCTTTCTACGATCCCATGACCAACTCCATCAACATCCTGCCCGCCTTCATCAGCGGCCTGAACTGGTGGGACGGCATTACGGAGATGGAAATCCTGGGCGGCGTCGGCACGGTCATCGGCCATGAGATGAGCCATGGCTTCGATTTCTACGGCAGCCAGTTCAACGCTTACGGTGAACCGACGCCCATTCTGGCCGGTGACGATGTGGAGGATTTCGTAAGCCGGGCGGACAGGATCGTTGCGTATTATGACGCCATCACGGTCCTTCCGGATGTGCCCACGCCCGGAAACAGCCTGAAGATGGAAAGCACCGCGGACCTGATGGGCCTGAAAGCGGCGGCCATCCTGGCCTCGTCCAAAGAGAACGCGGATATGAAAGCCTTCTTCCGGATGTTCGCAAAACTGTTCATCCAGGTGATGGACGTCAGCATAGCCACGATGTACCTGCAGCTGGACACCCACGCGCCGGCCGTCCTGCGGGTGAACGTCAATGCCCAGATGCTTCCTGAATTCTATGAGGCGTTCGCCGTACAGGAAGGCGACGGCATGTATGTGAAACCGGATGACCGCCTGGCCGTCTGGGGAAAATAAAAAAGCAACACTGATTAATCAGATAAAGGAGTGTTCAGTCCATGCTTCAGATCAATCACTACACCAAGCAGTACACGCCCAACGGCCCCAAGGCCGTGGACGATCTGACCCTGCACATCAGACCCGGCGAGATCTACGGCTTCCTGGGCCACAACGGCGCCGGCAAGACCACCACGATCAAGGCCTGCTGCGGCATCCTGGACTTCACCGAAGGTGAGATCCTCGTGAACGGCATGTCCGTGAAGAAAAAGCCGCTGGAATGCAAAAAGATCATGGCCTACATCCCGGACAACCCGGACCTGTATGAATTCATGAGCGGCATCCAGTACCTGAACTTTATCGGTGACGTCTACAAGGTACCCACCGATGTCCGGGAAAAGCGCATCGCGGAATTCGCCGCGGACATGGGCATCACCGACGCCCTGGCGGATAAGGTGGCCTCCTATTCCCACGGCATGAAGCAAAAGCTGGCCATCGTCGCTGCGCTGATGCATGAGCCGAAGCTGCTGATCATGGACGAGCCCTTTGTCGGTCTGGATCCGAAGGCGGCCTTCATCCTCAAAAAGTTCATGCGGAAGTTCTGCGACGAGGGCGGAGCGATTTTCTTCTCCACCCACGTTCTGGAAGTGGCCGAAAAACTGTGCGACAAAATCGCCATCATCCGGGGCGGCAAGCTGCTCGCCTCCGGCGATATCGAAACGGTGAAGGGCAACGAAAGCCTGGAGGAAGTGTTCCTCGAACTGGTGGACGATATCAAGGCGGAAGACAGCGAGGCGAAGGAAGGGGAAAAGCATGCTTAAACTGTTGCTGAAAACCCGGTTCCTGGCCCTCGCGGACCAGTTTTCCGGTCAGTCAAAGGGAAAGCGGGCCATTTCGGTCCGCAGGATCGTTCTGCTGGCGGTCGCGGCCCTGCTGCTGCTGGCCCTCGCCGGCTATGTGGTCAGCCTCCTGCTCACCCCGCTGTATAAAACCCTGCTGAAGTCTGACCTGGAGTGGCTGTATTTCGCGCTGACGGGCGTCGGGGCGTTCCTGATCTCCTTCATGCTCACCGCGTTCTACGCGCAGGGCAGCATCTTTGAGGCGAAGGACAACGAGATGCTCCTGTCCATGCCCGTCCGGCCCTCCGCCATCCTCGGCAGCCGGCTTGGCGCGCTGTATTTCCTGAACTTCTTCTTCGCCGCCGCCTTTATGGCTGCGGCCGGCATCGTGAAGCTGACCGGCGGCGGCACGGCGGTGGCGGGCGGCGTCATCATCTATGTCCTGTGCGTCTTCCTGCTGGCCTTGATCAGCACGACCCTTTCCTGCCTGCTGGGCTGGGCGGTGTCCCTTATCACCCGGCGGATGCGCAATAAAGCGATCTTTCAGCTGGTCTTCTCCCTGCTGCTGCTGGGCGGGTTCTATGTTTTCTTCTTCGGCGATATCACCCGCCACCTGAAGACCGTCACGGAAAACAGCGCCGGCATCGCAAATGTGTTCCGCGGCGTGCTGTATCCGTTCCACGCCATGGGCATGGCCTGCACCGGCAAGGGTTTTACGGAGTTCCTGATCTTCGCGGCCATCTGTATCGTACCCTTTGTTCTGGTCTGCCTGCTGCTGAATAAATCCTTCGTGAAGATCGTCACCTCCCGGGCTGGGGCAAAGAGGATCAAATATGAGGCGAAAACCCTCAAAGGCTCCTCCGTCGCCTGGGCAATGACCAAAAAGGATCTCTCCCGCTTCTTCAACAACTCCTCCTATATGCTCAACTCCGGGCTGGGGCTGATCTACTCCATCGGTATGTCTGTCTTCGTCGTGGTTTCATTCCTTAACCGGCCTGAGGGGGCCGCGCCCGGTTCCGGCTTCCTGGACAAACTGTTCAACGCCGTCGGCACGGATAACCTGTCGTTCCTCTTCTGCGTGTTCCTGGCCTTCTTCGCCGCCATGACCTCTATTTCCGGCCCGTCCATCTCCGTGGAGGGCAAGAATCTCTGGATTCTGAAGAGCATGCCGGTCCGGGCGGCGGAAATTCTTAAGGGCAAGGTGTTCTCCCATCTGCTGCTGTCGATTCCCGCGTCGCTGATCTGCTCGGCCATCTTCCTCTTTGTCCTGCCGAAAGCGTCCGCAGCCGTCCTCATCTGCCTGTTCATCATGCCGATCCTGGCCCATATCTTCTGCGCGCTGGTCGGCGTGATCGGCAACCTGTATATGGGTAAGCTGAACTATCCCAGCATCGCAAAGGCGGCCAAGAGCAACTCCGGGTCGCTGATTCCGGCGCTCAGCACCATGGTCGTATCCACTGTGCCCACCATTCTGTACCTCACTGTGCTGAAGGAACAGGGCATCACCCTGGAGGCCGTGATCTGGGCCAATATCGGCCTGCTGGCGCTCCTGGACGCCGCCCTGTACGCGTTCCTGCATTCCGCCGCCGCGCAGAAGCGCTGGAACGCGCTGGGTCAGTAAACAGTCAAAGGAGACTGTACCAATGGAATACATTCTGGAAACACAGAATCTGACCAAGGTATATGGAACGAAAGAAGCCGCGAAGGACATCATCCCGTATATGCCGGATCAGGTCATTCGGGAATCGAAACCGGACGCCGTCCGCGGTTTCCTGGTCGCCGCGGTCACCATCGCGGTCTTCCTTCCGGTTTCCATCCGGGTGTTTGATCAGAAGGACGTCAAATAAACCCAATCCGTACAGGTTCCCCAAACACGCGGAAAGTGGTATAATGACATATCCGAAAAAGAAGCAAGTATAAGGAGACGCCTATGACGCGAACAAAACTGTTCCTCATCGTCCAATCCGTCCTGTGCGCGCTGGTTGCCGGCCTGCTGGCCGCCGGCGCGCTCAGCCTTTATCTGGACGGCGCGGCGAAGCAGGCCCAGGGCGACCTGTTCTACTATATGTTCACCCGGGAGAAAGCCGGCGCTGCGCTGCTGCCGATCCTGCCCGTTTTTGCGGTCTCCCTCGGCATGACAATTGCCGGAATCATCCTGGGTGTCCGGGATGAGAACGCCGGCAAACCGGTGCGGGACGAAAAGCTCCTGCGGGACCTGGGCAGCATCCAGAGCACCGCGGTACATCAGACAGCATCCCGCGGCATCCTGTATCTTCGTACGGCGGTGATCGCCCTGGCGGCGGCGATGATCGTCCTCGGAATCCTGAACGGCGGCCTGGAAGACGTCCTTGCCAAAGGCGCCGCCATCTGTACGGAGTGTGTCGGCCTTGGATAAGAAAGAACAAAAGCGCCGCCCCTCCACCCGCCGCCTGGTACAGCTCTATGCCGCCCTGCTGTACAACGCGAACCTGAAAGGTTTCATCGACGGGCATATTTATACGGGAGATCTGAAGGCTGTCTGCGTGCCGGGCTTCAACTGCTATTCCTGCCCCGGCGCCATCGCCAGCTGTCCCCTGGGCTCCCTGCAGAACGCCCTGAACGCCTCCGGACATACCGCGCCGTGGTATGTCCTGGGCATCCTGGCGCTGTTCGGCGTCATTCTGGGCAGAACCATCTGCGGCTGGATCTGTCCCCTGGGCCTGATCCAGGAGCTGCTGCATAAGATTCCGACGCCCAAGATCCGCAAAAGCCGGATTACCCGGGCGCTGTCCTACCTGAAATACGTTTTCCTGGCGGTGTTCGTCATCGCGATCCCGATTATCTGGGGCGTCGGCAAAGGCCTGATCCTGCCGGGCTTCTGCAAGTATATCTGCCCGGCCGGCACGCTGGAAGGCGCCGTGGGCCTGCTGCAGAACCCCGCGAACGCCACCTCCTTTTACCAGCTCGGCGCGGTGTTCACGAACAAGTGGGTCATCATGCTGGTGATCGGCCTCCTCTGTATCTTCTGCTACCGGACCTTCTGCCGGTTCATCTGCCCCCTTGGCGCGATCTACGGGTTCTTCAACCGTTTTGCCCTGACCGGAGTCAAGGTGAACCCGGACCGCTGCAACGGCTGCGGCCTGTGCGTGATGAACTGCAAAATGGACGTGAAACACGTCGGGGATCATGAATGCATCAGCTGCGGCAAATGCATTGACAGCTGCGCGCAGGGAGCTATCTCCCTGAAGTGCGGAAAGATCACCCTGAAGGGGCCGGAAACCGGAAAGAATGCCGATCCGGAGCCGACGATCCGGAAACGGAAGCAGGTCGGCCGGATCGCTTGGGCCATCGCCCTGGCGGTGCTGGTGTTCGCGGTGGTCTGGTTCAACATCATTGAGCCCGCCGCGGACAAGGCGCAGGCACAGCCGGCCGAACCGGCTGTCACGGAAACGCAGGAGCCGGCAGCAACCGAAGCGGCGCCTGTGGTGGAAGCGGCATCTGAAACCGAAGCGGCGCCCGTGGCTGAAACGGCAGCCCCCGCGGAGCCGGCTGCTGACACTTCGAACCTCCCCATCGGCACGGAAATCGGCAACCTGGCGCCGGACTTCGAGACGGAACTGCTCAGCGGAGAAACCTTCCGGCTTTCCGATCACCGGGGACAGGTGGTCATCATCAACTTCTGGGGCACCACCTGCGCGCCCTGCGTGGAGGAACTCCCCTACTATGAGCAGCTGAAGGTCGCCCATCCGGACATCGAAATCCTGGCGATCCATAACAGAGCCGGCGCAAAGAAAGCCGCCGCCTTCCTGGAGGACAAGGGCTGGGATCACCTGGACTTCGCGCTGGACAGCAAGGAAAAGGGCCTGCTGCCGCTGCTGAACGCGGCGGATGCCATGCCCCAGACGATCATCCTGAACCCGCAGGGCGTGGTTACCTATAACGCCCAGGCGCCGCTGACCCTTGAAAAGCTGGAAGCGCTGTATAACGAAGCGCTGAAATAAAAGCGATCACATAAAAACCAGAGGAGTGCGCACATGGAATACATCATTGAAAAGCTGGAGCAGTATACCGCCCAAAAGCCGGATGAAGCCATCCTGTTCGATGACGCGCACAGCAAAGGGATCACCTATGTCCAGCTGCAGGATATGAGCGGCCGGGTCTACGCTTATCTGAAGCAGCACGGCATCGGCAGGGAACACTTTGTCCTGCTGAACCTGCCCCGGGGAGTCATGCCCGTGATCGCCATGGTCGGTGTCTGGAAGGCCGGCGCTGCGTGGGCGCTGGTGGAGGATACCTACGCGCCGGAGCGGATCAGCTACATCCGGGAAGACTGTGGCTGCCGGTTCGAGCTGAACGCGGCCAACTGGGCGGACGTGATGCATACCGAGCCGCTGGGCGGATACGAAACGCCGGACGAGCACGACGCGGCCTACGCCATCTACACCTCCGGCACGACCGGCAACCCCAAGGGCGTGCTCCATGAATACGGCAACCTGAACCGGGCAATCCAGTCCATTAAACTCAAAGGGGAAATCCCCTTCAACGAGCATGACCGGCTGGCCCTCCTGGCCCCGATGAACTTCGTGGCGTCGGTCATCGTGATCCTGTCCGCGCTGAACGTCTTCTGCGGCAAGACCTATATCGTTTCCTACGCCACGATCAAGAACCCGGCCGCCCTGGCCCGCTTCTTCCTGATGAAGCGGATCACGATTACCTTCCTGACGCCTTCCTACGTCCGGATGCTGGGCGACAAGACCGGCCCCTTCCTGCGGATGCTCTTTGTCGGCAGCGAACCGGCCAACAACATCTATAACAAAAATCTGGACCTGATCAATATCTACGCCTGCTCGGAGAGCGGCTTCGCCGTCGGCGTGTTCAAAATTGACCAGCCGTATGAAACCTGTCCCATCGGCCAGCCGGCGGTTGAAACGCGGATTATCCGCCTGAACGAGGCCGGAGAGGAAGTATCCGACGACGAGATCGGCGAGCTGTGCTTCGAGAACCCCTACGTCCGCGGCTACCTGAACCTGCCGGAGGAAACGGAAAAATCCTTCGTCGAGGGCATCTACCACACGGGCGACCTGGCCCGGCGGGATCCGGCCGGAGACTACGTGCTGCTGGGCCGCCGGAATGACATGATCAAAATCAACGGCAACCGGATCGAGCCGGCGGAAATTGAGGCGGCCGTGAAGCAGGTGCTCGGCATCGACTGGGCCGCGGCCCGCGGTTTTGACGAGGGCGGAAAGAGCTTCCTGTGTGCGTACTATACCGCGGACATCACCGTGGATACTGAGAAGCTCCGCGGTGAGATGATGAAGCGCCTTCCCTATTACATGATCCCCGCCTATTACATCCATATTGACAAGGTGCCGCTGAAGGCCAACGGCAAGCTGGACCGCAACGCCCTGCCGAAGCCGGACGTCAGCGATTTCCGCAGCGACTACGTCGCGCCGGAAACCGATACCCAGAAAGCCCTGTGCGCCGCGATGGAAAAGGTGCTGAAACTGGATAAGGTCGGCCTGCACGACGACTTCTACGAGATGGGCGGCGATTCCCTGTCCTCCATCCAGATGATCACCGAAAGCGCGCTGCCCGGCCTGGTCGCGAGCCAGATCTTCCGCGGCCGCACGCCGGAGAAGATCGCGGAACTGTATGAGGAAGCCATCGCCAAAGGCAGCGGCGTGGATCCGGACTCCGAAAACGCGGAAGCCCTGAAGGAAGTGCATCCCCTGACCCGGGAGCAGCTCTATATGTTCGACTACCAGCTGTATACGCCCGCTTCCACGATGTATAACCTGTTCTCCGTGATGAAGCTGGACAAGGAAGTCTTCGAGCCGGAGAAGCTGGTCGCCGCGCTGGAGGAGGCCATCCGCAACCATCCCGCGCTGCTGACCATGTTCGACTATAACAACGACGGCGAACTGGTCCAGTGCTACCGGCCGGACCTGATGCATCCGATCCACGTGGAGAAGATGACCGAATTTGAGTTCCGCTTTGTCAAGGACACGCTGGTATACCCCTTCAAGCTGATCGGCGGCCGGATGAGCCGCTGCCGCGTCATCGAAACAGAAAAGGCCGTGTACGTCTTCTTTGACGTGCACCATTCCCTGTTCGACGGCACAAGCCTGAAGGTGTTCCTTGGCAGCATCGGCAAAGCCTATATGGGCATCCCACTGGACCAGGACTACTATTACCTGATGCTCCGGCAGCGGGAAGAGGCGGTCAAAACCGATTTCTATGAGGAAAGCCGGCGCTATTTCGAGGAAAAATACGATCCTGTGGAATGGTCCAGCTATCCGAAGCCTGACTTCCAGTCCCGTGAAAACGAGATGGGCGAACTGATCACGGACCTGGGTATCAGCCAGGCAGAGCTGACCGAGGCGGAACGCTCCTTCCGCATCAGCCGGAATGAGTTCTTCATTACCGTCGGGGCGATGGCCATCGCCATTTACAACAATGTGTCCGACGTCAAGCTGTCCTGGATCTACAACGGCCGGGAAAACCTGCAGATGATGACCACCGTCGGCCTGCTGTTCCGCGACCTGCCGGTGGGCGTCCGCCTGCGGGATGACCTGACGCTGCGGGATGTGTTTGCGGACGTGCACGACCAGGTGCAGAAAGGCATCGAGCACAGCTGCTATCCCTATGTGGACCTGCACAACCAGGTGGCCAACGGTGAGAGCGCCTACCTGCTCTATCAGCAGGACATCCGCGACATGAACAGCATGGACGGCTTTGACGTGGAAACGGTGGACGTACGCCAGAACCAGGCGGCTTCCCAGACGATCCTGGATATGGAAATCCTGGACGGCTCGGACGGCCTGCAGCTGATGATCGACTACGCGGCCAGCCGGTATAAGGATACCAGCATTGAAAACTTCCGGAACATCTACATCCGGGTTGCGCACGCGCTCATCGAAAACCTGGGTCAGGAGGACGTGACCGTCGGAACGCTGCGGAAACACCTGAAGGAGAAGAAGCACCTGCTGAAAGTCGTGGCCGGCGTCTTCAGGAGGAAGAAGTAAACATGGCTGTCAACACCAAAGCGCTGATCCGGGCAGCCTGGGGTGAAAACCGGCCGGTTACGGGCGGTTACGATCCGGCCCTGGCGGCCCGGTGCCATAACGGTACCTTCGTCGGAACGCGGAAGGACGGTTTGCTGGTCTTCCGCGGGATTCCTTTTGCCTGTCCGCCGGTGGGTGAACGGCGCTGGAAAAAGCCTCTGCCCGCCCCGGAAAGCGACGGCGTGTTTGAAGCGAAATACAACGGCAGATCGCCCGTCCAGACCGAGTGGCCCACGGAACGGGCCTCCTATTACCCCCAGGGGGAGGACTGCCTGTATCTGAACGTCTGGACCGCGCCAGAGCCGGTTGCGGAAGGCAAAACCGTCATGGTTTTCATCCACGGCGGAAGCTACGGCTGGGGCGGCACGGCGGATCCCCTCTACGACGGGGAGAACCTGGTCCGCGCCCATCCGGAGGTCGTGCTGGTGACCATTGCCTACCGGATCGGCATAACGGGGTTTGTGGACTTTTCCTCTGTTCCCGGCGGAGAGGAATTCCCGGACGCTCCGAACCTGGGCATCTGGGACCAGATTGAGGCACTGCGGTGGGTCCGGCGGAATATCGCGGCCTTCGGGGGCGATCCGGAGAAGGTCACGGTTTTCGGTGAATCCGCCGGCGGCGGCAGCGTATCCCTGCTGCCCTTCATTCCCGAAGCCAAAGGGCTGTTCCGCCGCGTAATCGCGGAGAGCGGTTCCGTCGCGCTGACCTATTCAAAAGATGAATGCCTCGACTTTACCAAGCGCCTGATGAAGGCTGCCGGGGCCGAAAGCATGCATGACCTGATGCTCCTGTCTGAAGCGGAGCTGAAACAGGTCAATGAAAAAATCAATTACTATAACAATTTCCCCCAGCGGGACGGCGTGCTCATCCCGGACGATCCGTATGAGCCTTATCAGGAAGGCCGTACGGCCGACATTGATATGCTGATCGGAACCAACGCGGACGAAGCCAACTACTGGGTCAACGAAGTGGGCGGCTTTATCCCCTTCCGCATGGGTATGCCCATCCAGTATGAAAACGACCTGCATCTGCTCAGCCCGGAGGACCGGAAACGGGCGAAACAGTATATGAAACTGAAATCCGGCTACAGCCTGTGGAAGATTTCCGGCTTCTTCACGGAGGTCATGTTCCGTCTTCCGGCGGTCCGGCAGTCTGAAATGCACAGCCGCAACGGCGGAAAAGTCTTCATGTATTACTGGAAAAAGCGCTCCCACCTGCCCCATCTGCGGGCCTGCCACGCGGTGGAGCTGTCCTATGTGTTCGGCAACATTCAGGATACCATCTACACCGGCAAGCCGGCGGACCCCGCATTGTCCCGCCAGGTGCAGGACCAGTGGGTCCGTTTCGCGGAAACCGGGGATCCCGGCACGCCGGAACTGCCCTGGCCGGCCTATGATGAAAAAGACCGCTGGACCATGATCCTGAAGGAGCATTCTGAAGCAGTCAAAGATCCGCTGCCCGAGCAGCGGACCGTGCTGGATCCGATCCTGGACTACCGGCTGAACGCCTCCTACGCGAACATGAATTTCAACGTCCCCTTTGTCTGGAAATCGGCGGGAAAGGTGCTGTTGATCCTCCTGCTGATCGCCGTAGTCCTCTTCCTGATCCTGAAATAAAACATCGCCGCGGGTTTCCCCGCGGCGATATTTTTATGCTGTTTTTACCGTTTGTCTTTGTCGATCAGTTCCAGGATGATCGTTGCCATTATGGCAAAAACCACGATAAACACGCCTAGCATCAGCCAGTTTTTGGCGATGTTTTTCATCGAACTCTCGTACTCAGGCTTATAGGCTGCCGCGGCAGTTTTCTTCTCGACGAATTCCTTGACGTTTTCCTCTCCGAAGAGATCTATCACCTCGCCTACGGTAGTCTTCAGGGTAATCGCCTTATCCCGCCGCGCCTGGATCGCACTGTTGTTCTTCAGGAAGTCCACAATGGTGCCCACCGTGACCGGCTTGTTCAGCTGAACGTCGGAGACGGCCTTGACCAGGTCCTCCGCGTGCAGGGCGTCCAGCACCTGCCCGAGGGTAATGGTTTTGCCGAACTCCAGGTCCAGCAGCGGCGCCGCTTTCTCTTCTTCAGCAAACGCCGTCAGCAGGTCCCCCACCGTTTTGCCTCCGATCAGTTCCTTATCACGGACCTTCTGCATGCTGTCGTCCTTCAGGATCAGGTTGACAATCTCCCTCAGTGAAATCGGATGGAGGATTTCCTTTTCCCGCAGGTGGAGATACTCGTCCGCGCTGCTCAGGATTTCCGCCACCTCGCCCACGGTGTAGGACTTCAGCAGTTCCCGGTCGCGCATATTTTCAACTGCCGGACTGTCAAGTTTGTCGAGCAGTTCGCCCACGGTGAACGTTCCGCCGATCTCGCTGTTCCGCATTCCCGATACCGTTTTCCACACCGTGGTCATGGGCAGTTCGTTGTAATTGCCCTGGGCGGTGATCGCCTTGATGCCGTAGTTGGAAATCGTAAAATTGGAAAGGGGCTTGCTCCATTCAGGCAGCGGGATGACGCCGCCGGAGAACACCAGCTGGAAGATCAGGATGAAGGGCATCAGCGTCATCGCGCCGGTTGTGGTGCGGGATATGCTGGACAGGAACAGGCTCATCATATCCGCCGCGTAGGAGATCAGGAACATGGAAATACCGATGTCACAGATCCGCCAGGGCGTGATGATGCCGCTGCCGTATCCCCTGGGAATCGGCACGTCCAGCTGGCGGAGCACAAACATGGTCAGCGCCGTCTGCGCCGCGCACAGGACAAACTGGTAAATCATGTGGGCCGCCATATAGGAGGAAATATGCATGCCGGAGCGGTGTTCCCGCTTGATGATCGCGCGCTCCCGGCAGACAGACTGGATCGAGTTGAAACAGCCGTTCCAGATGGCGACGCAGGCCAGGGCAAACCCGCCGATCAGCGCGCCTTCCATGTTCACGAAGAAGCGCCTGCGGATCACCATAGCCACCAGGCCGGCGATGATGGCCGCCATGGGCAGCACTTTCCAGTCACTTTCGTTGATAAAGAAGCGGAACTGCTTCCCGAGGTAAATGCCCACCTGGCTTCCCCGGCCCGTATGATGTACCCGGCGCACACGCTTTGTTTTGGTCTCTTTCACTTCAGCCATGCTGCACCTCCGCGTACTTCATGATGAATTCGTCTGCCCGGCCTTCGCCGCCTTCTTCCTGCCGGTTAACGGACTTGACGATCTCCTCCATCTTTTCCTTGCCGAAGAAGGCTTGTGCCTCCTTAATGGGTCCGAACCAGGCCAGGCGCCCGGTGCGGTTGGAATCCTTGGCCAGCACGATCACGTCGTCGAACAGGTCGATGACCCGGTCCGGCGTATGGGTGATCACGATGATGATCTTGCCCTGGTCCGCGATCTGGCGCAGCTGCAGGAACAGTTCCCGCGCCATGACGCCGTCCAGGCCGCTGTCCGGCTCATCCAGGATAAACAACGTCGGATTGGAGATGAATTCCATGGCGATGGACAGGCGCTTCCGCTGTCCGCCGGAAAGCTTCACGACCAGGTTGTTCTTCACCGGCGTCAGGCCGAAGATTTCCATGACTTCGTTGACCCGGGCTTCCCGTTCCACTTTTGTGAAGGCGGAGGGCAGCCGCAGCGTCGCCGCGTCCATCAGCGTGCGGAACACGGTATCGGAGCCGCGCATCAGGTCCTGCTGCGGCACAAAGCCGATATCGTACTGCATGTCCTTGTAATCCTTGTACATGTTCCGGCCGTTCAGCACCACCTCCGCCTTGGCCTTCTCATAGCCGTTCACAGCGTTCAGGTAAGTGGTTTTGCCCGCGCCGGAACCGCCCAGCAGCAGCACCATATGGCCGGGTTCAATATACATATGGATATCGCGGAGCAGGTATTTCTTTTTGAAGAATTCCGTGGCAGTCCGCTCCTCCAGGTTCACGGTCAGCCCCTGGTCCAGGACAGCTGCCTTTGAGCCTGAGAAGAAGGAAGCGGCGTCGCTCTTCATCTCCTCCACTTTCCACAGCGGCTGGTATTTCTTCATCCAGCCCCACATAAGCGCGGGGATGAAGTTAAAGGTAACCCAGAGAACCGTCCACCACTTTTTCCGGTCGTATACCTCGCACAGCGCGTTTCCAATCCGGATCATATAGATAAAGAACGTTATTTCAACCAGGAGCTGGACGGCAAGAACCGCGTAGAACGCGTTCTCAACCGCGATTGAACCTGTATCTGTACTCCAGGACAGGATCAGTGTTGCCTCGCCGGTGAGAATGCTGAGTCCCCGCAACATCGCCATGACGCGGCCTTCCTTTTCCATGCCGACCGCTTCACCGAGCTTTACTTCCCGCAGGCAGGGAATCAGGGCATACCAGCCCTTGATGCCGCTTTTCCGGAACACGCCGTACAACCCCGCGAGATACAGGATATTGGGGATCAGATACAGGTAATCTTTCACGGTGTTCTGAAGAAAAAACACCGTGAATACACTGACGATCTTTTCCAGGATCATCCTCTTCACCTCTGTTATGCTGTTTTCCGCTCCGGCAAATCCGGTACGGGAACAAATATATCATACCATCTTTTTCCTGTCAGATGTCCGTCAAATCGTTTATTTTGACCCGTTTTTCGGTAATTGTTATGTTTTTGTAATACTTTTCACAGTCTTCGATATCTGTCATACGCTTAAAAATTCCCGGGACGGAAAGATTTTGGAGATGAATGTCGTATATATTTATATAACAGGAATAACACACGGGCTGCCATCCCCGGCACCCGCTGCGTATAAACAGGTGCAAACGGAATTCATTCCGTTTCGGATAAAGAAGTAATCAATCACAATGAAGGAGGGAATCATAATGGAAAACAAGGAACTGAATCTCAACGAACTGGAAAACGCTACCGGCGGCACCGGCGGCTCCAGCAGACCGCTTCGTCCGACTGCGTATTACGATGTTTATCAGATCCGCAAGGGCGATACGCTGAGCAAGATTGCCCGGAGGTACGGCGTGACCGCAGAGTATCTCAAGTCGATCAACCCCACGATCTACAACATTAACGACATCACCGCCGGTTACTACATCTACGTTCCGGCAGTCGGTATCGGCTGAGCCCGATTATCCGCGCAAACTAAAGGCCGCCCTTTATGGGTGGCCTTTCCGTTTATTCATGGCGCCCGGCTTTGATCAATGCCCTGACGGAGCGCGGCGTCGCCTTTACCTACGCCACGGCCCGCTCCATCGAGAGCGCCCGGACTATCGCCGGCGGATTGAACCTGTCCCTGCCGGCAACCACGCCGTTCACACATACGCAGGCGCTAAAGGCAGACCGATTGCAGGCAAAAAAATCACAGCCCTTGATTTTCAAGGGCTGTGCTGTGGTGGTGACAGTTGGACTCGAACCAACGACCCCATCGATGTGAACGATGTGCTCTGACAACAAGGACAATAGATCCAACTGTTTACTGCCACGGTCACTGATCACGGTATACGTTCACCACCGGGGAGTCTGCGAGGACAGCCCACCACAGGGAAACGGACATATAAGGCTCTGTCACAAGGGTGCTTTCGGGCTGGTCTTCAAAATCAGCGCCTTCCCAGTTCTCGAAATCCCCGATTTCCATCCAGAAAACGATGTCGCAGACACCGGTTGCAAGCGATATTCCTCTGGCGGCGCAGGTCACGTTGATGAATTCAACGTTGATTCCCAGTCGCTTTGCGATTTCAGTAATCAATGCCGTGTTGAAACCCAGAGGTTCGCCTCCGGCGGAGACATAGTCCATGGGAGGCCGGTCTCCCGTCACAGCCACTTTGATCGTCCCGGCGTCCGGAAAGATCTCGGGCACAATGGCATCCGGTTCCTTTCCCGCAATAACATCCTCAACATAGCGCTGTCTCAAGTCCTCCATGGTGCCGTCCTCTTTCATTTCGGCTATGCAGGCGGAAAGCCGGTCGCGCAGTTCGGCGTCCTCTTCCCGCAGCAGCATACTGAAGAGCAGATTGTTCGGGTTAAGGTACGGCGGGCGATCCACAATGTTTTCGTTCCTGGACGCGATGTACCGTACGGTGTTCTGGTCGGTTTCAAGCACGACAATATCGCCCCTCTGCAGGGCCATCAGCATATCGGTCATCGTATCGTAGAACACATACCGGTTGCAGATGCTGTTGACCATGATATCCTTGAGCACATCATTCAGCTGGTCTTCAGTAATGTTCAGCTTGGACAGCCGGCCGATGTTGCCGTATTTTGTGACTTCGGCGGCAGACTCGGCGCCTGCAGGCAGGCAGAGGGAAAGGACCATAACGAGCGTCACAGCCAGTAAAACCAGTTTCTTCATAGGGTATGCCTCCTTTGCGATGATCAAAGTGTGATGTTTAGCTGATTTCTGTTGTTGATAAATTGATAATCCAGCTGCCTGGACATATTCCTCAGAATGGTCACGCCCAGGCCGTCCTCCGCCTGAGCGAAGGGATCATATTTCTCCCCGCTGCAGGTTAGTCTGATCTGTGTCGTCCGGTCTGCCTCCGCATAGGAGATATCCATCTTCATCTCCACTTCATCCCGGTTCGGATAGCAATGGGCCAGCAGCTCATAGATCAGCTCTTCGCAGCAGATCTGCAGCCGGTTGATGCGTTTGCTGTCCAGGCCGTATTTCTCGCCGAAAATCTGAATACCGCCCTGCAGAATCATCAGGTCAAAATCTTTCCGGTCGATATCATAGGTGAAGTATTTGATCTTCTGAATAAAGGCAATCGTCTTTTCCCGCCTGGGACTGTCAAAGATCTCCGCCGGTGTTCCCTGCTCATAGATCCCGCCGTCCGCAAAGAACAGCACTCGGTTCGCGACTTCCTTCGCAAAATTCATTTCGTGGGTAACAATGAGCATGCTCATGTCCCGCTTCGCCAGCATCCGGATCACTGCCAGCACTTCACCCACCATCGTGGGATCCAGGGCGCTGGTGGGCTCATCGAACAGCAGCACCTTCGGCTCCATCATCAGGCAGCGGCAGATGGCAATCCGCTGCTGCTGGCCTCCGGAAAGCACCGTCGGCCAGGCGTGGGCACGGGCGGAAAGGCCCACCTGGGAAAGCAGTTCCATGGCTTTCTTCTCCGCTTCCGCACGGGGCATTTTCAGGATTCGCATCGGCGCGAGACACAGGTTGTCCATCACGTCCATCTCGGAAAACAGGTGGAACTTCTGAAATACCATGCCCATGCTGCGGCGAATCTCGTCAATCTTTGCGCCTTTGGCAGTAATCTCCCTCCCGTCGATCACGATTTGTCCCGCGTCCGGTTTTTCCAGCAGGCACAGGGAACGCAGAAACACGCTCTTGCCGCAGCCGGAACCGCCGATAATCGCGATTCGTTCTCCCTGTTCCACGGTCAGGTCTATGCCTTTGAGCACTTCCAGAGAACCGAAGGATTTCTTCAGCCCTTTCACTTCAATCAGACTCATGCCGCCGCGCCCCGCTTTCTCATTCTGATTTTGTCAGAGAGCGCAAACAGTCCGAACACGATGTAGCTCAGCGCCAGGTAGATCAGCATACCGATGATGATCGTCAGCAGCGGCTGCATGGTCCGGGAGGCGATGTTGTTAATCACGCGGGTCAGATCGGTGATCGTCACATAGCCCACCACGCTGGTCCACTGGATCAGGTTCACGATGGTGGACTGGTAGACGGGCTTGGCGATCCGCAGCACCTGGGGCAGCGTGATCAGCCGGAAGGTATCCCACGCGGAAAAGCCCAGCGTCCGGGCAGCCTCGGCCTGGCCTCTGTCGGCGGCCTCCAGCGCGGAGCGAAGCAGTTCCGCCACATGGGCGGATACGTTCAGAGCAAAGGTGAACACAGCCACCATCACCGGCGCAATGCCTGCTCTGGCCAATACGCCGTAATACAGCAGGAGCAGCAGCATCAGCACCGGAGAGCCCCGCAGGATGGCAATGTAGGCAGACCCGATCCCCCGGACTATTGGATTTTTCCGCGTGCGCAGCAGGCAGATCAGAGCGCCAAGGACGGTGCCCAGCACCAGCGCCAGCGCCGAAATCTGAATCGTAACCCACAAGCCGCCCAGGATCGTCTTCCACGATCCGCCCTGGATCAGGATCTTGTCGAGCTTCTCAGAAAGTGTCATAACTCATCTCTGCTTTCTTCGCCTTTTCTTCCACTTCTTCTGTTTTCCTTCTCAAACACGTGTCGAAGCCGATGCTGATTATATGTAAAGTATACTGCTCCATTCCGGAATGATCAAGCCATGAACACAAAGATCACAAAGAAGGTATGTCATTCTTATCAATCATTGATTTTCCTCACTTTCTGGACGTCATTTTGACGACCAAAATGACGACTTACACTACGTTTTACCCCGTATTATTGAGTGTTAAACAGTCCCAAACATGTACAATCCGGTCATTTTGGTATTTTCTTCCATATTGCCAGGAGCCTTGAAACATAAGGAAAAGAAGCACTTTTCAGTGCTTCTTTCATGGTGAGCCCGGCGGGATTCGAACCCACGACCTTTTGATTCGTAGTCAAACACTCTATCCAGCTGAGCTACGAGCCCACATGCCGTCATCGACAGCTTAAGTATAATATCACAACGGATTTTGACTGTCAATCTTTTTTCGGCATGATTCCTCGGGGATCGTTTTATTCGCCCAGCATATAGAAATGCTCCAGAATGCTGTCGCATTCATCATTAAAGTAGCTGGTTATCGTAATAACGTCCACATAGTCGCCATTCAGCCATCCCAGCTGCAACTGGTAAATCTGCATCCCGTTCACAGTAAAGGCATCCTTTACGCCGAATACTTTTTTATCCCCGATCTGACGCTCTGTGATTTCACCGGTAAAGTCTTTCCATCCCTGTTCCGGAGCGAGTTGTTCCTCGTACATTTTGATCAGTTCCTGGAAAAAAGCTTCTTCACCGTTTTCTTTTATATACGGCGCGTCGCCGAGATCCAGCATAACATTTACATTCTGCTCCTTATTCTCGGTTTCCGCATACATCACCATAACGGATTGATTGTCTTCCAGAACCTTGGCAACTTCTTCCGGACTGCTGCTCTGTACCAGGCCATATTGTAACAGAATTTCATATTGGGAACGATAGTTCCAGCCATCAAAGGTGCAGCCCAGCCCCATGGTGGCATTCTCATATCTGGAGCTGTCCAGCGTACCGAAAATCTCAACGCTTACAGGAGATTCGGCAATGCCCGCGCCTGCCGCAAGGCAAAGAACCAGTACCAACATCAGGCAAATCATCTTTTTCATGGCGATACCTCCAAATCATTCTTACCTTTATTATTCTTCCCTTTCGGCCGGAATCCTCTTCCCGTGGCCCGATAAACCTGAACATCGTTCCGTTTCTGTCCTTTTCATGCGCTCTCCTGTAGGGCGTTCTTGTCACACTTTCCTGATTCAGCTATAATATTCCTGTTGATTGAATCATCAGGAGGTCCTTTCATGGCTGTAAGTCATACCGTTCTCTCTGCCGTCTTCAGCGATGAGTCGCCGAACTACCGTTTCCCGTCCGAGCCGAACAGCGGCGATACCGTCCGGATCCGTCTCCGGGTCGCCCGGGACAGCGCGGAACGCGTGGTTCTGCTCTTTGAGTCTTTGACCGTCGGCACCATGATGTTTAAAGTCAGAAGCGATGAGTTCTTCGATTATTATGAAGCCGGTATTATCTGCAGCGAAAGCGAGGTCATCTACCGCTTCCTGATCGAGTGCCCGGACGGCACAAAGATCGCCTTTGATAAGAGCGGCGTCCGCGCGGATGAGCATAACACCCCTGACTTCAATCCTGCCTACGCCTTCCGTTTTATCCCCGGCTTCCATGTGCCGGGCTGGGCAAAGGGCGCCGTCCAGTACCAGATCTTCCCGGACCGTTTCTGCAACGGCGATCCGTCCAACGACGTGGTGGATAATGAATACTATTACACCGTCGGCCATTCCAAGCACATCGCCGATTGGGACGCCACCCCTACGGATACGGATATCCGGGCCTTCTACGGCGGCGACCTGCAGGGCATCCTGGACAAGCTGGATTATCTGCAGGACCTCGGTATTGAAGTCCTGTACCTGAACCCGATCTTTGTCTCCCCTTCCAGTCATAAATATGACTGTCAGGATTATGAACATATCGATCCCCATTTCGGCGTCATCACCGACGATATGGATCATGTGATGCAGGCCTGGGAAAAGCATAACGGCTACGCCCCGAAATACATTCGCCGCGTCACCAGCATGGAAAACCTGGAAAAGAGCGACGCACTGTTCGCGACCCTCTGCCAGGAACTGCACCGCCGGGGTATGCGCATCATCCTGGACGGCGTATTCAACCACTGCGGGTCCTTCAACAAATGGATGGATCATGAGGGGATCTATCTGGGCAAAGCCGGTTTCCAGCCGGGTGCTTTCCAGAGCATTCACAGCCCCTACCGCTCCTATTTCCGTTTCAACGATTCCAGCAATGGCCGCAGTCCCATGTATGAAGGCTGGTGGGGCTATTCCACCCTGCCCAAGCTGAATTATGAAGATTCTCCCGAGCTGTGTGAAGAAATCTGGAAAATCGCCGAAAAATGGCTTTCTCCGCCCTACAGCATCGACGGCTGGCGTCTGGACGTCGCCGCGGATCTGGGCCACAGTTCCGAATTTAACCATAAGTTCTGGACAACCTTCCGCGAACGGGTAAAGGCAATCAATCCCGACGCGCTGATCATCGCGGAGCATTACGGTGATCCGACCGCCTGGCTGAACGGCCGCGAGTGGGATACCATTATGAACTATGACGCCTTCATGGAACCCGTTTCCTGGTTCCTGACCGGTATGGAAAAGCATTCCGATTCCTACCGGGACGATCTGTATCAGAACGGTTCTGCCTTCTTTGGCATCATGATGGATAAGATGGCCCGCTTCAAGTATCCTTCCCTCATGTGCGCCATGAACGAACTGTCCAATCACGACCATTCCCGTTTCCTGACCCGCACCAACCGCATGATCGGACGGATCACCACCCTCGGCCCCGGTGCTGCCGGCGCCGGCATCAACAAGGGGGTTTTCCGCGAAGCCGTCGCTATCCAGATGACCTGGCCCGGCGCCCCAACCGTGTATTACGCGGATGAGGCGGGACAGGTCGGCTGGACTGATCCGGATGACCGCCGGACCTATCCCTGGGGTCATGAGGATCAAAGCCTAATTGACCTGCACCGGGATCTGATCCATCTGCGCAGGGAGCTCCCCGTGCTGAAGGACGGATCCCTGAAACCGCTTCTCGCGGAATACGGTCGAATCGCCTATGCCCGTTTTGATGACGAAACGCGCTGCATCATTGCCGTCAACAACACCGGCGGCTGGACAGATTTCCGTCTCTTCGCCCGGGATGCCGGTGCCCGGGAGGATGAAGCTTTCTATCGCCGCGTCCAGACTTCCCAGGATGGGCACGAAAGCAAACCGGAAGAAGTGTGCCGGGTATCCGACGGTTTCCTGGCCTTTGACCTGCCGCCCTTCTCTTCCGTAATCCTGTGCAACAAGGTTGCGGACAAATCAGACAAACCATCGGCATAAAACAAAAAGCAACATCAGGGGGACCGGATTCATTCCGGTCCCCCTGCTTGTGTATTCCCTGCGGTTCAGTTCTCCCGTTGGATGTGATGTTGGTCTTTCTCCCGGTACATTTCCTCGTCACTCTTCTGGACGCATTCCTCAATCGTGGACAGGCTGTTCAGGCGGAACACCATCGCGCCGCAGCTGGCTCCCACATTGAAGGCACGGTCTTCCTGCCGGTTCAGGTTCAGCAATCCCTTATGGAAATCCTGCATAAACCGGTCCGCAGTCTGGCTGGTTGCCCTCGGCAGTACCGCCAGGAACTCATCCCCGCCCACACGTGCCAGGATCGCTTCTTTCGGGGCGGCTCTCCGGATGGCGTTCGCCGTCAGGCGGATCGCGTAATCCCCTGCCTGGTGTCCGTATGTGTCGTTGATCTGTTTCAGCCTGTCCATGTCAAAGCTGATAAAAGCTGCCGTTTCATGCCGCGTACAAAGCTGCTGCCAGATCGGCGTCAGCTGCTCTTCCAGCCCGCGGCGGTTCAGCAGGCGCGTCATCACGTCCGTGATGCTGCTCAGTCTTCTCTCCTCGTACAGAAGCAGCAGTTCGTTCCGCTTGTGGATATTGCTCAGTGCGCCGGACAGTATAATGTTCCAGTGCTGGAAGAAGTTGGTCGGCACTTCTCCGGGCTGATAATGGAACATAGCGTATCCATAGGCATTTTCACGCTGGTGAAGCAGCGTCAGGAAGAAGACCTGAGGCTCGTCCGCCCGTTCCGCCATCTCCGGCAGCAGCTGGTGCCTGTCAAAGGTGATCATGGGCATCCCATGATCCTGCCGGTCGCGCATCACGTGAACCAGACACGCCGAATCCGTGATTTCTTCCGCGAAGATTGGCTCCCCGTTCTCGTCCTTTCCTTTTTCAAACAGGCACAGATAATAATCCCGCACTGTCGGCGTATCGTTCATCTTATCCACCAGCACCCGGTGCAGATCCTTGAGGTCGTCGCAGGCGTTCATTTCAATCGTGAAATAAGTCATGCCGACTTCCCGGGTATTCATGACGTCAACCTGTCTGCCGCGCTCGGTGCTGATTGTAAGATAATAGTCTTCGCCGCGGGAGCCGCAGCCGCAGCTCTCGCCGATGATCAGTTTCCCGCCCATAGGGATCTTTTTGATGTCTGTTTCCCGGTTCGTCTGTTTCTCGCCGCGGATCTGGCGATCCAGTTCCTCAATGGCCGTCGTGGTCATTCCCACGAAGTCCTGTTCCACCGTCGTCAGCGTCGGCTCGTTCAGGGCAATACTCGGCACGTTGTCAAAACCGGTCACAATCACTTCTTCCGGTACGCGGATTCCCTTTTCCCGCAGGGTCCGCATCATGCCGACGGCCATATAGTCATTGGCGCATACAATCGCCTGCGGCATGTTCTCCGGATCGGAGAACAGGTCTTCATAGGCTTTGGGGCCGCAGTTCAGCCACATATTGCCGTATGTAATTTGTTTTTCCTCGTCCACAGGCAATCCGTGCGCCGCCATTTCCTCCCGGTATACCTGAAGCCGCAGTTCGCTGTCTGGGTGCCCTTTGTACCCTGCCAGGAAAGAGACCCTTTTCAGGCCATGATGGTCCAGCAGATGCTGCAGCAGCGGTCGGAGCGCCAGGTGCTGGTCTGTATAGACGCAGTCGAATTCTTTCCCCTCATGGCGGATTGCTACCACCGGACACTTTGCCCGTCTGGTCAGTTCCGCGTGCAGCTCGTCCCGGAAGCCTTCGATTTCATAGGTGTCCGGAGCTGCGATGATTCCGTCAAGCTGTTCGATCGGAGCAAACGCAAACATACCGCGTTCCTGAGCGTCATATTCATTCTGGCTGGAGAAATATCCCACGGTCGTAAAAATGACCACGTCAAGATCGTGCTTCTTCGCTTCCTGTTCCAGCGCGTGGTAAACCGCGTCGTCAAACAGTGCATAAGCTTTGCACAGAAAAACGCCGATTGTTTTGCGTTTGCCGGAGATCATCAGCTCACACTCCCTTCGGAGCCGGTTTCATCGTTCTCAGTCAAACAGGTCGTCCTCGCTCCCGAGATCCTCTTCTTCAAAGTCTTCTCCGAGTTCCTCTGATTCTTCTTCCGCTTCTTCCTCCGGTACATAGTCGCTCAGGATGGCGCTCTGCACTGCCATTGCCCACTGTCCTGTAGGTGAGGCATTGTAATGCTGCAGGGCTGAAATGTGGAAATCCAGATAGGCGTCGCTGTAGATCGGAATCTCCGCGGCAATCGCGGTCCGCTCTTCCAGGTAGGCCAGCCAGCGCCGGCAGTATTCCGCCGCTTCGCCGGGTTCCGTGCTTCTCATCGTGATGGCCAGTTCCCGCAGTGCCGGGTCCGTGATGCCGTTCCTCACACTCGTGCCGTCCTCATCGTATTCGCCGGACGGGTCAAACACTTCTCCGAAATTCGTCCCGATCAGGATCATATCGCAATCCCGTTCCGTCTGGTGATAGAACCTTTTCAGCAGTTCATCCCACTGCATCGGCTCGATTTCAAGCGCTACGCCTGCCTGCGCGAGATTGTCGATAAAGGTTTCCTGCATCAGCGGAGCAGTACCGTTTTCCTCCGGATAGATCATTTTCAGCTTCAGCGGTACAAGCTCGTCGCCTTCCTTGCGGTAGCGCACGCCCGCGCTGTAAGCTCCGCCGTTCTCATCCAGGTTCCAGCCAGCGGCGTTCAGCAGTTCGCCGGCTCCCTCAACATCCAGGTCGTATCCGGCAATCCTGGAAATGGTCAGGTCAGACCAGTCGCTTTCGTCTTCCTCATCCTGCAGGATGGCGCCGTTTGCCATACGGAACATCCACTGTCCGATTCCGTAATAGCCGTTGACCGTCATACCGAAACCGCCGTTGTATGCCCTCGTCAGCGCTTCCTTGTCCATGCACATGGCCAGGGCTTTGCGGACGTTCACATCCGCTGTCGGGCCTTTTTCAGCGCAGAAGCTGATAAAGGAAAGTCCCGCGCGCATATAGGATTCCATCTTGAAGTCATTCCCGACCAGCGCCATGCCGTTTGCGATCTGATCCGCCCGCGCGCACCGTACCACCAGGTCGAGCGCCCCGGCGTTCAGGTCGCCGATCAGGAAATCCGGTTTCGTATACTTGATCACAATCTGCGGGATCTCGGGTTTGTTGCCCTCTTCGTCGCCGATAAAGTTCTTGTTCAGGTCCAGCGTTACGCTCTCGCCGTCATAAGCCGTCAACTGATACGGACCGGAGGTAACAGATGGATGGCTGATATAGCCCGTTTCCGGATCCAGCAGTGTCTTTTTCAGCCGTTCCGCGGAAAAGGGTCCGTTAATATAGATGCCGTTACTGTTTTTCTGGATCGTGCATCCGGGAGCGATCACGTCGATCGGCAGCGGAGAAACATCCAGCACTTTCAGCTGATAGAAATAGGGATAGTAAGCCGAGTCGATCGTGATGGCAAACTCATAGTCCCCCACCAGTTTGAATCCGGCCAGTTCCTTGGCGGTACCGTTCTGGTAATCCTTTCCGCCCTTGATCCGGCTGATATCCCCCCGCGCTCCGGTTGCTTCTTTCAGTTCGGGAGAACCGAGAAGCAGCAGGGTGAACGCGTAATCCCTGGCCGTAATCGGCGTACCGTCGTTATACTTCATGTTGTCCGTGATGGCGAAAGTATAAGTCAGGTTATCAGATGACGCGGTTGCGGTTGTTACCTGGGGCTTGCTGAACTCATATGAGCCCTTTTCCTGATCCCACTCAACCAGGCTGTACCCATGAATCAGCATACGCACGTCCTGGTCGCAGAGATTGCTGCCCAGGACATCGTCCAGGAAATTGCCGGTGAACGGGGTAGTCACGCCGACCGTGAGCCGGTCATATTTCCCCGCTTCTTCCGCTTGGGCGGAAACGAAGCCCAGCAAAAGAACACACGTCAGCAACAGGGCAATAATTTTTTTCATACGTCAATCCTCCTTGTCCGCCAGGAGTATGCATTTCATATCTTATATTTCTTCTACATTCCTGCGGAAAAATCCTGCTTCATGATCCGGATGATACGGGGCGAAAAGGGACCGGGCAAAGCCCGGTCCCTGGGGTTATTTCCGGTGTTCGCTTGTCTTACTCGATGATCTCGCCGCCGCCCAGGATGCTCTCGGGCACTCCCAGAGGCGTACCGTAATCTTCGATCTCAAGCTGTACGTGGTCTCTGTCAGAACCGGTCGCTGTGTCGGGGATCATGAACACGGTGATCTGCCTGTTGCTGCCGGGCATGATGCCGGATACCTCGTCCTGCAGGGCTGTGTAGCCGGCTACCGCAGGAGTGAATACCGTGTAGCTGTCACCCTTCTTCAGCGTCATGGTTACAGTGTCAGCTACCTTGCTGCCGTCGATGATGGATACGTACTTCACGGTCAGCGTGTAGGATACCGGCCTGTAGAGCACCGTCACTTCGATGTCTTCATCGCCCATCGTTCCGGTGACTCTCTCGGTATCCGCGACATATCCTTCGATCTTATCGCTGACGACTGCGTAGGTTTCGCCGGCCGCGTAATCACGGCTGAACACCTTCACGACCTTGTTCGTATCGCTGAGGATGTAGGTAATAGTCAGCTTGTGGACCAGGGCGGGCGTGACAGTCAGTTTGCCGTATACGGAGGTGATGTTGTAGTTCTTCTCCAGCGTGCCGACCGCCATCGTGTAGTTGAAGGTATTGTCCGCCGTGCCGACTTCAGTGATATGGCCGGTCACGGTTACGTTCAGTCCTTCGCCTGCCACGAAGCCTTCGCCTGTGATGTCCACCTTGTTGTTGGTCAACGCAGTTCCGTCGTAAGGCTTGGTCGCGTCAGCGCTTGTCAGGATGATGTCGCGCTTCGTGATCTCAAGTTCGCCGTTCTCAACGTGGAAGATCACGTTTTCGAAGTTGGCGTTGTTGTTTACGAAGTCCTGCGCCTTCATGTTCGTGAAGTAGATACCTGCGTCGGTGGCCTTCAGTTCGCTGCTGCCGAGGAAGTCGAAGTCGGATTCGGTGTACAGCGGGTTGTTGATGCTTACGCTGTAGCCGCTCAGATCCTTCTCCTGTCCGTCATACTTGAAGGTTCCGTTGTTTGCGGTGATGGTAACCACCACGGTGTCTTCCGGTACGATCGTCAGCGTTGCGGGAACATAGGTCACAATGTAGTTGCCCTGCGCAGCTTCACCGCTGGCGGTGATCGCGTAGGTTCCGGCGTCCTCGCCGGCCTCGCGGCTCAGCGTGTAGCTGATCAGGTCAGCAGACTCGCCGGCAGCCAGTCCGGTTACGATCGCAGTCAGCGCGGGATCCGCTTCTCCGTATACCTTCACCTTGTCCTGGGCAGTCACGGTGACCTGCTTCGGATTGATCGTGAAGGTTGCGGGCACAGTTTCGATCACGTAGTTCGGATTCTCAATCGCGCTTACGTTGATCCGGTAGGTTCCGATGTTCTCGCCGGCCTCACGCGTGAGGATCGCGGCGATGTAGTCGTTGCCTGCCAGGCCTTCGGATTCGTAGGTCAGCACCGGATCCTTATCGCTGTAGATCTTGCTGTTGTCGTTCGCGATAATCCGGACCGGTCTCGGATCGATAACCAGCGTGCCGTCAACGATCTCGAAGGTAACGCCGTCGAAGTTCGGGTTGATGTTCGTGAAGTCTTCAGGCTTCAGTTCCATCGGGTAGGTGCCGGCGTTGGTTCCGCTTACGCTGGCCTGTCCCGCGAAGGTGAAGTCAGCTTCCGTGTACAGCGGGTTGCTGATCGCCACGTCGTAGCCGGTGACCGTATGGGCCGCCGCGTCGTAGGTGAAGCGTCCGCTGTGCTCGGTAATGGTAACTGTTACGCCGCGCAGAGGCGTGATGCTGAAGATGCCGCCTTCAACCGTCACTGTGTAGTTCGGGTTGCTGGTCGCCGGAGCGTCCACACTGATCGGGTAGTCTCCGACGTTCTGGCCGGCCTCGCGGCTCAGGTCGTACACCGGGGCCACACCGTTGGCGGGCACGCCGGTGACCGTCGCCGTCAGTTCGGGATCAGTCGTCTCGTCGTTGTCGTAGGTCTTTACCTTGTCGTCTGCCTTGATCGTGATCGGGGCAGGTGTGATGCTGAAGGTACCGCCTTCAACCTTCACCGTATAGTTCGGGTTGCTGGCCGCTTCAGCCGCTACGGTGATCACATAGTCGTTCACATCCTGGCCGGCCACGCGGCTCAGGCTGTACACCGGTGCAACGCCGTTCTCCGGCACGCCGGTGACCGTCGCCGTCAGTTCGGGATCGGTCGTCGTGTCGTTGTCATAGACCTTCGTCTTGTCATCCGCGGCAATGGTGATCGCCTTCGGAGTGACCTTGAAGATGTCGCCTTCAACCGACACGGTGTAGTTCGGGTTGCTTTCCGCTTCAGCCGTTACGGTGATCGCGTACTCGCCGACGTTCTGGCCTTCCTCGCGGCTCAGGCTGTACACCAGTGCCACACCATTGGTGGGCACGCCGGTGACCGTCGCCGTCAGTTCAGGATCGGTCGTCGTGTCGTTGTCGTAAACCTTCGTCTTGTCA
>JBGUHQ010000005.1:0-39602 GCA_045112195.1 Christensenellales bacterium | reverse complement strand
AACAGCCGGGTGCTTCGCCTGCTGCAGTGGTGCGGTTATCCCGGCATGAAGGTGCTGGGCTTCGGCTTCGACTCGGACGAATCGAATCCCCACTTCATCGGCCACTATGAGAAAAACACCGTGGCCTATACCGGCACCCACGACAACGACACCACCCGGGGCTGGGCGGACAAGGCCAGTCCCAAGGCCCTGGCCTTCGCGGAGAAGACCCTGGGCTTCACCGGGCCGGAACAGGCGCCGGAAGCCTTTATCCGAGCGCTGTTCAAATGCCCGTGCGACACGGTGATCATCCCGATGCAGGATGTGCTCGGACTGGGCACCGAAGCCCGGATGAATTACCCGGGCACCATCGGCGGCAACTGGCTCTGGCGCATGAAGCCGGATCAGCTCTCGCTGGAACTGTCCATGAAATATTACAGACTCAACAGAGAAACCGAACGGGGGTAAAACGAACGATGAATGCGAAACAACTGATCAAAGACGCGGAACAGCGCCTGATGACCGAAACCCATAAAGACCTGGCCCACGCTTCCGCCCAGGAACTGCACAATGCCGTTTCCGGCGCAGCCATGGACGCGCTGGCACCGCTGTGGGCTAAGAAGGAAGCGGAACGCTTCCCCCGCCGCCAGGCCGCCTATCTGTCCATGGAGTTCCTGGTAGGCCGGCTGGTCTACAACAACCTGTACTGCATGGGCCTGCTGGAGGAAGTCAAAGCCCTGCTGAAGGAAAAGGGCGTGGACATCGCTGTGATGGAAGACGTGGAGGACGACGCCTTCGGCAACGGCGGTCTGGGCCGCCTGGCCGCCTGCTTCCTGGACAGCGCGGTCACCTGCAACGTGCCGCTGACCGGCTACGGCCTCCGGTTCCGCTACGGCCTGTTTAAGCAGGATTTCGTGGACGGGCGCCAGGTGGAACTGCCGGACGACTGGTCCAAATTCGGCGATCCATGGTCCATCCGCCGCGTTGACGAGGCGGTGACCGTTTCCATGAAGACCGGCGATGTGCTGGCCGTTCCCTACGATATGCCCGTGGTGGGCTTCGGAGCGAAGAACGTGGGCACCCTGCGCCTGTGGCAGACGGAAAGCCTGAACGAGGTCGACTTCGCCGTGTTCAACAGCCAGAACTATGCCAAGGCCGCCGCGAACAAGAACCAGGCCGAGGACATCACCAAGTTCCTCTATCCGAACGACACGAAGAAAGAGGGCAAACAGCTGCGCGTGAAGCAGCAGTACGTCCTCGTTTCCGCCACGATGCAGGACATCCTGCGTTCCTACCGGAAGCGTCACGGCAGCGACTATTCCTTCTTCGCGAAGGAAGTGGCCGCTCAGCTGAACGACACCCATCCCACCATGGCCATCCCCGAGCTGATCCGCCTGCTGGGCGAAGACGGCGTCGCCTTTGAGAACGCGTTCCTGATCGCCCGGGACACCTTTGCCTACACGAACCACACGGTCATGCAGGAAGCGCTTGAAAAATGGGACCTGGCCCTGCTTTCCTCCGTCTGCCCGCAGATCGTTTCCGTCATCAAAAAGATCGACGCCCGGTTCCGCCGGGAAATGAAAAAGGCCGGCAGGGAGATTACCCCGTCCCTGTGCATTATCCTGGACGGCCGGGTCCACATGGCGGAGCTGGCCACCTACGCCACCCACGCGATCAACGGCGTGGCCGCCCTGCACAGCGAGATCCTGAAGGACGACGTGTTCGCCGACTGGTATCAGCTGTATCCGGAACGTTTCCAGAACAAGACCAACGGCATCACCCAGCGCCGCTGGCTGGGCCTGTGCAATCCGGAGCTGTGCAAACTGATTACCGACCAGATCGGCCCGGGCTTTGAAACGGACCTGGACAAACTGAAGCTCCTGGTTCCGAAGATCAACAAGTCCCTTTGCGGCAAGTTCCGCACCGTGAAGAAAGCCAAGAAAAAGCAGCTGTGCGCCGAGATCCTGAAACGCGAAGGCGTTTCCCTCGATCCGGATATGGTGTTCGACGTGCAGGTCAAGCGCCTGCATGAGTACAAGCGCCAGTTCATGAACGCGCTGAGCATCCTGGCCATCTATGACCAGCTGAAGCGCGGCCAGCTGAAGGACCTGCCCCCGGTGGCCTTCATCTTCGGCGCGAAAGCCGCGCCTGGCTACGATCGCGCCAAAGCCGTGATCCATCTGATCAACATGATCGCCGACAAGGTGAACAACGACCCGAAGACAAAGGACCGGCTGAAGGTTGTCTTCGTCCGGAACTACAACTGTTCCTGGGCGGAAAAGATCATTCCCGCCGCGGACATCTCCGAACAGATCTCTCCTGCCGGTACCGAAGCGTCCGGCACCGGCAACATGAAGCTGATGCTGAACGGTGCGGTCACCCTGGGTACCTTTGACGGCGCCAACGTGGAGATCGTGGAGGAAGCCGGCCGGGAGAACAACTACATCTTCGGCGCCACGGTGGAAGAGCTTTCGAAGATCAAAGACTCCTACGATCCCAATAAGATCTACAAAAAGAACGCCCTGCTGCGCCGCGCTCTGGATACCCTGACCGACGGCGCCTTCCCGGATGAGGACGGCCGCCTGGCGGAGCTGCATGACGCGATCCTGAAGGGCGCCTCCTGGCACAAGCCGGACCACTACTATGTGATGAAGGACTTTGAATCCTACTACGAGACCAAGCTCCAGGCCATCCGGGACGCGAAAGCCGACGAAACCGCCTTCGCCCGCAAATGCCTGATGAACGTAGCCTGCGCCGGCAAGTTCTCCTCCGACCGCACCATCCGCCAGTACGCGAAGGAAATCTGGAACGTCTGATATTGCATCCCGGTCCTTAAAAGGATATAATTGCTCTGATCCTGACTTCGGAGGAATGCTGTCCCATGTATAAGACGATTCATGGTTTCATTGAAAGCGGCCTGAATTACGCGATCGTTGCCATCGAGGTTATCGGCTCTGTCATCATCCTGTTTTATACAGTCCGCGCCCTGATCTGCCTGCTGCAGAAACAGCATGAAATGTGCCGCGGCTCCCTGACGACGGGGATTACCACCGGCCTGAACTTCCTGCTGGCCAGCGAGGTCCTGAAAACCATCGGCGAGGCAGAATGGAGCGATATTGGCATGGTCTGCGCGATCCTGCTGATGCGCGCCGGAATGACGCTGCTGGTCCACTGGGAAGCAAAAATGGAACACCGCATTTCCGAGCCGAAGAACGAATAATCACAGGACGCTGTCCGAACGGACAGCGTCTTTTCTGTTTCTGCCCGCCCGGCTTCTTTTTGTCTTGTAATGCACATCATCTTGTATTATAATAGCAAATAGTTCCACAACAGGTTGAACAGTAAAGGAGTGTGTTTTATGAAGGATTTCAGAAAGTACCTGGCGGAATTCATCGGCACCTGCGTGCTCGTTCTCTTCGCGTGCGGCGTCGCGGGGCAGATCTGCGGAAATGACACGGCCGGCTATGTGGGCACCGCCCTGGCCTTCGGCCTGGTGATCGTCGCCATGGCGTATTCCATCGGCAACGTCTCCGGCTGCCACATCAATCCCGCCGTTTCCATCGCCATGCTGGTCAGCGGCAAGATCAGCCTGAAGGATTTTTGCGGCTACATCGTGGCCCAGTTCGCAGGCGCCATCGCCGGTGCCGCGATCCTGAACGCGATCGTGAAGGATCCCGGTAAGCTGGGCTGCAATGCCCTGTATAACGGAGACGCCATGCTCAGCCTGATCATCGAAGTCATCCTGACCTTCGTTTTCGTGCTCGCGATTCTGGGCGTCACCTCCAAAGAGGGCAACGGCACGGTGGCCGGCCTCGTCATCGGCGGCGCGCTGGTCCTGGTGCACCTGCTGGGCATTGCCTTCACCGGCACCTCCGTCAACCCCGCCCGTTCGTTCGGCCCGGCACTGATCGCCGGCAAGCTGGACGGTATCTGGGTGTTCCTGCTGGCTCCGCTGGTCGGCGGCGTGCTGGCTGCGCTGGTGTATCGCTTCCTTGATCCCGCAAAGGAATAAACCCTGTCTTTCCCATTTCGCTCTCCTGCCCGGCAGGGGAGCGTTTTTTTCTGCCGTCCGCCCTTGAGAAAAGATCCGGAAAGCGGTAAAATGTGCTTAATGCCGCAACGCGCGGTATGAGGAGGAACAATATGAAAAAGCTGCTTGCCCTGATTCTGTCGCTGGCCCTGCTGGCCGGCGTGATCCCCGCCCTCGCCGAGACAGCCGCGGAATCCGTTCCGCTGCCCGCCGCGGGCGACGTGGTGGAAGGCTTCGAAGTGAAGGAAATCCGTCCCTTCGCGCTGTTCGACGCCCAGCTGGTGCTCTTTGAGCATCAGAAAACCGGTGCGAAAGTCCTGTACGTCGCGAACGACGACATCAACCGCGCCTTCCAGTTGGCCTTCCCGACCCGGCCGCAGGACTATACGGGCGTGCCCCACGTGTTTGAGCACGCTACGCTGGCCGGCTCGGACAAGTATCCCAGCACCAGCCTTTGGTTCAATCTTTCCTTCCAGTCCTACAACACGTATATGAACGCCCATACCGCTGACGCGCTGACCTACTACCCGGTAGCCTCCCTGTCGGAGGAACAGCTGCTGAAGCTGGCTGATTTCTATACGGACAGTTGTTTCCATCCGATCATCATGGAACAGGAGGATATCTTCCGCACGGAAGCCTGGCGTTATGAAATGGCGGATATGGACAGCCCCCTGACCCTGAACGGCACCGTCTACAGCGAGATGCTCGGCGCCGTCACACTGGACTTCCGGGCCATGATCAACGCAAACACCGTGACCTTCCCCGGCTCTTCCATGATGTACAACTACGGCGGAGACCCGGATTATATTCCGGATATGACCTGGGAGGCGCTGAAGGAATACCATCTGAAGTATTACCATCCGTCCAACTGCTTCGCCGTCCTGTACGGTTCTTTCAGGGACTATACCGCGTTCCTGAAGCTGCTGGACGAATACTTCAGCCCCTATGATAAAAAGGAATTCTCCTTTGAAGAAGAAGGCTACACCCGCATTGCGGAACCGGTGACAACCTCCGTGCCCTATCCGATGGAAGCGAACAGCAACACGGCGGACCAGGCTTCCGTCTGGTACTACATCGTCTGCCCGGGCATGAAGGGCGACGCGGAGCAGGAACAGCTGATCGACCATGCCAACGACCTGCTTAACGATCCCGCCTCCCCGCTGATGATCGAACTGCGGAAAACGTTCCCTTCCGGATCCTTCAGCGTCGGCCGTGAAGTCGCCGCCCCGGATGACGCAATCCTGTTCACCGGGGACGGACTGAACGAGGGAGACGCCGAACTGTTCAGGGAAACCGTGGACAGAGTGCTGGCAGACATCACCCAGAACGGCTTTGACCCGGCCCTGGTGGACAACATCGCCACCGAGCTGAAGTTTGACGCCAAGCTCGCTGCCGAAAGCAGTTCCCCGGTGCAAAGCATCACCGGCAATTTTGCCTATTACTACGCTGTGACGGGTAATCCCTTCCGTTTCATGGAGGACTATGAATCGCTGAACCGGATCCCGGAAGAATATGAAGGCGGCTTGCTGACCGACGCCCTTGCCCGGTGGCTGGTAAAGCCCGAACTCTACACGCTGACCACCACCTACCCCGAAGCCGGCCTGAAGGAAAAGCACGACGCCGAGCTGGAAACAAAGCTGGCGGAGATCAAGGCCGGCATGAGCGAAGAGGAAAAGCAGGCCATCGTCGACCGCACCAACGCCGTCGCTCCGGAAGAGGACAACTCGGAAATGCTGGCTTCTCTCACCGCCGTGACCGTCGCCACCCTGCCCGAAGAGATCAAAACCTATGATCTCCGGGATGAAACCGGAGAGGACGGCGTGCGTCGGATCGACGCGGTTTGCGGCGTGGACGGCATCTCCTTTATTTCCCTGAACCTGGACGCCGCCGCGGTGCCCCAGGAAGATCTCCACTACCTGCGCCTCTATACCCGCCTGCTGGGCCATATGGATACGGATCAGCATTCCTGGGAAGATCTGGAGAAGCTGACCGACCGCTATCTGTACAGCAACACCTTCGGCGTTTTCTGCAGCGGATGGAAGGGCAGTTTCCATCCCTACGCCGTCGCAGAATGGTACGCGCTGGACGAGGACCTGGAAGCCGGATACGCCCTGGCGGAAGAAATCCTGTTCCATACGCAGTTCACCGACGCCAAAGTGCTGCTTGAACGGATCCAGGCGCAGAAGAAGGCCGTACACGACCAGATCAACCAGAACCCGCTCGCTGTACTCCTGTACCGCCAGCTGGGTGTTTCCGACGAAGGCAGCCGGTACGCGAGCTATCTGAACTTCCTCGATTACTACACTTTCCTGGAAGAGCTGGAGCAGGCCGTGCAGGACCATCCGGAGGAAGTTGCCGCGCGGCTGGAAGGCGTGCAGCGCTTCCTGGCGAACCGGACCGGCGCCGTCGCGGCCGCAGCCGGCAGCGAAGCGTCCCTGGCCCTGAACCGGCCGCTGGCGGACGCCTTCCTCGCGAAGCTGGACGATACCGCCCGGGAACCGGTCTCCTACGACCTGCCGGTTCCGGCCAAAAAGGAAGCCCTGATCACCGACAGCAGCATCCAGTACAACATCATCACCATTCCGTGGCAGGCCATTGACGCCGAAGTGGAAGGAACCGCCTATTCCGCCCTGGCCCAGCTGGTTTCGGACCAGTTGCTGATTCCCGACCTGCGGGATAAGGCAGGCGCCTACGGGGCCTACTGCGAATCCGGCCTTTCCGAGATGTATCTGTATACCTACCGCGATCCCAATGTGGCGGAAACCTTCACCTACTTTGACGAATTGCCGGACAAGGTCAGCAATCTGACCACCGACCAGGCCACCGTTGACCGCTATATCATCAGCACCTATTCCGGCCTGGCCCAGCCTGACGGCGAACTGACCGGTGCCGTCAGCGCCATCAACCAGCGGATCAACGGCGCGCCCGACGACATCACGCTCCAGGCAATGCGTACCCTGAAGACGGCCACACCCGAAACGCTGAAGGTATTCGCCGCCTATCTGGCCGACATGATGAACACGGGCGTCCGCGGCACCGCCGGCGGCGCCTCCGTCATCAACGCGAACGCCGAAACGTTCGACGCCGTGCTGAACCCCTTCAACGCGGAAGACCTGGCCCAGGTCGGCATCCCGGACGTGCCGGAAGACCATGAGCATTACCAGGCCATCCGTTACGCGATGGAGAACGGCTACATGCCCCTCCGGGAGGACGGCACTTTCGGGCCGGACGATCCCGCCACCGTCAGAGATTATCTGGCCGGCCTGTACCTGCTGCTCGGCGGCAGTCCTGCGGACGCGGACGCCTGCAAAGAATTGCTGATAGAGTATCAGGTCGTTTCTGCCGACCTGGATCTGGATGCCGAACTGACCGACGGCTTCAAGAGTGAACTGCTGACAGCTCTCGGCGCTGAATTCGGCACCGACAACGCCGAATCGGTCGTCTCCCGTGCCAGCCTGGCCGAATTGTTTGCTATGTTGGCGCAGTAAATATCAAATGGGACGGTTCCATCGAACCGTCCCATTCCGTTTTGTTCCGTTATTTATTCAAACAGTTTTTTCAATGTGAGCGCGGCCTGCTTGACCGCGTTCTTTTTTTCGCCCTTCACAGCCAGCGCTTCCTGGGCCTCCCGGAGGGTTCTGCCCTGCTTCATTTCCTCAATGAGTTTCGCTTCCATCGGCCACTCCGCCGCCTCGGTTTCCGGCTCCGGCAGAGAGACGCCGTGCAGGTCGAGTACAACACAGTACTCCCCTTTTTCGGTTTTTTCGTTGGCCTTCAGCTCCCGCAGGACCTCCTCCGGCGTTCCCCGGAGCGTCTTTTCGTGCAGCTTGGTCAGATCGCAGCAGACCGTCAGCAGTGCGCCGGGCAGCGTTTCCGCAATGACTTCCGTCAGCTCGGTAATCCGGAAAGGCGACTCGTGCAGGATCGCGACCCGCGGGCCCCGGGCGATCTCCTCCAGCTTCGCCCGGATGTCCTTCTTCTCCCGGGGCAGAAAGCCGTAGAAAGCAAATTCCCTGGCGTCGTATCCGCTGACGGACACCGCCGCGACGCCGGCGCAGCAGCCGGGCACCGGGAGCACCGGGATTCCGGCGTCAGCGCAGGCCTTCACCAGTTCACTACCGGGATCCGAGATGCAGGGCGTCCCCGCGTCCGTCACCAGCGCGGCGGACAGATCCTCGTCCAGAATCTTCCGGGCCAGGCCGGGGGCCTTGCTGTCCTCGCTGTGGCGGTGGCAGCTGACCAGCGGGGCCTTCAGGCCGAAAACCTGGCATAGTTTCATCGTCACACGGGTATCCTCGGCGATGATCAGATCCGCGTTCCGCAGGGTTTCCGCCCCGCGGGGGGAAAGATCCTGCAGGTTGCCGATCGGGGTCGCCACGACATACAGAACCGCCACGCTTACGCCTCCGTCTCTCTCTTTTCCGCCACCCGCAGCTTCGCGCTGCGCGCCCTTGGATTCCGCTCTGTTTCCTCCGCAGTCGGCGCCACTGCGCCGCCGGCCAGCACCTTCACCACCGGTTTCCGCCCGCAGGTGCATATCGGCGCCTTCGGCGGACAGATGCAGGGATTCTCCATCGTTTTAAAGCAGCGCTTCACGATCCGGTCCTCCAGGGAATGGAAGGTGATCACGCAGAGCCGGCCGCCGGGTTTCAGGCAGTCCGTCAGATCCTTCAGCGCCTGCTCCAGGGGTTTCAGTTCATCGTTCACGGCGATTCGGATGGCCTGGAAGGTCCGCCGGGCCGGATGCCCGTCATCCTTCCTTCGCACCGCCTTCGGAATTGCGGCGTCCACCGCGTGAACCAGGTCAAAGGTTGTTTCAAAGGGCTTTTCCGCCCGGTGCTCACAGATGATCCGGGCAATCCGGGCCGCCCATTTCTCCTCGCCGTAATCCCGGATAATGGAGGTCAGTTTCCGCTCGTCAGCGGTGTTGAGCAGCTCCGCCGCTGTGATCCCGCAGCTCTGGTCCATCCGCATATCCAGCGGCGCATCCTCATGGTAGCTGAAGCCCCGCTCCGCGTTGTCCAGCTGCGGGCTGGAAACGCCCAGGTCCAGCAGCGCTCCGTCCAGCGGGCCTGCGCCGGCTTCCGCCAGCAGTTCCTTCGCGTCGTGGAAGTTGCCCGGGATGGCTGTAAAGCCGGGATAATCTTTCAGTCTTTCGGAGGCGGCGCGGATGGCGTTTTCATCCCGGTCGATGCCGTAAAGGCGCGCCGTTCCGCCGGAGGCCTTCAGGATCGCTTCGCTGTGCCCGCCGCCGCCCAGCGTGCCGTCGCAATATACGCCGTTTTCCAGGACGTTCATCCACTGCAGCACTTCCTGAAGCAGCACCGGCTCATGCCGAAACTCCATCCTTTTCTCCTCCTTTCCGATTCTTTTCTGATAACAAACTTTAATTATGAACTATATATCAAGCCCCAGCTCGTTCCGCAGCGCGCCGATAAAATACAGGCTGCCCGTCGCAAGCACAACGCCGTCGTTCCCGGCCAGTTCCTTTGCCTGCCGCAGGCCCTCTTTCAGATTGTTCGCCGCCCGGGCCTGTATTCCCTTTTGCGCGAGGAGCTCCGCCAGTTCATCCGCCCGCATCGCCCGGGGGCTGTCCGGCGTAACGGTAACGGCCTCGTTCGCCGTTCCGGCCAGCCGGGAAAGCATTTCGTCCGACAGTTTTTCCTTCAGGACGCCGGTCAGCAATACCTTCCGGCGATCCTTCAGATACGCCGAAACAAAATCCGCGAAGGCGGTCACACCCTGGGCATTGTGCGCGCCGTCCATCAGCACGTTCCCGCACCACTCCAGCCGGCCCGGCCAGAATGTGTGCGCAAGGCCGTGAACGACCGCTTTCCGCGGGAAACGAATTCCCTGTTTCTCCAGTTCGTCCAGCGCTGCCAGCACGGTCAGCGCGTTGTACACCTGGTGCTCTCCGGGCAGGGAAATCTTCATTTCCGACCAGGTCCGGCTGCCGATCATGAAATCCACCACGGATCCGTGTGCGCCGGATTCCCGGATCAGGGCCTGTTTCCGGGAAAGCATATTCAGCGGCGCGCTCTGCTTTGTGGCCGCCTGCCGGAAAACAGCCGCGACCGCTTCGTCATCCGGCGGATAACAGACAGCGGGGACCCCCGGCTTGATGATGCCGGCCTTTTCCCCGGCGATCGCTTCCAGGGTATTGCCCAGCAGCTGCATATGGTCCAGGCCGATGGCGGTCAGGACGCAGACGGCGGGCTTCGGAATCACGTTGGTCGGGTCCAGCCGGCCGCCGAGGCCGGTTTCGGAAATGATGATCTCCGTTCCCTCCTGCCGAAAAGCATGGAAGGCCAGCGCCGTGCCCAGGCCGAAGGGCGTGTTGTCGTATCCCTTTTCCGCTTTTGACTTCGCCGCAGCATCCAGCACCTCGCTGCCGTATTTCGCCAGTTTCTCCTCGTCAATCGGAGTTCCGTTGAACCGGATCCGCTCGGCATAAGTCTGCAGGAAGGGCGAAGTGTACAGGCCGGTGCGATAGCCGGCGGCGGCCAGCACGCTGCTGAGCATGGCACAAACGCTGCCCTTGCCGTTGGTGCCGGCGACGTGGATCACGGGGCAGTCCGGCCACGCCTGCAAAACGTCAAGCAGGGCCGCGGTATTCCGCAGCCCCTGCTCGTCCCCGTCCCCACGGGCGGAGTTGATTTCATTCACAACCTGTTCAGCTGTTCTCATACATTCTCTTTCAGTTCCGCGATGCGGTTTTCCAGGGCAGCCGCTTTGGCCTTCGCGGCCTCCAGCTTGTCCTTCTCCTGCTGCACCAGCTGGGCCGGTGCTTTGGCCAGGAAGCCCTGGTTGTTCAGCATGCCGTTGGAGCGGACCATTTCTTTCTTCAGGTTCTCCAGCTCCTTGGTCAGGCGTGCAATCTCCTTCTCAAAGTCCACCAGGTCTCCCAGCGGAATGAAGAGCTCGCCGGCCGCCACCACGGCGGACACGTTCTTGCCGGTGGCTTCTTCCCGGTCCGCGATGAGCTGCACCTGCTCGGCGCCGGCCAGCTTCTTGAAGTAGCCTTCGCCGCCCCGCAGGGTATCGGCCCAGCCTTCCGCCGGCAGCAGCATCAGATGGGTTCTCTTGCCGGGGGCCACGTTCATCTCGCTGCGCAGGTTGCGGATCGTGCGGATGATTTCCATCACGCCCTGCATCTTCTGCTCATCCTCGGTAAACACGTAGTCCGTCCGGTATTCCGGCCAGGACTGGAGCATCAGGAAGCCTTCGCTGCCCGGCAGGTACTTGTACACCTGCTCCGTCAGGAAGGGCATGAAGGGATGCAGGAGCTTCAGCAGGTTCTCCAGCACGAAGAGCAGTACAGCCTTCACGGTCTCCTTGCTCTCGCCGTCCTCGCCCAGCAGGCGGGACTTGCTCAGCTCGATATACCAGTCGCAGAATTCGCTCCAGGCGAAGTCGTAGATCTTGGTGGCGGCCAGGCCGAAATCGCCTTCCTCCATATGGTCGGAGATATCCTTCACAGCTTCCTGCAGCCGGGTCAGGATCCACTTGTCGGCGGTTTCCAGCTTTGCCGGATCAAAAGCCTTCCGCTCGTCCACGTTCATCAGCACGAAGCGGCTGGCGTTCCACACCTTGTTGGCAAAGTTGCGGGCGGCCTCCACCTTGTCCTTGGAGTAACGGGTGTCGTTTCCGGGGCTCACACCCATCACCAGGCTGAAGCGCAGCGCGTCGGCGCCGTATTCCTCAACCACTTCGAGGGGATCCACGCCGTTGCCCAGGGATTTGGACATCTTCCGGCCCTGCTCATCCCGCACCAGGCCGTGGATCAGCACGGTCTCAAAGGGCGTTTCGCCCATGTGCTCGATGCCGGAGAAGATCATCCGGGCCACCCAGAAGAAGATGATGTCGTAACCCGTCACCAGCATGCTTGTGGGATAGAAGTATTTCAGGTCCTCGGTGTTTTCCGGCCAGCCCAGCGTAGAGAAGGGCCACAGGGCGGAAGAGAACCAGGTGTCCAGCACGTCCTCGTCCTGGTGCAGCTTTCCGCCGCACTTCGGGCAGGCCGCCGGATCTTCCCGGCTGACGGTCATCTCGCCGCAGTCGTCGCAGTACCAGGCGGGAATCCGGTGGCCCCACCAGAGCTGACGGCTGATGCACCAGTCGCGGATGTTTTCCATCCAGTTATAATAGATCTTGCTGAAGCGGTCCGGCACGAACTTCGTTTTGCCTTCCTTCACGGCGGCGATAGCCGGCTCAGCCAGGGGCTTCATCTTCACGAACCACTGCTCGCTCAGGCGCGGTTCCACCGGCGTGTTCCCGTGGCGGTAGCAGAAGCCCACATTATGGCTGTAATCCTCGATCTTCACCAGCAGGCCAAGCTTCTCCAGCTCTTCCACCACGGCCTTGCGGCATTCCATGGGATCCATGCCGGCGAAACGCCCGGCGTTTTCGTTCATAGTGCCGTCGTCGTTGGTGACGGTGATGATCTCCAGGTTATGGCGCTGGGCCACCTCAAAGTCGTTCGGGTCATGGGCGGGCGTCATCTTCACCGCACCGGTGCCGAACTCCATTTCCACATAGTCGTCCGCGACCACGGGGATTTCCTTGTTCATGATGGGCAGGATCACTTTTTTACCCACCAGGTCTGTATACCGCTCGTCCGCAGGGTTCACTGCCACGCCGGTATCGCCCAGCATGGTTTCCGGCCGGGTGGTGGCCACCACCACGCCCTCGCTGCCGTCGGCGCCGGGATAGCGGATATGCCACAGATGGCTGGCTTGCTCCTTGTATTCCACCTCCGCGTCGCTCAGGGCGCTGCGGCAGGCGGGGCACCAGTTGATCATCCGGTTGCCGCGGTAGATCAGGCCCTTTTCAAACAGGCGCACGAACACTTCGCGCACAGCCTTGCTGCAGCCTTCGTCCATGGTAAACCGTTCCCGGCTCCAGTCACAGCTGACGCCCATCTTCCGCTGCTGATGCACGATGCGTCCGCCGTATTCCTGTTTCCACTGCCAGGCCCGCTCCAGGAACGCTTCCCGTCCCAGCTTCTGCTTGGACAGGCCCTCCTTGCGCAGGGCTTCCACGATCTTGACCTCCGTGGCGATGGCCGCGTGGTCCGTGCCGGGCAGCCACAGGGTGGGATCACCCTTCATCCGGTGATAGCGGATCGGCGCGTCCTGCAGGATGCAGTCCATGGCGTGGCCCATATGCAGCTGGCCTGTGATGTTGGGCGGCGGCATAACGATGGTGAAGGGCTTCTTCCCTTCCACCCGGTGCGCAACAAACGCGCCGGCCTCCTCCCAGGCTTTGTACAGATCCGCTTCGATCTCCTGCGGGCTGAATCGGGTCGCCATATCGGCGCCGGTCATCTTCTTTTCCATAATCGTACCTCCGCTTCCGGTATTTATATCCTTACCCATTGATACCGAAGGTCCAGGGCGATCGGAAAGCCCTGGTCGCGTCCATAGACGCGAAATCCCTTAATACAGAAACAGCTCCGACCCCTGAAGGGCGGAGCTGCAATTCTTTACATCCTGGCCTAAAAAAGCAGTCGACAATCAGGCGTTCTTCTCTTCGTCCTTGTTGACGACGACCTGGACGCCGTTATAATAACCGCAATTCTTGCACACGCGATGGGACAGCTTCATCTGTCCGCACTGGGGGCATTTGCCGATCGCCGGCAGAGACAGCTTCCAGTTGGCGCGGCGGCTGTGCTTGCGAGCCTTCGAGATTTTCCCTTTCGGAAGAGCCATGGATCACACCTCCTCGTTGTTTTGAAGCAATTGCTGCAGTCCCGCGAACGGGTATTGGATCCCCGGTTCGGAAGGAACTGCTTCCGGGTCCCTGTATTCAAAGCCCGGACAATCCTCTCTGCAGAGAAAGCGGATCGGCAGAGCCATGACGGCGTATGACATAACCAGCTTGTCCAGGGGGACCTCATGCCCTTGGTAGGCAAAGATCTCATTGTCTTCCATGTCGCCGTTCCGGCGGAACACCTCGTCGAACTCGTTTTCGATTTCGGCTTGCGCGTCCTCCAGGCAGTTGGCGCAGGGAGCGTGGGCAACGGTCTTCAGCTTGCCCCGGACCGAGATGTTACCCTCTTCGTCTGACAGGAACTCCCCTTCCACGGCACAATCGTCAATTCTGACGGTATCGCCGCCGATCTCCTGGTCCGCAATGGCCTGCAGGCCGGAGAAAAGGTACTCCTGACCGGGATGGGATAAAGCGTCCGAAACATCAAGCTTCATGTCCTCACCTCAAAAGTGACCGGTTGATATTATAGTTCGATGCAAATCGTTTGTCAACAAAGAATTTCAACGTTTTTGCCTCGAAAAAACACACCTCTTCAGTATCCATAATTATGAATTCTGAATTCTGAATTATGAATTGATTATCACTCGTCCCGGACCTTGCCGGTGGTAACCAGATCGAGGGTATCGCGGGCGATCATGATCTCTTCGTTCGTGGGGATGACGCAGACGGTAACCCGGCTGTCGTCGGCGGAGATCACGGCTTCCTTGCGGGTCTTGTTCTTCTCGGGATCGAGCTTCGCGCCCATGAACTCCATGCCGTCGATCACGCGGGCCCGCAGGTCGGCGTTGTTCTCACCGATGCCGGCGGTGAACACGATGATGTCCACGCCGCCCATCGCCGCGGCATAGGAACCAATATACTTCTTGATCCCGTAGACCAGCATCTCCTGGGCCAGCTTCGCGTCAGCGTCGCCGTGAACAGCCAGGTCGTCGATATCCCGGCAGTCGCTGCTCTTGCCGCTGATGCCCAGCAGGCCGCTCTTCTTGTTCATTATGGTCAGCACTTCATCCACGCTGATCGGATGGCCGAGGGGGGTTCCGTCGTCTTTCAGGGGATTGTTGGCGATGAACTGCACCACGGCGGGGTCGCAGCTGCCGCAGCGGGTGCCCATCAGCAGGCCTTCCAGAGGCGTCAGGCCCATGGAGGTATCCACGCACTTGCCGTCCACGACGGCGCTCAGGCTGGAGCCGTTGCCCAGGTGGCAGATGATGATCTTCTTGCCCTTGGGGCTGATGCCCAGGAATTCGCAGACCCGGCGGCTGACGTAGCGGTGGCTGGTGCCGTGGAAGCCGTAGCGGCGGACGTGCAGCTTCTCTTCATACATCTTCGGCACGCCGTACATATAGGCCTTGGGCGGCATGGTCTGATGGAACGCGGTGTCGAAAACCGCAACCTGGGGCGTGCCCTTCATGACCTTCTCGCAGGCTTCGATGCCCATGAGGTTGGCGGGATTGTGGAGCGGTCCCAGGGGGAAGCAGTCGCGGATCGCCTGCTTGGCCGCCTCGTTGACGATAACGGAAGCCGTGAACGCGCTGCCGCCGTGCAGCACCCGGTGACCGACGGCGCCGATCTCATCGGTGCTCTTGATTACGCCGAACTCCGGATCCTGGAGGATCTTGAGCATCAGCTGGGCCGCAGCTTCATGATCCGGTATATCCTGGACGATCTCCGTCTTTTTGTCTCCGGCGCTGTGCTTCAGTTTGCTGCCCTCGATACCGATCCGCTCGACCAGGCCCTTGGCCAGTTCCTTTTCGCCGTCCATGTCGATCAGCTGATACTTCAGGGAGGAAGAACCCGCATTCACAACCAGAATTTTCATATTGCTTCGTACTCCTTCATTTATTTGAGAACCAAAGTATATTATACATCTGATTTCCTTGAAAATAAACCCCTAAAATGCTACACTTCACCTGTAATGAATTCATCCGCATGCATATATAATTATGAATTATGAATTGTGAATTATGAATTGTTTGTATGGAGGTGCGCGCCGTGAAGATCCTCGGTATTGTCGCTGAGTACGATCCCTTCCACAACGGGCACCTTTTCCATATCGCCGAGGCGAAAAAGCAGGTATCGCCCGACCTGACCCTCATTGCGCTCTCCCCCTGCGTCAAGCAGCGGGGCGAGCTGTCCCTCCTGTCCCCCGCCGACCGGGCGAAGTGCGCGCTGGACGCCGGCGCCGACGCCGTGTTCTGCCTGCCGGTCCTGTGGACCGTGCGGGATGCGGAGCATTATGCCCTGGGCGCCGTTTCCCTGCTCTCCCGGCTGGGAGCGACCCACCTCGCTTTCGGAGCCGAAACAGCCGACCTTCATCTGCTCAGCCGCGCCGCGGAGGCGTTGGAAGAACCGGTTCCGGCCTTTAAGGCCATGCTGAAGGAACGCCTTTCCTCCGGAGCGGGCTGGCCCGCGGCGGCCTCCGCCGCGCTCTCCGTTGTGCTGCCGGAGGCGGAAGGCCTGCTGGACAAGCCGAACAGCATCCTCGCCGTCTGTTATCTCCGCGCGATCCGCCGTCTCAGCCTGTCCCTGCAGCCCGTGGTCATTTCCCGTACCGGCAGTTATCACGCCGCGGGCATAGATCCGACCGTCCCGTCTGCCTCCGCCCTGCGGGAAGCGCTGACGCGCGGCAGCTACGGCGCGGCGTACAAAGCCGTGCCGGAATATACCGCCTGCCTTCTCCGCCGCCGGTTCCTGGAGAGCCGCATTCCGGATGAAACCATCCTGGATCAGCTGCTGCTTTCAAAGCTCCGCGGCATGAGCGAGGCGGAATACGCCCTGCTGCCCGACCTGTCCGAAGGAATGGAAAACGCCCTGCGGACAGCCGCCGCCTCCGCGAGGACCCGCCGGGATCTGATTGCCTCCCTGGCCGGAAAGCGCTACCCCGCCGCCCGGGTCAGTCGGCTGTGCGCCTGCGCGCTGCTGGGCCTGACCCAAAGCGATATGGATCACGCCTTCCTGCCGGAGAGTGCACTGCTGCTGGGCCTCCGGAAGAAACCGGAGATGACTGCGCTGTGGAAGCAGCTTTCTCTCCCGGTGGTTTCTTCCTTCACGGAATGGAAAAAGGCCGCGCATCCCGCCGACCTGGCCGCCTGGCGCCTCTGGGCCCAGTGCTGCCGCCTGCCGGATACGCTGCCCTTCACCGAACAGATTATCACGGTATAAAATAGGCGGGAACGAAGCGTTCCCGCCTTTCCTGATTACATGGTTTCGAGGATTTTTCTCGCCACATGAACGCCGCTGGCGCTGGCGTGGGACAGGCTGTGGGTGACGCCGCTGCCGTCCCCGATGACGTACAGGCCGGGATATGCGGTCTCCAGGTTCCCGTCCAGTTCCACTTCCATATTGTAGAATTTGACCTCCACGCCGTAGAGCAGCGTGTCGTCGTTCGCCGTGCCGGGGGCGATCTTGTCCAGGGCGTAGATCATCTCGATGATGCCGTCCAGGATCCGTTTCGGGATCACCAGGCTCAGGTCGCCGGGGGTGGCAGCCAGCGTCGGCGTGACGAAGGAATCGGCAATCCGTGAGGGCGTGCTCCGGCGCCCGCGGACCAGATCCCCGAAGCGCTGCACGATGACGCCGCCGCCCAGCATATTGCTCAGGCGGGCGATGGATTCGCCGTAGCCGTTGGAATCCTTGAAGGGTTCGGAGAAGTGCTTGCTGACCAGCAGCGCGAAATTCGTGTTTTCCGTATGTTTGGAAGGATCCTCATAGCTGTGGCCGTTCACGGTGACGATGCCGTTGGTGTTTTCGCTGACCACGGCGCCGTGCGGATTCATGCAGAAGGTCCGCACCAGGTCCTCAAACTTCTCGGTCCGGTACACAATCTTGCTTTCGTACAGTTCGTCCGTCAGGTGGCTGAAGACCTGAGCCGGCAGTTCCACCCGCACGCCGATATCGACCCGGTTGCTTTTGGTGGGAATCTCCATCCGGCGGCAGACGCCTTCCATCCATTTGCTGCCGCTGCGGCCGACGGAAATCACGCAGTGGGACGCTGTGAAGCTCCGTCCGTCCTCCAGGGTCAGGCGGTAGCCGTTTCCTTCCCGGTCCACGGACGCCACGGGCGTTTCGAAGAAGAAATCCACCCGGTCCTTCAGGCTGTTATACAGGTTTTCCAGCACGACGTAGTTGATGTCCGTGCCCAGATGGCGCACCTGCGCGTCCAGCAGGTGAAGGCCGTTCTCCAGGCAGGTTTTGCGGATGGACGTATTGGCCGTGGAATACAGCTTCGTTCCCTCGCCGCCGTATTTCAGGTTGATTTCGTCCACATAGCGCATGAGTTCCAGCGCGCGGGCCTTGCCGACGTGCTCGTGCAGGCTGCCGCCGAAGTCGTTGGTGATGTTGTATTTGCCGTCGGAAAAGGCGCCGGCGCCGCCGAAGCCGCTCATGATCGAGCAGGTTTTGCAGCGGATGCAGGCTTTGACCTTGTCCCCGTCGATGGGACATTTTCGTTTGGACAGTTCCCTACCCAGCTCAAACACGGCGGTTTTCAGGGGCTTCTCCGCCTTTTCCGCCAGTTCGTAGGCGGTAAAGATCCCGCCGGGTCCCGCGCCGATAATCAATACATCGTAATCCATGCTTCATTCAGTCTTTCTGTCGTTCGTCCGGCTTTTGACCGGCCCGGAAATTATAACATCATCCTGAATAAAAAGAAATGATTTTTGTTTTTCTTTGCGAAACTGTTTCGGTTGTTTGTCGGAATTGCGAATTTCCTCTTTCATCTTTTTACCATGTATAGTATAATGAGTGGTGATTCTTCAGTAATTTCCGAAGGAGTGTACCCTGTCATGCGGAAACTCTTCGCTCTGATTCTTGTACTGCTGCTTCTGCCCCTGCCCCTGGCGGGAGCGGAAGAAACGCCCACGCCCGAACCCACTCCCGCGCCGACGCTCACGCCGGAGCAGTGGGTCAAGCAGGTCCTCCCCCATGACCGGATGCCCGCGCATATCGAGACCATCCCGTGGGACGAACTGCCGCCTGTCGTGGAGGGGCAGCACCATTATCTGCTGCTGTGCATCGACCAGTGGGTCCGGGATCCCCGTCCCGACGGCTCCAAGCCTCCGACCGGCTACGGCGGGCAGCGGCGGGATATGTACGGCAATACCGACGGCATCGTGCTGCTGACCCTGGACACCCGGGCCCACCGCATCATGCTGACCTCCATCATCCGTGACGCGATCATCCAGAAGGTCACCTCCACGCCGACCGAGGAGAAATTCGGCCGCATCAACTACGTGTACAACGATCTGGGCCCGGAAGCGCTGTGCCAGACCATCAGCCAGCACCTGGGCGTCCGGATCGAAAAATACATCATGTTCACATTCAAGCAGATCGCCAATATCATCGACTATATGGGCGGCATTCAGATTGAACTGACGGACGCGGAAATCAGCGCGCTGAAGTACACCGTTCTTTCCGGTACGGTCACCGACCCGAACGGCCGGGACCTGCAGGCTTCGGGCCGGCACCCGGCAGGCGTCTACACTTTCAAAACCATGGCCTGGGCTGAAAAGCACAACCAGGAAACCGAGAAGGAAATCAACGGCGACAAGTCCAAGGTGGTCAAACGGACCGGCGGCTGTTCCGCCGTGCTCTATATGCGCATCCGGAAATTCGGCGGCGGCGGCGATTTCATGCGCACCCAGCGCGCCCGCAAGGTGCTGAGCATTCTGGCGGACAACTGCCGCACCATGACCTGGGACGACGCGCAGGCGCTGGCCAACAACATCCTGGAAAACAATAACAAGACCAACATGAACCTGGAAGATATCCTGCAGGCGGCCCGCTACGCCTACGACCTGCGGGAGTGCACGATTGAAGAGCTCCGCATCCCCGGCGAAAACGCGGTCCGCGCCATCGGATTCGCGGACATGGCGGCCCAGGAACTCAACTGGCCTGTCTGCCGTGAGGCCTTCCAGGATTATCTGCAGAACAGTTTCCTTGTCGCTGACGACGAAGACGATGACGACGATTTCTGATTCTGATTTGAGGAGTACGCGATGAAATGTCCCGAATGCGGCCAGTGGAACAGAGCGTCCATGCCGCACTGTACCAAATGCGGCGCGCCGCTGAATATTGACGAGGCTTCAAAGCTGCAATGGAAGGATACGCTGAAGGACGGCGGTCCTTCCACTGCGTATCTGCGCGCGGACGAATTCGGTCAGGTGGACTCTACCCCGGATGCCCGGGATCAGCTGGCCGGCGAAATGCAGGAACTGAAAAAGCGCAAGCGTGAAGGCGAAGAACGCAAGAGCCGGCTGAGCGGAAAGAAACGCGAGCGCCCCGATTCCGAAGTGGTCGTGACGGAGGAACCGGCCCCGGCTTCCCGTCCCCGCAGAGCCCGGCATGACGACATGCCCATGACCGCTGTCCGGGTGCAGCCTGCTTCCCGGAACGACGAACGACGCCGGCAGGAATCTGAGATCTGGCACCGCGTCCGTTTCATGGACGAAAACGGCGCCTTTGCTGAAAGCCGAACCTACGATCCTGCTCCCTCCGGTACCTATACCCAGGGAACCGGATCCTGGCACCTGGCCGGCCCCCTGGGCAAACAGATCGCGCCGGAGCCGGAGCATAAGCACGGCTTCCTGAAGTTCCTGCTGATCCTGATCCTCATTGGCGCGCTGGGCACAGGCGGATATTTCGGCTATCAACGCGTTTTCGGTGAAAAGGCACCCGTTGTCAGCAAGGACGCCGTGATCACCGCTTCCCTGCTGGACGACCTGCCCGCCCACACCATCCTGATTCCCGGGGAGGAAGGCACCACCATCTATATCCGGGAACTGCACGCCAGCTACAAGGTGCTGGACGGCTTCGCCACAATCGAGGTGGCGGACCATACCTGGTACGACAACCTGGAAGGCGCCCTGGACGAAACCATGGACGTCACCCTGACGCCCTTCCTGAAAACCGCCTCCGGCAAACAGACGCCGCTGGACCTGGTCACCTACCAGATCACCATTCCGCTCAGCCCCATCACGCTGGAAACCCCGGACTCCCTCCGTACCACGGTTTCCACCACCATGTCGGCCATCAAGATCGTTGTGCGTCCCGGTTCCCGGGTCATGGTCAACGACAAGGACTGCAGCGACACCGTCAACTCCGAAACCGGCGAAATGAGCTACAACGCGACGGTACAGCCTATCGGCGACAATATCTTCAAAATCTCCGTCCGCTCCAAATACTGCCGGGAAAACAGCATCTCCGTGGTCCTGTACCGCGAGCCCCAGGAGATTCCGCTGGACCTGGCCGTCGGCACCTACGGCACGACGGACCAGCAGTATATGAAGGTAACCGCCACGACCCTGCCCGGCGCGCACGTGGAAGTGCTGACGCCCCACAGCGACCTGAACATCACGGATTTGGACTCCACAGGCAAGTTCACCTTCTACGCGATCTTTGACAAGATCGGCTACAACACGATCTCCATCCAGTCCTCCTATGAGGGCATGCGCCCCTCCATCGTCAACCACGAAGTCTATTACCTGCCGCCGCCCGATATCTATACCAAGAAGGCCTGGCCCCTGACCGCCGAAGGATACAGCGAACTGCTGAACAACGTCCAGGTCCGGATTGCCAACGGCCAGGTATACGTGGTCAAGGGCATCGTGCAGTATTCCGTTTCCGACAAGCCGCAGCGCGTGGTGATCAACACCAGCGAGGACGGCAAATCTCAGCCGGTGCTGGTGGAAAACTTCACTAAGATCCGCTGGGAGGTCGGCAAGTATTACCGCATCTACGCCGACGTGGTCTCCACTTACAGCAGCATGCCCTGGCTCAATGCCCGGTATACCTATACCAAGTAACCAAGGAGAATGATGATCATGAAGCGAATCCTGCCCTTCCTGCTGATCCTTTCCCTGCTCGCGGCGTCTGCCCTGGCGGATCCGCTGGCGATCCCGGAAGATTATGAGACGGATATCTATGAGCCTTACGACGAGAATAATCCTTCCGCCGGCGGATTCTCCTACAGCAGCCGTTATCCCCATGTGGACACGGAAGCGGAAGGCGGTGCCGGGATCAATTCGTTCTATAAAAACATGTACAACGACATGTACAACAATATGGTGCCTATGCTGCAGGACGCGTATGAATACGATCAGATCGACTTCTCCATGAAGATCACCTATACCGTGACCTGCAACAACGACGACTTCTTCTCCGTGCTGCTCCGTACGGAAAAGAAAGAGCCGGAGCAGGACGTCGTCTACTGGGAAGGCCACGTCTTCTCCCGGAAGAACGGCAAAGACGGCTATACCTATACGCTCCCGATGCTGCTCGGCATCCTGAATTCCACGGAGAGCGAGGAATGGGTCCAGGATTTCCAGACCGAAAAGGCGGATGAAATCGTCCGTGAAATGGTCTGGGACATGATCGAGGAGAACGAGGCCGGCATCGACTACGGCGGCCTGACGGAGGAAGACCTGTCCACGGTTTTCTTCCCGGAGGAAAACTTCTATCTGGACGAAAACGGCGACCCGGTCTTCTATCTGCAGCCGGGCGACGTCTTTGAGGAAGTCCCCGAAGGCATGGAACTGCTCACCTTCCCGATCCCGCTGGAAGACATCAGGGACGAGCTGTAAGAAACCCGAAGGAATACAGAAAAAGTCCGTGCATTTCAGCCGGAACAGGCGTATAATATCCCCAATCATTTTACCGGAAAGAAGGAACCGTCATGCTGGATATCAAAGTCACCCTTTCCCAGAATCTCAAGCAGAAGCCTGCGGATGAGTCCGCCCTCGGTTTCGGCCGGATTTTTACCGACCATATGTTCCTGATGGACTATGAGCAGGGCGCCGGCTGGACAAACGCCCGCATCGTTCCCTACGGCGATTTCGCCATCGACCCCGCCGCCATGGTGCTCCATTACGGCCAGGCCATCTTTGAGGGTTCCAAGTGCTACCGCCGCGCGGACGGCGGCCTGCAGCTCTTCAGGCCGCAGGACAACCTGGCCCGCATGAGCCGCAGTGCGGAACGTATGGGCATGCCTGCCCTGGACGAGGAGTCCGCCCTGGAAGGCCTCAAGCAGCTGATTAAAATCGAGGAAGCCTGGGTTCCCCATAAGGAAGGAACCTCCCTGTATATCCGCCCGACCATGATCTCCATGGACGTAGGCCTTGGCGTGCACGCTTCCAAGAAATATCTTTTCTTCATCATCCTGAGCCCCGTAGGCGCCTACTACAAAGAAGGCCTGAAGCCCGTGAGCATCTATGTTGAGGACAAGTACGTCCGTGCAGTCCGCGGCGGCGTCGGCTTCACCAAGTGCGCCGGCAACTACGCGGCTTCCATCCTGGCCGGCACGGTCGCTGAGGAGAAAGGCTTCTCCCAGGTGCTGTGGCTGGACGGCGTGGAGCAGAAATATGTTGAAGAAGTCGGCTCCATGAACATGATGTTCGCTTACGGCAACAAGATCGTGACCCCCATGCTGAACGGCTCCATCCTGCCCGGCATCACCCGGGACAGCGTGCTGAAGCTTGCCCGTTCCATGGGTTATGAAACCGAGGAAGGCCGCCTGGACATCAACGAGATCTTTGCCGACGCCAAGTCCGGTAAGCTGACCGAAGCCTTCGGCACCGGCACCGCCGCGGTCATCAGCCCCGTCGGCACACTGGCCATGGAAGACGAGAAGATCACCATCGGCGACGGCGGCATCGGCAAGGTCGCCCAAAGCTTGTACGACACCCTCACCGGCATCCAGTACGGCCGCCTCGAGGATAAGTTCGGCTGGATCGTCAAACTGTAATCAATTGTTCCCCGAAAGGAATAAAAATGCTTAGGCAACGTGACACCCGCCCCCTCCACTGGGCTGACAAGACCATGAGCGTCATGCGGGCAGATCAGCTGGAGGCCTGTGAGAAAGATCTCGCAGGCCTTCCTTCCCGTTGCCTTTTTGAGCCGGAATGCAGCAACGTCGACGCAGAGAAGCTCTATGAGCTGTCCTTCTTCGCCGATGAGGACCGCAAAGCTTCCGGCCGCTCGCTCCGCCCGGCCCTGCATACCGTTGAACAGCTGCGCAACCGCGTCCTGCACACTTTCGTGCAGGAATGCGCCCTGCTGTCCGTGGAGGAACACGACCTGCTGGTCCGCGCGGTGCTCTTCGGCGGCCGCACGCCCCTGACAGACTGGAACGAGCTGATTCCCGCCCGCGCGCTGGTACGCCGGCTCTGGTGCCGCGTGGAAGGCCTGGGCGAGAACGCCGCCCTGATCATGCCGCACCAGCTCTGCTCCTCCGCCCTGCTGCTGCTCGCCGGCGACAGCCATAAAGAAGTGCGTAATATCATTGAGCAGGTGCACGACAGTATTGAGAACACGCTTTATCTCCTCGGCGCCGCCCGGGCGGCAGGGCCTGCCCGCCACCTGGCCGCCCTGCTGAAGGACACCTGCGCCGATCATTGCCCTGAACTGATTAACCGTTTCCTGCTCGCGGGGTACGACTATGTCTGGGACCGCGGCGGGGGCCTGCTGTTGATTCATCCGGGGCTGGCCGATCCGGAAAAGATGATGGGCGTCACCAATACCGAAATGAATCCGGAGGCGCTGAGCAAGGCCTCCGACAGTATAAACGACCTGGAATCCCCGCTGTACGAACGGATGCTCGGCCTGCTGATCGACGTAACCAGGCCGGAGATCATCCCGGAAGACGCGGTGGAGGACCTGATCATCCTGGCCAAGCAGGAAGTGCCCTGGAACGACATGGTGGAAGTGCTCTCCTCCCTGCTGATCTGCCAGCCTACCCCGGAGATGCGCGCGGCCCTGAAGGAGCTGAGCGACCGGGTCCCCCGCTGGCTGAGTCTGAGCACTTCCCGGGTACAGTGATATGCCGCTGAAAGAGTTCACCGTTCCCCCGGAAGCCGCCGGAAAGCGGGCCGCCGCTCTTGTGCGGGAACTGCTGCCTGAGCTGCCGGAAAGCGTGCTCCGCCGCGTCTTTGCCGACCGGGATGTTAAGCTGGACGGTGTACGCGTTTCCCGGGACGAGCCGGTCAGAACCGGGCAGAACCTGAGGGTTTACGTGCCGGATTCCGCCGCCGCGGAAAGCGCTGTTCCCCCTCTCGACATGGTCTATGAGGACGAGGATGTCCTGCTGGTCAACAAACGGGCCGGCATCAGCGTGGAACCGGACGCCCGGGGCGGTATGACGCTGACGGATCTGTGCGCGGCCTATATTTCAAAACAGGATCCGGACGCCTTTCCGCCCGCCGCGTGCCACCGGCTGGACAACAAGACCTGCGGCCTGTGCCTGTTCGCCAAGAATCCGCGAGCGCTGGAAATCCTGCAGGATGTATTCCGGGGCCGCGAACTGGAGAAATACTATGTCTGCCTGGTCCGGGGGATCATGAAGCCGCCGTCCGCCGTCTGCAAAGCGTACCTGGTGAAAGACGCGCGGCACGCCCGGGTCCGGATCACTGACCGGCCGGAAGCGGATGCCAAACCGATCGAGACCGGTTATGAAACCCTGGAAAGCGGTCCGGTTTCCCGGTTGCGGGTTCACCTGATCACCGGCCGCACCCATCAGATCCGCGCCCACCTGGCCGCCCTGGGCCATCCGGTCCTCGGCGACGACCTGTACGGCGACCGGGACTTCAACCGCCGGGAAAAGGCCCGCGCCCTGAAGCTCTGCGCCGTTTCCCTGAAACTGGACACCGGCGGCCGCCTCCCTAACCTGGACGGCCGGACCTTTACCATTACCCCACCTTTTTAATTCTGAACCATATATAATTATGAATTATGAATTCTGAATTATGAATGATAAGGAGGTTCTCCCATGCTCGCATCCCGTCCCCCGCTCGGCTGGAATTCCTGGAATACCTTCGGTGAAAAAATCAGTGACGCCCTGATTCGCGAAATGGCGGACTACATGGCGGACAAAGGCTGGAAGGATGCCGGTTACGAATACCTGGTCATCGACGACTGCTGGTCCCTGCGGGACCGGGATGAGAACGGCCTGCTGGTGCCGGATCCGGAAAAGTTCCCCCACGGCATGAAGGACCTGGCGGACTATGTTCACTCCAAGGGCCTGAAATTCGGCATGTATTCCTGTGCCGGCGTCATGACCTGCGCCTCCTACCCCTCCAGCTATGACCATGAGTTCGTGGACGCGAAGACCTTCGCCTCCTGGGGCGTGGACTTCCTGAAATATGACTTCTGCAATTTCCCGGATTCCGGCAACTGCCTGAACCGCTACCAGACCATGTCCATGGCCCTGAAGGCTTCCGGACGGGATATTGTGTTCTCTGCCTGCAACTGGGGCCAGCAGGATCCCTGGAAATGGATGCGCAGCCGGGGCGCCCATATGTACCGCTCCACCGGCGACATCATGGACAACTACATTTCCTTCACGGATATTTTCAAAAGCCAGATCGATAACCTCTGCATGAGCGGAACGGACTGCTTCAATGATATGGACATGCTGACCGTGGGCATGTGCGGCAAGGGCAACGTCGGTTTTGGCAAGGTCTGCACCTATGAGGAATATCGCATGCAGTTCGCCCTGTGGTGCCTGTGCGGCGTACCGCTGATGCTCGGCGCCGACCTGCGCTCCCTGAAGCCGGAATTCGTCAGCCTGATGCAGAACAGGGACCTGCTGCGAATCGACCAGGACGAGGAATGCCGTCCGCCCTTCCTGATCAAGCGGGGCGACGTGTTCACCTCCAACCCCGAACCCAAGGAAGGCGATATGCCCTGGCGCCAGATTCCGGATTCCTACTTCACGCTCTTCCGCCACCTCTCCGGCGGCGAGTTCGCCCTGGCTTTTGTAAACATGTCCGAAGCGGAAACGCTGATGCACTGCGAGCTGGTGGATCTGGGCCTGCCGGTGGCTTCCGGCCTGGCCCTGGAGGTGAAGGATGCCTTCACCGGCGAAGCCCTGGGCAAAAAGTTCGACTACTTCAACCAGAAGGTAAACGGCCATGACATGAAACTGTTCCTGTGCCGGATGGTCCCCCTCCGTGGCTGAGCCTGCCCGCTGCGCCCGCTGCGGCGCCGCGCTGAAAAAGGACGACGTCGCAATGACGCGGAAGATGGTCAACCGGGGCGCGAAGGAATTCTACTGCCTGGCCTGCCTGGCGGAGCATTTTGAACTGACGGAGGACATCCTCCGGGAGAAGATCAAAGAGTTTAAAGCCATGGGCTGTACTTTGTTTAACTGAAAAAGGGCGCGGGAAACCCCGCGTCCTTTCAGTTTACCATTGATTACGGCTTATACCACCAATGGATCGCCGAAACCTTGCTGTTCTGGTTGATAATATAGTCCAGCACGCAATAGGTACCCTCGTTCTTGATCCGGTAGCGGACAATATGCTGTCCGGTTGTTTCCTCCTGCTTCCAGATCTTGCCGTCGTTGCCGTTGTCCAGGCAGTACAGGCCCCTGTTTCCGCTGGTGCTGGGCAGCTGACCCAGGTCCTTGAACTTGCCGACGACAAAGTCCATCGGATCCCCTACGCCGGTTCCGCGCGGTCCCTTGAAGGTCGAATCATCCTTGAAATACAGTTCCACCAGCACCCAGTTCTTCTTGGCCAGGTTCATCACCGCATATCCCCAGGGATACTCATACTTCCGGCACTCGCTCTCAAAATCCGGATTCGGTTCCATCTCCACCAGGGTGCCTTCACCGTAAGCGGATACAAATTCCGTCATGGTGGTTTTATTCAGTTCCAGGCCGGAGATCGTTTCCGTTTTCTCCCAGGCGGTCAGCGGATAAGGCTTGGCCTCAATCTTATAGCTGACTTCCAGCATGTTGGAGACCTTGTTGTACTTATTCACCGCAACCGCCTTGATGGTCACGGTATGGCCGCTGGGCAGCTGAACCGGTTCCCCGGTATAGATGGGGCTGTCCGCGTCCGGCGTGGAGCCGTCCACAGTGTAATAGATCACGATATCGTCGTCATTCTCATTGTCCTTGCCGGGACGGAGCCGGACCTTCTGGCGGGTCTTGTAGGCGCCGGGGGCCAGGTTGCAGCCGGGCGTCTGGGGCGAGGGCATGATGATCTTGTAGGTGCCCTTCAGCTCATCCGACACCAGTTCGCCGTTCACGGCCACAGCCCGCAGATTCCAGATGCCTTCATCCAGGAACACGCGCTCCGTCCAGAGCGTACCGCCGGCCGGCAGTTCCGCGTTCTCGTCGAATGTCCAGTAGACGTCATAACCCTGATAGGACGTGATGGCGATATATTTCTTGGCTTCATAGTAACCGGCGGTCAGATCCACTTCCGGCGGCGCGGGCAGGAAGTCCCGGCGCTGGGTCTGGAAACTGGATTCACCGGTTTTCTCATAAGCGATTTTCATCAGCTCGCCGGCCTTGGCTTTGTCGCCGGGTTTGTTGCTGGCCAGCAGGATCCGGATATGGTTGACGTAGGCTTCCGTACGGGAGGGTGTATTGGTATAGATCCGCTCATAAAGATCCGCCGCCTCATCGGTCCGTCCGGCGGCTTCATACGCGCTCGCCAGCATCAGCAGGCCGTCTACGTCCTCATGCTCCTCGGCTTCATCCAGGGCCTTGGCCTTCTCAAAATGGGCAATGGCCGCTGTCATATCGCCGGTATTCATCAGTTCCTCACCCACGGACCAGAGCGCGGAAGCGTTCGCTTCCTGCCCCATGCGGGCCATGAGTTTCTGGCCTTCGTCGGTTTTCTTCAGGAACAGCCAGCCCCCGACCAGCACCAGCACAAAGACAGCAACGACAATGAAGGTAATCTTCATCCAGTTGACCATCTTCAGGCGCTGGCGGCCGCCTTTTTCAATCCATTCGGTATAAGCCCGGGCCTGCTCTTCAATGGCGGCGTCCTCATCGTAAACCGTCCGGCGGCGCCGTTCAAAAACCTGTTCGCCGTCATCCTCATCCGGAAGGATGTCCGCCTCAGAGACCGTGCAGGACGCGAACTCGATATCATCGCGTTCATCCTGTACGGCCGGCATCTCCACCGTTGCGTGGCTTGCACCGCTGCGGCGTTTCCTGCGCGCTTCCGCGTTCTGCTTCATAGCAGCGTCCCGGATGGCCTGACGGGCCCGTTTGCCCTGTCGGATAGCCTCTGCGCCGCCGGAAGGCTCGCCGGCGCCTGTGTTCAGGATCTCGCCGCATTCCGGGCAGACAGTATCTTCATTATCCGTATAGTATCCGCATCTGGGACACAGCATAGCCAGCCGCCTCCTTTCAGGTCAAAATCATTCGCTGCGTTTTTCTTCAGGTCAGGTCCAGGTCCCGGAGCGCCTCGTACTCCGGGTCATCGTCATAGCTCCGCTCCGGGCAGACGCCGCCCAGAGTCTCAATGGCGTTCCGGATCTCAATAAAGGTCAGGTATGGCAGTTTTTCCTCCTGGGCCGCGTTCATCAGATCCGGCAGGGCCCGGTCGTCGCCCAGTTTGGCCAAATACCCCGCGAACAGCGCCCGGCGTTCTTTCCGTTCCCGGAAGAGACGGGTCGCCAGCTTGAATATCTGCTCATTTCCGGGGAAATGGGACAGCACCTCCAGCAGGGCTTCCTCGCCGGCGGCATTGGCCTTCGGCAGTTCCTGCAGGATCGGCTGGACCACGCACTCGCCCATTTCCGTGAGTCCTTCCAGCGCGTTGTCCTTCAGTTCGTCCTGTCCTTCCCGGTTCAGCTGCCACTGGATATAGAGCATCTTCGGCAGGGTGCTCTCCATTTCCCGCAGCAGGTTCATGGCGGTCATCCGGGCTTCCTCCGGCGCCTCTTCGTCCTTCAGCAACTCCAGCAGGCGCTTTTCACACGGGCGGCCGACGGCGGTGATCTGTTCGCACAGCAGGTCCGGCACCGGAACGCCGTCCTCACAGTACTGCGCAAGCCAATCCACCAGCACCTTCGGATCCTCGAACTGGGTGAAATACGCGCCCGGCGTCACATTACCCAGCCATTTGGCCCGGGTGTTCAGGAAGACCATGTAGATCCGGGGCATGTCCTCTTCCATCTCGTCAAAATTCGCGTACTGGTCCTGATGGCTCTTCAGCCATTCGGACATAAAGTCCGCGAAGTGTTCGTCAAAATTGATGACCGGCATTTTCATTGTTTCTTTGCCTCCGTCAGCATCGCCTTCAGCTGTTCCGTGGTGAAAAAGTATTTTCCGTGGCAGAAGTGGCAGACCAGTTCGGCGCCTTCATCGTCGTCGATCAGGGACTGCAGGTCCTTCGCTCCCATGGAAATCAGGGCCTTTTCCATCCGCTCCCGGCTGCAGGTGCAGGTATAGGAAATAGGCGTCCGCTCCAGGATCTTCGGTTTCAGGCCCCGGAACCAGTCCTCGCAGAGCTGCTCAATCGGCGCGAAGGTCATTTCCCGGCTGATATCCGCAAACATGGGGCTGCGCAGTTCCAGCTGGTCGATGATTTCGTCCGGGCAGCCCGGCAGCGGCTGAATCAGCAGACCGCCCGCCTTCAGCACGGTTTCGCCGCTGACCAGCACGCCCAGTGCCACCAGCGAGGGCTGCTGCTCCGACACGGTGAAGTACTGGGCAAAGTCCATGGCGATCTCGCCGCTGACCAGTTCGCTCTGGCCGATATAGTTCTTGCGCAGCGCCAGGTCCTTGATCACGCTCATCCGCCCATGATGCCCCACGGCGCCGCCCACATCCAGTTTTCCGTCCTCCCGGAGGGGCAGCTCGACCTGCGGGTTGTCGGCGCAGGCGCGGATTTTTCCGTGATCCGCCACCGCGACCAGCGAGCCCATGGGGCCGTCGCCCTTGATGGTCACGGTTACGTTTTCGTCCTCACCTTTCATCATAATGCCCAGCATCGCGGTACCGGTCATCAGCCGGCCCAGCGCCGCCGTGCAGACCGGCGTGGAACTGTGGATATCCGCGCAGCGCTGTACCGTTTCCGTGGTCTCGCACAGCATGACCCGGACTTGCCCGTTGCACAGGTCGATCTGCAGCATCTCGTCCTTATTTGCCATAATGTCGTTCCTTCTGAATTGTTTATTACTTCACCGGGTTCGTGGCCGCGATGTGCCACCGCTGATCGTCTTCCTTCGCGGCATTCAGCGTGGTTCCGGAATACAGGCACACCGCCCGGAACCCGGCCTTCCACAGGATTTCCTTCAGCGCCTCCGCGCTCCAGGCGCGCTGCCGCTGGTGTTCTTCCATCCGGCGGTATCTGCCGTCCTGCTCTTTGATAAAGAAGCACAGGTCAAGGTCCACCGTCTGCGAGCGCTCATGCCAGGAGTTCTGCCACAGGTAGGTCACGTCCTCCCGGTCTTCGCACATCAGCCCGGCGCACAGGATATTTTTCAGTTTGTAGGGCGTGGATACGTCAAAGATCAGCGCGCCGCCGGGCAGCAGAGAGCGCTTCGCCGCCCGGAAAAAGCTCATCAGGTCCTCCTCTGTCAGCAGGTAATTTACGCCGTCACAGGTAGCCAGCACACCGTCCACCGGCCTGTGCAGGTTCAGCGCCCGCATATCCTGCTGGACAAAAGGAATGGACAGGCCGCTCTTGCGGGCCTTCTGCGCCGCCTGCCAGAGCATTTCCCGGCTCAGGTCCACGCCGGTCATCTGGAAACCCCTGCGCTGCAGGGGCATGGTCAGGCTGCCGGTGCCGCAGGCGCATTCGCAGATTTTTCCGCCGCGGATCCCATAAATCGAAAGCAGGCGGGAATAATAATCCGCCCAGCTTTCATAATTGACGTCGTTCATCAGATCGTCGTAGATCTCAGCAAATCCCTGGTACATGGTCAGTTGTCTGTTTCCCCTTCCGCTGTGTCATCCTCGTTGTCCTCTTCGTCCTCATCCTTGTGCAGGCCCTGGTTGACCTTCGCGCCTTCGATGTTGGGATTGATGAACCGGTCGAACACGGCGTTGGTATAGCTGGCGGTGACAAAACGGCTGGCGGAGAAGCCGATCAGCACATACCAGGCGAAGAGGATCAGCATGCCGTACATCGGATTCCAGAACCACATCAGCGCCGCGCCGATCAGGGCGGGCACGCAGTGGAGGAGGCGGATCCCCACGCTCATCGGCAGCCGGGCCACGCCCAGAAGCAGGCCGTTGCGGATGACGTCCTTCATCTTCAGGTCATAGGTAATGGCCAGCGGATGCATATAGGTAATGCTGACAGCCCAGATGACCACAACCAGCACGACCAGGATCTGAGGAACAAACATGACGGGGCTCCGCGCCGCCAATTGCCCGTAGAAGGTCCAGCCGAGATACGCAATCAGCGGCGTGAAGGACGTGATGACAGACAGCACCAGCGACTGCTTCCAGTTGGCTTTCATCGCGTCCCTGAAATCGGTCCAGATGAAAGCGTGCTCGTCCCGCGCCCAGTTCCGCGTCACATAGCTCAGGCCGGCGGTGAAAGGACCGGTGATGGCGATGCACGGAATCAGCCAGATCAGCAGGCGGAGCACCACGCTGTCCAGGTAGTCGTTATAGCTGATTCCCTCGGCCTTGATCTTGTTATACTCTTCCTCGGAGAGCTGAACCTCCTGCTCCGCGTCGGTCAGCGTCTGGACGTATCCCGCGTAATCGTTGTTCTCGATCAGCATGAGATTGGACGTTACGGACAGGGTGTTGGTGATATTGAACATGATCAGGAGCATGGCCGGCAGGAAGATGAGCATATACAGCAGATTGATCCGGCACAGCCCGCTCAGCCTGGTCTTCAGGGTGTCGCGGAACAGTTCGCGCCGGTTATGCGGCAGATCGTCCTTGCGGAAATCTCCCTTGCCGCTCTTTCCGTAGTAGTAGTTGTTCATCATTCTTCCGAACATGAGTATTACTCCCCTGACGTTATTTGGAATTGTTGCGGAGCCATTCGCGCTTCAGCGCGATTTATGGCTCCCATGCTACAGCTGTCAAAGGTCTGGAGCCTGCGGCGAACAGAGCTTTGTTAACAGCGATCGCAGAATTATGAATTGATGTTTATGCCATCAGTGCTTTGCTGGCTTCGCACAGTCTGGCGTTGAGGGCTTCCGCGGAAGCCTGGTCCGCGGCGTTGCTGTTGACATACAGCTTGATCTTGGGTTCTGTGCCGGAAGGCCGGACGCAGACCCAGTTGCCCTTCTCCAGCTCAAAGAACAGCACATTGGACGTCGGCAGGCCGGTAGGCTCTTCTTTGCCGTTCTCAGTACGGATGCCGCTGAGATAGTCGCGGACAGCGGTAACCTTCAGGCCCGCGATCTCCTTCGGGGGCTGAGCGCGCAGGCCGGCCATGATCTCCCTCATCCGGGTCAGGCCGTCCTTGCCGGGCAGCGTGGTGGAGACCACGTTCTCGATATAGTAGCCGTATTCCTTAAAGATCTCCTGAACCCGGTCGTAGAAGGTGATGCCTTCCGCCATGCAGGCGCAGGCGACCTCGCTGACCAGGAGGCTGGCGTTGACGCCGTCCTTGTCCCGCACGAAGGTGCTGGACAGGAAGCCGTAGCTTTCCTCAAAGCCGAACAGGAAGGTGTGGTCCCCTTTGTCCATGAACTGCTGGATCTTCTCGCCGATAAACTTGAAGCCGGTCAGCGTCTCAAACATGGAAACGCCGAAGCTCTCGCAGATCCGGTTGGCCAGGCTCGTGGACACGATGCTCCTGACCGCGGCGCCGTCCTTCGGCAGGGTGCCGGCCTTCTTTTTGCTGGAAAGGATATAGTGCAGCAGCACGCAGCCGATGTCGTTTCCGGTCAGCAGATGCCACTCACCTTTGCCGTCCTTGACGGCCACGCCGAGGCGGTCGCAGTCCGGATCCGTAGCGAAGATCACGTTGGCGTTGACTTCCGCTGCCAGTTTGAAGGCCAGCTCATAGGCGCCGGGATCCTCGGGGTTCGGTACCTTGATGGTGCTGAAGTTGGGATCGGGCATTTCCTGCTCTTTCACCACCGCAACGTTGGTCAGGCCGATCTCCTTCAGGAGCCTCCGGACCGGCACATTGCCGCTGCCGTGCAGGGGCGTATAGACAATATTCAGCTTGGAGCCTTCCTTCCGGAGCAGATCCGGATTGATGCTCAGGGTCTTGATCCGGGCGATATACTCGTCGTCCACTTCCTTGTTGCCGATGATCTTTAGCAGGCCCTTGTCCAGGGCTTCCTGTTCATCCATCAGCACGCAGTCCGTGTACTTGGTAGCGCGGATCACGCGGGTAATGCCTTCAGCGGCTTCCGGGCCAACCTGGGCGCCGTCCTCGCCGTAAACCTTGTACCCGTTGTACTGCGGCGGGTTGTGGCTGGCCGTGATCACCACGCCGGCGGCGGCGTTCAGATGACGGACGGCAAAGCTCAGCACCGGCACAGGGCGCAGCGCGTCAAACAGGAAAGCGGGAACGCCTTCTGCGCAGAGCACCAGGGCGGTGTCCTTCGCAAACTCGGCGCTGAAACGGCGGCTGTCGTAGGCGATGACCACGCCGCGTTTCGCGTTCTCCGGGTCCTCCAGCAGGTAGCCCGCAAGGCCCTTGGTCGCCCGGCGGACGTTGTATTTGTTCATCCGGTTTGTTCCGGCGCCGAGCACGCCGCGCATACCGGCGGTGCCGAAGCTCAGCTCGGTATAGAAGCGGTCTTCCATCTCTTTTTCATCGCCGCGGATGGCCTCCAGTTCGCGGACCGTATCCGCGTCATCGGCAAAGTCCTTCAGCCACTGTTCGTAGTTCTCAAGAATCGTCATGATTTCCCCGCCTTTCTATGTTTCATCCGGTTCCGGTACCAGGTATAATCACATGCGGAAAACCGCATATTAATTATAGTTTTATTCGCCTTTTTTGACAAGCCAAAACGAAAACAACCGGAAGGAAAAACAACGCCGCGGCGTTTATTGATTGTCCTCCCGGACGCAGACCGCGGCGGCCGTTCCGCCGTCATGGGAAATGGACAGCCAGAAGCGGTCCCCCTCCCCGAGTTTGGCTGCTTTGCCGGACAGGGAATAGCCCGGCATTCCCGCCTCGTCGTGGAAGATGCTGATTTCCTTCAGTTCAAAGGCAATGCCTGTGCCTAGCGCCTTGGACAGCGCTTCCTTCGCGGCGTAAATCCCGGCCATGGTCTGGGCCGCGCCCTTTCCCTTGGACCGGATATAACCGATCTCGCCTTCGTTGAAATACCGGTTCAGGAAGTGCTCGTCCTCAAGCAGTTTCTCCATCCTGGCAATCTCACACAGGTCCAGCCCGAGTCCCTTCACCATGCCGTTATCCCCCTCATATACCGCATCCCGTGGTTGTCTTGACCGCATCATACCACACCTTGCGGTTTTCTTCAAATAAAGGTATAATAAGAATGTTCATCATGTTAGCATTCAGAACCCGGTTTCACCCTTCAGATCAGTTATCCTAATTATGAATTCTGAATTATGAATTTTGAATTGTTACGGAGGTTCCCATGATCAATCCCGGCAGAATGATCCTCGCCCTGCAGCAGAACATCAGTAAAGCCGTCGTCGGCAAGGAAGAAGCGATTGAATATGCGCTTATTGCCCTGCTGTGCAAGGGCCACGTCCTGATCGAAGACGTCCCCGGCGTCGGCAAAACCACGCTGGCCAGCGCGCTGGCCCGTTCGCTGGACTGCTCCTTCCGCCGGATCCAGTTCACTCCGGACCTGATGCCCTCTGACGTCACCGGCTTCACCCTGGTCAACTTCAAGACCGGTGAGATGGAATACAAAGAAGGCTCCGTGATGGCCCAGATCGTGCTGGCGGACGAAATCAACCGAACCAGTCCGAAAACCCAGTCCGCCCTGCTGGAGGTTATGGAGGAACACCAGGTGACCGTGGACGGCATCACCCATCCGGTGCCACAGCCGTTCATCGTCCTGGCGACGCAGAACCCGGGCGAATTCGTCGGAACCTATCCCCTGCCGGAAGCCCAGGTGGACCGTTTCTTCCTGCGGATCTCCATCGGCTATCCCACCATTGAGCAGGAAATGGACGTACTGGACCGCTACAGCGGCTCCGTCGTCCCGATGACAACTATCGAGCCGATCTGCTCCGCCCAGGACGTTATGGCCATGCAGGAACAGGTTTCCACGGTATACTGCTCGCCTGAAGTCCGCAACTACGTAGCCTCGCTGGCCGCCGCTACCCGCAACGACGCGGCCTTCTCCCTGGGCGCTTCAACCCGGGCCGCCATCGCCCTGATCCGCGGCGCCCAGGCCTGCGCCATGCTGGACGACCGTGATTTCGTCCTGCCCGAGGACGTGCAGCACATGTTCCTGCCCGTCATGGCGCACCGGATGATTCTCTCGCCCGAAGCGAAGATGAAAGGGATCCCGGCGGAACAGTTCCTGCTGACCATTCTGCAAAACACCACCGTGCCCGTGAAATTATGAAATTGAAACTGATCCTTCCCCTGGCGGTATTCCTGACGCTGCTGACGGTTGCGGTCTGCACCGGCAGTCAGCTTTTTTTACTGCTTTCCGTCCTGATCCTGCTGATCGTCGCCGGGGCCGTCATCGCCGTGCTATGGGCCGCCGCGACGCTGGAGGCGGACGGCGAGCTGTCGGCCGAAACGGTCCGGCGCGGGGAAGACGCGACGCTGTTCCTCCGCATGCGGCACCGCGGGCTGATCCCCATCGCCCCGCTGCTGCTGGAACTGTCCGATCCTTCCGGAAACAGGGACCGGGAAATCCGCCTGAAAAACATGCCCGGCCGTCTCCAGAGCTTCCGCCTGCCCATCCACGCCGCCCATGTGGGCGTTTTTCCGGTGGGCCTGCACGCCTGCACGGTGGAAGACCTGCTGGGCCTGGTCCGGAAACGGGTGGTGCTGAAGCAGACCTTCTTCGAGATGCTGGTCCTTCCCCAGACCTTCGACGTGGAACCGCTGACCCTCGCTCCCGGCGATCCGGGCAGCGAGCTGATGGCCCGCGCGACAGAGGACCTGAACGCGCCGTCCGATATCCGCTCCTACCAGCAGGGCGACGCGATGAAAAAAATCCACTGGAAGCTCTCCATGCGCAAGGGCGAGCTGATGGTCCGCAAGTTTGACGAGCCGATCCTGCAGGACGTGCTGCTCCTGATGGACTGCTCCAGGCCTCCCTCCTGGGGCCATCCCCAGGCGGAAGCCGACCTCCGGGACGCGCTGCTGGAAACCGCCGCCTCGGTGCTGACCGCCCAGGCCGCCACGGATCACCAGATCCGCCTGCCGTTGCTCGGCTCCCATCCGGTGGACGTGGACAAGCGTATGGGGCTGCCCATCGCCCTGGACTATCTCTCCCGGGTGGATTTTTCCGAAACCGACCGGTTTGAGCGGGTGCTGGCCATGGAAAGCCGCCGCCTGCGGAAAGTCGGCTGCGTCGTGGTGGTCGCCGCCCGGCTGAACATCCCCATGGTGGATATCATGATCCGGATGCACCGGACCGGTCCGAACATCCGCCTGTACCTGGTCACCTTCGCCCCGGAGGACGAAAACGTGCTGCCCCTGATTGCCCGCCTCAAGCAGTCCGGCCTCGAAGTATCTTATGTAACCCCCGAGCTCTCCCAGCTATAGAATTCCAAAGAAATCTTAATTATGAATTCTGAATTATGAATTCTGAATTATTCAAGGAAGGAGGTCTCCGCCATGAGCGAGCAGGTCAGAACCCGCCTGACCCACGCGCTGCTGTCCATGCTGCTGGCAGCCGGCCTGCTGCTGCCCTTCCTGGGCATCCTGGAGCCTTCCTTCCTGTCTCCGTCGGTGCTGTTCTGGTGCGCGGCTGTCGTTGTCCTGTTTGAGCTCGCGTCCATCAACCGGATAACGGCCCTGGTTTCCGCCGGCCTGTGCCTGACGGCCCTGCTGGTATGGATATTCGGCCTGGGCGGGATGATCACAGTTTCGGATGTGGTGCTGGCGGTAACGCTGCGCTTTTCCGGCATCCGGACCGCGCTGCCGCTGGTGGCCTCTTCCGCCGTCATCCTGCTTTCCGTCCTGATTACGCTGATCAGCTGTTTCGCCTGCCTGAAGAACATATCGGTCCTGCCGGCGTCGCTGCTGTGTTTCGGCATGATCCTGCTGATTTATCTGTCCGGCGCATCGGAAACCATTCCCTGGTTCCTGCCCGCGCTGCTGGCGCTGCTGCTGATGCTGATGACGGACCGTTTCCCGGAAACGTCTCTGCTGCCGCTGCTGCCCGTCGCGGCGCTGCTGGTGGCCGGCGCTTTCCTGCTGACCTCCGGCGGGGTGGGGCCCAATCCGCTCCGGGGTAAGGCAGACGAACTGCGCCAGGCGGTGCTCGACCGGCTGTTCTTCACCGAACCCCGGGACGTGTTCTCCCTCTCCACGGAAGGGTATTATCCCGAGGGTCAGGAACAGCTCGGCGGCAAACCCAATCCGGATGAAACGCCTGTGATGCAGGTTTCCACACCGCGGACCGCGTACCTGCGCGGCGTTGTGTTCAACCTGTACACCGGCCGCGACTGGAAAAACACCACCGGCGGCAGGCGGTACCTTCGCCAGTCTCCCCGGCTGGCCGCTCAGCGCGCCGTCCTGTTCGACGAGGACCTGCCGGCTGAGACGGTCCGGAACGCCCTGTGCAATCCCGTTACCATATCCGTACGGATGCTCAATGACAGCGCTTCCACGCTCTTCGTTCCCCAGCGCGTCCGCGACCTGGTTCCGGGCGGGGAACTGGTCCCCTATTTCTCCAATTCCTCCGAACTGTTTGTCACCCGGAATCTGCGGGCCGGCGATACCTATACCGTATCGGCTCCGCTCTTCCTGGCCGGCGACTCTGGCCTGGGCACCCTGATTGAGGTCTGTTCGACGCTGGAAGACAGCCGGTATGAGCAGATGGTTGAAACCTATACCACCCTGCCAAGCCACCTGGAAGAACCGGTCTACGCCCTGGCCCGCGAAACGGCTTCCGTCGCTTCCTCGCCGTATGACCGCGCGCTGGCCATTCAGTCCTGGCTGACGCGGAACTTCCGCTATACGCTGGATGTGGAACCCCAGCCGTCCAACCTTGACTTCGTCACCCATTTCCTGCTGGATACCAAGGAAGGATACTGCACCTACTTCGCGTCCGCCATGACGGTGCTGTGCCGGATGATCGGCCTGCCCGCACGGTATGTCGAAGGCTATATCGCCGAACCGGATGAAAACGGTTCTGCCCTCGTAACCGGTCTGTCCGCGCACGCCTGGACCGAAGTCTATTTCAAAGGATTCGGCTGGCTGACTTTTGACGCCACGCCGAAGCATACCGGTTCCGGCAGCGACCAGGGCGATGCGGAGCCAAGCCCCTCTCCCACACCGACGCCCACGCCTACACCGTCTCCCGAGCCGGAGCCGACGCCGTCTCCGGAACCGCCGGAAGGAAATGAAGACGAACCCACACCGGAACCGGATGAACCGGAACCTTCCGAAGAACCCACGCCGGAGGATACGCCCGAACCGACGCCTGTTCCCTCTGACGGGCAGGATGACGATGCGCCTTCCCCGCCGCCGGGCAGCGAAAAACTGCCGCCGGAAGAGCCGGACCGCGGCGGTCCCTTCCCCTGGTACTTGCTGCTGCCCCTGCTGCTTCTGCTGGTCCTGGCGCTACGGACCTGGTTTACGTCCCCCGCTTTCCGCGCGCGCCGCGCGAAGGACGGGGACGCCGTGTTTGACGTCTGGGCGCAGGAAATCACGGATCTGCTCCATGCGGAGAACCTGACCCGCGACAAGGGCGAATCCCCGATGGCCTTCGGCCGCAGGGTGGACCGGACCGCGGCGTTCGGGGTTGCGCTGGGCCCTGTCGGCGAATGTGTCTCGCTGATCCGTTATTCCCGCGCGAAGCCGACCGAAACAGATACCGGTCTCATCCGCGACACCTCCATCCTGCTGAAGGGTGAGCTCAGCCGCCCGGCACGCCTGCGCTATCTCTTCCGCCGGATCTTCATCCCGCTGAAACGCAGGCCCAGCCTGTAACAGAAAAGAACGGACGCCGCACTAAGCAGCGTCCGTTTTTGATTTGCCTC
>JBGUHQ010000004.1:0-45017 GCA_045112195.1 Christensenellales bacterium | reverse complement strand
TGACGGCGTGATCCTGCACGTGAAGCGGGACATGGTGGAGCTCTCCAACGGCAGCGAAACCGTCCGCGAGGTCATCCGCCACATCGGTGCGGTCTGCGTGATTCCCGTCACGGATGATAACAAAGTCATCATGGAGCGGCAGTTCCGTTATCCGCTGAACAAAGTTATCCTGGAGATTCCCGCCGGCAAGCTGGACGCCCCGGATGAGGACCGGCTTTCCGCCATCCAACGGGAGCTCCGGGAAGAAACCGGCTATACCGCAGACGAATGGACGGTCATCGGCGATTTCCATCCCGCCCCCGCCTATACTGACGAGTACATCACCATGTACCTGGCCCGCGGCCTACACAAGGGCGAACGCCACCTGGACGACGACGAGTTCCTGGACGTGTACGCCATCCCCCTGGCCGACTTGGTCCAGGATGTGATGGAAGGCCGCATTTCCGACGCGAAAACCCAGGTCTGTATTCTCAAGGCCGCCCGGATCCTGGGCGTATAAAAATCACCTGAAAGGATGAAAGGCATATGAAGATCGGCTGCGTCAAAGAAATCAAGAACAACGAGTACCGTGTGGGCCTGACCCCCGACAACGTCCGCGCCTATATCGCCGCGGGACACCACATCTATATCGAGAAAGGCGCCGGCATCGGCTCCGGTTTCTCCGACAACGAGTATGTGGACGCCGGCGCGTCCCTGATCGACAACGCCGCGGACGTGTGGCATCTGGTCGATATGATGGTCAAGGTCAAGGAGCCCCTGGAATGCGAGTATCCGCTGTTCCGGGACGGCCTGATCCTCTACACCTACCTGCACCTGGCCGCCGACAGGGAACAGACCGACGCCCTGCTGAAGGGCAAAGTCAACGCGGTGGCGTATGAAACCCTGCAGGAGAAGGATCGTTCCCTGCCGCTGCTGGCTCCCATGAGCCAGATCGCCGGCCGTCTGTCCATCCAGGAAGGCGCCAAGTATCTGGAAAAGAAATTCGGCGGTGAAGGCATCCTGCTAGCCGGCGTGCCCGGCACGCCCAAGGCCAACGTGGTCATCCTGGGCGGCGGCACCGTAGGCATGAACGCCTGCAAAATCGCCGTTGGCATGGGTGCCAACGTCACCATCCTGGATATCAGCCTGAAGCGGCTGGAGGAACTGGACAATATGTTCGGCGCCCACATCCAGACCCTGGTATCCAACGACAGCAACGTGGAACGCGTGCTGAAGGATGCGGACCTGGTCATCGGTTCCGTACTGATTCCCGGCGGTTCCACTCCGAAACTGTTCAAGAAAAAATACCTCAAGGAAATGAAGGACGGCTGCGTGTTCGTGGACGTCGCCATCGATCAGGGCGGCTGCGGCGAATCCTCCCACGTCACCACCCATGACGATCCCGTCTACAAGCTGGACGGCGTGGTTCATTACTGCGTCGGCAACATGCCCGGCGCCGTCCCGCGGACCAGCACCATCGCCCTGACCAACGCCACCGTTCGCTACGGGCTGGAAATCGCCGCCGCCGGGCTGGAAGAAGCCTGCCGGAAGAGCGAAGTCATCCGTTCCGGCGTGAACACCTACGCCGGCAAGCTCACCAACAAAAACGTGGCGTCCGCCCACAACTATGAATACACCGATCTGCAGGAACTCATCTGATTTATGGAATTTAAAGACCTTGGATTAACCCCTTCCCTTCTGAAAAACATCCGCAATACCGGTTATGAGACCCCAACCCCCATCCAGCAGGCCACAATTCCGCTGGTGCTGGAGGGAAAGGATGTCCTGGGCTGCGCCCAGACGGGCACCGGCAAAACGGCGGCCTTTGCCCTGCCTATCCTGCAGCGGCTGAAGGCACTGCCCCCGAAGCGCAGCGCGAAAGTGATCCGCTCCCTGATTCTGTCCCCGACCCGTGAACTCGCCATGCAGACCTGGGAAAACTTCCAGCTCTACGGCAAGGGTGAAGGGCTGGACAGCGCTGTCATCTTCGGCGGCGTGGGCCAGAGCGGCCAGGTGGAAGCCCTGCACCGGGGCGCTGATATCGTCATCGCCTGCCCCGGCCGCCTGCTGGACCTGATGGGCCAGGGGCTGGTCCGGCTGGACTGGGTGGAGATCTTCGTGCTGGACGAAGCCGACCGGATGCTGGACATGGGCTTCATCCACGACGTGCGCAAGATCGTCCGCTGCCTGCCGGAGGAGAGGCAGACCCTGCTGTTCTCCGCCACCATGCCGCCGGAGGTTGAAAAACTGGCGCTGGATCTGCTCACGGAGCCGGAGAACGTCAAGGTGGATCCGGTCACCTCCACTGTGGAGGCCATCGACCAGTGCCTGTATTATGTGGATAAGACAAACAAAAAGCACCTGCTGGCGCAGCTGCTGGAAGATCCGGACGTGGAAAGCGCCCTGGTGTTCTCCCGGACCAAGCACGGCGTGGACCGCATCGTACGGGACCTGAAGCGCAAGGGCATTGAAGCCGCCGGCATTCACGGCGACAAGAGCCAGAACACCCGCCAGACGGCCTTAAATCGATTCAAAACCGGCGAATGCCGGGTGCTGGTCGCCACGGACATCGCCGCCCGGGGGATTGATGTGGCCGGGCTCAGCCATGTGATCAACTACGATATGCCCATGGAGCCGGAAGCCTACATTCACCGCATCGGCCGCACCGGCCGCGCCGGCAGGGCCGGCAAGGCCATCTCCTTCTGCTGCATCGATGAAGTCAAGCAGCTCAACCAGGTGGAAAAGCTCATCGGCAAGCGCCTGCATGAGGAGAAGAGCGACTGGCCCATGGAGATCACCACCCCCACCCCGCCCAAGGTCCGCGAACCCCGACCCGCAAGGGTGGACCGGGAAGGCCGCCCGACCCGGCTTGGCCGGGACGGCCAGCCGCTGCCGGAGCGCCGGAAGGCTGTCCCCGTGGCGCCCGCCGCCCGTTCCCGCCACGCCCGGCCGAAGGCGAACACTGAACGGATCACCATCGGACGTGACGGACAGATCCGGTCATCCAACATCGGCAAACCCGTCCGCCGGATCAACCGGCAGAAACACCGCGGATAAAAAAGCCATCCCGCCTCAGCTGAGACGGGATGTTTTTTATTCCGTAAAGGCCATAATATCGACAATCCTCGCACCGCCGCGGGCAATGGTGCCCAACCGTTTCTTCTCCTGTTTCCGGCACATCAGGGCGAAGGACTGGCCGCCGTCCAGGTCATAAACCCATTCTGTATTAAAGTTCTCCCGGAAAAATACAGAGGCCCGGCGCAATGTAATGCCCTTGCCCCGCTCCCGGGTTACCGTCAGGATCAGGTAATTATGTTTGTCCACCCGGCCGATCACGGTCCGGGAGGCCAGTTGGTCTGCGAACTCCCACTCCTCCGGCAGGATATCCTCATTATTCAGAAGCATCGGGCAGCCGACGTAAAACGACCAGGTCTGGGTCGGCGATGTCGCCAGCACTTCTTCGTTGTCCGCGTCCACATACATCTGCAGGCCGTCCTCATCCAACGCCAGCCCGTAATAGGAGACGCCCTCCAGGTTGCGGAACACCTCCCCGTCCGTCACCGTCAGGGAGCCCAGCGGGGTATAGTAGTAATCCTCGTTTTTGCCGGGATAGTTCTCCGGGATCCAGGGATACAGCGGGCTGATAAAACCGCTGCCGTTAATGGCCAGCGCGGCGCCTTTCACCTTGGCGGCAAGCCGTTCAACCGTATTCACATTTTCTTTCCACTTCGAGGTGGCCTTCCGGATCTGACGGACCGGATCCTGCACCCAGACGCGGGTCAGGTAGCAGATCTCGCCTTCCATCAGGAATTTCTCTATCGTAAATTTCAGGGTCGGAGAATCATAAGTCCGGATGAACCTGCCGATGCTTTCCGATTCGGCTTGTTCGAAAAAGTCCGCCGGCTCCTCCGCCAGCGCCGCTGTCACGCAGCACAGCAGGCACAGAAGCAGACACAGAAACCTTCTGCCCATCCGGATCCTCCTTTCTTTATTCATCCATAAACTTTTCAGCCAGCCGGACCGCCGCCATGGCGTCCCGGCCATACCCGTCCGCGTGGATCTCCTTCGCGTACTCCTCCGTGAGCACCGCGCCGCCCACCATCACACGGCACCAGGGCGCTTTCTCGTGCAGCAGTGCCACGGTTTCCGCCATGGCGGGCACAGTCGTGGTCATCAGGGCGCTCAGGCCGCAGACCGGCGCGTGCAGGCGTTCTACCGCCTCCAGCACCGTTTCCGGCGACACGTCCTTTCCCAGATCCGTCACTTCAAAGCCATAGTTCTCCAGCAACAGCCGGACGATATTTTTGCCGATGTCGTGAATGTCGCCCTTCACCGTGGCGATTACGACCTTCCCCTTCGACTGCTGGCCTTCCGCCTGTCCGGCGGCTTTCGCCTTAATCTCCTTAAAAGCCGCTTCCGCTGCTTCCGCGCTCATCATCAACTGGGGCAGAAAGATCCGCTTGGCCTCGAAGCCCTGGCCCACCTCATCCAGCGCTGGGATGATCTCGTTCTTCACCAGTTCAAGGCCGTCCTCGCCGTTTTCCAGCGCCGTGCGGGCAAGGGCGCCCGCTTCCCGGCACAGTCCTTTGACCACGGCCCGGCGCAGGCCTTTCGCGCCGGTTTCCTGCGGTGCGGCGCCTGCCGGAACAGCCGGGGATACTGCCTGCATTGCCGGAAGCTCTCCTGCAAATTTAACGTACGCCGCGCAGTTTTCATCCCGTCCGGTCAGGGTCCGGAAGCTGACCATGGCACCCATCATCCGGTCATTCAGCGGGTTCATAATCGCCGCGCTCAGGCCCCGCTCCAGCGCGATGGTCAGGAACGCACTGCCCAGCACTTCCCGCTCCGGCAGGCCGAAGGACACGTTGCTGACGCCCAGCACCGTCCCGCAGCCCGTCTTCTCCCGGATCAATTTCAGGGCGTCCAGGGTCACCTGCGCCGCCGACCCGTCCGCGCTGACGGTCATCGTCAGCGTATCGAACAGGATATCCTTCGGTTCGATTCCGTATTTTTCCGCTTCCTTCAGGATGCGCTCCGCGATGGCCAGGCGGCCCTCCGCCGTGGCGGGAATCCCCGCCTCGTCCAGCGTCAGGGCAACCAGCACGCCGCCGTACTTCTTCACCAGCGGGAACACCGCGTCCATGATCTCCTGCTTGCCGTTCACGGAGTTAATCATGGCTTTGCCGTTGTATGCCCGCAGGGCACGCTCCATGGCTGTCGGATCCGCCGTATCCAGCTGCAGAGGCAGGTCGGTAACTGCCTGCAGCTCCTGTACCGCCTGGGTCAGCAGCGCCGGCTCATCCACGCCCGGCGTGCCCACGTTTACATCCAGCACTTCCGCTCCGCGCTCCTCCTGGGCGATGGCCTCGTTCAACACATAGGCCATGTCGCCCTCCTCCAGCGCCTTACGGAGGCGTTTCTTGCCCGTCGGGTTAATCCGTTCCCCGATGACCACCGGATTCTTCCCCAGTTCGATCACAGTGCCCCGGGAAGCAATCACGGTCCGCTGCTTCTTTTCAATAGCAGGAGGAATCAAATATCCCGCCGCTTGCTTCAGCGCGGCAATGTATTCCGGCGTCGTGCCGCAGCAGCCGCCCATGATGCGCAGCCCCTTCGGAACCAGCGCGGCGATCTGCGCGGAAAACGCGTCCGGCAGCACATTATAGAATGTTTTTCCGTCCTTCTCCTGGGGCAGTCCGGCGTTGGGTTTCATCAGCACCGGCACAGAAGCCGCCGCCAGGTATTTCTCCACGATCGGCGCGAGGGCGTCCGGTCCCAGGGAGCAGTTGACGCCCACCGCGTCCGCGCCCAGGCCTTCCAGCATGGCCACCACGGATTCCGGCGATCCGCCGGTCATCAGTTTTCCGTCCGCGCCGTAAGCGTTTGAAACCAGCACCGGCAGATCGCAGTTTTCCTTCGCCGCCAGCAGCGCCGCCCGGGTCTCCGCCCCGTCGTTCATGGTCTCCAGGAAGATACAGTCCACACCGCAGGCTGCGCCGATGCGGACCACTTCTGCGAAGCCGCGGACCGCCTCCTCAAAATCCAGGGGGCCCAGCGGTTTGAGCAGCTTGCCGCAGGGGCCGATATCCAGCCCGATGAACATCTCGTGATCGCAGTTCGCTTCCCGACGCGCTTTGTCCGCGCAGGCCACCGCCGCCCGGATCATTTGCTCGCAGTCGGCCAGGCTGTAGCGCTGCGGATGCACGCCGAAGGTGTTCGCTGCCACCATGTTGGTTCCGGCTTCGTAATACGCCTGGTGGATCGCGGTAATCTGGTCCGGATGGGTCAGGTTCCAGGTTTCCGGCGCCTCACCCGGCTTCAGGCCCTGTGCCTGCAGCAGGGTACCCATGCCGCCGTCCAGGAAGAACGGGCCTTTGTTCAGCAGTTCCCTGAAGCTCATGCTTCTTCTCTCACTTTCATTCCGATGATTGCGGTCACGCTCTTGCTCGGTGTCATCAGCAGGCTGTCCGTCAGCATGATCCCCAGCGTCTGTGCGCAGTCCAGCGCTTCCATGACGTCCCGCTGCATCGTCAGCGGAAGGTCGCCGTAACCCGGGGAAAACCGGTCCGTCAGCTGCCGGTCCGGGAACACTTCCGCCAGGCGCCTGCACAGCAGGTCGCAGCCGCCTTCCACCTGCTGCGCCCCGATGGCATGCATCAGCAGGCCCTTGGCCGGGGACTGCAGCTTAGCCCGGGCAATCCGGCGGTCCGTTTCCGCTCCGGCCGTACAGGCAAACAGCAGGATCTCTGCGCAGCCTGCCAGGTGGTTCTTTAGATCCCGGGAATCCGTCTTCGCGAATCCCAGATCAAGTTCTTCTCCGTCCGCTTTCAGCGGATAATGCCGCCATACCGCCCTGCACCGGGCAGCGCCTTTCGCCGCCTCCAGGCATTCCTTCAGCGGCAGTTCCTCCGGCGCCGGCGCGAAGGACGGCAGCATGGCATATCTCAGGATCTCCTTCTCGTCAAAGGGGATTTCTCCCAGCTCCTCCAGGTGGAGTTCCTTCCGCAGCATCAGAAGGCCCTCCCCAGCATGCCGGACAGGTGATTCTGAATCGCTTCCGCTACGTCCGGCTTGTTCATCGTATAGACGTGAACGTGACGGATGCCGTTGGCAAACAGGTCGATGATCTGATCGCAGGCGTAGATGATGCCCGCCCGCTTCATTGCCTCCGGCGAAGAGCCGAACTTGTCTACCAGGCTGGTGAACCGCCGGGGCATGAAACTGCCGGACAGCTTCAGTGCACGCTTCACCTGGTTCGCCGCGGTAATGGGCATGATACCCGGCACCACCGGCGCCGTTACGCCCTTCTCCCGCAGCTTGTACAGAAAGTTATACAGAAGGTTGTTGTCAAAGAACATCTGCGTAGTCAGGAAATCCGCGCCGGCCTCCACCTTCTCCCTCAGCCAGTGGAGATCCTCCGCCTGCACCGTGCTTTCGGGATGCACCTCCGGGTAACAGGCAGCGCCGATGCAGAAATCGCCGGCGGCCCGGATCTCCCGGATCAGGTCGGATGCGTGCGGATAGGGACTGTTCTTCATATCCTCTGCGGTCATGCCTTGCGGCAGGTCGCCCCGCAGCGCCATGATGTTCCGAATGCCCGCGTCCTTCATCGCTTTCAGGTATGCCTGCACGTCCTCCCGCGTCGCGCCGACGCATGTCAGGTGAGCCAGCGTTTCCACGCCGTCCGCGTTCTGGAGCCGCCGGGCGATCTCCATGGTATACTTTCCGCCCTCGCCGCCGGCTCCGTAGGTCACGGAGATAAAAGACGGCTTCAGCGCCGCGATTTCCTCAGTGGCGTTCAGTACCTCTTCAAAGACCGCGTCAGTCTTCGGCGGGAACACCTCAAAGGACATGCTCAGCCGCTCGTCCCGGATCGTATCAAGAATCTTCATGTTACAGCATCCTCTCCGCAGATCGTTCGTTCTTTCTCCTTCCTGTCAGTATACCCTATCCAAAACCAACATTCAAATTTATTCGTTGTTTTTCCTTTCTCCCTCATGATAATATATCCATACAGATATACAGGGAGGAAAAATCAATGGCTTATTTTCGTATTGAATACTATTCCCAGGCGCTTCACCGCGAAACATCCTTCGAAGTCCTGATTCCCAACGATCCCCGGGAAGGCATGCCCGAGCCTGCGGAACCCATGCGGACGCTCTTCCTGCTCCACGGCTATACCGGCAAAGCAGGCAACTATGTTCCCTATGAGATGCCCGGCAAATACAACTTCGCCATCGTTATGCCCTCCGGAGAGAACTCCTTCTACCTGAACGGTCTTTGCACCGGCCATGCCTTCCAGACCATGCTCGGCGAAGAACTGGTAAACTATGTCCGCAAGACCTTCCGCCTGGCCCTCCGCCCGGAGGACACCTGCATCGCCGGTCTCTCCATGGGCGGCTTCGGCGCCCTGCATACCGGCCTGGCCTATCCGAAAACTTTCGGGAAGATCGGTGCCATGTCCTCCGCCCTCATCCATCACGAGGTGGCTCAGATGAAGCCAGGAAGCGGCAACGACGTCGCCAATTACGACTATTACCGGGAATGCTTCGGGGAGCCGGAAAAGCTGCTGGAAAGCGATAACAACCCCGAGGTTCTCATCAAAAAGCTCAAGGCTGCCGGCGAAAAGATTCCGGAAATCTACATGGCCTGCGGTACGGAAGACTTCCTGATCGAACCCAACCGCGCAATGCACCGTTTCCTTGAGGAAGAAGGCGTCCCGCATGAATACCATGAGGCGCCCGGCATCCATGATATGGTTTTCTGGTCCGAGCATATCCAGCACATCGTCCGCTGGATGTTCGGCTGATCCCCAAAACAAAAAGCAAGCGTCGTCGGAATCATCCGACGGCGCTTGTTTAACAGAAATCAATTAATTACCGGCCGAAGGGGTTGGGCGCTGTCGTGCGCGGTGCGCGAGACGGGAATCCGTCCGCGGTGCGCGCGCGATTCCTTGCGGAAAGCCCCCAATTAATTACCACAGATCAACACTGCCGGTCTTGTCGCCTTTGACCCAGTAAGCTTTGTTCTCGTCAACACGTACGTATACTTCGTCAACCTTGCCAACCTTCTTCAGGATTTCAGCGGGAGTGATGGATCCGCCCATGGAGGACTGGATGATCACTTCGGGCTGCTTGGCGGCCTTCTTGGCGGGAGCAGCTTTCTTCGCCGGGGCAGCCTTCACGGCGGCCTTCTTGGCGGGGGCAGCGGCCTTCTTGGCAGCGGGCTTAGCAGCAGTCTTCTTGGCGGGAGCGGCCTACTTCGCCGGGGCAGCCTTCACGGCGGCCTTCTTGGCGGGGGCAGCAGCCTTCTTAGCAGGAGCAGCGGCCTTCTTGGCAGCGGGCTTAGCGGCAGCCTTTACGGCTTTCTTTTCAACTTCTTTTTTCACAGTTTCTTTCTTTTCAGCCATGGTTTCTTGATCCTTCCTTTCTCTAAGGTCGCCATATCTTACCACAAACGTTTCAGAAACACAACCCTTTCAACGTTTGCAGCCATTTACGGCCGATACCAGCAGTAGTATTTTACGTCCGTAAAGCTTAAAACAGTCAGCTGGTATCCTCCGTCTTTCATGGTAAACCAGTCATAATCCCTGTCCTGTATATGCCCGTGTTCCGGAGCTTTCGCCGGCTCCACGCCCAGAATGGACACAGCGACGCCGCCGTCTGTAGTGGTGCATCTGCCGTACTTTTCAGGGTTTTCGTCAATCAGCTTCTGGAACCGCTCTCCGTAAAAGGGGCTGTTCCCGCAGTGGATCACCAGCGGATAGTCCAGCCAGTCTGCCAGGGCGGGTTCGTCCTCCGCGGTATAGCCGAAATCCCGCAGGGTGCCGATGTACATCATCACATGGCGGTACCGGTTCCCTTCCTCGTGCCTGATCACCAGCAGGTCACCCGGAATGAGGGTATCCTTCAGCTGATCGTAAGGCGGCGCCTCTTTCCCTTCCTGGTGATCATATACATGGAAAGCGCGGCAACTCCACTCTGTCAGCATGTCTCCCAGATGGGGCAGCTGCTTGTGCTTTGCGGCCAGGTAGACATAGTTCACAAAGCCCGCGCAGTCCACGCCGTAGAAATACCGCTGTCCCTTGCAGAAGTATCCGGAAGAATGCCCGCACACCTGGGTATAGTAATCCGGATAGGAGATATAGAAATATCCATTCCCGGAAGGTTTGGCCACCCCGCCGAAATAGTACGGTACGCCACAGGGGAACAGCGGCGTGATCTCCTTTCCGGTGATCTGTTCATACCGCGCGGCAAAGGGATTGCCCTCCTCCAGCATGACAAAAGCGGCTTCCAGCAAATCCGGATCCGTTTCCTCTGCCCGGGCAGGACCGGGCGTCAAAACCAGCAGCAAGAACGCGACAACCGCCGCAACCGCTGTTCTCCACGCTTTCCTGCTTCCCACGCTGAATACCTCTCTTTGTTTTTCTGCGTTTCATTGTACCACAGATCGCTGTCTGTATGGTATAATATCCCCCGCATGAATCCCGGAGGAGGAACACATATGGTTTTCAACACCATCCTGGACGCCGTCGGCAATACCCCGATGGTCCGCCTGAATCGCATGCCGGAGCCCGGCAGCGCGGAGATCCTGGTTAAAGTGGAAGCGCTGAACGTCGGCGGTTCCATTAAAACGCGCACCGCCCTGAACATGATCGAGCAGGCGGAAAAGGAAGGCCTGATCGGGCCGGACACCATCATCGTGGAGCCCACCAGCGGCAACCAGGGCATCGGCCTGGCGCTGGTCGGCGCGGTCAAAGGCTACCGGACGATCATCATCATGCCCGACTCCGTGAGCGAGGAACGCAGAAAGCTGATCCGTCATTACGGCGCTGAAGTCAAGCTGATTCATGACGCCGGTGATATCGGCAAGTGCATGGAGGAATGCCTTCAGTGCGCCATGGATATGAAGGCCCGCAATCCGAAGGTCTTCGTTCCCCAGCAGTTCGAAAACCCGAACAACACCCTGGCCCATAAAAAGCACACCGCCCTGGAGATCATGGCCCAGGTAGCCGGCCCCATCCACGGATATTGCAGCGGTATCGGCACCGGCGGCACCCTGACCGGTATCGGCGAAGTGCTCAAGGCCCAGTATCCCGACCTGGAAATCTGGGCTGTGGAACCCGAGAACGCCGCGATCCTTGCCGGCGGAACCATCGGCACGCATATCCAGATGGGCATCGGCGACGGCATTATCCCGGCGATCCTGAACCGGGAAATCTATGATGATATCTATGTGGTCACGGACTCCGAAGCCCTCGAGACAGCCCGCCGGCTGGCCAGGGAAGAAGGCCTTGTGTGCGGTATCTCCAGCGGCACCAATGTGGCCGCCGCCCTGAAACTTGCGAAAAAACTCGGGCCCGGCAAAACGGTTGTCACCGTGCTCCCCGACACCGCGGAACGGTACTATTCCACCCCGCTCTTCGGCGTCTGAAAACATTCCCTGGTCTTCTGATACGCATCCGGACACCGGTGCCCGGATCAGTCTGATCCCGGACAGTGCGGAGGATTTATGAACTTTTTCGATATTCTGTCCCTTCTCGGCGGCCTGGCGATGTTCCTGTACGGAATGCGCCTGATGGGCGATTCTCTGAAAGAAAATTCCTCAGGAACATTCAAAGCCATCATGGAAAAGGTAACGGACAGCGCACTCAAAGCGTTCCTGCTCGGAATCGCGGTGACTGCCCTGATCCAGTCCTCCACGGCAACCATCGTCATTACGTCCGGCCTGGTCGGAGCAGGCATCCTGACGCTGCGCCAGTCCCTCGGCATCATCATCGGCGCGAACGTGGGCACAACGGTAACCGGCCAGATCATCCGGCTGCTGGATATCAACGCTTCAGGCTCCTCCGTTCTGCGCTTTTTCCAGCCTTCCACCCTGGCGCCGATTGCCCTGATCATCGGCATCATCCTGATCATGACCGGCATCTTCCGGAATTCCAAATCCATCGGTAACATCGCCGTCGGCTTCGGCATTTTGTTCTCGGGTCTTTTGAACATGACCAGCGCCGTAAAGGCTCTGCAGGAATCCGGGCTTGTTGAGCAGCTGTTCTCCGGGCTCGGAAACAATCCGTTCCTCGGGTACCTCACCGGCGCCGGCGTCGCTTTCGCGCTGCAAAGCTCCTCCGCGGCGATCGGTATCCTGCAGGCATTTTCCGCCAGCGGTTTCCTGACCTTCAAGGCGATCTATTCCGTGATTGTCGGCATCTACCTGGGAGATTGCGTAACTACAGCCATCGTCTGTTACATCGGTGCGAACCGGGAAGCCCGGCGTGTCGGCATTGTGAACATCCTGTTCAATCTGAGCAAGACGGTCCTGGTCCTGGTTGTCATCACCATCATTCACCATCTCGGTCTGCTGGACAGCCTGTGGGACAGGACCGTCAATTCCGGTATGATCGCCAACACAAACACGATTTTCAACCTGGCCTGCGCTGTCTGCCTTTTCCCTATGCTCCGGGTCTATGAAAAGCTCAGCGGACGGATCGTCAGAAAAGAAAAAACGAAAGAGGATCCGCACGGGGAGCTGATCAAGGCGCTGAACCCGGTGTTTTTCACTACGCCCGCGCTGGCGCTCCAAAGCTGCTACAACCTGCTGAAGACCATGTTCAGCCTTTCCCGGGAAAACCTCATCAGGGCCCAGCAGCAGATGGATGAGTACAGTCCGGCAAGGCAGGAAGAAATCAACGCTGAGGAAATGCAGATCGACCGGCTGACAGACCACCTGAGCCGCTATCTGGTTGAACTGCTTCCTCACCTTCAGAGCGATCTGCACATATCCATGCTGAACCAGTATTATAAAGTATCCACCGAATTTGAGCGTCTGGGCGACCAGGCCGTGAACATCGCCGGCGTTGCGTCCAAACTGGCTGAAAACAACACCGCCTTTTCCGTTACCTGCAAAAAGGAGCTGGCGGTCCTGCAGGAGCTGATCCGGGATGTTCTGGACGATGCGGAAAAGGCTTTCACGGAAAGGAGCGAGGACGCCGCGTCCGCTATTGAGCCAAAGGTTCATGTCGTAAACGACATGATCGGCGAAATGACGCGAAACCACTTCAACCGGATGAGCGCCGGTGAATGCTCCCTCCTGGCGGACGCAATCTTCTCCAACCTGATGGCGGAATACAAGCGGGTTGCCGGCACCTGTTCCAATACCGGTATGGCCACCCTGGTCCGCATCCATCCCGAGTTGGCATCCAGGGAGCACCTGTTCCTTGAAACGCTGGACAAGAGCGGAGACGCAGCCTTCAGGGCAACCCTGGAACAGACGCATAAGACCTACTTTGACCGCCTGCGCCAGGCTGAAGCCGCTGACGAAATAGGTGAACAGCTTTCATTTATCACCGACAGTGCAGACACGCTAAATTGACGGAGCATCAAAATGGAGATAAAAGAATATCGGAACTATAACAAAGAAGAAATCCTGGGCCTGTATGCCGCCGCCGGCTGGATCGCCTATACGCAAAACCCGGAGGCTCTCAGGCAGGGCTTTGAGCGCTCGCTGCTGGTGCTGGCTGCATATGAAGAAAACCGTCTCCTCGGCATCATCCGGGCCGTTGGAGACGGCGCTACCATTGTCTTTGTCCAGGATATCCTTGTGTATCCGGAATATCGGCGCAAGGGCGTAGGCACCGCTCTGCTTCAGGCAGTCCTGGATCGGTATCAGCATGTACGCCAGATTGAGCTCGTGACAGACAACTCCGAGGAAACCGTCGCTTTTTACCGGTCCATGGGATTCCGGGACCTGTCCGAACTGGGCTGCCGCGGCTTCATGAAAGCCTGACGGTTCAGCAAACTTGGATATTCATTTATATCATTTCTCAGACATATACGATAAAGAACAATACATTCATTTGTCTTTTTGCGCCTTGCGTTCTTCCTTCATCTCCCGGCGAAGCTGAACGATATACCAGATATTGGCCAGGCCGTTGAGCACCAGGAATGTGCCGATAACCCGCTGCGCCACGGCAATGCTCTCCACCTGCGCCACCATCATGACAATTCCGAGCCCCATGATGGCAACGGCGCCGATTACGCTGACAACAAACTTCCAATCTTTTTTATTCTTGATTTTCAGGGTCTGGTTCAGATTGAGAAGGCCGGTTACAACCGTCACAATACCGACCGCGAATCTTACAAAGGGTTCGATCGTTTGCGGGCTGACCATACAGAAGATGGCTGCAGGAATCAGCAGGCCGTTGAAAACAGCAATCACAATATCCAGCTTGCTTCTTTTCTGCGAATGCCTAAGATGCTGGAAGATCATAATCAGCGCGACGAAAATAATCAGTCCCGCTGAAATCCGGATCGTCGGCTTCATATCGCCCGACGGGGAAACCAGGAATAAAACACCCTGGCCCAGAAGCATCAGTGAAGCGATTACTTTGTTCTGCAGCACCTTCAGGATGCCTTTGGCCGTCCGGAATACAGGATTCCCTTTTGCTTCTTCATTTGGTTTCTTTTTCACATGGTCATCTGATTTCTTCTTCATATGATATCCTGTCAAAACATGTCTTTCGGATGATCGCTTCATACCAGCTGCGGCAGCAGGCAGCGGATGATTGCCCGCTGTCCCTCTCCCGGCATATGCTGTCGCGAACCGCTCTGTCATATATCGCGATCAGTATATCATAGAGTACAGGTATAATAGAATCCCCTGTTTCCGCCGTTGATCTTGTTCCTATCAGGTTCATGCGATATACTGCAGACAGCGTTCGGAGTATACTACGCCGTTATGGAAGGGAGCCGGGCACCAGATGAAAACCTTTAATCAAAAAGTCGCGGTCATCACCGGAGGCGCGCAGGGGATCGGCAAGGCGATTGCCGACGCCTTTTCCCGGGAAGAGGCGGTTGTCCATGTCATTGATAAACAACCGGGCGATTGGTTTGTCGGTGACGTATCGGAAAAGGAAACCCTGGAGCGCTTTGCTGATTCTGTTATTGAAGCAAGCGGACATATCGATTATCTGATCAATAATGCCATGCCGCAGATGAAGGGCATCAATGAATGCTCATGGGAAGATTTTTCATATGCTTTGGCAGTCGGAGTAACCGCGCCGTTCTATCTGACAAAACTGTTCATACCGTACTTCGCCTCAGGAGCGTCTGTAATTAACATCGCGTCTTCCCGCGACCGGATGAGCCAGCCTCAGACAGAAAGCTACACAGCGGCCAAAGGCGGTATCTCTGCCCTGACGCATGCCATGGCGGTCAGCCTGGCCGGAAAAGCGCGCGTCAACAGCATCTCCCCCGGCTGGATCGATACAATGGACAGCGACATCACCGGGCCGGACGCCCTGCAGCAGCCTGTTGGACGCGTCGGCAAGCCGGAAGACATCGCGGAGATGGTTCTGTATCTTTGCTCTGACAAAGCGGGCTTTATTACCGGAGAGAATATCTGTATCGACGGTGGAATGACAAGGCTTATGATCTACCACAGCGAGCACGGATGGGAATATAAGGCATAATCAAATAAACGGCAGTTCGTCTCCCGAAAAGAGGACTGCCGGAAATAACCGTAACAGAGAAAAAAAGCCAGGAAAAGAATTTGCCGGAACAGATTAACCTGCTCTGCGCAGGCGAATCAGTTTCCCGGCCTTCGTTTCCTGCGTCTCCGGCATCAGACGCTGGCGGACCATCCGCATGATCTGGAAATAGCAGGGGATCAGGAACAGGTCCGCCATCACCCAGGCGGCGGGATTCGCGAAACATGCTCCGGTAAACCCGGCAGAAGGAACAACAAACAGCGCGACAGCGGTCCGGGCAATCATCTCAAACAGGCCGGCCAGCATGGCCACCCGCGTATAACCCATTCCCTGGATGCTCAGGCGGACGATGTTCACAAACAAAAGGGGAATATAGAAAGCTGCGTTGATCATCAGATACTGAACGCTCATGGACATCACTTCCGGCGCCGCGTCCGCGTCAATGAACAAACTCAGAAGGGGCCGCGCAAACAGCGCCACCACTCCGAATGCCAGCGCGCAGTAAGCGATTCCCAGCGCGGAAGCGCACCGCAGGCCCTGATTGATCCGGTCCAGTTTTCGGGCACCCATGTTTTGACCGGCATAGGTAGCCATGGTGGAAGCCAGCGCGTCAAACACACAGGCAAAGAACATGCTGATCTTGACGCCGCCGCTGACAGCGGCAACAGCGTTTACACCCAGTCCGTTCACCGACCACTGTACCATAACGGAGCCAATTGCCGTAATGGAGAACTGAAGGCCCATCGGCAGGCCGATCCCGAGCATTTTCCTCGCGAGGCGCAAGTCGAACTGCCTGTCTTCCCGGTTCAGATGCAGCACGGGAAAGCGGCGGATCATGACGATGACGCAGCCGATCCCGGCCAGCAGCTGGCTGACCGCCGTAGCCACGGCCGCACCGGCCACATCCATCCCGCAGACAATAATCAGGAGCAGGTCGAGGGCAATATTCACCAGTGAGGCGATAACCAGGAACACCACCGGCGTTCTGCTGTCCCCCAGCGAACGGAGGATTCCGCTGGCCATGTTGTACAGAACACAGCATGGAATCGCCGCGAAAATAATGCTGATATAGCTTGCCGAAGCATCTATGATCTCTTCCGGGGTATTCATCAGCCGGAGCAGCGGCTTGCAGAATACTGTGGAAAGGACCGCGAACAGGAGGCTCAGCGCACCGCTGAGCACCGCCGCGTGATATACGCAGCGGCGCATCTCCCGCTCATCCTTCGCGCCGAAAGCCTGGGCAATGGGAATCGAAAAACCGGAACACAGGCCGAGGCACAGGCCGATCACCAGGAAATTGACCGAGCCGGTCGCACCGACGGCAGCCAGGCGCTCCGCACCCAGATAGCGGCCGACAACAGCGGTATCAACAAAACTGTAAAACTGCTGGAAAAGCACACCGAACAGCATCGGCAGCGCAAAGAAAACAATTCGTTTCAGGGGGCGGCCTTCCGTCAGGTCGCGGGTCAGATTCCGGGGCATACAGACAAACCTCTTTCTACGGCCTTTCAGGCCGTATGGAAGGTTATAACACTTTTATGCAAACTGCACAAGCGGGAATATTCCGCCTGTTTTCCGGACAAAAAAGCCATGGATCGCATCAGTCTCCAAATAGTCCCCATGAACCTTTAAGAGATCTTTTCTTTGGCAAACAAAAAACCTTGTATTCGTTTGAATACAAGGTAGTGCCGAAGGCGGGACTCGAATTATAGGGGGGCTGTAAATTGGCATATGTCCTTTTCTCTGGGCCTTATGTTCCGTACATTCTGTGATGATTCATATATGGCCAGATGCTTTTTGGGGATCTGTAAAGGGTAAACTAAAGGGTAAAAAGCAAGCCTTTATCCCCTTTACTTTATCCATGATCTTCCGTCAGCAGAACTTCCTCTTCTGTGGCTGGAACATATCCACCGCCGCCTTCATCACTGGTCAGACTGAAGCCCCTTTCATCAAATGAAAGCCCTTTGATCGTTACCCGGCCATTGTTGTAGATCAGGGTCAGCTGATAGGGTGGCTGGTTCCAGTACAGGTTCATAAACGGGTTGTACGCCGTCACATACCATGTTCCGGATGTTTCCATGGCGTCGCTTATCCGTTCCGGCGTGTCAAGATCCCAGTTCCGGATACCCGCGGTAAAGGTCCCGTCCTTGCTGAATACCAGATAATCATCCGCCATGTTTCCGCCGGCGTCGAATATCCAGCAGCCCACCAGCTGCTCCATCACATCAGGCAGGGTTTCCTTTTCCATGACCTTCAGGTCCCGGATCGGGACAAACCCCCAGACGATGGCGCCGCCGTCCGTGAATTTCCCGTCTTTGACTTCGGCGCTGACGTAGGCATAGTGGTTGTTGTACAGCCCCGTACAGGAGAACTGGGTTCCCTTCGGGACTTCAAACTGCCGGAACTGGCTCACGTCCGGATCATCTGTCAGGTATGTATCTGCAGTCGCTTCCACGTCCACGTGGGCGAAGCTTTCCAGCGGTTCCTCCGGATGCCAGTCCGTGATCTCCGGAAGTCCGAGGTCCTTGCACAGTACATAGCCGATCCGCTGGGTCCGTTCGCTGACATTGTACCGGATGCAGGCATAGGATTGACCGTCCTCGTTTTTATACCGGGACAGCAGCCACATATCGCCGTTCAGTCCGACCGCTGCTTTTCCCTTGCCGGCCCGCCAGGCGGATTTCTCGTAAGGAGCGCTGTAAACCGGAGCGGTGCCTTTCTTCTTCGGCTGCAGGAGTTCGCCGGGGTGATCGGGCGTATAGTTGTATCCGGTGCCCGACGCGAAACCCAGGCATTTTTGGTCGTCATCCAGCTGTGCCTGTACCAAGTTCAGGCTCCGGACTTCCTCTGCTGAGTGGGGAAGAAGCTTGATGTTGAAGTCAGACAGGCGGATTGTCACAGGCCACAGTGCAGTGCTGTCACCCTCATTTGCCCAGTACCAGTTAATGCCTATCTCGTCATCTTCCCAGTGCCCGTTCAGCTGGAAATCCCCGATCTTCGCGCTGTAGAGCAGATACTCGCCATCTTCGGTCCAGGGGTGGAAGACATATTCTTCTTCATCGCCGTAGCGCAGATACAGATTCTGATCCATCAGCAGGAGCGACGGCGCTTTTCGCTTGTCTTCCGGCTGATAAACCGCTGTCGTATAGACATGCAGTTTGCCGCCATCATCCACAAAGAATAACGCATGGTGATAGCGGGCCTGCATGACCGCAAAGGGCCCTTCCTGGTTGCTCAGGATCGTATAATCCTCCCAGGCTTTCGACTGTTCCACGGCCCGGTACAGATTTCCGCTCAGCCCCCAGCTGTTCGCAGAAGCGCCGGTGCAGACCAGCATCATGCAGGCCAGCAAAAGGATCAAAACCGGAAAGATCTGTTTATTCATAGTCCATCCTCCCTTTACTTATGCTCTTCTATAATCATTTCCATAATCGCGCTTAAGCGCGCGCTGTCTTTCGGTGACAACTGGTTCCGAGGGGAATGCCAGTCTGTCTCATTGATGAAGATTGCCTGGGACATGTGCCTGAGAATGCTCCACATCTCATCGGTGCCGTAATGGTTCTGCAGAACGGAAGAAGCGATACTGTCCTTTTCGCTGAAAGACAGATCTTCTCCTTTAAGTTTGTCATACTTTTCATCCTTGCAGATCAGGCCGTATTCGTACAGTTTTGCTGCATAAACTATTCTCATGTCTTCCGGGATAACAGAGGGTTGGGCGTTCATTGCTTCCGGCGGGGCAATGCTGAGAGACGGACCGGTTCCTTCGTCCACGATGACGGTAATGCCGTGCTCGACTTCATACGTTCCCAGCCAATAGGCAAAGAACAGCATGTTGTATGAAACAATATCCGTATTATCGTTAACCGGCCAGTTTTCAAGATCATGCCAGAGCAGTTTCGCCCAGGTCCCGCCGATATAACCTTCTCCATATTCAGCAGAGCGGGCATGGTACCACAGGCTTCCGTTATGCCAAACTTCTTCCAGGCATTCCAGCCGCTCTCCGCCTTTGAACCTGCAGATTACTTTCCCTCCGGGAGATTCACGGAAATTCACATCATGCCAGACGACCTGCAGATCGCTCCACAACGAAACCGGCACGGTATGATATCTTGTGTATAAATCCCGGAACCATTCTTTCTCGGACGTATATGCGCTTTCAGTGATCCCGCAGCAGACAGGGCAAAAATGGTACTTGTTTGCTATTTCTTCGGTATATTCAACTTCCGTCAGCGGAAGGTACCGCGGATTCACACCGGGGCAGTTCATATCCAGATGGACCTTGTTTCCTCCGTCGGGATTGATATAGCAATGCTCTTTCAATTCCTGGATGACTAATTCCTCGCTGTTCTCCGCAAGAGTCACTACGGGCAGTATTGTGATAATCATTGCAGAAAGAAGCATGCAAAGCAGTCTCTTCATGAACTTTCCTCCGACATTGATAAAAGGGGACTCCGGTACATGGATAATTATGTCAGGTTTCTTCATTATCCGACCGGGTTAATGTCACGGTATCCGCAGATACTTCCGTCATGAGCATAAATCGCAGCTTCCCACGCAGTGACTGGCAAGCCTGAGTCTTGATAGTCATAGCACTCCAACAGAATTCTCCAAACCGGATTTCCGTTATAGTTTCCCGTTTCATAAGAAACAAGAGGATAATAATGTACAAGGATTTCCGGTGTGGAAATACCCTGATCAATGAGGTATTTCAGTATGATTTTCCATGCTTCATTCCTGCTGATGGACTGTTCATCCGGCAGACCGACTGCCCACATATAACGTCCAATATCCTCATATTCTTTATCATCGGCAGGTTCCATAGGTGCTCCATCCGGGCTCATGGTCAGAAAATTGTTATATGCAGTTTCAACGTCGCTTTCACGATCCGCTCCAATCCGGATATTTGTTCCTTCTGATTTCTGGTTGGCTTCTTCGATAATTGCTGTGATCTGTGTGTCTTCTTCCGGGGTAAAACTAATGATGTTTTCTCCCGGCTTCCAATGCATTTTCCAGTAAGAATCGGCATGTGCGGCAAAAGCAAGTAGAAGAAAGATCAGGCACAGGATAACTGGCAATCCTCTTTTGCAACAGCTGTTCATGAGACAACCTCCTTCAAAACATCCTCATAATGTGGACGATTCTGAACAGGTATTTCTTTCAATGGCTGTTGAAACGATATTTTCAACATTTCCTACATGAATATCATTGCAATTGCTAGATGGCAAAACCATTTCAGAGCGGTAAAAAAACACCGGGTTGTTATAACTCGGTGCATTTTTCCTGAGGAGCGGCGTGATATAGTATGTATGAATACATTTTTTCATTCGCATATACTGGCAAAAAAAGAAAAGCGGTTTTGTCAGATTCCTTCATGATCTGCGTCTAATAAAGTGAAAGGAGGGTGGGAGCTCAATGCAGCCTGATTCTTTTGATCAAATCTATCAAAGCTACTTTGATTCGGTATACCGTTATGCGCTCTCCCTCTCCGGAAGTTCGCAGACAGCTGAGGAGATAACCCAGGAGACCTTTTTCAAAGCAATGCGATCCCTGGATCAATTCCAGGGGAAAAGCAGCCTGAAAAGCTGGCTCTGCGCCATTGCCAAAAACCTGTGGCTGTCAGAGCAGCGAAAGAAAAAGACCCGGCCGATTGACGACGCATTACCGCTTCCAGACTTGTCCATGGGACCGGAAGAAGCGATTGTGCATCAGGATGAAAGCATGCGCATCCACCGGCTGCTCCATCACCTGGATGAGCCCTATCGTGAAGTATTCACACTCAGGACTTTAGGGCAGTTAAGTTTCCGGGATATCGGGGAACTCTTCGGCAAAACGGAAAACTGGGCTTGTGTTGTCTATCACAGAGCCCGCGCAAAGATTAAGGACAAAATGGAGGAATGATCATGAAACTGCCATGTGCTGTTATACGTGATTTGCTGCCGCTGTACGCGGAGAATATGGTTGAACCGGATACAAAGGATCTGATTGGCCAGCATTTGACCGAATGCCCGGACTGTCGGAAACGGTTCTCCGAAATAGAAACGGATCCGGAACCGCCTGTTGAAACGATAAAACCGCTTCAGACACTCAGGAAAGAAATCCGGAAGCGCCGCTGGTATACTGCCATTCTTGCCGCACTGTGTGTTTTTATCATCGTCTTTACCTATTTCTTCCATGTTACAAGCATGAAGTATGTTCCTTGGCAGGACGAATTAATCGAGGTTGTAGGTGTTAAAACCATTAATCCCGAGGAATACTACAGCGATGACGGACATCTGCCGATAGATGATGAAGCGGCTCCTGTGCCAACTGTTGCTCCTGCTTCCGTGGAGCAATCCCATGAAGCTTTGATTCTGAAAGTGAGCAGCTTCATCAATGGGTTTGAGGAACATGTGGTCGTTGAGGATGACGGCACAACAACTGTCATCATGCAGGCATTCTGCACAAATCAGGGTTCCAATCATCAAACCCAATCGTATTATGAATCAACCTACTATCCTGTACCTGACCGCTTGATTTACGGATTTGAACAGCCGCAGAAACTATTGTGGGGAACTCCTATGGATGGCGGAACAGAAGTGCTCCCGCGCCTTGCTCTGGGATACTATCTGTTGATTGCAGCAGCATTGGCTGGATTATTTGGATTGCTTTGGGGCATTTTCAGAAAATGGGACTACAGTTGGATTCTGCGTCAATTGTTTTTCGCGCCGGTTTCCTATATCCTGTCACATATTCTTTTGAAAGGCACTAAGACAACAAGCCACTTTATGGAACATGATTTTCTCAGTATTCTGTTAATGGCACTTGCTGTTTATGCGTTACTTTCCATTGCCTGGCAGATATTCCTTAACCGTAAAAAAGAAGCATAAATGCCCATACGAGCATGCTCTGATCAATGCTTGTAGACAAAACGCTGATTGACGCTTCATTCAGGTAAGGAACCAAGATTGCCAGACTCCCACAGGGTGACATGCCCTGTGGGAGAGCGTTTTTTCGCTTGTACGGTCTTAGTTGCTTTCTCCTGTCCGGAAGAAACTCATGCATTCTTCCAGCGTAAATCCATCCATCTCAATCAATTCATACTTGTACTCTGTTTTGTCTCCCAGAGCCTTTTTACTCGGTTCGGTTTTTACTGTAACCGGTTTATCCAGCGTTCTGATCGCTATCAAGCTGGTGTTCATTCCCCGGGTGACAAAAACTGCCTTGTCCATGCCCGGTATATCGACGGACTCCGTTGTGTGTCCATCCCCTTCCGTGACTTCAAATTGGAATTGATTGCTTAACGATATATTTAACTGCGATCGGATAGAATGCCAGTATTTATTATCATCCTTAAATAAACTTTCGTTCTTATCTTTATATTCAATTGAATATCCGATAACGATATCATAAGCAGGATCGACCGCATACTGCTTCAGCGTAAATTCATCCACTTTCTCTTCACTGATCAGCTCATAATCTCCATCAGCAAGGCATCCGTAAGTAAAAGTCGCTCTAAATGAATCCTGATCAGAAATATTGTCAGGCAGCACGATTCCGGTATCATAGTCTATTCCTTCAAGCGAAGCAGTTGCCCTGCTTCTTCCTTTGGATACTCTGGGAGGGGTTCCATTCCACTCTACGACAGCAGCAACATCATCCGGGGTGGTAAACAATATTTTTCGCATTCTTTTCATCGGGTCACTTACAGGATCAAGCGCATCATCTGTATCACCGGGATCAGTGGTAGTTTCCCCCTGCCAGTCTACCGAAATGTATTTTCTTGTCAGCTCTGTCGTCGCAAATGCAATGGCGGCCAGTGAAACCAGAATAACTATAATCAGGCCGACTGATATCTTTTTCTTCATGATAACCTCTTCCTTTCCGGGGGAGACAGCCGACAGAAAGGCACGATGGGTTTCGGCCGGTATTTCACCGGTCAGGTCATTCAACCGCGTCCGCAGTTCCTGCTCAGTCATAAAGTCTCCTCCTTTCCGTTCCATTCCACACGAAGCTTCTTTCGGGCCTGATGCATCCGGTATTTGACGATCCCCACGGAAACATGCAGCACCTGGGAGATTTCCTCCAGGGAGAAGCCTTCCAGATAATGCAGGACCAAAGGAACCCGCTGCTTTTCCGGGAGGCTTTCCAGCATCAGCCACATCTCAAGATCATGATCCTCCGGAGCAGCCTGATCCGGCAGTGTTTCCGCAACGATCATTCTCCTGCTTTTCCTGCAGATTATCCTGCACTCATTGACCATGATCCTTGTGATCCAGGTCCTGAAATACTGTTCTTCCCGCAGCCGGTCCCGGTACTGCCATGCTTTCAGGGCTGTTTCCTGCATGGCATCCCGGCGGTCCGCTTCAGAGCGCAGGAAGGCGCAGGCGATCCGGTACAGCATCTGCTCGCTTTCCAGAAGCTTCAGTGTGAAGCGTCTTTCTTCCATAACGACGTTTACCTCTTCGAAGGGGATTTCAATGTCATGACATATATTAGATGCACGGAAAGAGGAAAAAGTTAGTGTTCTTGATTTTTTATTTGTGAGATCGTGGGTTCATTGTAGCCAAGCAAAAAGGAGACGCAATCAGATCGTCTCCCCCGCAAACCCGGCAGGGCGCTCGAGTCGGTCCTCACCGTTGCTCTATCTTCCATGGCGGTAAAGCATTTTCAATATACGGGAGTACCCAGCTGATGGTAAAGCCCTAAAACTCATTTTGTCCTTGACATGGGGTACACTTTAAAACGCCTTGAAAATCGCATAAGAAAACCCTGTGGACGTTGATTCCACAGGGCTCCTTGTAAGTGCCGAAGGCGGGACTTGAACCCGCACGCTTTTGAGGGCACCGGATTTTGAGTCCGTCGCGTCTGCCATTCCGCCACTTCGGCATCGAGGGGATTATAGCATAAGTCCCCTGTATGATGCAATAAAACTCAGTTCGGATTATACTCGACGGTTTCCTGGTAGGCTTTGTAGGTGGTCTTGAACAGGATTTCCCGTTTAACTTCCCGGTTGCCGTTGTACCAGACCTTCCAGGTGGTCACCTCGTAGCCTTTGCGGCCTGAGATGGTCTTTTTGCTCTCGCCGGGTGCCAGAGCCGGGTTGACGACATAATTGATACCTTCCGGCTGGGGAATCGTCCGGACAAGCTCGCTCTCCAGATCGATCTTCACGCCCGCGCCGAGGCTCATGCCGTAGATGTTCACCGTAACCTGTCGCTTACTGTATCCGGCAACAATAAAGATCGGCCACTCCGTATTGTTGCGGAACTTGAAATCCAGCCCCGGCCAGTTGACCGTGGCGTCAAAACCCTTCTCGATATAGCTGGATGGCCAGGCATGGGGGTTGCGCTCAATGATTTCCAGGTCCGCCCGGGCCACGGCGTTGAAGAGCGTGGAACTAGTCTGGCAGACGCCGCCGCCAACCTCGTCCTTGCTCTGCCCGCCGGCGATGGCCGGGGCTTCCTTATAGCCCTTGGCGGCCGTGCGTTCTCCTGTGGCGCCGTTGAAGGAGAAGATCTCCCCGGGCAGCACGGTCACCCCGTTGATCGCCTGGGCGCTGAGCTGGATGTTGTTGTTGCGGTTATTGTTGTTCGTGGTCTGGGTGGTATAGGCGGAAATCAGGCCGAAGCTGTTCATCAGTTCCGTCTTCGTCACTTCCGCGATGATCTTTTCCGGAACGACCCGGACCTCCTTCTGCGTCACGCCGGCATCCAGGAGATCCGTCATCTGGGTATAGAGATCATCAGGATCAAGTTTGGCACCGGGTTTGTCATCTGTAAAAGTAAAGGTCTTTGTATTGAAGTCGAAGGACTTCACCATGCTGTTGACCGGATCCCGGTTTACGTAGTTCACGATGCCGTCAGTCAGGTTCCGCAGGGCTTCGTGGTCGTAATCCTGTTTGGTGGCGAAGGTGGCGGGCTGGGGATTCCCCCGGTCCACGCGTTCCGACAGGATACGGACGCGCTCCTGGAACGGCGTCGCATCGGCGGCGCCCAGACTGGCGGAATTGCTCCGGCCGTTCGCCCAGGCGCGCTCCACAATTTCCTCCGTGTTCCGGGAAACCGGCACGCGCTCGCTGTTGACATGCCAGCTTTCGTTGCCCACGGAAACGGTAATGTCAAACACCCGTCCGTTATCCTCATGGACGACGGAAACCGCACGGACCGCTTCCTCACGGGTCATGCCGTCCACCTGGACATTGTCAATATAGGTACCCGGATAAATCCGGTCGGTGAACATCGCCCGGCGGGCGTCCGCGAAATTGTCCGCGCGCTGCTGGTCCAGGCTGATGAGGTTCCCGTTCACAAAAGCCAGATTCGGCAGGAACTTGTAGCGGATGCCCGTCAGCTGCGGGAGCACGGCGATGGCCATCGCGGAAAGCAGCAGCAGACAGGTAATAATCACCGCCAGCCAGGCGCCGCGGTTCTGTGTCTTTCTCTTCTGCTTCGGCCGGGTGTTCCGGGCCGGTGCCGGAGACTCGAATCGGTCAAAATCGTCGAAAAGCGAAGAAGGCGCACCAAGCCCGTCGTCCTGCTCGTTGGAGGCAAAGTACCGTCTCTTCTTTGCTTCCTCGGCAGTACGGCGGTCATATTCGTCGCGCGCTTTCAGGTCCTTGTCCCGGCCCAAAGGCTGTTTCCCGGGCAGGGAAATCAGATCATCGTCGCCCTCATACAGGTCGTACCGTTTCAGTTTCCTGGCCATTATTTACTCCATCAAATCCTTTGTTTTGTTCAGGATGACACACGGTGGTTGCGGACGGGGCCGCGGAGCATATCACCGGGACGGCTGCCCGGCAGCTCCATGCGGATTGTTTCCCCGGCCACGCCGAGTGTATCCAGGGTTTCGCCCGTTTTCTCCCGGATAAACGGTTTCGCCTTCACTTTCCGGACGCCGTCCGGGGTCATGAGTTCCAGGTCGTCGCCGGCAAAGAACCGGTTCTTCAGCAGCAGGCGGGCCGTTCCGTCCTCCCCTGCGCCTTCCAGCACCCGGGCCGTATACTCCCGGGTCTGCCAGAAGCCCTCCGCCTCCCCGGGTGATTCCGGGTTCCCCAGCAGGAAACCGGTATCGCTCAGCCGGTGGCTGGCGCACTGCAGCTCCTCCGTCAGTTCAGGCAGGGCTTCCTCAAAGAATTCCCGCCCCTTGGCAAGCAAATCCAGCGCCCGGCGGTAAGCGCCGGTGATCACGGCGACATAGTATTCCGTCTTCATCCGGCCCTCGATCTTCAGGCTGGAAACGCCGGCCTCGCAGAGATCCGGCAGCAGCGGCAGCAGGCACAGGTCCCGGGCGGAGAACAGGTAGGTCCCCCGTTCATCCTCCGCAACCGGCATATACTCGCCCGGCCGTTTTTCTTCCATCACAGCGTACTGCCAGCGGCAGGGCTGGGCACACTCGCCACGGTTCCCGCTGCGGCCCGCCAGGTAAGCGGAAAGCATGCAGCGGCCAGAATAGGCCATGCAGCTGGCGCCGTGCACGAAGGTTTCCAGCTGGATCCCGTCCCCCGTCGCTTTCCGCAAGGCGCGGATCCGGTCGAGGCTCATTTCCCGGGCCATGATCACCCGCTCGCAGCCCAGTTCCCTGTACAGTTCCACTGCCGCCGCGTTTACAGTGTTCGCCTGCGTGCTGACATGAATGTTCAGCCGCGGCACCTTTTTGCGCAGGGTCACGATGGCGCCGGGATCCGCCACAATAGCGGCGTCAACACCGATTTCCGCGGCCAGCGCCGCGGAAGCGGTAAAATCATCCAGTTCGTCGTCGAAGGGATAGCTGTTCATGGTCACATAGAACTTTTTCCCGGCGGAATGGGCAAGCGTCACCGCTTCCTTCAGCTCATCCGGATCAAAGTTCCCGGCGAAGGCCCTCAGGCCGAATTTCTTCATCCCTCCGTAGACCGCGTCCGCACCGAAATGCAGCGCAGCCCGAAGCGCGTCCATATTACCGGCAGGTGAAAGCAGTTCGGGGATCCCCATTACCGGATCCCCCTGTCTTCGTCATATTTCTGCCAGTAAGGCGCGTAAATCTCCACGGCACGCTTGTGCTGGTCCAGCGTCTTGGAGAAATACAGCTCTCCGCTCTCCGGCTCCTTGGCGCAGAAGAACAGGTACTTCTCCTTTACCATGCTGTCATCCGGATACAGCGCGGCACGGATCGCCGCGGGAGAAGGATTGCAGACCGGCCCCAGGGGCAGGCCTGTCACCTGATATGTATTGTATGGGCTGCTGACGGTCAGGTCGCTGTCGGCCAGCGCCATCTTCCGCACGCCGGTAATATAATGGATCGTCACGTCGCTTTCCAGCTTCATGCCTTCCTTCAGGCGGTTGTGGAACACGGCGCTCACCTTTGTGAAATCGCTTTCCTTCGCTTCCTTCTCGATCAGGCTGGCCAGGGTCAGCACCTGGTCCATGGTCAGGCCAAGCTCCTCCGCCCGTTCCTGGTTCTCCACGGTAAACACCGCCTCGGTCTGGCTCAGCAGTTTCCGGATGATATCATCCTCCGTGGCGGAAACGTATACTTCATAGGTATTCGGGGCCAGGTAGCCCTCCAGCACATACTTTCGCTGTTCCGGATGCCCGGAAGTCAGCACGTCGTCGATATAGTAATACTCCCGGTACGCTTTGCCGTCCCGGCAGGCCGCCAGGAACGTATCCGCGCTTTCCAGCACCCCGTTTTTGACCAGGCGGGCCGCGAAATCCTCGACAGTCTCGCCGGGTATCAGCGTGATGTTCCGGACCAGGGGATTGCCGTCGCCGGTGGTCAGCAGATCGGCAATCTCCATCATGGACATGTTCTTCCGGATCGTATAGGAACCGACCTGGATCTTCTGGCTCATGCCCGCAAAGTCACAGTAGTATTTGAAAATGCTCCGGTTCCGGATCAGCCCGGCGTTCTCCAGGTTGGTCGCGACCCGGTTCAGGCTTTCACCGCTGTTGATCTCAAAGGTATATTCCTGCGTATCCTGCTCATCCGCGGGCGCAAGAAAACTGCCGTACAGTTTTCCCCATACGGTCATTCCGATGCCGATCACCAGCACGAGCACGGTCAGGGCGACCAGAATCGGGCGGAGAACATGCCACAGCCCGCTGTACCAGTACAGCCCGTATTCGCGCTCGTCCCGCATACTACGGTAAGTGTAGTCCTTTTCCTTGTCCAATGCTTAACCCTCGATCCCCGGCATGGCGATATCGAGATCCGCCGCCTCCGTCACGATCTTGAAGATATCGGACAGCGCCTGCTGGAGCTGCATCTCAGACAGCAGAAAGCGGCTGACCTCCGGCTTGGAGAACAGCAGGGTCGAAATACCGGAGAAGCGCTGCATGTCTTCCTCTTCGGCTTTTCTGCCGCCCATGGCGGCCATCTGGATCGTCATCTGCAGCTTCCGGTATTCCCGGACCAGCGCCGCGGTGGTCTCATCTGACATGACGGATTCCTTCAGCTCATGGTACGTTTTGTATTCGTCGCTGTCGCGGATGTCCTGCGCCAAACGGTAGGTAGATGAATAATCCATCGCTCTTCCTCCCCTGCAGATAATAAACGGCCAGGAGGAGACTGTTCTTCCTCCTGACCGATATTATATCCATTTTTGAACCAAAGCGCAACGAAGCGCCTGTTCCGGCGGTCAGACATCCAGGATGATCGGGAGGATCATCGGGTTCCGTTTGATCTTGTCAAAGATGAAGCGGTGCACTTCATCCTTGATGATGTTCTTCAGCTCAGGCCAGTTTTCGCCGTCCAGGCTGTTGTTTGCGAGGATCTCCCGGACCAGTTCCTGGGTATTGTCGATGATATCCTCGTTCTCCTTCACATAGATGAAGCCGCGGGAAACGATATCCGGCCCGGAGACCAGTTTCTGCTCGTCCCGGTCGATAGCCAGCACCACGATCAGCAGGCCGTCCTGGCTCAGATGCTTCCGGTCCCGGAGCACCACGTTGCCGACATCGCCCACGCCCAGGCCGTCCACCAGCACGCCACCCACCGGCACCTGCTCACCCAGGGCAAGCACGTCCTGGTTCATCTCGATCACCTGGCCCAGCTCGGGGATGACAATGTTCTGGCTGGGGATGCCCATGGATTCCGCGAGAATGGCATGCTGCCACATCATGCGGTATTCGCCGTGGACGGGGATGAAATACTTCGGCCGGACCAGCGCGTGCAGGAGCTTCAGTTCCTCCTGACAGGCATGGCCGGAAACATGGACCTCCGCCATGGCACTGTAGATCACCTGCGCGCCGAGACGGTACAGCTGGTTGATGACACGGGAGATGAATTTCTCATTGCCCGGAATCGGCGTGGAGGAGATGATGACCATATCGCTCTGCCGGATCTGCAGCTTGCGGTGTTCCGCGTAAGCCATCCGGGTCAGGCCCGCCATGGGTTCGCCCTGGCTGCCGGTGGTCAGGACCAGCACCTCGTTGTCCGGATACTCGTCCAGCACGTCCATGTCGATCAGCCAGCCTTCCGGAATCCGGAGCTCACCGATACTCATCGCCACGCGGCTGACGTTCACCATGCTCCGGCCGATGAAGCAGACCCGCCGTCCGTAACGGATCGCGTCGTCAATAATCATCTGCATCCGGTGGATGTTGCTGGCGAACATGGCCACGATGACGCGGCCCGCTGCCTGGGCAAACAGGTTTTCAAAGGTCTCGCCGACCTTGAACTCGCTCATGGTGTAGCCGGGGCGTTCCACGTTGGTGGATTCACACAGCATGGCCAGCACGCCCTGCTCTCCGTAATGCGCGAAGGTCTGCAGGTCCGTAATCTGGCCGTCGATGGGCGTATAGTCCACCTTGAAGTCGCCGCTGCAGATGACCGTGCCGGCCGGACAGGTAATCGCGATGGCGCAGGCCCCCGCGATGGAGTGGCTCACGTGAATAAACTGGCAGGTGAACACGCCCAGCTCAACCGTGTCCTTGGGTTGGATCACGTGCATGGGGATGCCTTCCACCCGGTATTCCTTCAGCTTCAGGTCCACCAGGGCCAGGGTCAGCTTGGTGCCGTAAATATGGGCAGGCGCCTGCTTCAGGATATAAGGTGTGGCGCCGATATGATCTTCATGTCCGTGGGTAAAGAGGTAGCCGCGGATACGATCCCGCTTGTCCATCAGGTAGGTGATATCCGGGATCACGAGGTCCACGCCCAGCATGTCTTCCTTCGGGAAGACGCTGCCGCAGTCCACGACGATGATGTCGTCCTCGTACTCGAAAACGTACATGTTTTTGCCGATCTCATCCACGCCGCCGAGGGATACGATCCGCAGTCTGCTGGCTTCCTTGCTTTTCACGCTCAAAACGAACCTCCTTTCGTACGTACAAATATTCAATCGTTTCACAGAACACAGCGGGGCATACTTCGACCCCGTTTGATTGTGGTTCGCTGTATGAAACTCACATTTGAAGGTATTATAGCACAGTTTTTGAAAAAGCGCTACCCCTTATCCGTCAAAATGTTCGGCGATTTCGTTTTTTGTCCGGATTGCCGGTTCCAGCCGGTACTCCGCACAAAAAAAGACTGCCGTTGCCGGCAGCCTGAAAGCTTGACACTGATCAATTATTGCTGTGATCATCGTGATCCATCCTTACTGCGTTTCACTCGTAACGATGGGCGACTAAAGCATAGGTGCCGTTCACGCCACTGAAGCGGCTGCGGCTCCTTATTACTGATACAGCGGATATCCTGCCATCATCTTTTCGACCTGTTCCCTGATCGACGGAACGGCCGCCTCACCCTCGCGAAGCACACGGGCGATCCAGCCGGCGACCTTTACCATCTCCGGCTCCTTCAGTCCGCGGGACGTCGCGGCGGGGGTGCCGACGCGGATGCCGCTGGTCACGAAGGGGCTGCGGGTCTCATTAGGTACCGTGTTCTTGTTCACGGTGATGTTCGCGTCTTCCAGCAGGCTTTCCATCTGCTTGCCGGTCATCTCCGTGCCGGTGAAGTCCAGCAGCAGGAGGTGGTTGTCCGTTCCGCCGGACACCATGCGGACGCCTTCCTCCCGGAAGGTGCGTTCCATGGCCTTCGCGTTCAGGATGATCTGATGCTGATAGGTACGGAAGTCTTCCTTCAGCGCTTCACCGAGGCAGACGGCCTTACCGGCGATCACGTGCTCCAGGGGGCCGCCCTGGGTGCCCGGGAAAATCGCCTTGTCAATTGCCTTGGCATACTCCTCACGGCACAGGATCATGCCGCCGCGGGGACCGCGGAGCGTCTTATGAGTCGTGGTGGTTACAAAATCGGCAAAGGGAACGGGGCTCGGATGCTCTCCCGCCGCCACCAGGCCGGCGATGTGAGCCATATCTACCATCAGCATAGCGCCGACTTCATCCGCGATCGCACGCAGGGCTTTGAAATCAATGACCCGGGGATAGGCGGACGCGCCGGCAACAATCATCTTCGGCTTGCTTTCCTTCGCCTGGCGGAGCACATCGTCATAATCGATCATCTCCGTTTCAGCGGAGACGCCGTAGGGCACAAATTTGAAATAGGAACCGGACATGTTCACAGGGCTGCCGTGCGTCAGATGGCCGCCGTGGGACAGGCTCATGCCCATCACGGTGTCGCCGGGCTTCAGCATGGCGAAATATACCGCCATATTGGCCTGTGCGCCGCTGTGGGGCTGGACGTTTGCATGATCCGCGCCGAAGAGCTGGCAGGCGCGCTTACGGGCAAGGTCCTCAATGATGTCCACAAACTCGCAGCCGCCGTAGTAGCGCTTGCCCGGATAACCTTCGGCATATTTATTCGTCAGGCAGGTCCCCATCGCCGCCATCACCGCGGGAGAAACGAAGTTCTCACTCGCGATCAGTTCCACATGGGTACGCTGGCGGTTCAGTTCCAGATCGATGGCCTCGGCCACTTCGGGATCAACCTGACGGATCAGTTCCAGTTCCATTTCCAAATCATCCTTCCATCTTCAGTACACACCGGCAGATAGTATAACATATTCCCGGCGCTCAAGATACCCTCCGCTTGCCCGGAACAGAAAAAAAACCGCCTGCGCTCAGACCGGGCAGCCCTGCAGCACATCTTCGCAAGCGCTTACTGCTGCTTCCGTCAGGACCTGACAGGGTTCACACCGGAAGATCGCACAGGACCCGGTCTTCATCGCGCAAACGGCAAAACACAGTATACCTTTTTCCGGCCTGAAAAGCAAGTGCGCATTTCCCGCGAAAGAGACTGTTTTTAATATTGATTTTTTTGTTTTTCTCTCCGGTTTCTCCTTGACCCGGAACACCTCCGGAGCGTACAATATCTTGTGTTGTTTTGACGTCTCGGCACAAGGGGGAAACGGCAGATGAAACTTGGTTTTGATCATGATAAATATACCCAGATGCAGTCGGAACGCATCATCCAGCGGATCGACGAATTCGGCGGCAAGCTGTATCTGGAGCTGGGCGGAAAGCTGTTTGACGACTATCACGCCAGCCGCGTGCTTCCCGGTTTCCAGCCCGACAGCAAAGTGCAGATGCTGCTGAAGATGAAGGATAAGGAAGAAATCCTGATCGCGGTCAACGCCAACGATATCGAAACCAGCAAGGTCCGCGGCGACCTTGGAATCACCTATGACCTGGACACTCTCCGCCTGATCGACGCCTTCCGGGGCATCGGCCTGTATGTGGGCTCCGTAGTCCTGACCCGCTGGGCCGGGCAGCCGGCCGCCGTCGCCTTTGAGCAGCGGCTGAACGCCCAGGGCATCAAAACCTACCGCCATTACCCCATCGAAGGATATCCCACCAATATCGACCACATCGTCAGCGACGACGGATTCGGCCGGAACGACTATGTGGAGACAACCCGTCCTCTCGTGCTGGTCACCGCCCCGGGACCCGGCAGCGGCAAGATGGCTACCTGCCTGAGCCAACTGTACCAGGAAAACCGCCGCGGGATCAAAGCCGGATACGCCAAGTTCGAAACCTTCCCCATCTGGAACCTGCCCCTCAAGCACCCGGTCAATGTCGCCTATGAGGCCGCGACCGCGGACCTGAGCGACGTGAACATGATTGACCCCTTCCACCTGGAAGCCTACGGTCAGACCACGGTGAACTACAACCGGGATATCGAGATCTTCCCCGTACTGAACGCCCTGTTCGAGCATGTCTGGGGCAAATCTCCCTACAAGAGCCCGACGGACATGGGCGTCAACATGGTCGGATACTGCATTACCGATGACGAAGCCTGCCGCGAAGCCGCGGAAAAAGAGATTGTCCGGCGTTATTACGCCGCCCGCTGCTCCTTCCTCCAGGGCCACGCCAAGAAGGAAGAAGCCGAAAAGATCCTTCTGCTCATGAAGCAGCTGAACCTGAACGACGACATCCGTCCCGTGATGGCCGCCGCCCGCAAGCGCGCCGAGGCGACCGGCAATCCCGCCCTGGCCATTGAACTGCCGAACGGCGAGATCGTGACCGGCAAGACCACCGACCTGCTCGGGCCTTCCGCCGCGGTGATCCTGAACGCGCTGAAAAAGCTGGCCCGGATCCCGAAGAAGGCTCACCTGATCTCCCCGGAGGTCATCGAACCTGTGCAGGACCTGAAGTGCAAGTACCTGGGCAACCGCAACCCCCGCCTGCATTCAGACGAAGTCCTCGTTGCCCTGTCCGTTTCCGCGGCCACCAACTACAACGCAGCCCGGGCGCTGAGCAAACTCCCGAAGCTGAAGAACTGCGAGGCGCATTCCACGGTCATTCTGCCCGCGGTGGACGACAACACCTTCCGCCGGCTGGGCGTGAACCTGACCTGCGACCCGGGCTACCAGAGCCACAAGCTGTATCATAAATAATTCAGAATTAAGAATTCATAATTCATAATTATTCTTTCTTATTCGGAAAACAACAAACTCCGCCTTCCCGCATTGAGACCTTGCGAAAGGCGGAGTTTTTAATTCAGGATCGTGTTTTTATCTCACTTCATTTCCTTGATCTGGGGAATATTTTTCAGGGACCTCCAGAGCAGGAGCCCCAGCAAGCCGCAGGAGATGATCTCTCCCGCGCCGATCGTCAGCACCAGGAACCACCAGGCGTCCGGTACGGCATATACCTTGATCAGGATGATCGGAATAATCGCCATGTTGCTGAGCACCGGCGGGATCCAGGCCAGCAGGGGTTTATCCTTCAGGAGCCGGGTGCCGACAGCGCCAATCAGCGTGGCCAGGCTGCCGAACACCACGTCCCACGCGGCGCAGCCGGTCAGCAGGTTGGCCAGCACGCAGCCAATTGTCAGGCCCGGCACCGCCGCCACTGTGAACACCGGCATAATTGTCAGCGCTTCGGAAAAACGGACCTGGATCGCTCCGCTGGCCAGGTTGAACTGGGCCGCAAGGACTGTCAGCACCACGTACAGCGCCGCGATCAGGCCGCCGGTGACAAGTTTCAGGGTATTGTTTTTCATTTCGGTTTCCATCCTTTAGTTTTGTTTTAGGTGAGGAAGGTCTCGAACTCACCGCGCAGACGCGCCATGGGAATATACCATAATTCCCGGAGCGATACAAGAGGAACTTTTTCCACTTTCTTTACTTTTCATTTCCCTCTGTGTTATACTCTGCCTGAATAAAAGTACAATCGTTTGCAGACATCATCTCCACAGGAGGGTCTTCCGCCATGGCTGACAGGCAAAAACTCATCGCTGTCTGCCTTTCTCAGGTACACAATTTTCTGAATATAGGATTCCTGAACGAGCTGAGCCGCATCGGCGAAGCCGAAGGCTTTGGCGTGGTCATTTTTAATACTTCCCTGGATTTCTACTGGTACCAGGGCGAAAACAAAGTCCCCCGCGCCGGTTTCCGCTCAATCCAGTACCATCTGTTTGACGCGCTGATTTTCATCTGTCACGGATTCCATGATGACGACCTGATCAAAGAGATCGCGGCCGGCGCCAAAGTGCATAATGTACCGGTATTCCTTGCCGGAATGGAACTGCCCGACTGCTGGACCATCGTCAACAACTATGAGGAAGGCTACAAGGACCTCCTTCGCCACGTCATCCGCGACCATGGTGCCAGGAACACGTTCTATATCGCCGGAATTAAGGACGAACCAAATTCCGAAGGCCGGTTGAGGTGCTGGCAGGAAGTGCTGGAGGAAAACAACCTCCCGTTCGATTCCGGAATGTTTGCTTACGGTGATTTCTGGACCAGGCCTGCGGCAGATATCGTCCGGAAGCTGATCCGGTCCCGGAACAAGCTGCCGGACGCCATTTTCTGCGCCAACGATTTCATGGCAATCGCTGTCTGCGATACCCTGCGGGAGGAAGGATTCAAGGTCCCGGAGGACGTGATTGTCACCGGTTTTGACGGTATGCCGGCCGCTTACATGGCCACTCCCCGCCTGAGCACCTGCTGTGATGATCCGCATTCCCTTGCCGAGACCATCGTGGATCTGATCCACAGGCTGAAAACCGGTGAGCATCCGCCGTACACCATCGTTCATTCCTTCAGGCCGGTCTTCTCGGAATCCTGCGGCTGCCCTTCCCCGGAAAACAAGCGGTATGACGCACTGACTGTCTACCGCAGGAGCGAAGCCCTGAACAATCATGAAAACGACCTGTACCATACAGTAGAGCGGGTCCTCGTGCAGAAAGATCCGGAATCCTTCCTGAAGATGATCTCCACCTCCATCCTGCCCAATTCCTATATCTGTCTGAACAAGCGCTTCCTGAGCATCTATTCAGGCGTGGACTATATGGCGGACAGCATCGAGGAGGAACTCCTCTATATTCCGCATCAGGACCGGGAGGAAGATTTTGTCATCTCCGAATGCCGGCTCAGCGAGCTTCGTCCGCCGGAAGGGCTTGAAACCGGCATGACCCTGTTCAACACCCTGCACACCGGCACGGTTGTCTGCGGCTTTTATGCCGCCCACACAACGGACCTGGACAATGATGCCCAGCTGATCAAACGCCTGTCGGACGTGCTGAACCTGATCTTCACAATCCACCTGGGCAACGCCCGCCAACAGCTGCTGATCAACCACCTGGACAGCACCCTGTACATAGATTCCGTCACGGGTCTGGGCAATCTGAAAGGCCTTACCCGCTGGTTCGAGGAGTACGCCGCCGAAAAAGACAATCACACACGCCCGCTGGCGCTTTCCGTCTACAGCATCAATCGCTACAATTATATCTATGAAAACTTCGGCATGAACGAAACAGAGGAGATCGTTCGCCTGGTGGCTAACCGGCTGACCTCCTCCAACCCGAACGCACTGATCATCGCCCGGATCAGCAGCGATCAGTTTGTCGTTATGGACACCGGCGATACGCCGGAAATGATCGGCCGGACAATCAACCGGAGCACCGCGGACTTCTTCACACAGGTCGAATCCTACAACGCCATCAGCGGCAAGCAGTATTTTGTGGAAGTAAACTGCGGCTGCACCAACGTGGAAGCCGGCTGGAAGGATACCACGCTCGAAAACCTGATCAGGCTGGCCCTGGGCGAACTGTATCTGTTTAAGCTGCGCAGCAATGTCCACGCCTCCGCCAAACCTTCCTCCTCCGCTGCGGAACTCTACAGCGCCTTCAACCTCCTGATGGAGAAGAACCTTTTCAAGTTCCATTTCCAGCCGATCGTATACGCGAAGAACGCGCAGATCTTTGCCTATGAAGCCCTGATGCGCACGGATAACCTGATCAACCTTTCTCCGCTGGAAGTGCTGGCAGTCGCCCGGGAATACAACCGCCTGTACGACGTGGAAAAGGCAACCATTTTCGGGATTATGGAACGTTTCGTTCAGGACTACAGCAGCTTCTCCGGCAGCAAGGTCTTTATCAACACCATCCCCGGCCACTTCCTGAACGAGGAAGACTGCGACGCCATCCGGAAGGAATTCGACAGCTACCTGGACTGCTTTGTTTTTGAGCTGACGGAGCAGGACTCCACCAGCGACGAGGAACTGTACCGACTGAAACACCTCTGCAAGGCCGGCGGTACCGCCCAGATCGCCATCGACGACTACGGCACCGGCCACAGCAACATTGTCAATGTGCTGCGCTATACGCCGCAGATCATCAAAATCGACCGGGCGCTGATCTCGGGCATCCGGAACGACCGGAACAAACAGCTCTTTGTCCGCAATACCATCGACTTCGCGCACCAGAACGGAATCAAGGCGCTGGCCGAAGGCGTTGAAACATCTGAGGAACTCCGGACCGTGATTGACTACGGTGTAGATCTGATCCAGGGCTTCTATACCGGCCGTCCTTCTGAGGTGCCGATGAGAACCATTCATGAATCCGTCCGGCATGAAATCCTCGCCGAAAACCTGATGCTGACCCGCTTTGACCGGGAAACAAAGGTCTATACCGCTTCCGACGGCAATACGCTGGACCTGCTGAACCTGGCCATGGAACACTATACCTGCATCCGGATCTCCGGCGGCCACGTGACATTGATCGGTCACAGGGCGCAAAGCGTGGATATGCTGATCCTGATTGAAGAAGACACCAAAGCAGTGCTGACCCTGCGTCACGTCAACCTGAAGGGGATTAACGAAACCCCGATCCAGATCGGCAACCGCAGCAGCCTGACGATTCAGGTGGAAGGTGTCAACACCCTGAACAAAGAAGGCATCCGCGTGCCGGCGTCCGCCCGCCTCACCCTGCAGGGCAGCGGCGAGCTGAAGATCATGAACAACCGGAATTATTCCGTCGGCATCGGTTCCAATTACAACGATCCCTACGGGACTATTGTCATTGATATGGACGGCATACTGATCGTTCAGGCCTCCGGGGACAAAGTCGTCTGTATCGGCGGCGGGCGCAGCGCCGGAGAAGGCATTTCCATCCTGAAAGGCACCTGCAATCTCTCCGCCAACGGCATCAGTGTGATCGCCCTGGGCAGCACCACCGGGGACACGCAGATTACAATCGGCCAAGCTTCCGTTTCCGCGGTAATTGACGGCAACGACGCGCTGGGTGTCGGTTCGCTTTCCGGGCAGGCCCTGATCCGCTCCGTCGGTATCCTGAATATCACAGCAAACTGTGAGCGGGCAACCGGCATCGGCTCCATGAACGGGACCGGTGAAATCCGGCTGGAGGGCGGATATGTTTCCGTCATTCTGCATTGCGACGCAGGCGCCTGTATCGGTTCCTTCAGCGGGGAAGTTTCTGCCCGGTTCAGCAACACCCGCGTCCGGATCCACGGTGAGGGCAACCGGATCGCCGGTTTCGGCAGCACGGACGGCGCCTGCGATACCCGGATTGAAAGCGGTCATATCTCCGGCGAACTGCTTGCGGGAAACCGGATGCTGCTGGGAAATGAACATTCCCGTGTAATTATTACCGGCGGAAACATCCGCATTTTCCCGGAGAATTCCCAGGTCCCGGTTTCTCCCGACGGCCTGCCACTTCACTGCGAGACGCCCGATAAAGACCATTTTGAGGCTTCCTTTAAAGACCGGCGCGAATCCTGGACCTATACCGCCGACCGGGATGATGACGGCCATCTGTATGTCTGGGTTCCGTAGAACCGACCTGTTTCAGCCAAATCAAAAACGGCAGCGATGCTGCCGTTTTTTCGCGTGCCAGCTGTTATTCCTCCGCCGGCTCCTCTTTCAGTCCAAAGGCGATCATACTGCCGATATTCCGTTCCCCGGTATAATCTCCCTGGAGGATGGTCTTGTTGTTGAAGGCCAGGATCACCGTTGCGCCGCCGTCCAGGTTCAGTGCCTCGGTGCAGCCGAGTTCCTTCATCTTCTCCGCCATCCAGAGCAGTTTCGCCCCGGCATACTTTTCCTTGGGCCTCCCCGCATGCGCGACAACGATGTAGTGATACGGTTCAATCATCCCAATCGCGATCCGGGGTTCACTGGACGGATAATAATCTTTCTTCTGCAGCGCCGGATTCATCTCTCCCCCGGAAATCAGCCAGGGGCCGAATGCAAACACGTGCACGGCGTCTTTTGCCAGGTATTCCTCCGCCGTCATCGCGTCGCACACGTACGCCTTCATGCTGCCGTCCCGGTACACTGCCAGCGTATCCATGTTCGGCCAGGGACGCTTGTCTTTTTTCCCTTCCTCCGGGCTCTTTCGGGTTTTGGTGGCCAGCACTTCCCCGTTTCTGATCACCACGCCGTGGAAGTCATATTTCGTCTTCTTCTTGCTGATCTCAATAATCCGCAGACCGTACATATCATCCGACATGGCCAGTATGGAAGGATGCAGCGCCATCAGTTTGTCCGGATCGTCCTGGCGTTTCCCGGGTGTCGGTGTGCCGCCGTATCTGGCATAGGGCTCCGTCATAATCGTGCCCATCTGCGTTTCCGGGGTGCACCAGATTTCCGCCACACAGTACTCCCGGATCTTTTTGCTGCCCTTTTTCGCCTTTTCCCGGGTCCGGGTCACCGTGATTGCCAGGTCTTCGGAGGCATACTGCCAGACGCCGTTCTTTTCATCCTCCAGGATGTATTCCTCCGAAGGGTTATCCTCGCCGGTCAGGAACCCTTTATCGTCAAAATGATAGCCGTCCTTCTCCGTCTCCGCCGACGCCATACCGCCCGCAAGCGCAAGAACCAGGATCAGGATCAGGATCCGCGGGATGTTTCTGTTCATTGTTTCGTCTTCTTTCGTATGTAATATGATCTCAGAATCGCCGCGTTCAGCTTCGCGGGCAGCAGCCGGTGAATATACACCGCCAGATGCTGATCCGGGCTGGCAATCCGCTTCCGGAAGGGAATCTTCTTCCGGTCCAGCGTCCGGGCAATCTTTCGCCCCAGTACATCCGGGTCGGATCCGTTGGTCTCGTCGTGGTGAATCTGTTCCGTCGCGCTCTCATAGGCCGCCGCGTAGGGCGACGATTCGCTCATGGCCGCCGCGTGGGGCCGGTATTTGTCGCTTCCGCTCCGGTGATCGCCGGGTTCCACCAGCATCACCTGGATCCCGAAGGGTTTGACTTCCATGGACAGGCATTCAGCGTATCCTTCGATCGCGTGCTTGCTGGCGGTATAGGCGCTCTGGAACGGAATGCCCATCAGCCCGTTGATGGAGGAAAACAGGACGATCTTTCCCCCGCCCCGCTCCCGCATCAGCGGCAGCACCGCCCGGTTCATCCGGACCATGCCGAGGTAGTTCGTATCGATCACCCGGCGGAACTCCTCCACGGCGGTCTCCTCGCAGGAACCGAGCACCAGCATGCCGGCGCACTGCACCAGCGCGTCCGGGGACGCGATCTCCGCCGCCTTTTCACAGAAGCGGCGGACGCTTTCCTCATCCGTCACGTCCAGATTCAGCCGGTGAATGCCGTCCTGTTCCCCGTCCTCAAAGCTGCGGGCTCCCGCGATCACCAGCCAGCCGTCCTCTTTCAGGGCAGCCGCCGTATGCAGTCCCAGACCGCTGGAGGCGCCGGTCACCCAGACCGTTTTCTGTCCGTTCATGTTCCCTCCATGATCAAACGAAGGCTCCCGAAGGTGTCTTCGGGAGCCCTCCGAAAAGGATCCTTATTTGTTCAGCGCTTCCTGCACAGCCACCGCGACCGCGACAGTCATGCCGACCATCGGGTTGTTGCCGGCGCCCAGGAATCCCATCATCTCCACGTGAGCGGGGACGGAAGAGGAACCTGCGAACTGCGCGTCGGAATGCATACGGCCCATGGTGTCCGTCATGCCGTAAGAGGCGGGACCGGCAGCCATGTTGTCGGGATGCAGGGTCCGGCCGGTGCCGCCGCCGGACGCCACGGAGAAGTACTTCTTGCCGGCTTCCCAGCGTTCCTTCTTGTAGGTGCCCGCAACGGGATGCTGGAATCGGGTGGGGTTGGTGCTGTTGCCGGTAATGGAGATGTCAGCGCCTTCATGCCACATGATGGCAACGCCTTCACGCACGTCGTCCGCGCCGTAGCAGTTAACCTTGGCCCGGTCGCCGGTGGAATAAGCGGTCTTCTTGACAACTGTCAGCGCGTGGTCTTCCTTCACGTCGGCGGACAGATAGTCATACTTGGTCTGCACATAAGTGAAGCCGTTGATCCGGGAAATGATCATGGCAGCGTCCTTGCCCAGGCCGTTCAGGATAACCCGTAGGGGTTTTTTACGCACTTTGTTGGCGTTCAGGGCGATTTTGATCGCGCCCTCAGCGGCGGCGAAGGACTCGTGGCCGGCCAGGAAAGCGAAGCACTCGGTCTCCTCGTCCAGCAGCATCGCGCCCAGATTGCCGTGGCCGATACCGACCTGGCGCTGGTCCGCGACGGAACCGGGGATGCAGAACGCCTGCAGGGCGGTGCCGATCCACTTGGCGGCTTCCGCGGCGTTCTTCGCGCCTTCCTTGATGGCGATAGCGGCGCCCAGTTCATAGGCCCACTTTACGTTCTCGAAGCAGATGGGCTGGGTGCTCTCCACGATGGAGTAGGCGTCAACGCCCTTGCCGTTGGTGAACGCTTTGACTTCCTCGAAGTTTTTGAATCCGTATTTGTCCAGGACAGGCTGCAGCTGAGGCATACGGCCTTCATAATTCTCAAACAATGCCATTTGTCTCACCCTCCCCTTATTCCTTGCGCGGGTCAATCCACTTGACCGCGCCGTCTTCAGCCTTGAACCGGCCGTAGGTGCCCAGGTTCTTCTCGTACGCTTCGTTGGGGCTCATGCCCTTCTTGATGGCGTCCATCATCTTGCCCAGGCTCAGGAACTGATAGCCGCAGACCTGGTCATCCTTGTCCAGGGCCATCTTGACAACGTAGCCTTCCGTCATCTCCAGATAACGGGTGCCCTTTTCCTTGGTGCCGTACATGGTACCCACCATGGAGCGCAGGCCCTTGCCCAGGTCTTCCAGGCCGGCGCCGATGCGCAGGCCGTCATCGGAGAAGGCGCTCTGGGTCCGGCCGTACACGATCTGCAGGAACAGCTCGCGCATGGCGGTGTTGATGGCGTCGCACACCAGGTCGGTGTTCAGCGCTTCCAGGATCGTCTTGCCGGGCAGGATTTCGCTCGCCATGGCAGCGGAATGCGTCATACCGGAGCAACCGATGGTCTCCACCAGCGCTTCCTGGATCACGCCATCCTTAACGTTCAGGCTCAGCTTGCAGGCGCCCTGCTGGGGTGCGCACCAGCCGATACCGTGGGTGTAACCGGAAATGTCTTTGATTTCTTTGGCCTGGATCCATTTTCCCTCTTCGGGAATCGGTGCGGGACCGTGGTTCGGGCCCTTCGCAACACAGACCATTTCTTCCACTTCTTTGGTGTATTGCATGTGACTCGGTTCCTCCTGTCTCAGGTTGATAGTAATAAGATTGGCAACCGATTAAGTATAGCACATTGATCGTTTCTTGTTCAATGTTTTTGTGATGATCATATGATTATTTCGGCTGAAAAGATCGAAAAAGCGATCGGAAAGCCTTTTTACAGCAGCTTCAGCACTTCACGGATGACGCCGAACGCTTTTTTTGCGCTGGCTTTCACATTCTTCTCGAAATCCGTGCCGGTCCCGTCGAAGGTATCGCTGATACATTTAATGCTCAGGCACTTCACGCCGCTGCGCTCGCAGGTCCGGGCGATCCCGGCAAGCTCCATCTCGCAGATTCCGCAGCCGGCTTCCCGCAGGCGCAGTTTTTCAGCCCGGTTCTCAACAAATTTATCACCGCTGGCTACCGCGATCTTCCGGATTCCCGGAATCCGTTCCGTAACCAGTGCGATCAGCCCGGCATCCAGCGGAATGAACTCGTCGGAATATTCTTCATATTGGCCGATCTTTTCACAGCCGGTAAACGCCGTGCAGTCAAAATCGTAATGCCAGGCTTTTTCGGCCACAAACAGGTCCTCGACTTTCAGATCCTCTTCCAACGCGCCGGTAACGCCGAAGTTCAGGATCACGTCACAGCCGTATTTCACAATCAGCAGCATTGTGGCCGCCGAAGCGTCAATCTCGCCGCAGCCGGACTTGACTGCGTAGATGTCATGCTCTTCCATCCGGGTCCTGTAGACCGTGCGTCCGGCCACCGTCTCCTCGGTCCGTTCCTCCCCACTCTGCAGAAAAGCTTCCAGTTCCCGTTCGATGGCGATCAAAAGTCCGATTTTCATGTTCTTTCTCCTCAAAAACAGGGACTGTCAACTGACAGTCCCTGGCAAATGTGTTCTACTTACTTGGTCATGGCGGCGATCTCAGCGGCCAGGTCGTCCTTCCGCTTTTCGATGCCTTCACCGCGCTCGAAGCGGCTGAACTTCACAACGTCCAGCTCCGCACCGGCAGCCTTGGCGATCTCGCCCATCAGGTTCTTGATGTTCTTGTCGGGATCCTTGACGAAGGGCTGCTCCAGCAGGCACACTTCCTTGTAGTACTTCTCGATCCGGCCTTCAACCATACGGTCGACGATCTTCTCGGGCTTGCCTTCGTTCAGGGCCTGGGCGCGCAGGATTTCCTTTTCCTTTTCCAGCTTGCTGGCGTCCACTTCCTCGCGGCGGACCGCTTCAGGCTTGGCAGCGGCGATCTGCAGGGCCAGGTCATGGGCAAAGGTCTTCACGGCTTCGTTGCCGCGGCCGGCAGCATCAGCGGCGACTTCGACCATAACGCCGACTTTGCCGCCCAGATGAATGTAGGTGGAAACCACGCCGGTGGTCTCATAGCGGCTGAAGCGGCGGATGGAGATCTTTTCTCCGATCGCCACGGTCGCGTCACTGACCAGGTCGGAAATGGTCTTGCTGCTGTCATCCACGAAGGCCTGGGCCATCAGGGCGTCCACGTCAGCGGGGTTCGCCAGGGCAACCTGCTTGGCAACCTTGTTGGCGAAGGCGATGAAGTTATCGGTCTTGGCCACGAAGTCGGTCTCGCAGTTGACTTCGGCGATGGCACCGATGGTGCCGTCTTCGTTGGTGTACTGGGCAACCACGCCTTCAGCGGCGATGCGGCTGGCCTTCTTGGCGGCCTGGCTCAGTCCCTTTTCACGCAGCCATTCAATGGCCTTGTCCATATCTCCGTCGCTCTCGACCAGGGCCTTTTTGCAATCCATCATGCCGGCGCTGGTGCGTTCGCGCAGCTCTTTAACCATAGCGGAAGTAATTGCTGCCATATTGATTATTCCTCTTTTCTGTAATATTTCGTCACATAATTCTGAATTATGAATTCTGAATTATGAATTGATTATCAGGCTTCAGCGGGAGCTTCCGCTTCGGGCTTTTCTTCAGCTTCGGCGGGGGCTTCTTCGGCTTCCGCTTCGGTCTGCTCGCCCTGCTTGCCTTCCAGCACAGCGTCAGCCAGCTTGCCGGCGATCAGCTTGACGGCGCGGATGGCGTCGTCGTTGCCGGGAATGACGTAGTCGATCTCGTCGGGATCGCAGTTGGTATCAACGATACCCACGATCGGGATGCCCAGGATGCGGGCTTCGGTCACGGCAATGTGCTCTTTGCGGGGGTCCACAACGAACAGGGCGCCGGGGAGCTTCTTCATCTCACGGATGCCGCCCAGGTTGGTCTCGAGCTTTTCGCGCTCGTGGATCAGCTTGATGACTTCCTTCTTGGGAAGCACGTCAAACTGGCCGTTCTGTTCCATCTTGTCGATCTGGTTCAGGCGGTCGATCCGGGTGCGGATGGTCTTGAAGTTGGTCAGCATGCCGCCCAGCCAGCGGTTGTTGACATAAAACATATTGCAGCGCTTGGCTTCGGATTCGATGGATTCC
>JBGUHQ010000003.1:0-2521 GCA_045112195.1 Christensenellales bacterium | reverse complement strand
CCCCCTGTTGCACGCCAACCCGTTTACAGGGCGACAGGCGGGCAAATATCATTGTTCAGCAGGAAATCAAACAGATCGACAGTCTGTATCCCTTTTTCATCCGTTTGCGGATGCAGGCCGTTTCTTGTGATGATGATCTTCTGAAATGAATCGTCAATACAGTATAACGATTTCTTTTCCCGCTCTTCTTTCTCCGGCTCCGTCATAGACAATGCGGACTGAATATAAAACCTGCTGCTGCCGCTGGCGGCAACGAAGTCAACTTCCAGCGCTTTCCGGGTATAAATATACTTCCCGTTCCGGTCCAGGCGATCCGTTTTTTCCTTGGCCGCCACTTCCCCCGCATCCACATTGTAACCTCTGTAACGCAGTTCATTATACAGAATATTTTCCATGAGGTGAGTTTCTTCAACCTGCCGGAAATTAAGCCGGGCGTTTCGCACCCCGATGTCCTCAGCGTACAGTTTATACAATGCCCCGATATATTTTCGGCCGCGGATATCATACCTCTGCGCACCGGAAATCAGAAATGAATCAATAAAGTAGTCAATAAACGCCGCAACTGTCTCATCTGAAATACGCTTTCCTGATACACTCCTGAAAGTATTGGCGATTTTCAGCGGATTAACGGGACTTCCGACAGAGGAACAGATTACATTCAGAACCTCCCCCAGTTCCGTACTTTTCCGGATCTGGTGATGCTGAATAATGTCCTTCAGATAGGTTTCCTCACACAGGTTCTTCAGGTAATCCATCCGTTCTTCCCGGCTGCTCATCAGGGCAACCAGCGGAATCCCGCCGGTTTCAAGATAATCTTTCCACGCTTCCTGCGGCGGAAGCTGCAAACCGAGACAGTATTCACCAAAGGTAAGCGGCAGCACATGGATCACTGTTCCGCGTCCCTTGAACTCTGTAGCGATATCAGAAGAAAGAAAACGAGAATTGGAACCGGTAACATAGAGATCGTAATTCTGATGGCGGAGAAAGGCGTTCAGCGTGCCGGTAAACCCCTCCAGCAGCTGCACCTCGTCCAGCAGGAAATAATACTGCCCGGTTTCTTTTGTGTTTTCTCGAACCCAGGCCCGAAACTTCCTGGCGTTCACAACGAACTGACCTTTGCTGATTTCCCTGCGCACCGGCTCTTCCGGAAAATACGGTTCCAGCAAATCCAGATCCTCATCCGAATCGAATGCAAAGCGGAGTATCCTACTGTCCGGCACGCCCTCCCGGCGTAAATGCCCGAAAAACAGTTCATTCAGCAGGAACGATTTCCCGCTTCGCCGCATACCCGTGATGACTTTGATCAACCCGTTATGCTTTCTGCCAATGAGTTTTTGCAGATATCTTTCACGCGGGAAAACCATACGAGACCTCCTTTAATCGGAAAATTGCACAGAACTGATATAAATTCCGATTAAATAATAAATCCGATCCCCTAGCCCAGTCAATGATAAATTCGAAAAAAAGCACAGATCTGTGCATTTTTCCGAATAGCGCAAATGATATCCGGCTTCATATATCCCTTCTGTTTCACACACTCCCGATGACGGTATACACCATGCCGTTCTTTCCCCGGTCGGAACGGTACAGGCAGACTTCCTCCACCGTCATCACCGCATGGGGAATCTCAATCTCCGAAACAATCACCCCCGCGGGAACAGACGGTTTCCTCGCCAGGGTGATATGCGGATTAAACCGCTTCGGGTCAAAGGGAATCCCGCTGTCCGCCAGGCAATGCCGCACCCGGCCCGCCAGGCGCTCCAGCTCAAAAGACTTCTCCACCCCGGCCCACAGCACCTTGGCCTCCGGAAAGAACCCGATATGCGACAGCGTCACCACAAACGGCTCCTCCACCTCCGGCAGGACCTCCGTGACCTCCTCCGGCCATTCCCCGATAAACGCCAGCGTCATATGCAGGTTGGACGGATCCAGGAACTGCCCGGTGACCCCGGCAGCCCGAAGCCGGTCCTGCAGCAGGGACAGTGCAGAACGGAATTCGTCAGAGGGGCGAAGGCCGACAAAGAGTCTCATCCCAAATACTCCTATTCTGTCACTTGATCTCGGCGCCGGCCTCAATGAACTTCTCCCGCACGGAAGGGCTGTCCTTCGTCAGCTTTTTGATCGACAGGTCCTGGACCTTCTTGTCCGCCTGCTCCAGGTGATACTGGGTCTTGCGCAGGGCGTCCTTCACCTTCTCCATCTGTTTGATGGACTCGTCGATCCGGTCGATGGCCTCCTGGAAGTTTTCCCCCGCCAGGCGCACGTTGTTGCCGAACCGCTTCTGGAAATCCAGCATGGCGTTCTCGAAGTTGGAAACGTCCACGTTCTGCTTCCGCGCCGCGATGAGCTCCCGGCGGGTCTCCAGGCCGGACAGCGCCGCGTCCCGCAGGAGGGAGATCAGCTGGATAAAGAACTGGGGCCGGACAATATACATCTTCGGATACTGGTAGGCCACGACGATGCCGTTGTTGTACAGCTCGTTGTCCTGCTCCAGCATGGTCACCAGCACGGCGTACTCCGT
>JBGUHQ010000002.1:0-3303 GCA_045112195.1 Christensenellales bacterium | reverse complement strand
ATCTCATACGGAATCAGGGCCATCATGCTGCCCGCGCCGGCCTTCAGGCCTTTTTCGATGCCGGCCTTCCCCGCCTTGTCCAGGTCGGTGAAGATGTTGATCTTGCACACGCCGCGCTTCACGGCTTCCCGGAAATCGTCGTCGGACAGGCCGCTGCCGCCGTGGAGGACCAGGGGCGTGCCCGCCGCGTCCCGGATGGCGGCGATCCGGCCGAAGTCCAGCTTCGGCGGGAACTTGTAATCCCCGTGGGCGTTGCCGACGGCCACGGCCAGCGCGTCCACGCCGGTGCGCCGTACGAAGTCCGCCGCCATGTCCGGATCGGTATAGTAATCCGACGGGTTCTCCAGTTTCCCGGCGCCCTCGTTGTCGCCCACGTGGCCCAGCTCGCCCTCCACGGTCGCGCCCCGCCCGCGGCAGATCTCAACCATCTGCTTTACCGCGGCGACGTTCTCCTCATACGGGGCGGTGGAGCAGTCGTACATGATGGACGAGAACCCCAGGTCCAGCGCCTCCATGCATTTGTCAAAGGTCAGGCCGTGGTCGTAATGCACCGCCACCGGCACCGAGGCCTTCCGCGCCATGGGGATCAGGTATTCCGCCACCCGCTCCAGGGGCATGGCCGGCAGAAGCACCTCCGCCGTGCCCACGATGACCGGCGCGCGCATCTCCTCCGCGGTTTCGATGACCGCCCGGGCCATTTCCACGTTCACGGCATTGAAAAAGCCGACGCCGTACCGTTCCCGCTGTGCTTCCCGCAGCATCTCCCGCATGTTCACAAGCATGCCCTTGTTCCTCCTTCATACAGCGCGATCCGTTTCTTCAGCTCCTCCAGGGGCAGCACGCCGCCCAGGGCGTCGTAGCTGCTGACGGAGGCGCAGCCTTCCGCGGCCGCCAGTTTCGCGCAGTCCTCCGGGCCCTCCCCGTTCATCAGGGCGGTCAGGTACGCCGCGATGCTCACGTCCCCCGCGCCGGTGGCGCTGCGTACAATCTCCGCCGGGAAGCAGGGCTGGCGGCCGGCCCGGTCCGCCCAGGCGTCCGCGTTAACTTTCAGCCGCCCGCCGACCCGGGCAAAGCGTTCCCGGCTGCCCGCGCGCCAGGCCATGCCGGACAGGCCGCATTTCACCAGCGCCGCGCCGCAGCCCATCTCCAGGCACGTCCGGGCCAGGCCGTCGGCCAGGTCCAAAATCCCTTCCTGCTCCGTGATGTCCCCGCCCCGGGCGGACAGTTCGTCATACCGGGGGCGGTCCAGCATATAGCACAGCTCCTCAAAGCTGGGCACGAAGAAGTCCACATACGGCAGCACGCCGGCCAGGATCTCCCGCCAGGGCGCCTGCCCCGCCTCGCTCAGGGGATCCACCGCCGCCAGGTCCAGGCTGGTTGCAATTCCCTTTTCCTTTACCCGGCGGAACATTTCCTTCAGCTCCGCGCCGCCGTTTTCGTACATCCGCTTCATCAGCGTGGGATAGCCGAAGTGGAAGAGCACGGCCTCCGAAAGGGCCTCCTCCGGGATGTCCGCCGCGGAGAAGGTATCGTTGGCCCCGGGATTGTGCAGGAAGATCCGGTCCGTGCCCGGCACGGCCAGCACGACGGAATAGGACGTGGAGCTCTCCCCGTCCGTAATCAGGCCGCCGGCGCCGTATTCCCCCAGGATCCGTTTCACCGCGCTGCCGAAGGCGTCGTTCCCCACCTTGCCCAGAAGGGTCACGTCGTTCCCCAGCAGTTTCAGCGCCAGGCCGGTGTTCGCCACGCTGCCGCCGGTATGGACGCTGGCCGCCTCCGTGCGGATCAGCTTTCCCGGCACCAGCAGGTCGCCGACCTGCCGGTAGCTGCGCCCGGCAGGAAAGACCGGCGTAATGTCCAGGCAGATATGCCCGGCCGATATCACTTTACCCATGTTTCTCCCGTCAGATCCCGAGGATCAGGTTCACGGTGTACATCTCCAGCTGCTCGAACTTCTTTTCCGCGATCAGCTTGTTGGCGTAGTCATAGTCGTACTTCTTCACCTTTTCCTCCATGGCCTTGAAGATCGCCAGGGAGTTCTTCAGGTGCTCGTAGCTGTCCTCGTCGGAGGTGGTGCGCATGGCCTTTACGTCCAGGCCCACGTACTCGCCTTTGGCGCCGTAGTTGTTCTCCATGAGGACCTTCACCTGGTTGAAGGCCGAGCGCAGGTTCTCCACGCCGAAGGCCTTGTCCTGGTCGTAGCGGATGCCGTTCTGGTCGTTCAGGTGGACGGTGAAGAGCTTATCGAAAGCCAGGGCGAAGCCGATCTCGTTGGCGGGATCCAGGCCGGCCAGGATCGCGTGGGCCGTCTCCAGGTTCGCGCCGACGCGCTTCGGGTCGATGGTCGCGGCGGAGATGCCCATCACATGGCCCACGGTGCCGGCAAAGGAGCGGTCGATGGGCTCGTTGGGCTTGGGCTCGATGCACACGCGGATCGTATCGTCATACCGCAGCATGTTGTCGATGGCTTCCACCAGCTGTTTCGTCGCCGTGACCGGGCTCTTCGCCTCGGCGCACAGGGTGCCTTCCCGGGCCAGCCACAGGACGATCAGGTCGCAGCCCAGCTCCCGGGCGATGTCGATGGACCGGTAGGCCCGCCACATGGCGAAGTCCCGGTCCGCCTTGCTGGTGGAGGTGAAGCCGCCGTCGGTCGTATGGGGATCCATCCACAGGCGGGGCGCCACGAACTCGGCCTTCAGGCCGTATTTGTCCAGCAGCGCCTTCACCTTCCGGGCCTCGGCCCTGATCTCCTCCTCAGACAGGTTGTTCATGTTTGGCACCGCGTCGTCGTCATGGAACTGGACGGCGTCGAAGCCGAGCTTTTTGAAGTTGGCGAACTTGGTTTCCAGGTCGATGGCCCGGCGGGTTTCGGGGCCGTAGGAGTCGGCGCCGGTATGGACGTTCCAGGGGCCGACGGAGAATCTGAACTGAGACATGTGCGTTTCCTCCTTGCTTGGGTCGAAATATGAAACTGTTTCTTTAAAGCCATTATACCGGATTCCCGATACAAAATCCAGATTTTTCCGGTGGAAGCGCTTTGACAGGTGTGGTATGCTCATAGCAGTGAATCGCAAAGGAGCAGGGAAGAATGAAAACAGCCATCGTCTATTATTCGCAGCACCACGGAAACACGAAGAAGCTGCTGGACGCCATCGCGGCAAAGCATGAGGTCGGCCTGATCGACGTGACGAAACAGCCCGAGGCTGACCTGTCGGCCTATGACCGGATCGGCCTGGCCTCCGGCATCTATTACACCAGTTTCGCCAAGCAGCTGCTGGAGTTCGCGCGGAAAAACCTGCCGGA
>JBGUHQ010000001.1:0-3354 GCA_045112195.1 Christensenellales bacterium | reverse complement strand
TAAATCTGTTTGCAGCATATATACGAAACAAAAGCGCTGGGCAGAAGTGAGTTTATTCATATTTCTGTCAATCCAGGCGTAAAGTATTTGCTCATATTCCTGATACAGTTTCTTTTTTTCTTCAAGCGTGACATATGTGCCGTCAATCGCCTCTTTAAAAAAGGCCAGGTAGCCCATCACAAATTCTGTCAATTCACCCCTGTTCCGCTTGTCGTTTGCGTTCCTGAACAGCTCATAATACCTGTTCCTGTGCTCCCTGATTACATAGGAAATCCTTAAGCAAGCGGAGTTTGAAAAATACTTTGCCAGCATATAGCTGCTGACAAACCTGGTCATTCTTCCGTTGCCGTTGTAGAAAGGGTGGATATATCCGAAGAAATAATGAAACAAAGCAACACGGATCAGGATATCATAGTTTTCATTGTTCAGGATTGATAAAGCGGAATCCATTGCCGTGATGATTTTTGACTCAGGAAACAGTCCTTCATGTATTCTCTGGCCGCGGCCGTTGTCAACATGAACGGGAGATTTACGGAATATTTCGCCATCCGGCTGATCCTCCGGATCATCTCTGACAATTTCATCTGCAATGAAATCGTCATACAGATTCCGGATGTCATGGCATGTGGATAGGGGTATATCCTTATTGGATTGCAGGATCATATATTTCCGAACCATGCTGACAAAACGTTTTCCATGGCGTCCCTGGTTGATGGTATTCAGTGCTTCCTTTATCTCTTTGCGTGTGCTGTTGACGTTTTCAACCTCGTTACTTTGCTGGATTTCCTCGATCATCGAAGTGTTAACAAACTGCTCCAATGCATCCGGAGGTATTTTGGATGAAAGCAAAGATAATTTTTTATCTGCCTGGTATATAGAAGAGATAAGCGTGGACAATTCCGGATTCAGCACAACAAAAGAATCAGATCCTTTAATATCAAAACCAAGCCGGATTGTTGATTCTCCATTATATCTTTTATTATAAAGCTCATTTGCTTCCTCTGGGGGCAAATTAAAACTGTGGATTCTGAAATCTTTGTATGGCATATATTTCCCCCTCCCAAGAAGACAGAGTATCCGGGAAACGATTCTGGAAAATGTGGATTAATCTTTCCGGGCAACATAAAATTATAGACATTAACTTGGAAAAAATCAACATATTTTACCAAGTTAAGACTGAATTTGGATACGAACTTGGTAAAAATGAGCATGATTTACCAAGTTAATTCCTTTTCCGGATCCGAACCTGGAAAAATCCCGGGGAAGTTTCCGGGTAAACCTGGAGCGGAGAGGTTTAGGTGGAACTGTCCGTGTTCCGCTTTTTGCTGTTTGGATTTTCCAGTTACTGGTTGACAGAAAATGGTTACAAGGGTATACTGTCCCTACACAAAGAATTACATACCATTTTTATAAGGAGGCCATTATGTATTCTGTTTCAAAACCCCTGATGAAAGTTGTATCAGTGATCCTGTGCATCTCACTGGTACTGGGCTGCGCCGGCGCGTTCGCCGCAGGCAAGACCCCGAACAAGGTGACGGACAACGCGCCGCCGGAACTGACCAATTTCGTTTTCACTGAAAACGGAGCGACCCTGCAGGCAGGCGCCGTGATCCATGTTTCCGTGCAGGCGGAAGACCGGTCGAAGATCAAGTCTGTACGGATCGATTTTGTCAACGACGACGCGGAGACCGGCGATACCAGTTTTGACTTAAGCATGAAGTATAACGCCGCGTCAGACAGGTATGAAGGCGAGTATACGCTGGACAGCGGACTGGCAAACGGCGAATGGCGTGTCGGCAGCGTTCAGTCGTATGATGAGTATTATAACACATACGGTATGGGCGGTACCGATTACGGTGTCTTTTACCTGGTCGGGAACACCGATCCGGGTCCGGGCGCAAGCCTATTTGTTTCCGCCTCGATCAAAGAGCAGGGACAGACTGTCAGACCCGGCGATACCATCCATATTTCCGTGAAACTTTCCGGAGAAGCGGATTCCGTATTCTTTAACCTGACAAGAAGGACCGATGACGGCAGCTCCGGCAGAGTGTACGGAAACACCCTCGAGTACAACGAAAATACCGGCCTGTGGGAAGGTGAATTTACGTTCTGGGAAGGCATGGCTAACGGCACCTATTACCTGACCACGGTTGAAACCGAAGTAAATAATCAATGGAACTCTGTTTATGAAGAAACAATCGGCGAAGTTTATGTGACTTTTACCGGCGGATCGGACGACAATACGGGTCCTTCTATCACGGGAGTCTCCTTTACGGAGAATACAGCTACGCTGACACCCGGCCAGGAAGTGCATGTTACCGCCACCATTTCTGACGCGGGCGGCGTTAGCTGGGCATATGCGAGTTTCCAGGGACCGTATGCCTCTTCCATGGACGGCAAAAAGTGGTCCTGGGCGGAATACAGAAAGAACCATACCTGGGCCAGCGTCGGCGGCGGATTTGACATTGAACTGAAACAGCAGTCCGGAGACACCTGGACCGGATCCTTCCAGCTGCCGGAGGACTACGTAAACGCGCAATACACCCTGAGCTATATCGACGCTATTGACGAAGCGGGAAACGAAACATATATCGATTACAACAACAATGAATACTACTTCAACTTTGTTGGCCCGGATATCGTGAACGAGAACATCGGGAACTTCGTGAAGCGGTGCTACAATACGATCCTGGGCCGCGGGGTGGACGAAACCGGCCTGCACGACTGGGGTATCCTGCTGGCCACGGGCGAGAAAACCGGCGCGGAGATCATCAACTCCCTGACGGAGAGCGACGAGTTCAAGCAGAAGGGCCTGAGCAACGGCGAGATCGTCAGCCGGCTGTACCTGGCGATGCTGGACCGTGAAGCGGACGAGGCCGGCAAGGCGGCGTGGGTGAAGGTGCTGGATGAGGGCTACCCGGTATCCGCCGTCGTAAACGGCTTCAGCAAATCCATTGAGTTCCGCGGCGTCTGCAAGGGCTACGGGATCAGGCCCGGCTCGGTCGACCCCGGACAGCCCGCGCAGCCCACGGTTCCCGGAGCCGACATGAACAAGATCAAGGCGTTCGTGACCCGCTGCTATTCCGTCATCCTGGGCCGGGATCCGGATCCGGACGGCCTGAACGCCTGGGCGGACGCGCTGGCCACCGGCGTAAGGAAGGCTTCCGAGATTATTGACGGATTTGTGAACAGTCCGGAATTCCTGAACAAGAACCTGAGCAAGGAAGAACAGGTGGACATCCTGTATAAGGCGATGCTGGGCCGCGGCGCGGATCCGGACGGCAAAGCGGCATGGGTACAGGTGCTGAACGACGGGAATCCCTTCGCGGCGGTCATCAACGGCTTCTGCGGATC